>CAWDKH010000007.1:0-8510 GCA_963802905.1 uncultured Solirubrobacteraceae bacterium | reverse complement strand
ATCCCTCCCTCTCCGCTAAAGTGCACCGATCGGTGCACTATCTCCAACGCTCGACGGGACTTTCTTCGCCCTCTCGGATCCGACCCGGCGCGGGATCCTCGAGCGCCTCGGCGGCGGCCCCGCCACGATCAGCGAGCTCGCGCAGCCGTACGGGCTGACGCTCAACGGGATCAAGAAGCACGTCGGCATCCTCGAGCGCGCCGACCTCGTCGTGACCGAGAAGGTCGGGCGTGCGCGCGAGTGCCGGCTCGGATCGGCGAGCCTGGGCGACGCGACCGAGTGGATCGAGGGCTACCGCCGCGCGTGGGAGGGCCGGCTCGATCGCTTCGAGCGGTTCGTCGAGCGGAGGGAAGGCGCATGAGCCTCGACCTGCGCTTCGAGCGGCTGCTCGCGGCCCCGCCCGACCGGGTCTTCGACGCCTTCACCGACCCGGACGGCCAGCGCGAGTTCTACGGCACGGACGCTCCCGGCTGGGTCGTCGACTCGCGCTGCGACCTGCGCGTCGGCGGCGTCTGGTCGATCTCGTTCGGCCCGGCGCCCGACCAGCTCTACCACCACCGCCACGTGTTCGAGGCGATCGAGCGGCCGCACCGGATCCTGATCGCCTCGACCGAGACCCGGCTCGACGGCTCGACCTTCGAGACCTCCATCGAGTTCACGTTCGAGCCACGCGACGGCGGCACGCTGATGACGATGCTCCACGGCGGCTTCCCGACCGAGGAGCTGCGCGACGAGCACACCCGCGGCCTCCCGAACGCTTTCGACCGCCTCGAGCGCATGCTCGATGAGAGGAGACCCATGTCCAAGTCCGTCCTGTACATGTCGATGTCCCTGGACGGGTTCATCGCCGGACCCGACGACGGCCCCGGCCAGGGCCTCGGCGCCGGCGGCGAGGTCCTGCACGGCTGGCTCGGCGACGGCGGGGACGACCCCGCGGCCTATCGCCCGTCGGGTCCGAGCGCGGCGATCTTCGACGAGTTCATGGAGACCGGAGCCGTGCTCGTCGGGCGGCGCACGTTCGACATCGCCGGCCGCTGGAACGGCGATCACCACGACGGCGTCCCGATCTTCGTCCCGACCCGGGGCGAGCCGCCGGAGCCGATCGCGGACCGGGTCCATTACGTCACCGACGGCGTCGAGAGCGCGATGGCCCAGGCGAAGGCGGCGGCGGGCGACGCGAACGTCCTCGTGCATGGGGCAGCGCTGGCGCAGTCGCTCCTGCGGGAAGGCGTGCTCGACGAGATCGAGATCCACCTGATGCCGCTCCTCCTCGGCGAGGGCCGCCGGCTGTTCGACGGTGAGCGCGCCGCGCTCGAGCTCACGCGCGTGGTCGAGGCTCCCGGCGTCACCCACCTGCGCTACCGGGTGGCGGCATGAGCGAGCGGCAGCTCATCCTCCACATGTCGGTCTCCCTCGACGGCTACGTCGCCCGGAGCGACGGCATGATCGACTGGCTCACCCCGCGCGACGGCGTCGACCACGGCGATCGCCGCCACCGCGCCAACCTCGAGATGTTCGGCGAGATCGGGCTGATCATGATGGGCCGCCGCGCCTGCGAGCAGATGGCGCCCGCCTGGAGCAGCTCCGACGGCCCGATGGCGCAGGTGATCAACGCGCTGCCCAAGGTCATCTACTCGCAGACGCTGTCCGAGGTCGACTGGAGCAACACGAGGATCTCCCGTGCCGCGATCACCGACGAGATCCCGAAGCTCAAGGCGGAGCCCGGCAAGGACATCGTCGTCTTCGGCGGAGGCCACTTCGCCCATAGCCTGATCCGCGAGCGGCTCGCCGACGAGCTCCGGCTCACCGTGCATCCGGTGGCGCTCGGCGCAGGGATCTCGCTCTGGCACGGCCTGCCCGAGCCGCAGCGGTTCGAGCTGGTCAGCAGCACCGTCTACGCCGACGGCTGCGTCAGCCAGGTCCTGCGCCCGGGCTGAGCAGCGCGAACCCGCTCCGGCAGAGCGTCCGCCACGCGGCGGGCGCTGCCGCCGGCCACACGTGGTAGTCCCCGCCTCGCGCACGATCAACCTGCAGCGGCGGGTCGGGCGCCGTCAGCGCCGCCCAGCGGTCGGCGCTGTCGTCAAGCTCGCCGACGTCGGAGCCGAGGCGCGCCTTGGCCAGGCGCATCATCAGCGTCCCCTCCATCCACAGGACGTCCGGACCCCACGCGTCGGCGAACGGGCGATAGCCGCTGAAGGTCTGACCGGCCGCCCCCGGCCAGAGGACGCGGCGGCCGTCGACGCGCATGGTCGCGTCGGTCGCGCGCTCGACCGCCGCTGCATCGGCGGTACGACCCCGTCCGAGCAGCCACAGGATCCCGTACGCCTGCACGTCGACGGGCCGGGCGTCGTCGCCCAGGCCCTGGCGAAAGCGGTCGCCGGCGAAGAGCTCGGCGTCGATGGCGAGGTCCATCCGCGCGACCACGTCGGCGGCGCCCAGCGCGGCGAACAGCGCACGGGCCTCGAGGTTGTGCTCGGTCGAGACCCACGAGACGTCGGGCCCGCCGCGCACCAGTCCATGGTCTTCGCGCTGGGCGAGCAGCCAGCGGGTGAGGCCCGCGAGCAGCTGCTCGTGCCGCGCCGAGCGGGTCGCCGCGCGCCATTCGAGCGCGGCCAGGCCGACCCAGGCCTGGTTGCCCGACCGCAAGGGCCCGGCGGGGTCGCCGCCCGCGAGATCGAAGGAGCCGTCGAGCGCGCCGTCCGGGCGCTGGAGCTCCTGCAGCTGGTCGAGGATCGCGCCGGCAGCGTCGAAGTCGCCCCGTACCGCCAGGGCGGTTGCGGTCAGTGCGCAGTCGTAGGTCCAGGCGCGCCCGCGGATCCGATCCCCAATGGGATCACCGGCCGGCGGCGAATATGACGCGACGAGTGCCATGATTGCGCAAGAGCCCTTGAGAGAGGAAGGAACGACGTGACGGAGGTCCGGCGGGCACGCATCCTCCTCGTCGAGGACGACGAGGTCGTTGGAACCTTGCTCGTGGAGCTGCTGGGGAGCCTAGGCGAGGTCCGCTGGAGCACAAGCGCCGAGGACGCGTTCGAGACCATCAGCGGCCGCGACTGGGACCTGATCGTCAGCGACATCGACCTGCCCGGGATCGACGGCATCGAGCTCGTGCAGCACGTCAAGCGCGAGCGCCCGAAGCTCGCCACGCTGATCCTGTCGAGCCACAGCTCGTTCGACCACGCGGTCTCGGCCATGCGCGCCGGCGCCGATGACTACATGACCAAGCCGTTCGATCCCGTCGGGCTGGTCGAGAAGGCGCGCGCGCTCGTGGCCGTGACGCGCGAACGGCGTGCCGCCGGGCAGGACGTGGTGCTGGCGGTGGGCGCGCACCCCGATGACGTCGAGATCGGAATCGGCGGGATCCTGCTCCGCCATGCGGCCGACGGCCACCGCGTGACCCTGCTGACGCTCACGGGTGGCGAGGCGGGAGGGCTGGCGGCCGACCGCGCGGCTGAATCGCAGCGGGCCGCCGAGCTCTTGTCGGCGCGGCTCATCCACGCCTCGCTCGAGGACACCAGCGTCAGCGAGGGCGGCTCGACCATCGGGACGATCCTCGAGGTGATCGAGGAGATCAAGCCGACGACGGTCTACACGCACACCAACCGCGATGTCCACCAGGACCACCGCAACGCGCACAGCGCGACGCTCGTCGCCGCCCGCGGGATCTCGCGCGTGTTCTGTTACCAGGCGCCGTCCACCAGCGTCGAGTTCAAGCCGACGCGCTTCGTCGCGATCGACGAGTTCCTCGAGCGCAAGATCGAGGTCATCCAGGCCTTCTCGTCGCAGGTCAAGGTCCGCGACTACCTCGACGAGGAGCTGCTGCGCGCCACCGCCCGCTACTGGTCGCGCTGGAGCCAGGCGCGCTACGTGGAGCCACTCGAGGTGGTGCGCGACAGCGACGCGGCGCCGTTCGCCACTACGCGCGACGCTATGCAGGTGCCTGATGTCGCCTGACTCCCCGCGCGTGCTCGTGACCGGTTGCGGCGGGCCTTCGGGCATCTCGATCCTGCGCGCCATGGTCGGGGAGCCCGTGACGATGCTGGCGGGCGACATCGACCCGTTCGCCGCCGGCCTCTATCTCGTCGATCCCACGCGCCGCTCGATCCTGCCGCGCGGCGACGACCCGCGCTTCGCCGATCAGCTGCTCGAGCGCTGCCGGCGCGAGGCGGTCGACGTCGTGATCCCGACGGTCGACACCGAGCTGCTCCCGCTCGCGCGGCGCCGCGCCGAGTTCGCTGAAGCCGGCACCACGCTGGTGCTCGCCTCCGAGGAGACGCTCGAGACCTGCCTGGACAAGTGGGCGCTGGCCGAGCGCTGCCAAGGGCGTGTGCGAGTCCCCACGACCGTCGTCGTCGACACGGCGTTCGATCCCGCCGCGCCGTCGCTGCCGGTGATCGTCAAGCCGCGTGCGGGCAGCGGCTCGCGGGGGATCCGGCTCGTGGAGCGGCGCGCCGAGCTCGAGGCGCTCCCGCGCGACGGCACGCTCCTCGTCCAGGAGCACCTACCGGGGCCCGAGTACTCGCTCGACGTGCTCGCGCGGGCCGACGGGCACGTCGCCGCGGTCGTCCCGCGCGCGCGCCTGAAGGTCGACTCGGGCATCGCCGTGACTGGCCGGACCCTGCACGACGAGGCGCTCGACACGTTCGCCCGCGAGGTCGCGGCGCTGATCGGGCTGACCACGGTCGCCAACGTGCAGGTCAAGGGGGACGTCGCCGGCGAGCCGGCCCTGCTCGAGGTCAACGCTCGCTTCCCCGGCACGATGCCGCTCACGATCGGCGCCGGCGTCGACATGCCGCGGCTGGCGATCGGCGAGGCGCTCGGCACGCCGATCGCCGACGGACCGCTGCCGTTCGACGACATCGCGATGGTGCGCTTCTTCCAGGAGGAGTTCTTCTCGTTCGACGACATCGAGGACCTCCTGCGCCACGCGGCGGAGATCGCGTCGTGAACGAGCGCGCGGACATGCACGTGCACTCGACGTTCTCCGACGGCCGCGACCGGATCGAGGACAACATCGCCGAGTGCGAGGCGCTCGGGCTGACCGCGCTCGGGTGCGTCGATCACGTGCGGGTCGACACGGACTGGGTCCCCGACTACGTCGAGGCGGTGCGGCGGCTGCGCGGCGAGACCGCGGTGCAGCTGCGCTGCGGGATCGAGGCCAAGCTGCTCGACACCACCGGCGCGCTCGACCTGCCGGCGGAGATCGACGACGTGGACGCGATCTACGCCGCCGATCACCAGGTGCCGCTGGCCGACGGACCCACCCATCCACGCGAGGTGCGCGAGCGGATCGCGGCCGGCGACCTCAGCGCCGAAGCGGTGATCGACGCGATCCTGACCTCGACCGCGCGCGCCCTCGATCGCCCGCAGCACGTGGTGATCGCGCACTTCGGCAGCATCCTCCCGAAGATCGGGCTGACCGAGGCCGACCTGCCCGCGGAGGGACTCGAGCGGCTCGCCGCCGAGGCCGCGCGGACCGGCCAGGAGATCGAGATCTCCGAGCGCTGGCGCTGCCCGTCGGCCGCCACGCTGCGTCCGTTCGTGCGCCATGGCGTCTCGATCGCGCTCTCGACCGACAGCCACAAGCGCGAGACGATCGGTCGCTACACGCACTGCCTCGCGGTGCGGAGCGAGCTCACCGCAGGCTGAAGCCGCAATGGGCGTCCTCGAATGGATCCTCACGGTGTTCGTGATCGCCGGGGGCCTGCCGCTGGTGGCGGGCTGCTACCAGTTCGCGCTCTCAGGGCTGCACCGCTTCCGGCGGCGCTCGGACGGCGTGCTCGAGCACGAGCCGAACGTCGCGGTGCTGGTCCCGGCGTGGAACGAGGCGTTCGTGATCGGACGGACGATCGACACCCTGGTGGGGCTCGACTACCCGGAGGACCGACTGCGCGTCTACGTCGTCGACGACGCCAGCACGGACGAGACGCCCGACGTCGTGCTCGCGAAGGCCGCGGAGCACCCGGGCCGCGTGTTCCACCTGCGCCGCGCAAAGGGCGGCGAGGGCAAGGCGCACACGCTCAACCACGGGCTGCGCCAGATCCGCGCCGAGGGCTGGTACGACGCGGTGCTGGTGATCGACGCCGACGTGATCTTCACCTTCCGCTCGCTGCGCCGGATGGTGCGCCACCTGGCCGATCCCGGCGTCGGCGCGGTCACGGGCTACATCAAGGAGGGCAGCCGGCCCGCCAACTTCATGAACCGCTTCATCTCGTTCGAGTACATCAGCGCGCAGGCGGGCGCCCGCCGGGCGCAGAACGTGCTCGGCGCGCAGGCGTGCCTCGCGGGTGGTGCGCAGCTGCTGCGGCGCGAGAGCCTCGAGGCGATCGGCGGCGAGATCGACACCTCGTCACTCGCCGAGGACACGTTCACGACCTTCAACGTGCAGCTCTCCGGGCGCCGCGTGGTGTTCGAGCCGCACGCGATCGTGTGGGCCGAGGAGCCGCGCGACATCGCCGGACTGTGGAAGCAGCGGGTGCGCTGGGGCCGCGGCAACGTCCAGGTCACGCTGCGCTACCGGCGCGCCTGGTTGCGCCGCAGCGCCGGCCGCCTCGGCGGCGTCAGCTTCGCGCTGATCTGGTTCTCGGTCTTCCTGATGCCCGCGCTGATGGTGCTCTCGTCCGCCTCGCTGGTGACGCTCTTCGTGCTCGATCGCGAGCTCTCGATCGACGCGTTCCGCTCGCTCTGGGCGCTGAACCTCGTGACCTACGCCTTCGTGACGCTCTCGGCCTTCGCGCAGGACGGGCCGGCGGCGCGGCGCAGCTGGTTGGAGGCGATCACCTTCCCAGGCCTGATCAGCCTCACGATCATCGCCTGGACGACCGCCGATCCCTTCCTCGACGCGCTGCCCGACTGGCTGCTGCTGTTCGCCTACGTGTGGCTGTCGGCCTCGATGCTCGCCGCGTATCTCGTCAAGCAGCTCGAGCGTCTCCCCGTCGCCGGCCGACTCGCTCCGCTGCTGCTGTATGTGGTCGGGTACGGCCCGCTGCTGTGCGCGATCACCGCCGCGGCGTACGTGTCCGAGCTGCGGCGCGCGGACATGGCGTGGGAGAAGACGGAGAAGACCGGCGCGGTGGGAGACATGGCGTGAGCGACGACTTCGACACCGAGCTGGCCGCCGACGAGCGCTTCGAGCGCCGCCTCTTCTGGCGCCAGCTGGCCATCGTGGTAGTGGTGGCGGCCCTGATCGTGCTCCTCATCGTGCTGGGCTGATCCGTGGGCCAGCAGGAAGCGAGCCACCGCACCCGCGCCGCCTTCGGCCTCGCGGTCATCGCCGGCCCGCTGTCCGCGCTGCTCCCGGGGCCGCACATCGATCCGGTGCTGTTCGGGCTCGCGTGCGCCCTCACGCTCGCGCTGCTCGTCATCGGGTCGCTGCCTTCCGTCCGGGCCAGCCAGCCCGCGCAGCTGTGGCTCGCACTCGCATACCTGGGCCTCGTCGCGATGATGCGCGGCGCCACCGACGGCCCGGTGCCGGGCTTCGTCCCGCTCCTCGTCCTGCCCGCGCTGTGGCTCGCGCTGTACGGCACCCGGCGCCAACTCCTGATCGAGCTGGGCGCGACCCTCGCGACGCTGCTGCTGCCGTGGGCGCTGATCGGGGGCGACCAGTATCCCGCCAGCACACCGCGCAGCGCGCTGCTGATCCTCACGGTCGCGGCGATCGCCAGCCTGAGCATCCAGCGTCTGCTGGGGCAGGTGCGCGCGAACCGCGACCGCCTCTCCGGCGTCCTGTCCGCCGCGACCGGCAACGCGATCGTCGCGACCGATCTGAGCGGGACGATCACCGTCTTCAACGCCGGCGCGGAGAACATGCTCGGCTATCGCGCCCAGGAGGTCGTCGGACGCGCCACGCCGGCGCTGTTCCTCGCGGCCGAGGAGCTCGCACTCCACGCGGCCGCGCTCGGCATCGAGCCGACGTTCGAGGCCTTCACGGCATACACCGCCGCGGCGGGCTCGGCGACGCGCGAGCTGACCTACGTGCGCAAGGACAGGACGCGCCTGCGGATCTCGCAGACGCTGACGGTGGAGCGCGACGCCGGCGGGCGCGTCGTCGGCTTCCTCGGCGTCGCCACGGACGTGACCGAGCAGGTGCGAGCGCAGGCGGCGCTGGTCGAGGAGCGCGACTTCACCGACGCCGTCCTCGACACCGCCGGAAGCCTCGTGATCGTGACGGACCGCGATGCCCGCATCGAGCGGTTCAACCGCGCCGCCGAGGAGGTCTCCGGCTTTGCCGCGGCCGACATGCTCGGCCGTTCGCTGATCGACACGCTGATCCCGCCCGAGTCGGCCGAGGCGGTCCGGGCCGAGCTCGCGGCGGCGGAGGCCGCCGAGTTCCCCCGTCACTACGAGCACGGCCTGCTCATGGCCGGTGGCGGCCGGCGGATGGTGTCGTGGGACGTGACGTGCCTTGTGGACGACACGGACGCGATCACACATCTCGTGGCCACCGGCACCGACGTCACCGAGCAGCGGCGCGCCGCCGAGGCGCTGCGGATCTCGACGGAGTGGCTGGA
>CAWDKH010000006.1:0-3536 GCA_963802905.1 uncultured Solirubrobacteraceae bacterium | reverse complement strand
GGGGCTCCTCGAGTCGAAGTTGTCGTGCAACAACCATGACGGAGTCGGTCAGCTCGCACCGAGCTCGCGGCGGATGACGTCGAGCGCACGCACCAGCACGGGGCGCTGATCGTCGCGCCGCCAGGCGACGGCGAGCTCGACCCGGGTGGCGTCGTGGACGAGCGGCCGGTAGACGGCGCCCTCCACGGTCATCTTGCTCACGGAGGCCGGAACGAGGGACACTCCGAGCCCGGCGGCAACGAAGCTCACGAGCGTCGCGGTCTCCCCCACCTCGTGAGCGGCGACGGGGACGAATCCGTGGGCGGCGCACGCGTCCTCGACGGCGTCATGCACGACGGATCGGAAGTGCGACGGATAGGTCACGAACCGGTCGTCCTTGAGCTGCTCCAGGGGCACGGCTTCGGCGTTCGCGAGCGGATGGGTCTCCGGTAGGACGGCGAGCAGCGGCTCCGAGTGGAGCACCTCGGTGCTGAGGCCGCGCTCGCGGACCGGCGGCCTCAGCAGCCCGAGGTCGAGCGTCCCGGCGATCAGGCGCGCGACCTGCGCAGGCGTGAGCAGCTCGCCGTGGAGGTCGAGCACGACGCCCGGGAGCTCCTCGCGCATCGCTGCGGCGAGCGAGGGGAGCATCGCGTAGGTCGAGGATCCCGTGAACCCGATGGCGAGGCGCCCGTACTCGCCCCGTGCCGCGCGCCGCGCGTCGTCGACCGCCGAGTCGACCGCCGCGAGGATCGCTCGCGCGCGCTCGAGGAGCACTTCCCCGGCCGGGGACAGCTCGACCCTGCGCGTGGTCCGGTAGAGGAGCGGCTCGCCGAGCTCGGTCTCGAGGCGCCGGATCTGCTGCGAGAGCGGCGGCTGCGCGATGTGCAGACGCTCGGCGGCGCGGCCGAAGTGTCGCTCTTCGGCCACGGCGACGAAGTAGCGCAGATGTCGGAGCTCCACCGTTCACCGCTCCCAATTCATATGCATAAGGTAATAAATCAACGCGCGATTAGTCTTGCTCGGCGCATGGTCGCTGCCTAGCTTGGGACCATGCAGGTCAGCACTGATCCGGCGGGCCCTGCAGCCCTTCAGGCGCTCGCAGGCACGGTGCGGATCACCGCGGTCGAGGGGATCCCCTTCGCGCTTCCGTATCGCCGCCGGCCGGCGTTCGCGTCGGGGACGGTGAGCAGCGCCGACAACGTGCTCGTGCGCGTGCACACCGACGCCGGCTTGATCGGCCAGGCCGAGGCACAGCCGCGGCCGTACACGTACGGCGAGACGCAGGCCTCGATCGTCGAGGCGGTCGGGGGTCCACTCGGCGAGGCGCTGGCGGGCGTCGACCCTTTGCGCCTGGAGCTGGTGGCCGAGCGCTGCGCGGCCGTTGCGGGCAACTATGTCGCGCGCGGCGCTGTCGATCTCGCCGTCTGGGACGTCGTGGGCCAGGTCCTCGGCTGCCCGTGCCACCGGCTGCTCGGCGGGTTCGCGGACGACGTCGCGGCCGCACACATGGTCTCGTTCGGTGAGCCGGCCGCCATGGCCGCGGAGGCGGTGGAGGTCAACGCGCAGCTCGGGGTCGAGACCTTCAAGGTCAAGGTCGGGCGCAGCCCGGACGTGGACGTCGCGGCGGTGCGCGCGATCCGCGAGGCGCTACCCGATGCCGACCTGTACGTCGACGCGAATCGCGGCTGGAGCTACGACGACGCTGTACGCGCGGGCGACGCGCTCGCCGAGCTCGGGGTGCGGGCGATCGAGGAACCGATCTCCATCGAGGATCGCGCCGGGCGGCTGCGGCTCGCTCAGCGCTGGGTGGTCCCGCTCGGGGGTGACGAGAGCTGCATCAGCCTCGCGCACGTCGACCGCGCACTCGAGGAGGGCGCGGTCCGGGTCGTGAGCGTCAAGACGGCGCGGACCGGGTTCACGGAGTCGCGCCGCATCCTCGATCTCTGCCTCGCACGCAACGTGCCGGTGATCATGGGAAGCCAGTACGAGGGAGCGATCGGGGCCACCGCGACGGTCGCCTTCGCGGCCGCCTTCGCCGCCACCGCCGGCCAGCCGGCCGAGATCACGAACTTCCTCGACCTCGCCGACGATCTCGTCGTCGCCGCGCCGGACATCCGCGCCGGCCGCGCGATCGTCCCTGCGGCCCCTGGCCTGGGCCTTGTCGTCGACGAGGAGCGCCTCGAGCGCCGCCGGGTGGATCGCTGATGCTCTTCATGGCCGAGATGGAAGTGCGCCTGCCGCCGGATTTGCCGGCGGAGCGCGCAGACGAGCTCAAGGCTCGGGAGCGCGAGTACTCGCAGGCCCTCCAGCGCGACGGCCGCTGGCTGCACCTGTGGCGGGTGGCCGGCCGCTACGCGAACGTCAGCGTGCTCGACGTCGGCTCGGTCGACGAGCTCCACGAGCTGCTGTCCGGCCTCCCGCTCTTTCCCTATCTGGACATTCGCGTCACGCCGCTGGCGCGCCATCCCAACGCCATCGATCGAGGAGGAGACGATGTCTGACCGCGCCAACCTGCTGATCAGCGACATCCTGCGCCGTGTCCACGAAGCGATCGTGGAGCACGACATCAGCTACGAGGAGTACCGGGCCGCCAAGCAGTGGTTCATCGACGTCGGCGAGGCGGGCGAGTGGCCGCTGTTCGGCGACGTCTACATCGAGCACGTCGTCGAGGAGCAGGCGTTCAGCAACCGCACCGGCTCCCAGGGCACCATCCTCGGGCCGTTCCACGTCCCCGACGCCCCGCTGCTCGACGCGCCCTTCGAGCTGCCCCACCGCGACGACGAGCCGGGCGACCGGACGCGTGTCTCGGGCCGCGTCACCGATCCCGAGGGCAGGCCGCTGGCCGACGCCAACCTCGATGTCTGGCAGGCGGACGCCGAGGGCCGGTACTCCGGGTTCATGCCCGGCCCGCCGGCGGGCAACCTGCGCGGCCAGGTCCGCACCGACGCCGACGGTCGCTACGAGTTCATCACGGTGATCCCGGGGCCGTACACGATCCCGCTCGACGGGCCGACCGGCAAGATGACCGCCGCCGCCGGCTGGAGCCCGTGGCGCCCGGCGCACGTCCACCTGATCGTCAGCGCAGAAGGCCACGAGCCGCTCGTCACCCAGCTGTTCATCGACACCAGCGACCACCTGGACAACGACGTCGCCAGCGCGGTCAAGCCCGAGCTGATCGTCCACCCCGAGGCGACCGGCGACGGCGAGCTGGCGTTCACATACGACTTCGCGCTCGCGCCCGCGCGCCAGGCGGCGATGGCCTAGGCCATGGCCGGGCCAAAGGTCGCGATCGTAGGCGGCGGGATCGGCGGGCTGGTCCTCGCGCTCGCCCTGCGCGAGCGTGGGATCGGCGCCGAGGTCCACGAGCAGGCGGACGAGCTGCGCGAGATCGGCGCCGCGGTCGCGCTGTCGGCCAACGGCACGCGCGAACTGCGCCGGCTCGGGCTCGGCGAGCAGGTCGAGGCCGTCTCCGTCGTGCCGTCGGCGCTCGTCATCCGGCGCTGGGACAGCGGCGAGATCATCGCCGACCACGCGATCGGCCGCGACGGGACCTACGA
>CAWDKH010000005.1:0-16676 GCA_963802905.1 uncultured Solirubrobacteraceae bacterium | reverse complement strand
CCGGCGGGCTGAACTTCACGCCGGTGCGGATCTTCACCGTGACGCTCGTGCCGTCCGCGGCGATCTCCGGCGGACCCTCGGCGAGGTCGGGCTCGAGGTTCTTCGCGTCGTCGGGCTTGTACGAGTACAGCGGGCGCTGGGTCGCGTAGGCGACGTTCATGCCGTACTGGTAGTACGTCTGCCCCGGGTCGATCTTGTCGACGTCGGCGGCGTACATGACGGTCAGGTCGCCGCCCTGCTTGGCCTCCTGCTGGGGCTGACTCCCCTGCTCCGCGGGCTCCTCGGAGTCGTCGTCGCCGCCGCAGCCGACGACGAGCGCGAGCGCAAGCACGGCCGCGATGGCCGGGACAGCACGTCTCATCAACTTTCCTCCCCTTCGAGTTGGGCGGGAGAGTAGTGCCGCTTCGCGCACCGTGCGACCGCTATGCGCACCCACCGGTAGGGAGGTAACGCGCGGGTGTCATCCGGCGCGCTCGAACCGCACGTCCTGCGCGCCCTCCCACAGCACCATGCGTCCCAGCTCGCGGAGCTGCTCGCGGCCCTCGGTGACGGTCAGGAAATGGTTGCCGGCGAGCTGGCCGACGATGCTGGCGAAGCACGTCCCGCCGTACGGGAACAGGATCTCGGTCTCGCTGTAGCCGCCGGGATAGAGCAGGATCTCGCCCGGCGCGGGGTGGCTCGTGTGGTTCTCGAACTCGAGGTTCGTCGTGAGGTCTCCGAGCGGGATCCAGGCCGACTCGCCGCTCCAGCGGACGTGGATGATCTTGTTGACGAACGGCAGCATGGCTCCGAACGCGGCGCACGTCTTCGGCGCCGCCTCCACCCAGTCGGCGCCGAACTCCAGCGGGCCGGCGGTGATGCGCAGGTCGCTCATGCGGTGTCCTTTCGTGGGGTGATCAGCCGGCCCCGGTTCGCGCCGCCGCGGACCCAGGTGCGGACGATGCGCGGCAGCGGGCGGCCGGCGAACGGGCTCAGCTTGTGGCGGTCCTGCAGCTCGGGGGCGCGGCGGTCGCGCAGGTCGACGAGGACGAGGTCGGCGTCGGCGCCCGGCTCGAGCCCGCCCTTGGGCAGCCTGAAGCGCTCGGCCGGCCGGGCCGACGTGAGCGCGGCGACCCGTTCCGGGGCGAGGCGCTCGAGCAGGATCCCGAGCGTCGCCTGCGCCCCGGCGATGCCGCCCCAGGCGGCGATGAAGTCGCCGGCCTTCATCTCCGGCGGGCACGGCGAGTGGTCGGAGGCCACGAGGTCCACGCGGCCGGCCTCCACCTCGCGCCAGAGGGCCTCGACCTCGGCGCGCGGGCGCAGCGGCGGCGCGCACTTGGCGCGCGTCCCGAGCGCCTGGAGGTCGTCCTCGGACAGCGCGAGGTAGTGCGGGCAGGTCTCGCAGGTCACGCCGTCGGCGGCCGCCACCAGCGCGACGCCGGCCGCCGTGCTCACGTGCACCACGTGCAGCGAGCAGCCGGTGTCGCGCGCGATGGCGATCGCGGTCTCGATCGCCTCGAGCTCCGCGTCGACCGGGCGGGACGCGACCCAGGCGCGCCAGTCGCTCCCCTCCGGCGCGCGCAGCCGCGCCGGCCGCTCGGCGTGGACCGCCACCGGGAGGCCGAGCTCCGCCGCCTTCGCCATGCCGGCGTGGAGGGTGTCGTCGTCGGCGGCCGGGAAGTCCTCGATCCCGCTGTCGCACATGAACGCCTTGAAGCCGACGACGCCGCGCTCGGCCAGCTCCTCCAGGCGGTCGAGGTTGAGCGGGGTGAGCCCGCCCCAGAGCGCGAAGTCGACGACCGAGGAGGCGGCGGCCGCCTCGGCCTTGGCGTCGAAGGCGGCGCCGTCGAGGGTCGGCGGGTGGGCGTTGAGCGGCATCTCGACGCACGTGGTGCCGCCGCCGGCCAGCAGCGCCCGTGACCCGGTGGCCCAGCCCTCCCAGTGCGTGCGGCCCGGTTCGTTGAAGTGCACGTGGGCGTCGATCGCGCCCGGGAGCAGGTGCAGGCCGTCGGCGTCGACCTCCTCGCGACCGGCGAGGCCGTCGCCGATCGCGGCGATCCTCCCGCCTTCGATCGCGACGTCGCCGTCCACGCCCACCGCGCCGCGGATCACGAGGTCAGACGGCACGCAGCAGACGCTCCAGCGCGTCGATGGCGACCGCGACGTCGGCCTCCTCGACCGACTCGGCCGGGTGGTGGCTGATCCCGCCCCGGCAGCGGACGAACAGCATCGCGGCGGGGGCGATGTGCGCCATCATCGCCGCGTCGTGGCCCGCGCCGCTCGGCAGCCGGGTCTCGACTCCGAACGCGCGCGAGAGGCGCTCGTCCATCGCGACGGCGGGGACGTCGGCGAGGTCGCGCCACTCGACGCCGACGTCGCGTCTGCGCCCCGCAAGCCGGCGCAGGACGTCGACCGCCGCACGCCGCGTCGCGTCGTCCTGATGGCGCAGGTCCAGCGTCGTCGTCACGCGCGCCGGGATCACGTTGCGGACGTTCGGCTCCACGGTCGCGCGGCCGACCGTCCCGCCCGCCTGCTCGACCGCGAGGATCCACTCGGCGGCCGCGGCCAGAGCGTCGCGGCGGTCCTGCGCATGCACGGTCCCGGCGTGGCCCGCCTCGCCCACGAATGTCACCTCGGCGTGGCTCTGGCCGGCGATCGCGGTGACCACGCCGACCGGCTCGCCGAGCCGCTCCAGCACCGGCCCCTGCTCGATGTGGACCTCGACGTAGCCGAGCAGGTCGTCGCGCGCGGAAACCGTCCCCGCCCACCCGCCCACGAGGTCGCCGAGCCGCACGCCCTCGTCGTCGCGGAGCTCGAGCCACGCCGGGTCGAAGCGGCCGGTCAGGGCCGACGAGCCGAGGTAGGCAGTGCCGAAGCGCACGCCCTCCTCGTCCGCAAACCCGACGACCTCGACCGGGCGCTCCACCCGCTCGACGGCCTCGAGGGCGACCAGCACCCCGAGCGGCCCGTCGTACCGCCCGGCATCGACCACCGTGTCGAGGTGCGAGCCGAGCATCAGCACCGGCCCGTCGCCGCGCCGGCCGATCAGGTTGCGGAGCGGGTCCTCGCGCACCTCGAGACCGGCCTCGCGCATCCAGCCGCCGACCACCGCGTTGGCCTGCCGCATGGCGTCGGTCCCGAAGCGGCGGGTCAGCCGGCCCTCCTCCTCGCTCACCTCCGCGAGGCGGTCGCAGCGCTCCAGCACGCGCGCCGCGGCGTTCAACTTCCCCGATACGTGCTGTAGGACCAGGGCGAGACCAGCAGCGGCACGTGGTAGTGCGCGTCCGGGTCGGAGACGGTGAACCGGACCGGCACGCGGTCGAGGAACCTCCGCTCGCCGAAGTAGTCGCCGACCGCGAACGTCAGCTCGTACTCGCCGGCGGGCGTCGCCTCGAGCAGGCGCGCTCGGCCGTCCGCGTCGGTCGTCGCGGTGGTCACCTCGCCGCCGTGCCGCAGCTCGATCGCGACGCCCGCGGCGGGCACGCCGCGCGCCGTGTCGAGGACATGGGTCGACAGGCTCATCGGGCGAGGGTGAGGGTGATCAGCCCCTGGGCCGGGAACGGGTCGGTGTAGACCTTGCGGCCGTCCTGCTCGCCGACCGGGTCGCGGGTGTGGTTCTCGGCCGTGAACGCGATCTCGGCAAGCTGCTCGTGGTCGGCCAGCAGCCGCGTTCCCATCTCGTGCACCAGGTGCTGGATCGACTCCGACACGAAGTCGTCGAACGTGGCGGCCAGGTGGTCGCGGACGGCGCGCGAGTCGACGTGCCCGGCGCCGTCCGCGTAGAGCCAGTCGACGTCGAGCCGGATGAACAGGGGCCGGTCGCCGCGCTCGGGCAGCGTCGTGTAGTCGTCGCGCGCGAAGTGGGTGAAGGCGCTGCCGCTGGTCTTGAGCAGCATCAGCCCGTGGCGGCCGCCGCGGACGTCGCTCACCCCGTCCGGCGCCACCCGCACGGAGCCGACCCCGTGGTCGTCGCCCGAGCGCGCGAACACCTTCCCCGCGAGGCGGTCGAACCGCAGCTCGCGACCGCTGACGCGCAGGGCCTCCATCACCGGATAGGTGGCGATCATGCGCTCCCCGAGGAAGGCGAGGAAGCCCTCGAGCGACGCGCCGTCGTGCGCGGCCGCCTCCCGCAGGATGAAGTTCTTCATCGTGTCGGTGGCGACCACGTTGGAGTTGTCGCCCTCGGTGTAGGCGGGCGCGAAGTTGTCGCCGAGCACCTCGACGTCGACCTCGCAGGCGAACACGTCGTCGCCCTCGATCCGGTGCACGGGCACGCGGAGCTTGCCGTAGGAGATCCTCACAGCGCGTCCTCCAGCCGCAGGCGGGCGATCTTGGCGATCTCCTCGAGCGCCACGCGGATCTCCTCGGCCTCGGTGTGATCGAGCCGCTCGGCCGCCACGCGCAGGATCGACTCCTTGGTGTGCTCGCGCGCGCACACGACGAACGGGAAGCCGAACCGCTCGCGGTAGGCGGTGTTGGTGCGGGTGAACGCGGCGTACTCGTCGGGCGTCAGCCGGTCGAGCCCCGCCGACGCCTGCTCGCGCCTGGAGCTGTTGGTCAGCGTGCCCTCGATCGCGGCCTTGCCGGCGAGGTCCGGGTGAGCGCGGATCAGCGCCAGCTTGCGCTCGCGCGGCGCGGCGTACATCGCGGCCACGAGCGCCTCGTAGAGCTCCTCGCGGTCGGCGAACGGCCGGTCCCGCCAGGCTGCCTCCGCGACCCACGGCGAATGCTCGAACAGCGGGCCGAAGCGCTCTACGAAGGCCACGCGGTCGAGTCCGTTGATCGCGTCCATGGAGTGCGGATTCAACCAGGCAGCGGCGCGCCTCATGCGATCGGGATGACGCGCTCGGCGGCGCCGGGCGGTTGCATGGCCCCATGTCCGACACTGCAACCCGGCGGCTGCTCGTGGTCGCCAACCGTACGGAGTCGACGCCCCGGCTGCTCGAGGAGATCGGGCGGCGGACGCGCGATGACTGCGAGATCACGCTGATCGTGCCGCCCGAGCGCCATCCCGACGCCCCCGACTGGACGCCGGAGGACGCGCTCGACCTCGTCCGGCGCGCCGCGAACGGCCGGCCGGTGCGGCTCGTCGACGGCGGCGCCGACGCCGCGGCGACCATCGGCGAGCTCGTCGAGAAGCGCGAGTGCGACGAGATCCTGCTCTCGACGCCGCCCGAGCACCACCCGCACTGGCACCGCCACAGCCTGCCGAAGCGCATCCAGGCGCTCGGGATCCCGGTGACCGTCATCCCGCCCGACCCCACCGGCTGGTCGGCCTCGCACGGCTTCCCGGACGACTGGGTGAGGGTCGAGGCCGGCCCGCTCACATAGCCGCGCAGACGCGACGACTCAGTGACAGTCGCGGGCGCCCGAGTCGGCGACCCGGCCGGTTCTGACGCTGAGGAAGCGCCAGGAGAACTCGCCGGGGCGCAACGTCAGCTGGAGGACGCCCGCGGTGTCGCTCCGGCGGAGCTGGCTGTTCGGCGCGTACCAGACGCGCCGGCCAAGGCTCTTGCCGCCCGTGCCGACGACGAACTGGCGGACGCCTCGCTGCTCGTCGAAGCCGCCGCTCGCATCGATCGGCGCGAAGCGCTCGTACGCATGATCGTGGCCCACGAGCGCAGCCTCGACGCCGTGATCGACCAGCGCCTGCCAGAGCGGCGCGACTGCCGCATTGACGCCGGGTACACCGGAGCTCACGAGCGGGTGGTGGAAGAACGCGAGCGTGCACCGCACGGGATGCGCGCCGAGGTCGGCGCGCAACCAGCGTTCCTGCGGCGAGCCTGCGGCGCAGGACGGGACGCCCGGGAGTGCCGTCGGGTGTGAGCACTGGGAGTTGAGGGCGACGACATGCCAGCGTCCGACATCGAAGCTGTAGTAGCCGGCGCCACGCGCGCCGGCGGGCCCGTCGGCCGTCCCGACGCCGTTGAAGTAGTCGAAGTACCCCGCCGCTTCCGGGACGCGGTACTCGTGGTTGCCGACCACGGGTCGGATGAGAGGCTTCAGCCGTCCCCAGGTCGGATCGAAGGACGCCATGAACTTCGCGAGCTGACCGTCCTCGTACTGGATGTCGCCCAGCGCCAGCACGGCGGAGAGGTCCATCTCGAGCAGTGCGTCGGACGTGGCCCGCTGAGCGCACCGCCTGCCGAGGCCGATCCCGCCGTTGAAGTATCTCGAGACCGGGTCACAGGCGATGTCCCCGGCCGCGGCGATCACGGGGTCGAGACCCGTGGGCTGCCAATCGAGCGAGCGAGGGCTCGAGGTGCTCGATCCGACCCGGCGCAGTCGGCGGCCGTCACGGCGCATCACGTACAGCCACCGGCGCGTCCGCGAAGCTCTGAGCGCGAACGCGATCGAGTCCCCGTCGGGCGACCACGCGGGCGAGCCCGCGCTGTGATCCAGCCGCGTGAGGCGCCGCGGCTCGCTCCCGTCGGCGCGCATCACGTAGACGTCGTGGACGCCGCGACCGGCCCGCGTGAACGCGATGAAGCGGCCGTCGGGCGACCACGCCGGCTCGCCATCGTCGGCCTTCCCGCGGGTGAGCCGCGTCGCGCGACCGCCGCGGCCGGAGATCGAGAAGATGTCGCCGTCGCCGCGCAGCGGTAGCGGCGCACGAAGGCGATCCGGCCTCGCGAGGACCAGGCCGGCGCGTCCTCGTCCGCGCTCGCGGACGTCAGGCGCACCAGGTCGCCGCCGTCCGCTCCGACGCGGTAGACGTCCTGCGCCTCGAGCGGACCGCCCGCGAAGGCGAGCGCGTCGGCCGCCGGTGACCAGGACGGGCTGCGCGCGAGCAGCGGACCGGAGGTCACCTGACGCAGCGCGGTCCCGTCGACGTAGACGACCCAGACCTGCCCGGCGCTCGAGAAGGCGATCCGGCGCCCCAGCGGAGACACGCTGGGATCGCTCGGGCGACCCGTGGTCCGGACCCGGACCGGCTGGCCGCCGTCGGCTCCGCGGAGGTACAGATACCCGCTCGCGCTCGCGCGGCCCTCGTACGCGATCACACCGTTGCGAGCGGCGGCGGCGGCGTCCGGCGACGTGCCGGCGAGCACCGCGGCGACAAGCGCGGGCACGGCGAGGCGGAGTGAGGCGAGCGGAGCAGGCACGAACGCGATCGAGGCCGGAGAACACGCCGAGCTTGAAGGAGTTGCGGCCGGCGCGCTGCTTCGGTCACCCGGTCCGGGTGATGACTACTCACCCCGGTCCGTTTAGCATCGCTCCATGGACGCCCGTGACGTCACGCTCGGCATGGCTGTCGCCGGGACTCGCGTTGCCGTTGCGTCGGGCCGCCTGATGCTCGCTCCCGTGCGTGTCGCCGCGCGGTTGCCGGGGATCCGCGGACCCGTGTACGGCACGGCCGTGGTGCTCGCTTCGGACGGGAGCCATGCGCGCGAACGCGTTCGCCTGCTGGTCGAGGCGCTGGGCGCGGAGCTGATCGCGGCGCCCGAGCTCGAGCGGGCGATCGACCGCGCGCTCGCCGGCCCGCTCACCGACGCGGTGGCGCGCTCGATCTCCCAGCACCGTGTCGCCGAGCGCGTCGCGTCGCAGGTCGTCGCCGATCTCGACGTCGACCGGCTCGTCGACGCCGTGCTCGAGGACGCGCGGACCGAGCAGGTGCTCGAGCGGGCGCTCGCGAGCCCGGGCCTCGAGCGCCTCCTCGTGCGCGTGCTCGAGAGCCGCCTCGTGGACGACCTGACCGAGCGGCTGCTCGAGAGTCCCGAGCTGCAGCGCGTGATCGAGCACGTCGCGGCGAGCCCCGAGGTGCTGCAGGCGGTGACTCACCACACGGAGACGCTCGCCGAGGAGATGGTCGCCGACGTCCGCCGCAGCACCCAGCGGGTCGACGACGTCGCCGAGCGGACGGTGCGATCGTGGCTGCGGCGGCCGCGGGAGAGCCCTCCATGAGCGAGACGCCCGTCCCGTATGCGGGCATCGCGACGAGGGCGATCGGGCTCGCGATCGACGTCGCGATCGCTCAGGTCATCGTGTTCGCGGGCGGCGCGGTGCTGGCGCTGGTCGCCTCGATCGTCGACCTGAACCTCGACACCGGGGTTGCCGCCGTTCTCGCAGCCTGCGCATGGACGTTCGTCGTCGGCTTCTACTTCGTGCTCTTCTGGTCGACTGCGGGGCAGACGCCCGGCATGCGGCTGATGGGGCTGCGCGTGCGCACCTACGACGGCAGCCACCCGAGCCTCGCTCGGAGCTTCCTGCGCCTCATCGGGCTCGGGTTGTCGATCATCCCGCTGTTCGCCGGCTTCCTCCCCGTCCTCGTCGACGACCGCCGCCGCGGGCTGCTCGACATGATCGCCGGCACGGTGGTGGTCTACGCCGAGGCCGGACTCCCGGTCGAGACGCTCAAGACGACGGCGGCCGTGATCGGCGACACCGTCGTCCACAAGCCTTGAGCCGGCGTCCCGTCACTCGCCACCCGCGACCCAGGCCTTCGCCTGCTCGAGCTCGGCGAGCGGGAAGACCCGGATCCCGCCCGGGATCATCCACGCGAACATCTTGCTCGCACGCGCCATCCAGCCGACGTCGGTCACGATCGCCGATCGGACGAGCGCCTCGTGGTGGCGGACGCCGAGGTCGAAGCTGAGCTTCGAGTCCGCCCACAACGCCCCGGGCTCGATCTCCTCCAGGTCCTCGATCACGTAGAGCGTGCGCAGGCCCCCGCCGGCCTCGAGCGCCCGGCGAAGCTCGGGCACCAGCACCTCGTCGTAGTCCTCGCTCTCGATCTCACCCGCCGCGCGAAATCCGACGGTCCCGGCGGGCATGTCGCGTAGTCGCTCGATCATGAGCGCAGGCTACCCCTCCTGGATCCGGACGTGGTTGCCCGCGGGGTCGCGCACGCCGGCGTCGCGGACGCCCCACGGCTGGCTCATGGGCTCCTGCAGCACCTCGGTGCCGGGCGCGGCGGCGACCTTCTCGAACGTCGAGTCGAGGTCGTCGCTGCGGAAGTTGATCATGCCCAGCGTGCCCTTCGCGAGCAGCGCGGCGAGCGCGTCGCCGTCCTCCTGCGAGCGGCCGGCATGCGGCTGCGACAGCACGATCTGGATGTCGGGCTGGCTGTCGGTCGAGAGCGTGATCCAGCGGAACCCCTCGTTCTCGACCTCGTTGACGACAGTCATGCCGAGGGTGTCGCGGTAGAAGCCGAGCGCGGCGTCGGGGTCGTCGACGATCACGTGCACGTGGCTGAGTGAAACGGTCATGCGTACGACCCTAGGCGGGCGACGCGGCGGATGCTTCTTCGATCCTGCTTTCTCGCGCCGGGTGTCGTCGCGGCCGTGTCAGCACCATGATCTGGCAGCCGGGCACGACCTGCAGCTCGTCGTGGTCGCGGGCGCGGTACGCGCTCGGGGTGTCGCCGACGATCTCCGTGAAGCGCGCGGAGAAGGAGCCGAGGCTCGTGCAGCCGACGTCGAAGCAAACGTCCGTCACGCTCATGTCGCCGCGCCGCAGCAGCGCCTTTGCCCGCTCGATGCGCCGGGTCATCAGGTACGAGTACGGCGTCTCGCCGTAGGTCTCCCGGAAGCGCCGGGCGAAGTGCGCGGTCGACATCAGCGCCGTGCGGGCCAGGGCGGCGACGTCGAGCGGCTCGGCGTACTCGCGATCCATCCGGTCGCGGGCGCGCCGCAGGAGTCGCAGCTCGTCGAGGTCCATGGCGCCCACGCTCACATTATGCGCCACTGGGTACGTGGACCCAGTCCGGCGGCCGGCGCTGCCGGGGCCAGTCCGGGTCGGTGACATGGCGTTGGGTGCCGACGGCGTATGCCTCGGCGAGCCAGTGCCTGAGCTCGGGGTCGATGTCCGCCGGGCCGGTCAGCCGCAGCCGGTGGACGTAGTAGTACGGCGGGACGTACTCCACGCGCGTGAGACGCGGGCTCTCGATCGGCCGTGTGAGCACGAAGTTCGCCAGCAGGTGGCGCTTGCGCGGCCGGTCGATACCGGCGAAGCGCATCCGGGCCTGGAGCGCGATGCGCGACTTCGTCACGTTCACGGTCACGTCTCCGCCCACCGCTGCGACGAACGACTCGAGCAGGTCGCGCAGCTCCGGCGCCGCGCCCTCGAAGAACTCGTCCAGCGGCACGACCTGGCACGAGTGCGGCATGTTGCGGCTCACGAACCGCTGGCCGCAGACCGGGCAGCGCCAGAGCGGCTCGCCGGTCGTCACTCGACGGCCAGCGGGACGAGCTCGAAGCGGTCGACGTCGACGAGCCCCCGGTCGGTGATCTTGAGCGAGGGGATGACCGACAGGGCGAGGAACGAGAGCGTCATGAACGGCGCGGCGTCCTCGACGCCCTGGCCCCGCAGCATCGCCTGCAGCGCCTCCAGCCGCTCGACGACCTCCTCGACCGGCTGGTCGGACAGCAGGCCGGCCACCGGCAGCGCCAGCTCTCCGCGGACGCCGCCGTCGCGCGCGACCACGATGCCGCCGCCGATCTCCTGCAGCCGCGCCACGCAGGCGGCCATGTCCTCGTCGCTCACCCCGACCACCAGCAGGTTGTGCGCGTCGTGCGCGACCGTGGAGGCGAACGCGCCCGTGCGCAGCCCGAAGCCGCGGACGAGCCCGACGCCCACCCGTCCGGTCGCGTGGTGGCGCTCGATCACCGCCACCTTGGCGAGGTCGCGCTCGGGGTCGGCGACCACCTGCCCGTCGTGCACCGCCGGCTCATCCTCGCGCGCGCGTGTGATGATCTGACCGGGGATCGTCTCGATCACGCGTACGCGCGCGGCGGCGGGGATCGCGAACGCGTCGGCCGCCACCGGCGCCGCGCGCATGGTGCTGCGCACCCGCTCCGGGATCAACGGTCGCGCGAACGGCTCGGCGCGGCCGCCGGCCGCGACCTGTACGCCGTCTTTGTACACGCGCGCGGGAAGGAAGGTCTCGAGGTCGTCGAGAAGGAGCAGGTCGGCGCGCGCTCCGGGCGCCACCGCGCCGCGGTCGAGCAGCCGATGGCAGCGCGCGGGGTGCAGCGTCGCCATCAGGAGCGCCGCCTCGGGCGCGATCCCCTCGCGCACCGCGACCCGGCACATCTGGTCGATGTGGCCGTCTCGGTATAGGAAGTCGGGCTCGCGGTCGTCGGTACAGAAGGCGCAGTGCTCCGGCCCGTACCGCGCCACCAGCGGAAGCAGGTCGCGCAGGTTGCGGGCGTTCGACGCCTCGCGCAGCAGCACCCACATGCCGCGCCGGCGCTTCTCGAGCGCCTCTTCGAACGTGGTGGCCTCGTGGTCGGAGCGGATGCCGGCGGCGACGTACGCGTCGAGCGCATGGCCGGTGACGCCCGGGGCGTGACCCTCCACGTGCTCGGACAGCTCGAGCCACGCCAGCACGTCCGGATCGCCTGCGATGACGGCCGGGAAGTTCATCATCTCCGCCACCCCGAGCGCCCGCGGGTGGCGCAGGATCTCCTCCATGTCGGCCGGCTCGAGCGGCCCCACCGGCGACTCGAAGTGGCTCGCGGGGACGCACGACGGCGCCATCACGAACACGTCGAGCGGCAGGCCCTCGGAGGCCTCGAGCATCCACTCGACGCCCTCGCGGCCGAGCACGTTGGCGACCTCGTGCGGGTCGGTGACGACCGCCGTCGTCCCGTGCGGCACGACCGCGCGCGCGAACTCCGCCGGGGTCAGCTTCGAGGACTCGATGTGCACGTGCGCGTCGATGAATCCCGGGACCAGGAACCGCCCGCCCGCGTCGACGCGCTCGCCGCCGTCGTAAGCGCCGAGCCCGGCGATCCGCCCGGCCGCGATCGCCACGTCGAGGTCCAGCCATTCACCCGTGAACACGCTGAACACGCGCGCGCCAGCGATCACGAGGTCGGGCGGCTCGTCGCCGCGCGCGACCGCGATCAGCCGTTCCCTCAACGCGACTCGGCCGGCGGGACCGGCATCAGAGGCCCACGATGTCGTCGGGACGGACCGGCACGCGGGTCAGCGGCGCGCCCGTCGCCGCGCGCAGGGCGGCGACGATCGCGGGGGTGGAGGAGATGGTCGGCGGCTCGCCGATCCCGCGCAGCCCGTACGGCGCGCCCGGGTCGGCCAGCTCGAGCACGTCGAGCTCGACCGGCGGCATGTCGAGCACAGTCGGGATCAGGTAGTCGGTGAACGACGCGTTGCGGACCTGCCCGTCGACGACCTGGATCTCCTCCATCAGCGCCAGCCCGAGCCCCTGTGCGATGCCGCCCTCGATCTGCCCCTCGACCGCCTGTGGGTTGATCGCGCGCCCCACGTCCTGGGCGGTGGCGATCTCGACCACGCGCACAAGCCCGAGCTCGGTGTCGACGTCGACCACGGCGCGGTGGGCGGCGAACGCGAACGTCACGTGCGCGTCGCCCTGGCCCTTGTCGTCGAGCGGCTGGGTCGGGCGATGGTGGTGCTCGCGCGTGACGTCGATCGGCTCGTCGAGCGAGCCGCCGCGCCGCTCGAGCTCCGCCCGCACCGCCTCGCACGCGAGCTTGACCGCGCCGCCGGTCATGTACGTCTGGCGCGAGGCCGAGCTCGAGCCCGAGGAGCCCACCTGCGTGTCGGCGGGCAGCACGATGACCCGCTCGACGCCGAGCTCGTGTCGCGCGATCTGCTCCTGCACGGTCACGAGCCCTTGGCCGACCTCGGCCGCCGCCGTATGCACCTCGGCCAGCGGCTCGCCGCCCACCAGCGATAGCCGCACGCGAGCCGTCGAGTAGTCGTCGAAACCCTCGGAGTAGCCGACGTTCTTGTAGCCGACCGCGTAGCCGATCCCGCGCCGCACGCCCTCGCCGTGCGTGGTGTTCGAGTGGCCGCCGGGCATGATCTCCGACGGCCCGGGCAGCGGCCGTGCCGACACGCTCGCCAGCAGCTCGTCGACGGGGGCGGGGCAGCGGATCGTCGCGCCGGTGGGGATGACGCCGCCCTCGGCGAGTGCGTTCCTTCGCCGCAACTCGACCGGGTCCATGTTCACCGCCGCCGCCAGCTTGTCCATCTGCGCCTCGTGCGCGAAGCAGGTCTGGACGGCGCCGAAGCCGCGCATCGCCCCGCACGGCGGGTTGTCGGTGTAGACGACGTAGGAGTCGATCAGCGCGTTGGGGACGTCGTACGGGCCGCAGGCGAAGCTCGCGGCGTTGCTGCACACCGCGGTGGAGGAGGACGCGTACGCGCCGCCATCGAGAAGGATGCGGCAGCGGACGTAGACGAGGTCACCCTCGCGGGTGGCGCCGTGCTCGTAGCGCATCCGCGCCGGATGGCGGTGGACGTGCCCGAAGAACGACTCCTCGCGTCCGTACATCATCTTCACCGGCTTGCCGGTGTGGAGCGCGAGCAGGCACGCGTGGACCTGCATGCTGAGGTCCTCGCGGGCGCCGAACGCGCCGCCGACGCCGCCCAGCGTGATCCGCACCTTGTCGGGCGGCAGGTCGAGGCTGGCGGCAACCTGGTCGCGGTCGACGTGCAGCCACTGGGTCGAGACGAAGAGGTCGACGCCGCCGTCCTCGGCCGGCACCGCGAGCCCGGACTCGGGGCCGAGGAACGCCTGGTCCTGCATCCCGACCTCGTACTCGCCGGTGACCACGACGTCTGCCGTCGTGTCCGGGTCGCCGTGCTCGATGTGGACGTGCCGCAGCAGGTTGCCGGACGGGTGGAGCGGCTCGGCGTCGAAGGCGTGCTCGGGATCGGTGATCGGTGTCTGCGGCTCGAGGTCGACCTCGATCCTCGCGGCGGCGCGGCGCGCGGTCTCGGGGTGGTCGGCGGCGACGATCGCGATCGGCTCGCCCTGGTAGCGCACCTGGTCCCAGGCGAGGACCGGCTGGTCGGGGATCTCGAGCCCGTAGGTCTTGCGGCCGGGGACGTCCTCGTGGGTGAGGATCGCGTGGACGCCGCGGACGGCGAGCGCGGGCGCGATGTCGAGCTCGCGGATGCGGGCGCGCGGGTGCGGGCTGCGGAGGGTGGCGCCCCACAGCATGCCGTCGGCCCACAGGTCGGACGAGTAGGCGAACTCGCCCTTGACCTTGGGGATGCCGTCGGGCCGGCGGACGCTCTCGCCGATCCCGCCCTTGGGGGGTGCCTCGACCGTCACGCCGCGACCTCCCGCATCCGGCCGCCGGCGCGGGCGAGCTCGCGCGCGATGGTCTCCTCGTCGGCGGTCGTGAGGCGGCCGTTCTCGACCACGGTCCTGCCGCCGACCAGCAGCGTGTCGACCAGCGGGCGGGGGCCGAGCACGAGCGCCGCGACCGGGTCGGCGATGCCGGCGTGGTCGATGTCGTCGAGCCGCCAGAGCGCGACGTCGGCCAGCTTGCCGGGCTCGAGCGAGCCGATCTCCTCGGCTCGGCCGAGGCACCGGGCGCCGTGGATCGTGCCGAGCGCGAGCGCCTCGCGGGCGGTCAGCGCCTGGGGGCCGCCCTTGATGCGCGCGGCGAGCAGCGCCTGCCTCAGCTCTCCGGCGAGCTCGCCGGCCTCGTTGGAGGCCGCGCCGTCGACGCCGAGGCCCACGGGCGCGCCGGCCGCGGTGAGCGCGGCCACCGGCGCCACGCCGGCGCCGAGCCGGCCGTTCGAGCTCGGGCAGTGGGCGACGCCGGTGCCGGTCTCGCCGAACTGCGTGACCTCGCGCTCGTCGAGGTGGACGCAGTGGGCGAGCCAGACGTCGTCGCCGAGCCAGCCGACCTGCTCGAGGTACTCGACCGGCCGTATGCCGAACAGCTCGAGGCAGAACTGCTCCTCGTCGAGCGTCTCCGCCAGGTGGGTGTGGAGGCGGACGCCCTTCTGCCGCGCGAGATCGGCGGTCTCCACCATCAGATCCTTGGTGACGCTGAACGGGGAGCACGGCGCGAGCGCGACCCTTGTCATCGCGTTCGGCGCCGCGTCGTGGAAGCGGTCGATCGCCTCCGCGCAGGCGGTGAGGATCGCGTCGCGGTCCTCGGTGATCTCGTCGGGCGGCAGGCCGCCGTCCGACTTCCCGAGGTCCATGCTGCCGCGGCACGGGTGGAAGCGGACGTGGAGGTCGCGGGCGGCCTCGATCTCGATGGCGAGCAGGTCGCCGGCGCCGCGCGGGAAGACGTAGTGGTGGTCGGTGGTCGTGCTGCAGCCGGAGCGCGCGAGGGCGGCGAGCCCGCCGCGGGCGGCGGCGCGCTCGATCTCGCCGTCGACGTGCGCCCACACCGGGTACAGCTCCTGCAGCCACTCGAACAGCGTCGACTGCTGGGACAGGCCGCGGGTCGCCCACTGGTACAGGTGGTGATGACAGTTGACGAGGCCGGGGGTGGCGAGGCAGCCGCTGCCGTCGAGGCGCGTGCCTTGTGCATCCGTCGAGCCTTCACCGACTGCGACGATGCGGTCGTCCTCGATCACGATGTGGCCGTCGGCGTGCTCGGTGCCGGCGGCGTCGACGGTCGCGATCGCACAGCGTTCGATGACCAGCTTCATCGCTCCGCCGCCAACCTCACCGCGTCGAGGATCTTCTCGTAGCCCGTGCAGCGGCACAGGTTGCCGGCGAGCGCCTCGCGGATCTCGGCGTCGGACGGGTCAACGTTGCGGGCCAGCAGGTCGTGGGTGGCGACGATCAGGCCGGGCGTGCAGAAGCCGCACTGCACCGCGCCGGCTTCGAGATACGCCTCCTGGATCGGGTGCAGCTCATCCTCGCCGGGCGCCAGGCCCTCGACGGTCACGATGTCACGGCCCTCGGCCTGGCCTGCCAGGACCAGGCAGGAGCACACGAGCTCGCCGTCGAGGTAGACCGAGCAGGAGCCGCACTCGCCCTGCTCGCAGGCGTTCTTGGAGCCCGGCAGCGCGAGCCGCTCGCGCAGCACGTGGAGCAGGCTCTCGCCCTCCCACAGGCCGTCGACCTCGCGCGGCTCGCCGTTGATCGTGCAGGTGAGCCTCACCAAGCCCACCTCAGTGTCCGGCGCGCCATCACCGCGAGTGCGTGCCGCCGGTACGCCGCGCTGCCGCGCTGGTCGTCGATCGGCGAAGCCGCATCGGCCACGAGCTCGCCGAATCGCGTGAGCGCCTCCTCGTCGATCGGCGTGCGGGCGTCCCAATCGAGATTGGCCGCGATGAACGCTTCCGCGTCGCCCGCCCGCCGCGGCGTCGGCGCCGCCGAGCCGAGGCACGTGCCGACCGTGCGCTCCTCCTCGTCGAGCGCGAGCGCGAACGAGCAGACCGCGATCACCATCGCGTTGCGGGTGCCGATCTTGGAGAACTGCTGGGCGCCCTTGGCGGGCGCGACCCTGAACGCGGCGATCAGCTCGTCCGGCGCGAGCGTGTTGCGCTTCGGGCCGGTGATGAAGTCCGCGATCTGGACACTCCTCGTGCCTCGCGTGGAAGCGAGCTCGACCTCGGCGCCGGACGCATACAGCGGCGGCAGCGCGTCGCCGGCGGGGGAGGAGGAGCCGAGGTTCCCGCCGATCGTCCCGCGGTTGCGGATCTGCGGCGAGCCGACCGTGCGCGATGCGATCGCCAGCCCGGGCAACGCTTCGCCGAGCTCGGCGATCGCGCGCGTGTATGTGACGCCGGCGCCGACCCGCAGCTGGCCATTCTCCCGCCCGTGCTGCTGCAGCTCGTCCACCCGCGTGAGATCGAGGATCACCTCCGGCCGCGCGCGGCCGAAGTTCAGGTCGACCATGACGTCCGTCCCGCCCCACAGCGGCATCGCCTCGGGATGCTCGGCCTTGGCCTCCAGGGCCTCGTCCCAGCTCGCGGGCTGCAGCAGCTCCATCGGCCGATGATATTCG
>CAWDKH010000004.1:0-640365 GCA_963802905.1 uncultured Solirubrobacteraceae bacterium | reverse complement strand
GGCTGGCGGGCGACTCGCCGGCGCTGCCGGCACCGGGTCCGGTGCCGCGGCCGGCGGCTCCTTCCACCTCGGTGTCGCGCTCGCCCGCTCCCGCTCCCGCTCCCGAGCCCGAGCCGGCTGCCGCGCCCGCCGGCGGCGAAGAGAAGCAGTGGAACATCCCCGGCATGAGCGAGTTCGCCGCCGAGTGGATGTTCGGCGACCAGGAGAAGGCGCTCAAGATGGGCGTCCCGTTCGCGCCGGTGGCGCGGATGGGGGACGAGGAGTGGAAGGAGCGGCAGCGCGAGTACCGCAAGGCGCGCGGGGCGACCGAGTTCGGTCGCGGCGCCGCGATCGTGGAGGGCGGCGGGAGCGGCCCGGTTCCGAAGGCAAAGCTGCAGCGCGAGCCGGGCACCGGCGTGCACCGCCTCTCGCGCAAGCCCGCCGGGGACGGCGTCCAGGGCGGAGCGCCGAACCCGCCGGCAGCTGACACGGGCTCGTCAGGCGCGAGCGACGCATCCGAGGACGACGCTCCCGGCGAGCCGGGCGGCCACGCGCCGGGCTCCGCCGCGTCGCGGCGGGTCGCGCGCATGCCCGCAGACACCTCGTCGCGCTGGCCGTCGACCCTGAGGACGAACCAGCCGCCCGCGCCGGAGGCTTCCGCGTCCGCGCCGGCTGAGAGCGCGCCGGACCGCGGCGAGGTGCCGCAGCCGGCCGAGGGGACGATGCCGCCCGCGCCGCTCGGCGGCACCGAGCAGTCAATCGCTCGTACACCTCGCGTGTACGGACCGCGCGGGCCCGACGGCCGCCCGCCGATGCCACCGGCGGGCTACACCTCGCGGGTGCCCATGCCCGATCCGCCTCCGGCGCCCGCGTCGGAGCCGCCGAAGGCCGCCTCCGCGCCGACCCGGTCGGTGTCGCGCGAGCCCGCGAAGCCGCCTGCCGAGGCGCCGAAACCGCCTGCGCCGCCGACGCGCTCCGTGTCGCGTGATCCGGCGCCCGCGCCGAAGCCGCCGACCCCTCCCACCCGCTCGGTCTCCCGCGAGCCGGCGAAGGCGCCGGCTCCGAAGGCGCCCACCCGCTCTGTGTCCCGCGAGCCGGCCAAGGCGCCCGAACCGCCGAAGGCCCCGACGCACGAGCCGGTGCAGCCCAAGCCGCAGCCCCCGAGCGGCAAGCGCCGCCTGGCGCGCCGCCCGGCGAAGCCCGCCCCCGCCGCGCCGACCCCGCCTCCGCCCTCGGCCCCGGTCAGCAAGACGCCCGAACCCGCACCGAAGGCCGACACGCCCGCGCCCGAGGCTCCGGCGCCGAGCGCGGTGAGCCGCACCCCCGTCACTCCATCCTCAACGACCGCCAGCACCGCCGGCGCTGCGAAGCTGCCGCCGCCTCCCCAGGTGCCGCCACGGCCCGCGCCCAGCCCGGCCGCGCGCCCGGCGCCGCCGAGCCGGCCCGCGGTCAGCCGCGCCGCGCTCCCACCCGCGCCCGCCATCCCCCGGAAGGTCTCGCGCGCGGCCGCCCCGCCTCCGCCCCCACCGGTACCCGCGCCGCGGAAGGGCGTGTTCCGCCGCGCGGCCGACGCCGTCCGCGGGACGCCGGCGCCAAAGGCTCCAGCCCCCACGCCGCCCGCGCCCCGGCCTGCCGCGTCCCTCAGCCGCCGCCCCGCCGCGCCCACGCCGAAGCCGGCCGAGCGGAGCACTACGGCCCCGCCGGTGAGCAGGACGAAGGCCCCAGCCCGCCCCGCCCCGGCACCCGCCCACAAGCCCGCAGCCCGTCCCACACCCGCCGCGGCGAAGCCCTCGCCGCTCGCACGCATGGCGCGCGCGCTCGGGTTCAGCGGTCAGGCAGCGAAGCCCGCCCCAGCCCCGCCGGCCACGCCCGCCCCGGCCCCGCCTGCCGCGAGCGTCGCGCGAGCGGCGGCGCCGAGGCCGGCCGAGCCGCGCCGCGTGAGTCGCCGGCCCGCAGCCGCCGCGCCGCCCACGCCCTCCGCTTCCTCGACATCGGGGCCCTCCGCCTCCGCGCCGTCCGCTCCCGCGCCGGGCGCTTCCGCTTCCGGCGCATCCCCATCCGGCGCCTCCGCCTCCAGCGCGTCTGCTTCCGGCGCATTCGAGTCCGCCGCGTCTGCTTCCGGCGCTTTCGAGTCCGGCGCGTCCGCTTCCGGCGCGTCCGCTTCCGGCGCCCCCACCTCCGATGCATCCGCATCGGGCGCCTCCGCGCCCGGCGCGCCCACTTCCGGCGCCCCCGCGTCCGGCGCCCCCCGTTCCCGCCTCTCCCGCTCCCCCCGCTCCGGCTCCGGCCCCTCCGGCTCCGACGCGTCCTCTTCGAGCGCATCAGCTTCCGGCCTCTCCGACTCCGGCGCGGCCGCTTCCGGCGCGCCGGCGTCGGGCGCGCCCACTTCCGGGCCGTCCACCTCCGGTCCCTCCACGACCGGCCCTTCCGCTCCCGCTCCGTCCACCTCCGCGCCGTCCGCTCCCGCTCCGTCCACCTCCGCGCCGTCCGCTCCCGCCCCCTCCAGCGCCGCCCCGTCCGCGCCGGCCCCGTCGCAGCGCACGGTCTCGCGGACGCCGGCGCCCGCCGACGCACCCGCTCCGTCCAAGGCCGCCGAGGCGCCCGCGCCAGTGCCGACTCGCACCGTGTCGCGCAAGCCCGCGCTCCCGGCCCCCAGGTCGGTCGAGCGCACCGCGTCGCCCACCCCCGGCCCCGCCCCGGCCACGCCGCCGTCCCGCACCCCGCGCCTGCCCGCACCTCCGGGGCCGCCGCCGCGCACCCCGTCGCCGACGCCGGCCGTCGCCGCGCAGGTGCCGCGCTCCGTCTCCCGGGCGGCTGCGCGCGCGCCGCTCCCCACTCCTCCCGCCCGGAAGCCTGCCCCGGCGTTGCAGCCCACACCGGCCCCTGAACCCAAGCGGTCGCTCGCGCGGCGCCTGCTCGGGCTCCCCGCGCCGCGTCACGACCAGCCGCGGCCGCACACGACGCCGTCACCGCCGACCCGCCCCGCCGCCGCGCCGATGAACCTGAGCCGGCGCGAGCGGTCCGCCCCGCTGTCGGCCGCGCTCGTCCGCACCGCGCCGCCTACCCCGCGCGCCGCGCACGAGCCGGGCGCCACCTCGATCGCGCGCGTCGCCGCCGGCGCCTCCATGACCGGCAGCTCGGGCGCGAGCCTGAGCACCGCGACCGGCGCCCAGATCTCCCGCGACGAGAGCGGCCGCGCCGTCGTCGCGTTCCCGCCGCCGCCCGACGTCGCCGCGCGCGTGCCGCTCACCACCGCGCCGATGCGGATCTCGCGCCAAGGTTTCGGTGGCCTCGGGGGCGGCATGCCGCAGATCCCGCAGGGCGGGATGCCCGCGCTCCCGCAGATCCCCCAGGGCGGCATGCCGGCGCTGCCCCAGATCCCGCAGGCGCCCGCCATGCCGCAGATGCCCGGGATGCCGCAGATGCCCAAGCTGCCGCAGCTCCCAAGCCTCGGCGGCGGCGGAGGCGGCAGCGACCACGCCTCGTCATCGTCCAGCGACGCCAGCCCCACCGATCAGATCCGACGCCAGTTCAAGCTCGACCGTGAGCAACTCGGCCAAGTCGTCGACGACCTCCCCTAACCAGGAACGAGAACGATGCCACCAACCAACGGACGCAAGGAGCTCGTCGCCGCCAACGTCTTCGGGGTTCGCATCCCCGGGATGGAGCTCGGCTACTTCGTCGAGTGCCGCGGCCTCGCCGTCGAGGTCGAGGTCCAGGAGTACGCCGAGGGCGGCAACAACGAGTTCGTCCACCAGCTCCCCGGCCGCCTGATCTACCCCAAGCTCGAGCTGGCCCGCGGCATGACGACCGAGGACAACCTCCTCAAGTGGTTCATGCAGACCCGCGTGAAGGCCGACCGCAAGGAACTGATCATCGACATCTACAACCGCTACGGCGAGGTCCACCGCTCGTTCACGTTCGATGAGGCCTACCCCGTCAAGTGGTCGGGTCCGACGATCGCGGTGGGCGGCGCCGGGGCCGCCGTCGAAGAGCTCACGATCGCCCACGCCGGGCTGAAGATGGCCTGATGCCGATCCCCCAGGGATTCCAGAAGGCCAAGCTCGAGATCGACGGGCAGGAGCCGATCGAGTGCGGGTTCAACCCGGCCGAGTACACGATCGTCAAGACCAACGTGTGGACGTTCAAGCCGCGCACCGGCGTCGACCTGCCCGACGGCGAGTTCGGCGGCGGCAACCCCCGGATGATCCGGCTCGCGCTGCTGCTCGACGTCTCGCTGCTGGGCGAGAACGAGAGCATCCGCGAGGTCACCGACCGCCTCTTCAAGATGATGGAGACGGGCGGCGGCGGCGGGGGAGGCGGCGGCTCGGTCCCGCCCTTCGTCACGTTCACCTGGGGCTCGGTCAACACGTTCAAGGCCGTCGCCACGAGCCTCAGCGTCCAGTACAAGCTCTTCCACCCCAACGGCGAGCCGATCCGCGCCGACGTCGGGCTCGAGCTCGCCCAGGCCGAGAAGGCCTCGACCGCCTCGGCCTCGAGCGGCGGCGAACCGCAGAACCCGACCACGCGCGCGCTGCGCGGCATGAAGATCCACACCGTGGCCGACGGCGACTCGCTCGCGTCGATCGCCTACAACGCCTACGGCGACCCGACGCGCTGGCGCCTCATCGCGGAGGCCAACGAGATCGACAACCCGCTGGCGCTGCGCCGCGGCACCCCGCTCACGATCCCGAGGCTCGAGGCATGAGCCCCGCCTCGGCCACCGCAGAGAAGCACGTCGCCAGCTACCAGATCCGGCTCAACGGCGCGGAGCTCGAGCCGGAGCTCATGAACGCGCTGGGCGAGATCAAGATCGTCGACAGCCTCATGCTGCCCGACTCGCTCGACCTGACGATGTTCATCAACTCCTACGACAAGGTCCAAGCAACCCAGGACGTCGACAGCCAGCCGTTCAAGATCGGCACCGACCTCGTCGTCAAAGCCGGCGCCCTCGAGGACCAAGCGCCGATGACGACGGTGTTCGAGGGGCAGGTCGTCGCGATCGACGCTGACTTCGGCCACGGCGGGATCTCCCTCGGGGTCCGCGCCTACGACGCGGGCCACAAGCTGATGCGCAACCGGAAGGCGCGCGTGTTCAAGCAGCAGACGGTCAGCGACGCGGTCCAATTGGTCATCAGGGAGAACGGCCTCTCCGCCGACGTGACGAGCACCGACGTCACGATGGACTGGCTCCAGCAGGACAACGAGACCGACTGGGACTTCATCTGGCGGCTCGCGCGCGGGATCGGCTACTGGCTGCTGATCGACGGCAAGACGGCTCGGTTCCTGCCGGCGGCGGACGTCGTGAAGGAGGAGACCGTCGAGCTCGCGTGGCCGGACACGATCGCCTCGTTCCACCCACGCGTCTCCGGCGCCCAGCAGGTGAAGACGGTCACCGCCAGCGCGTGGGATCCGAAGGCGAAACGGGCGTACTCGAGCAGCGCCGGCGCGTCGGAGGAGCTCTCGAAGATCGGCCTCACGCGCAGCAAGGTCTCCAACGACCTCGGCGGCGGCGCAATCCACATCTCCAACTCCTCCGCGGTCGACCAGGGCGAGGTCGAGGCCCTCGCCAAGGCGACGCTGGACCGCATCGCCACCGCGTACGTCGAGGCCGAGGCCCACATCCCCGGCAATCCCAAGGTCAAGGCCGGTGTGACGCTGAAGATCACCGGCGTGGGAGAGCAGTTCAGCGGCGAGTACCTGGTCGGGACCGTCCGCCACAGCCTCTCGGGCGGCGGCTCGTTCGACACCTTCGTCTCTACCGGCACCTCGACGCCGAGCTCGCTGGCGGCGATGACCGGCGCCGGCAACAACGGCGGCAACGGGAAGTTCGGCGACCGGCTCGCCATCGGCCTCGTGACCAACAACAAGGACGACGAGAAGCAGGGCCGCGTCAAGGTGAAGTTCCCCGCGCTCGACGACCAGCTCGAGAGCGACTGGCTCCGCATCGCCACGCCGAACGCCGGTCCCCAGCGCGGCGTGCTGATGCTGCCGCAGGTGAACGACGAGGTGCTCGTCGCCTTCGAGAACGGCGACACCCGCCGCGGCTATGTGCTCGGCTCGCTGTGGAACGGCAAGGACAAGCCGGGCGACAGCCACCTCACCGGCGCCGCCGAGAGCGACGGCTCGTTCACCGTGCTGAGCGACAAGCAGATCATCGCCACGTCCCAGGACGAGATGAAGCTGACGAGCACGAAGAAGATGACGGTCGACGTCAAGGACGAGCAGCTCGTCAAGGTCGCGAAAGACCGCACCGAGCAGATCCAGGGGAACCGCAAGACGGAGGTCTCGGGCAACCTCGAGCAGAAGGCCCAAGGCAACGTCAAGAGCGAGTCGACCGGCTCGACCACGATCAAGGCGACGGGCACCGTCACGCTCGAGTCGAGCGCGTCGCTGACCATCAAGGCGCCGTCGGTGACGGTCGAGGGCCAGGCTTCGCTGACCCTCAAGGCGCCGCAGGTGACCATCAACGGATCGGCGATGGTGAACATCTCCGGCGGGCTCATCAATCTCGGATAGGGTCGGAATCGACGATGACGGACTTGCTCGGCTCGGGCCTCGCCTTCCCCCTCCAGGTCGACCGCGCGGGCGGCATCGCGCTCGCTCGCGGCCACGACGACATCCAGCAGGCGCTCGAGCTGATCCTCGGCACGGCGCCCGGTGAGCGCCCCATGCGCCCCGAGTTCGGCTGCGGCGTCCACGACTTCGTGTTCGACACGATCGACGCGGAGACGGTCGGCCGGATGGAGACGGAGATCCGCTACGCGCTCGACCGCTGGGAACCGCGGATCGAGGTGCAGAAGATCGACTTCGACCTCGACGGCGCCCAGCGCGGCGAGCTCACCATCACCATCGGCTACCGCGTCCGCGCGACGAACCACAAACGCAATCTCGTCTACCCGTTCTACGTGATCCCTGCGGAGGAAGCAGAGTGAAGCTGCCAGAGATCGAGCTCGACGACCGGCGCTTCCAGGACCTCGTCTCGGAGGCGCGCCTGCGCATCAACCGCTCGTGCCCGGAGTGGACCGAGCACAACGTCTCAGACCCCGGCATCACGCTGATCGAGCTCTTCGCGTGGATGACGGAGATGACGATCTACCGGCTCAACCGTGTCCCGGACAAACTCCACGTGACGCTGCTCGAGCTGCTCGGCATCCAGCTAGACGGCCCGAGCGCGGCGGCCGCCGACGTGCGCTTCCGGCTCGTCGAGCCGCCGACCGAGCCGGTCACCATCATTGGAGGCGAGACCGAGGTCGCCACCCCGCGGACGGGCAACGAGGAGTCGATCGTCTTCCAGGTCGACGAGGACTTCACGATCCCGGCCGCGCGCCCGGGCGCGTACGTGCTCCAGCGCGGGGGTCAGATCAAGGACGTTGGCGTGGCCGACGGCGAGGCGCGCCCGCAGGGCGCCGACCAGATGCCGTTCGGCAACCCGCCGGCCGTTGGCGACGCGCTCTACATCGGCTTCGACGAGCCGCTTGCACGGCTGCTCGTCCAGGTCGACGTCGACGCCTCGCCCGCACGCGGCGCGGGCGTCAATCCCGAGGACCCGCCGCTGCGCTGGGAGGTCTCCCAGGGCGACAACAACTGGGAAGAGGCGGTCGTCCTCGAGGACCTCACCGGCGGCTTCAACTACGGCGCCGGCGCGGTCGAGCTCCAGCTCCCCGCGCGCTCCGCGGTGCAGCCGCTCGGCGGGCACCGCATGCACTGGCTGCGCTGCCGCATCGACGACAAGACCCGTCACGGCGGCGCGGCGACGACCTACACGCAGGCGCCGGAGATCTACTCGATCACCGCCGCGCCGATCGGCGCGCTGCTGGCCACGTCGCACGCCGCGCAGGAGGTCAACGAGATGGTCGGCGTGTCCGACGGGACACCGGGCCAGACCTTCCCGCTCCGCTTCAGCCCGGTGCTCAAGCCGCACACGGGCGAGACGCTCGAGGTCCGCGATCCCGAGTCGGGGGACTGGGCGGCGTGGGAGCTGCGGCCCGACTTCGTCGCCTCGACGGAGTTCGACCGCCACTACGGGCTCAGCCCGGTCGGCGGAGAGATCGAGCTCGGCCCCGCGATCCGCGAGACCGACGGCGGCTGGACCCAGTACGGCGCGATCCCGCCCAAGGGCGCGATCCTGCGCTTCACGCGCTACCGCCACGGCGGCGGGCGCCCGGGCAACGTCGCCGCCGGCGCGCTCAACGTCCTCCGCAGCTCGCTGCCGGGCGTCGACACCGTTTCCAACCCGGTTGCCGCCAGCGGCGGCGTCGACGCCGAGGCGCTCGAGCACGCGCGCCAGCGCGCGGCGATGGAGATCCGCACCCGCTACCGCGCAGTCACCGCCGAGGACTTCGAGTTCCTGGCCGGCGAGGCGTCCCCGCGCGTCGCGCGCGCGGTCTGCGTCCCGCCGCAGACGACGGGCGGCCCGGTGCAGCTGCACCTCGTGCCGCAGCTCTTCCCGGCCGACCGCCAGCTCGCCTACAACGAGCTCGTGCCCGACGAGTCGCTCCTCCAAGAGGTCTCCGAGTACCTCGACGAGCGGCGCCTGATCGGCACCACGGTGCAGCTGCTGCCGTGCGCGTACCGCGGGCTGTCGGTGGTCGTGAACCTGCAGGCCTCGCCGCTCGCCGACACCGCGCGCGTCGAGGAGGACGTCGCGCACGCGCTCTACACGTACCTCAACCCGCTGGTGGGCGGCAACGCGACCGGGCCGGGCCAGGGCTGGGCGTTCGGGCGCGCGCTCAACCAGGGCGAGCTGTACGGCGTGGTGCACGCGGTCGACGGCGTCGAGTTCGTGAAGATCTTGCGGATCTACGAGACGAACCTGCAGACCGGCGAGCAGAACTCCAAGCCTGCCGGCAGCCACATCGTCCTCGAGCCCGACGAGCTGATCGCCTCGGCGTCGCACATCGTCAAGGCCACGCACCGGGAGAGCTAGGGGTCGCCGTGGCGGACGGCGCGGGCAACGGCGCAGGCGGCGATTACAAGACCTTCATGGGTGCCGGTTTCGGCACCCTGCTGGTCCAGCTCTCGGGCGGCTCCAAGGAGACGCCGCCGAGCGCGTCGAGCCGCGCGTACCTGCGCGACGGGCTGCCGTCGATGTACGCCGACGGCGACTTCGGCATGCGCTTCGTCGGCGCGCTCGAGACGCTGCTCGACCCGATCGTGGCGATGCTCGACGCGCTGCCCGAGCACTTCGACCCCGACTACGCGCCGCGCCACATCCTCAACCTGCTGAGCGCCTGGCTCGGCGTCGACCTCGACGAGTCGCGCGCGATCTCGGTCCAGCGCGAAGTGATCCGGCGCGCCGCGGAGCTCGGCCAGCGCCGTGGGACGAAGGGCGGGCTCGAGCTCGCGCTGTCGCTCGCCTTCCCGGAGGTGCCCCTCCGCGTGGAAGACGACGGCGGCATCATCTGGGAGTCCGGGGCGACGGTGGAATCAAAACCGCCACAGTTCGTCGTGTATTGCGACAAGCCCGTTACCGAGGACGTCCAGGCCGCGATCGCACGTTGCATTGAGCAGTTCAAGCCGGTACACACCGCCTACCGGCTGCGCGTCAAAGCCCCGAAGAAGAAACCCCCTGAGTCATGAGAGTCTGTTCCAGCTGCGGCCGCGAAAATCCCGACGATCGGGACTTCTGCGAGTGCGGCGAGTACCTCCGCTGGGACCCCACGGGGGTCGTCCAGGCGGTCACGCCTGAGGTCTTGCAGGCGGCGCAGGACCAGGCGCCCCCGCCCGCAGCGCCCGAGCAGCCGGCCGCGCCGCAGCAGCCCGCCGCTGCGCAGCCGCCCCCGGCTCCGGCGCCCACGCAGCAGCCGCCGACCCCGCACCCCGCGGCGCGCCCCGCACCTCCGCAGGCCCCCAGCGGCCCCGGCAACGGCGCGGGCGTGCAGTCCGGCGACCCGCTCGTCGGCAACGCGGCCGCGCCGCCGCCCACGCCTCCGCCGGCTCAGCCCCCGGCACCTCCGGCACCCGCGGCGCCGCCGCCCGCCACGATGGAGCAGCCGCCCGTCGCGCCGGCACCGGCGCCTCCCGCCCAGCCGGAGGAGCCCGACCCCGCGGCGATCACCCTGCGACTCCCGGAGGGCGAGCAGGTGCGCCTCGGCGAGACGCTCGCGATGGGTGCCGAGCCAGGCGGCCGCGCCCGCGTCCTGGCGCTCGTCCGCAACCAGAGCGGCATCGTCGACAACTACGAGCTGTCAGTGCGCGGACTGCCGGACGGCTGGTGGTCGGTGTTCCCGAACACGGTCTATCTGACGCCGTTCGGCACGAGCGGAACGTACGAGCAGGAGGTGGAGATCCACCTCCACCCGCCCCGCTCACCCGAGGCAGAGGCGCGGATCTGGGAGCTCCAGGTCACCGCCGAGTCGAAGGCGTACAACAAGCAGGCCGCGACCGCCCCGCTGAATCTCGGCATCCAGCCGTTCGAGGAGCTCAAGACCAAGCTCGAGCCGGAGCGCGCCTCCGGCCGCCGCAAGGCGAGCTACGAGGTCGCGGTCAAGAACACGGCCAACGCGGCGACCACCATCGCGCTCGATCACGAGGATCCCGACAACGAGCTCAAGGTGAGCTTCGAACCGCGGACGCTCGAGGTCCCGGCCGGCGAGACGGTGAAGTCGCAGATGGTGGTCCGCCCGCCGCGCCAGAAGTGGATCGGCCGCCCGGAGGAGAAGCGCCTGTCCGTGCACACCCGCACGGGCGAGGAGGCGCTCGCCGCGAAGGAGGCGGCCGAGGCCCCCGTCGAGCCGGAACAGGAGCTCGCCGGGCTCGACGACGAGGAGAGCGAGAGCACCGCGCAGAAGGCGGGCGGGATGTTCAAGAAGTTCGGCGGCGTCGGGCCGAGCGCCAACGTCGGCGCCCGCGGCGTTCAGGTCGCCGGCCCGCGCGCGCCGCGGGCACCGAGCATCCCGAACAAGAACATCCAGCTCTCGCAGCTCAAGGTCCCGGGCGGCGGCACGCCCTCGCCCAGCATCCCGCTGCTGCCCAACCAGGTCGTCTTCCGCCAGAAGGCGTGGCTGCCCTGGTGGATCATGATGCTCCTGCCGCTGCTGATCCTGCTGGCAGTGCTGCTGTTCCTGTTCCTCCCGCGCAACGTCACCGTCCCCGAGGTCACGGGCTCCAAGTCGACGTTCGACGCCGAGCAGAAGCTCGTCGAGGCAGACCTCAAGCTCGCCCCCGCGCCGAAGGAGAAGGTCAGCACCGAGGCGCCGCCCGGCACCGTCATCGGCCAGACGCCGGAGGCCGGCGAGAAGGCCAAGAAGGACTCCGAGGTCGCGCTCCTGATCGCCATCGGCAACGGCAAGGTCCAGGTTCCGAGCGTGGTCGGCCAGACCCAGGCCGAGGCCGAGAAGACGCTGCGCGAGAAGAAGCTCACGATCGGCCAGCTGCAGCCGCAGCCGCCGGATCCGAAGGCGAAGATCTCGAGCCAGATCCCGGCCGCCGACGAGGTCGTCACCGAGGGCAAGCCGATCGACCTCTTCATGGCCACCATCAAGGACAAGAAGAAGAAGAAGGGCGGTGACGACGAGGAGGGCGGCGGTGGCGGCGGAGGTGGCGGCAAGGCCGCGGCAGTCACGCTCGCCCCGCTGGCCGGCATGCCCGTCGCCGAGGCGGCGCAGGCGGCCGCCGACGCCGGCCTCGTCCCCGAGAAGGTCACCGAGTTCTCCGGCAAGAAGAAGGGCGAGCTGATCCGCACCGAGCCGGAGCCGGGCACCAAGCTGGCCGCCGGCGCGAAGGTCAAGCTCATCGTCTCCGGCGGCTTCCCGAAGCTGGTGTACGACGACGGCAAGAACGTGAAGCTCGTCAACGGCGCCAACGGCAAGCCGCTCCCCGCGGTCGCCAAGGGCTCACAGGAGGAGACCGACCCGACGTGGTCGGCAGACGGCGACCGGATCGCCTTCCTCAGCAACCGTCGGCTCTTCCTCAGGGACCTCACCAAGCCCGACGAGACGCCGGTGGGGCTGACCGACGCCGGCGAGAAGTTCGGCGACCCCGCGTGGGCACCCACAGTCGACGCGAACGTGATCGCGATGTTCAAGGACAAGAGCGCCAAGGGCGACCGCTCGGACCAGGATCTCTGCTTCCTGCAGGTCACCAAGGAGCAGCAGGCTCCGCAGTGCAAATCCGAGCCGGACTTCAACCTGGTCAAGACGATCCGCTGGGCGCCCGACGGCAAGTCGATCTACGCGCTCGGCACCACGCCCACCAAGTTCGGCATGGTGCAGTGGAAGTCGAAGAAGCCGTTCTCGCCCGACCCCAAGGACTGGAGCAAGGGCAAGTTCAGGACCGACACGACGCAACCGGGCAAGGGCGTCATCGACTTCGCGATCTCGCCGAACGGCAAGCAGATGGTGGCGGTCGCCAACTTCGACGCCGACGCCTTCCAGCTCTACCTCGGCAAGCCGACCGACTTCCTCCTCACCGATGCCAAGCCGCTCGGCGTGCAGGCGTGCAAGGCCAGCTGGCGGTCCGACAACCTCGAGGTCGTGGTCGTGCAAGCCGACGAGACCTGCAGCAACCAGGCCAACGGCCAGATCGTGCGCGTGCCGATCAAGAACCCCAGCGCCCAGCAGCGGCTGGTCTTCTCCGGCGATAGCCCAGACTTCCAGCCGCTGACGCTGGAGTAGCCCGTGCTCTGCACGAGCTGCCGTCGACAGCTCTCGCGGGGAGCCGACTACTGCGGCAACTGCGGGACGCCGGTCGCGGGCGCGGCTGAGCCGCTCGAGCTCGTGCTCGGCGACAACACGCGCGTGCCGCTCGTCGGCGACATGACGATCGGCCGCGCGCCCGGCAGCACGGTCGTGCTCGCCGACCCGAGCGTCTCGCGCGAGCACGCGCGCATCTCGCCCGGCGGCAACGGCGCGGGCGCCAGCATCGAGGACGCCGGCTCGAGCGCCGGAACGCTCGTCGACGGCGTCGCGATCTCCTCAGCCACCGCCCTGCACGACGGGGCGCAGCTGCAGATCGGAGGGCAGACGCTCCGCGTCGAGCGCCGCCGCGACATGGCGGCGGCGGGCCAGACGATCGTGGTCAAGCCCGGCGCGAGCCTCGTCGTCCCGGCACTCGGACCGCCCGGCGTGGAGGCCGCGGCGACGCAGTTCGGGATGAAGCCGCGGGTCCGCTCGGGCTACGCGCTCAAGCGCCTCGACGCGAGCGAGGGCGCCAAGCGCTGGGTGCTCAAGGACCTCAACCGCAACACGTTCCTGCGGCTGTCCGACAACGACGCGCACCTGTTCGAGCTGTTCGACGGCACCCACTCGCTGTCCGACCTGATCGGGATCGCCGAGCAGCGCTTCGGCGCCGCCGGGGCGCCGCGGCTCGCGCGCCTGCTCGCCGACCTCGGTGAGCGCGGCTACCTGGCGGGCGTCGCGGGGTCGACGGCGATCGAGGAGAAGCCGAAGGGGTTCCTCCAGCGGCTCTTCAAGCCGCGCGAGAAGACGTTCGAGGGTGTCGGCGGCTTCTTCGAGTCGCTCTACCGCCACGGCGGCTGGGTGCTGTTCACGAAGCCCGCGCTGTACTCGATCGCCGCGCTGATCGTGGGCGGGCTCGGCGCCTTCGTGTACCTGATCGTCGGGCGCTACGGCACGCCGTTCGTGGTCTCCCAGCGGATCGGGCTCGGCGCGCTGATCTTCCTCATCGGGCGCTTCCTGGTGGTGGCGGTGCACGAGACCGCGCACGGCATGGCGATGGCGTCGTTCGGGCGCCGGATCCACAAGGCCGGGTTCAAGCTGGTGGTGGTCTTCCCGTACGCGTTCGTCGACACCTCGGAGGCGTGGTTCGAGCCGCGCAAGCACCGCATCGCGGTCAGCGCGGCCGGGCCGATCTCCGACTTCTCGCTCGGCGGGATCTTCTCGATCTGCTGCGTGTTCGTCGAAGGCACGACGCGCGACGTGTTCTTCCAGCTCGCGTTCGCGGGCTACGTCGGGGCGTTCTTCAACCTCAACCCGTTCATCGATCGCGACGGGTACCACATGCTCGTCGACTACCTGCGCGAGCCGGGCCTGCGCAAGCGCGCGAAGGACCAGTTCAGCCGGCGCTTGAGCGGCCAGGGGCGCACCTCCGATTCACCCGTTCTCGCGCGCTACTCGATCGCGGGGCTCGGTTGGTCGATACTGGCTGCAGGTTTCGCGATTTTCATGTCATTGCGCTATGAGCCGATCATGTCCGCACTCGCTCCCTCTTACGTGGTGTGGACCGTGCTCGGCACCTTGTGGCTGGCGCTCTTCATCCCCGTGTTCATCGTCCTTGGGAGGCCGCTCGTGGAGCGAGTCCGCGGCCCCAAGGCCGCGGCGACCTGAGGGGGTGAGCAATGGCAACCTCGTCTGAGGCCGACGTCGCCGCGAAGCTGATCGAGCGCCTGCTCATGGACCCGGCGTTCCGCGCGCGCTTCCGCCGCAACCCCGCCGAGGCATGCCGCGAGGCCGGGCTCGAGGAGCTCGCGCAGGAGATGCAGATGGGCGCGGGCAAGGCGATGATGACCCTGGACATGCGGGAGTCCAAGTCGAGCCTCGCCGGCGTGATGATGGCGGCGGCGATGGAGGGCGTCGGCATCATGCAGTTCGCCGAGCACGTCGCGCCCCATCTCGACGACATCCCGGAGGCGATCGGCGACGTCCTCAGCCGCGTCAACCTGCCCGCGATCGGCGGCAGCCTCGCGCCGCCGCCCAGTACGACGGCGCCGCCGCCGCCCGACGGCGGCAAGGCCGCCGACGCCGCCGACGCCGCGGCCGATCCCGCCGCCGCGGGCGGCAACGGCGCCGCGCCGGCCTCGGCAGCGGCGCCCGCGGCTGCATCCGCGGCCGCGCCGGAGGCGGCGCCGGGGGGCGCTGCCGCCACGCCCGAGGCGGCAGCCGCCGCCGAGAAGGGCGACGCTGCCGCCGCCGCGAAGCCGAAGACCGCCGCTGAGGCGGCGGCGGAGAAGATCGCCAAGGAGGACTCGCCGGAGGCCAAGCAGCAGGCCGCGGCCGACAAGGCCGTAGCCGACATCACCGAGGACGCCAAGGACCTCCCCAGCGCGACCGACCTGCCCGACGACACGAGCACACCGCAGGCGTCGGTCGACATCGGCCCCGATGGCAAGGCGCTGACGCCCGAGCAGGCGGCCGCCGCCCAGCCCGCGGCACCCTCCGCGGCCGCGCCGGTGGCCGCCGCCGACCCCGCCGCCGCTCCCGCGCCGGGCACGCCCTCCGCTCCCCCCGCCGCCGTCGAGACGCCGGGCGCGCCGCCGGTCGAGCCGTCCGGCAAGTCGTCGGGCGCCGCCGCCGACGCCGCCGACCAGGCGAGCCAGGGCGGCCAGCGGCGCCCGATCGACCCGAGCGAGTACGGCCAGGACGGCACCGGCGGGGCGCTGTCACCCGAGGGCGCGGCGCTGCTCAAGAACAAGAACCTCGAGTTCGACTCCGTCGGGATCGCGGACCTCAAGGCGGGCAAGATCGACCCGCGCGTGGTGGCGGTCCTGACCAAGCTGTCCGAGGACCACAAGCTGAAGATCTCGTGCATGTGCTCGGACCACTCGAAGTTCACGTCGGGTGGCTCGATCTCCAACCACGCCTACGGCCGCGGGCTCGACATCGCCTCGGTCGACGGCGAGATCGTCAACCCCGGCTCCACCGCCGCGCGTGAGCTCGCCAGCGAGCTCTCGACGCTGCCGGAGAAGTACCGCCCGGACGAGATCGGCTCGCCGTGGCCGATCAGCGGGCCCGGCTACTTCACCGACGCCGGCCACCAGGACCACGTGCACGTCGGCTTCAAGCAAGAGATCGACAAGAGCTGGGCGCCGCCCGCCGACGTCACCGCCGGCGGCGCGCAGGCGGCTGCGGTCGCTCCGGCCGCGCCCGCGGTGCCTGGCCGTGCCGCGCCCGCCGCCGCCGTCGCAGCTGCGCCGCCCGCCCCGGGCGCTCCGGCCGCCGCCGCCGCGGTGGCGCCGGAGCCCAAGAAGGGCCAGTCGGGCCAGTTCATGGCGGCAGCCGCCCAGGCCTCGAGCGCCGGCAAGAAGGGCGCCTCGGGCTTCTTCCTCGCTCCCCAGCCGCCCGCGGGCCCCGCGAGCGCGATCGCGCCGCCCGCGTCGGTGCCGGGCATGGTCGACGCCACGGCCGCAGCCGCGCCGGGCGCCGGCGGGAGCAGCGCCGGGACCGCGGCGCTGAAGGTGGCGCAGACCCAGCTGGGTGTGCAGGAGGCCGGCACGAACACCGGCAAGGAGGTCGACGAGTACCTCGCGGCAGCGAAGGTCGGGCCCGGCAACCCGTGGTGCGCGAGCTTCGTGACATGGTCGCTCGAGAAGGCCGGCGTCAAGATGGACGGCACCGGCTGGGCCGCGGTGCAGACGTGGGTCCGCAACGCCGAGGCCGGCAAGAACAACCTGGAGATCGTCAGCGCCGACCAGGCGCGTCCGGGCGACATCGTCGCCTACGACTGGGGCCACCAGGACGACTTCGGCTCCGACGGCCACATCGGCTTCCTCGCCAGCAACGTCGAGGGCGGCAAGTTCACCGCGCTGGAGGGCAACAACCAGGACCAGGTCATGAAGGTCCCGCGCGGTGTGGACATGGCCAACGTCAAGTTCATCCGCGTCAACGCCGACGTGCCCGGGGGAGCGCCCCCGATGGCACCGCCGGCTCCGGCCGGGGTTGCCGACCAGGCGGCGCCCGGCAGTGGTGCGAACGTCGCCGACGCCGTCGCGGCCACCGCCGGCGGAGGCGGTGCCAATCCGTACCCCGGCGACGACGCGCCGAAGGAGCAGCTCGCTGCCTGGCTCGGCCGCGAGGCCGAGAAGCGCGGCCTGCCCAAGGAGCTCCCGGTCATGGCGTCGCTGGTGGAGTCCGGCGTCAAGAACCTCAACTTCGGCGACGCCGACTCGGTCGGGTTCTTCCAGATGCGCGTCGGGATCTGGAACCAGGGCGAGTACGCCGGCTTCCCAGACAAGCCCGAGCTCCAGGCCAAGTGGTTCCTCGACCAGGCCGAGGCCGTCAAGAAGCAGCGCATGTCGCGCGGGCAGTCGGTGACGGACCCGAACCAGTTCGGCGAGTGGATCGCCGACGTCGAGCGCCCGGCCGAGCAGTACCGCGGGCGCTACCAGCTCCGCCTCGACGAGGCGCGCGGCCTGCTGACCAAGGCCGGCGACGCGCCGGCGGCCGCGCCCGCCGCAGCCGCCGCCGCTCCGGTGCCGGGAGCGCCGGTCGCCGCCGCGGCCGCCGCGCCGCCCGCGCCGAAGCCCGGCGAGTCCGGCCAGTTCATGGCCGCGGCCGCGCAGGCCGCCGAGGCGAGCGGGGGGAAGAAGGGCGCGTCCGGCATGTTCATGGCCGCCCAGCCGCCCGCGGGGCCGGCCAGCGCGGTGGCGGCGCCCGCGGCGGTACCGGGCATGGTCGACGCCACCGCTGCGGCGGCGGGCGCGCCCGGCGGCGCCGGCAGCACCCTCGGCGCCTCGGCGTTCAAGGTCGCGCAGAGCCAGCTCGGCGTGCACGAGGCCGGCACCAACACCGGCAAGGAGGTCGACGAGTACCTCGCGGCGGCCGACGTCGGGCCGGGCAACCCGTGGTGCGCGAGCTTCATCACGTGGTCGCTCCAGAAGGCCGGCCACAAGATGGACGGCACCGGCTGGGCCGCAGTGCAGACGTGGGTCCGCAACGCCGAAGCGGGCAAGAACGACCTCAAGATCATCAGCGCCGACCAGGCCCGCCCCGGCGACATCGTCGCCTACGACTGGGGCAAGCAGGACGACTTCGGCTCCGACGGCCACATCGGCTTCGTGGCGAGCGAGGTCAAGGGCGGGAAGTTCACCGCGCTCGAGGGCAACAACCAGGACCAGGTCATGCGTGTCCCGCGGGACACGAACATGGCGAACGTCAAGTTCATCCGCATCGGCGACGACGCGCCCGCTCCGGCAGCGGGCGCCGTGCCGGCAGCGACGCCCGACGGCGCCGGCGTCGCCGACGCGGTCTCGGCCGCCGCGGGCTCAGGCGGCGGCGGCAACCCCTACCCGGGCGACAACGCGGGCAAGGCGCAGCTCGCAGCGTGGCTCGGCCGCGAGGCCGAGAAGCGCGGGCTCCCGAAGCAGCTGCCGGTCATGGCCTCGCTGGTCGAGTCCGGCGTCAAGAACCTCAACTACGGCGACGCCGACTCCGTCGGCTTCTTCCAGATGCGGGTCGGCATCTGGAACAAGGGCGAGTACGCGGGCTTCCCCGAGAAGCCCGAGCTCCAGGCGAAGTGGTTCCTCGACCAGGCCGAAGCCGTCAAGAAGCAGCGCATCTCGCGTGGGCAGTCGGTGACCGACCCGAAGCAGTTCGGCGACTGGATCGCGGACATCGAGCGCCCCGCCGAGCAGTACCGCGGCCGCTACGCGCTGCGCCTCGGCGAGGCCAACAGCCTGCTCGGCAGCGCCGGGTCCGCGCCGCCGGCGGCCGTCGAGCAGGCAGCCGCCGCATCACCGGCACCTGCGGCGTCCGCAGTAGCCGGCGACGCCGTGGCAGCCGCCGCCGGCGGCGGTGGCGGAGGTGCCGGCCCGAAGGCGCTGGCCGCGCTCAAGGAGGCGGAGAAGTACACCGGCACCAAGTACAAGTGGGGCGGCTCGACGCCGCAGACCGGCTTCGACTGCTCCGGCCTCGTGCAGTGGGCCTACGCCAAGGCGGGCATCCAGATCCCGCGCGTCACCGACGCCCAGTTCTCCGCCTCGAGCGGCACGCCGGTCGACCGCGGCGACCTGCGCCCGGGCGACCTCGTCTTCTTCGGCGAGCCGGGCAACATCTACCACGTCGGGATCTCGATGGGCGGGGACAAGTTCCTGCACGCGCCGAAGACGGGCGACGTCGTCAAGGTCGCGAGCCTGAAGGAGTCCTACTTCTCCTCCAACTACGCCGGCGGGCGCCGCTTCGACACCAGCGAGCCGGTCGCCGGCGCCGCTGCCGCCGCCGCGCCTGCCGCCCCAGCGGTTGCCGCCGCCGCGCCCGCGATCGATCCGAAGGCCGTCGCCGAGGCGCAGGCCGCGGTCGCCCGCGACGCCGCCGAGGTCAACCGCCAGGGCTCCGGCCTCTTCATGGCGATCAAGTCCCAGGAGGAGCGGCGCCACCAGACCGTCCAGTTCATGCAGGCGGTCGACCCGAAGGCCGCCAAGTCCGCGGACGCGCCCCAGGCGGCCGCCGCTGCCGCGCCCGCCGCCGCCGAGCCGGCCGCCGCCGCACCGGCTGCTGCGCCTGCCGCGGCGGACCCGGCCGACGCGGCCGGCTCGGGCTCGGGCGCCGACGCCGGCGAGCCGGTCCAGCTGCCCGACGACATCTCCGACGACTACCCGGGCAACAACGCGTCGAAGGATGAGATCGCGAAGTGGCTCGCCAAGCAGGCCGACAAGCACGGGCTGCCGCCCGAGCTGCCGGTCATGGCCTCGCTGGTCGAGTCCGGCGTGAAGAACCTCAACTACGGCGACGCCGACTCCGTCGGCTTCTTCCAGATGCGCGTCGGGATCTGGAACCAGGGCGACTACAAGGGCTTCCCCGAGCACCCGGAGCTGCAGGCCAAGTGGTTCATCGACCAGGCCGTCGCCGTCAAGAAGCGCGCGATCGCCTCGGGCGATGCCGACTTCGGCAAGGACCCGTCGAAGTGGGGCGAGTGGATCGCCGACATCGAGCGTCCCGCCGAGCAGTACCGCGGCCGCTACCAGCTGCGGCTCAGGGAAGCCCGCGGGCTGCTCAAGGGTTAACGAAGAACGGCCCGGCCGAAGCCGGGCCGCTCGTCACAGCTTGGGTGAGGGCTAGCCGTCCTCGCCGCCGCCGGACACCGGGCCGTCGTTGTTCGGCTTCGGCGTGCTGGGCTTGGGCGTGCTGGGCTGCTGCGTCGTCGGCTGCTGTGTCGTCGGCTGCTGCGTTGTCGGCTGCTGCGTCGTCGGCTGCTGCGTCTCGGTCGTCGAGTTGTTGGTCGACGGGGCCGACGAGTTCGACGTCGTCGACGGCTTCTTCGCGGCCTTCTTCTTGGCCTTCTTCTCGGCCTTGAGGGCGGGCAGCGTGCCACCGACCTCGACGCCGGCCACCGCGGCCGGGGCCACGACCTTGATCGTCTCGGCCTTCGTGCCGGCGCCCGCCGTGGCGGTCTTGCCTCCGCCACCGGAGCTCGAGATGCCGAACGCGGCGCCGAAGGCGGCGACGACGGCGATCAGTCCGATAGCGATTGTGCGGGGTTCCATGGTGCTTGGGCTCTACTTTCTCGCGCTTTTAGGGATTTGTAGCGCGCGTCCTACGTTCGGGAAGGGGGCTGTTGGGGTGAATGGGCTCACCCCACCTTCACTCGGCGATCTTGTAGCCGGCGGCCTCGAGGCCGCGCAGCGCTCCGGCGACTGCCTGCTCCGCGTCTTCAACCTGCTTGCTGGCCTTCTTGTAGGCACTGCTGTTGCCCGACGACGCGGCCGCCGCCATCTTGGCGTAGGCGTTGCCGGCGTCCTTGAGCGCCGACGCGAGCTGCTCGTTGGCAGCGCCGTCGGCAGGTGAGGTCTTGAGCTTCGACACCGACGCCGAGGCGGTCTTGTATGCGGCCGACAGGTCCTTCGCGGCCGCTGCCTGCGCCTTCGGGGTGTCCGCGCCCTGGAGCGCCTTGCGCCCGGCGCTGACCTTCTTGTCCAGCGTGCCGAGCGTCTTGCCCAGGCCGGCCGCGTACTCCTTGCTCGGCCCGACCGGGAACGCCGTCCCCGCGTTGAGCTTGAGCGTGTTGGCGATCGACTCGCAGTCGGCGCTCGGGTCGAGGCACGCCACCGTGGCGACGCCGGCCGAGGTCGGCACGGTGTACAGCGTCACCGGCTGGTCGAGCCCGTCCGGCCGGAGCTTCGGATAGCGGTAGGCCTCGAGCTTGTTGTCCGCGAGCCGAACCGCCTGGCGCGGGGGCAGCTCGCCCGAGTCGAGCCCGAGCGCGGTGAGGAAGCCGGCCGGCAGGAGCGTCGAGTTGTTGGCGTTCTTGACCTGGCCGACGACGATGCTCTCGCCGCCCGCGGCGCCGCCGGGGGCCTGCGCGATCGGCGCGGCGAACTGCATGCCCGGGATCGCCGGGACGTCGGAGATCTTCTTCCAGTCGGACGGCACCTTCGCCTCGACGTCGGCGTTCGAGGCCGCCACGGTCGGCGCGCCGCCGCCCTCGTCCTCGGAGCCGCCGCTGCCGCCGCCGATCACGAAGCCGAGCACGGCCGCGATCACGGCCGCGATGCCGAAGCCGATCAGCGCGCCCTTGCCGCCCTTGCGCTCCTTCGGGGGCTTGGCGGGCTTCGCGGGCTCGGGCGCCCGCTCGACCGGCTTGGGCTTCTCCTCCACCGGCGCGGCCGGCGGGGGCGTGACCGAGGACGGCATGACCGTCGCGGCGAGATCGTCCTGCGGCGGGAGCGGCGTCGGGGCCGGTGCGGGCGGAGGCGTCACCGGCGCCGGCGCCGGGGGTGCGGCGGCGGCGGGCTCCGGGATCGGCTCCGGCTCCGGGGCGGGCGGCTCGGGGACGACGGTCGGCTCTTCCTGGTCGTCCGTCGGCGGGCGCAGCGGCGCCGGCGCGATGTAGGTCTCGAAGCTGCCCTCTTCCTCGGGCTGCTCGGAGGGCTCGGTCGGCTGCGTCGACGGCTCGGTCGGCTGGACCGGCGCGGCGGCCTCAGCCTCGGGCTCGGCGGTGAGCGGGTCGCCGGTCTCGACCGGCGGCGCGTCGGCCTCGGGCGGGCTCTCGGGCTCGGCGGCAGGCGCGCCGAACGTCACGAAGCCGGCGTCGACGTCGTCGGACGTCGTCGGCCCGGAGCCGTCGGCGGCCACGGCGGGGCCGGGCTCGGGCGTCGGCGGGCCGACGACCGGCTCGGGCGGGACCGGGATCGACTGCGAGGGCGGCGGGGTCGCCGGGCCGGGCGGCGCCTGCTCGGGCGTGACCGCGTTGCCCCACGCGAAGGACTGGAACTCGTCGGAGACCGCGGCGTCGGCCGTCGTGCCCTGGAACGGCGCGGGCGTCAGCGGCGCCGGCGTGTCGAACTGGGCGGAGCCCTCGCGCAGGCGCGCCTCGCGGCGCCAGCGCGGGCCGAGGAGGCCGATGATGATCTCCTCGAACTCGTCCCACGCGTCGTTCGCGTTCTGCGTGCGCTGCTTCGGATCCTTGACGAGCAGGCGGTCGATCCAGTCCGAGATGTCCTGGTCGACCTGGGGGTCGATCGACTTCACGCTCGGGATCTGCTCGTTGACGTGCCGCAGGAGGATCGCCATCGGCGCCTCCGTGTCGTGGAACGGCACGCGGCCGGTGAACATCTCGAACGCCATGCAGCCGACGGAGTAGAGGTCGGTCGGCGGGCCGATGTCCTGCGCCATCGCCTGCTCGGGCGCCATGTAGGTCGGGGTGCCGACCGTGGTGCCGGTGGCGGTCAGGAAGGCGCCCGTCTGCATGTTGTTGGTCGCCTTGGCGATGCCGAAGTCGGCGATCTTCACGCGCCCGTCCGAGGTGACCATGAGGTTCTCGGGCTTGAGGTCGCGGTGGACGATGCCGTGCTGCTCGCCGTGGGCGAGGCCGGCGAGGAGCCCCTCGAGCACGCCGCCGATCTGCGCCATGTTCATCGTCCCGACGTACGGGCGCAGCGAGCCGCGCTCGATGTACTCCATCGCGATGTAGGGCGTGCCGTCGTGCTCGAAGTAGTCGTGCACGGTGCAGATGTTCGGGTGGCTGAGGGAGCCGGCGACGCGCGACTCGCGCAGGAAGCGCTGGGCGAACGAGGGGTCCGACGCATGGAACGCCCCGAGCTCCTTGAGCGCGACAAAACGGTCCAGATCGGTCTGCCGGGCCAGGTACACCATGGCCATGCCGCCGCGCCCCACCTCTCGGAGGATCTCGTAGCGGCCGACCGTCTTCATCACATCCGGCATCGTGCTCCTTGCCCACGGGTCTGCGTCGGCCTTAGTATCGCCTCAGCGCTTTAGCGCGGTCAACGTGAAGCTCTTCGTACTCGATCCCCACACGATCTACCGGCGGGGGCTCACCGCCTGTCTCGAAGTGCTGCCTGGGGTAGAAGACGTTGCCGACGCCGAATCCATTCGCGAGGCGTGGGAGCACCCAGATTTGTTCGCATCGGAACTCGTGCTGCTCGAGGTGGCCGTTCCGGGCGGACAGGATTTCGTCGGCGCGGTCACGGAGGCCACAGGCGCGCGCGTGCTCGTGTGCACGTCGGAGCCGAGCGACGATTCCGTGCTCGCAGCCCTGCAGGCGGGCGCAGTCGGCTTCCTCCGCAAGGACACGCTGACGCCGGACGCGCTCGCCGCCGCTGTCCAGGCCGCCGCCAGCGGGACCGGCGTGATGGCGCCGGACCTGCTCGGCAACCTCCTCAAGGGCGTCACGGCCGAGGGCCTCAACGGCCGCCCGACGCTCGCCCGCCTGACCGAGCGCGAGCAGCAGGTGCTCGCGCTGATCGCGCAGGGTCACCCGACCCGCGAGGTCGCCCTCGAGCTCTCCTACTCGGAGCGGACGGTGAAGAACGTCCTGCACGACGTGGTGACCAAGCTCAACGCCCGCAGCCGCTCGCAGGCCGTCGCGCACGCCGTGCGCGAAGGTCTTATTTGACGCGGCGTTTGTCACGGCGATGACATCGGTCGTTCCGCTCCTCGAGGGCAAGCGCATCGTCATCTGCGCGGGCTCCGGCGGCGTCGGGAAGACGACGACGTCGGCGGCGCTCGCGATGGGCATGGCCGCGCAGGGGATGAAGGTCGCGGTGGTCACCATCGACCCGGCGAAGCGGCTCGCGAACGCGCTGGGGATGACCGAGCTCGGCAACGAGCCCGTCCTCGTCGACCCGGAGCGCTTCGCGCCCCACGGCATCGAGATGGAGGGCGAGCTGTGGGCGATGATGCTCGACGCGAAGCGCACCTTCGACGAGGTCATCGAGCGGCTCGCGCCCGACGCCGCCACCCGCGACGAGATCTTCGACAACCGGATCTACCAGCAGCTCTCGAGCGCGGTCGCCGGCTCGCAGGAGTTCACCGCGATCGCGAAGCTGTTCGAGCTCGACCAGGAGGGTGACTACGACCTGCTGGTGCTCGACACGCCGCCGTCGCGCAACGCGCTCGACTTCCTCGACGCGCCCGGGCGCCTGACCGGCTTCTTCCAGGGCCGCGCGATCCGGATCTTCCTCCGGCCCGCGGGGCTCGGCGGCAAGATCATCGGGCGCGGGACCGGCATGGTGTTCTCGGTGCTCAAGCGCGTTACTGGCGTCGACCTGCTCGAGGACCTCTCCGTCTTCTTCCGCTCGCTCGGCGGGCTGATCGACGGCTTCACCGAGCGGGCGGAGCGCGTCGGCGCGCTGCTGGAGGACCCGGCGACGACGTTCCTGATCGTCACCTCACCCCAGCACGACCCGGTCGAGGAGGCGATCTTCTTCCACCGCAAGCTGCGCGAGGCGGGGATGCCGTTCGGCGGCATGGTCGTCAACCGCGTGCACGCGGCGACGGAGACGAACGGCGAGGTTCCGCCAGAGCTGGTCGAGGAGCTCGGCGAGGCGCTCGCCGAGCGGGTCGCCGACTCCGCCCACGACCAGGCCGCGCTGGCCGCGCGCGACCACGCGGCGATCGACTACCTCGAGGCGGAGCTGCGGTCGCCGCCGACGATCCGCATCCCCGAGCTCGAGGACGACGTGCACGACATCGATGGGCTCGCACAGGTGCGAGCCCATCTGTTCGCGGATTGACCGACGAAGGTCAACGGCTGGCATTGAGGAGTGGGTCCGGGTGCCGTGCAGCCCACGAATGTCATCTCGAGGGCGCATTACCGCCCTCGAGATGACATTCGTGCCCGCCGCGGCCGCTCGAACCCGACCCCTACCCAGCCGCCGTTGACGTTCGTCCGCGCTTAGAAGGCGGTCGGCTCTGCGGGCTGCTCGGCGCTGGCGAGCAGGCCGTCGGCGAGCGTGCGCAGCGCCGGGTCGAGGTGGCCGCAGAGGACGTCGCGGAGGATCGCCCGCAGGTGCGAGCCGAGCTCCTCCACGTGCGCCTCGAGCCCCGGGTCCAGGCGGCCGGCGATCGCGACGCGCTCGAGCCCGACGGTGTCGCGCAGGCGGCGGGCCAGCCCGTCGCGCTCCTCGGGCGCCGCGCAGATCGCCGCGAGGCGGTCGCACATGCGCTCGCCTTCGCCGAGCAGCGCGCGCGCCGCGAGCAGCCAGTCCGAGAGGGCCTCCCACGGCGACGAGCGCTCGCAGCCCAGCTCGAACCGGCGCAGCGCCCACGCCAGCTCGCCCGCCCGGGGGGTGCGGCGGGCGATCAGGGCGCAGAACGCGCGCAGCGGGTCCTCCTCCTCGGGCGAGAGGAGGCAGTCGCCGTCCATGCGGCGCAGGCCGGTGGAGAGCGGCACCGACAGCCACGGGCCGCCGTCCGTGCGGGCCCAGGCGATCGGGGCGAGCGACGGCTCGCTGTCGTCCCACAGCCGCAGCGCGGTCTGCAGCCGCCGCAGCCGGCGGCCGGCCTGCTCGAGCGCGGGCGACTCGCCGGGGGCGGACTCGAGGTGCAGGACGGCGATCGTCGCGTAGTCGTCGCCGTGCAGGTCGGTCGGCGTGTTGAGCAGCGTCGCGCCGCGGACCAGCGCGAGGCCGTCGCCGAGCGAGACCTCCTCGCTGTCGATCACGAGGCCCTCGACGGGCGCGAGCACGACGCTGAGCGAGCAGCCGTCGTAGACCGCCTCCTCGAGCTCGCCGTAGACCTGCGCGAAGCGCTCGTGGTCGTAGACGAAGTCGGTGGCGTCACCCCACAGCGCGGTCATGAACGCCTCGAGCGCCGAGTCGCCCTGAGCGCGGCGGTCAGCGGCGGGCGCGCGGCGCCCGCGCTTGATCAGGTAGGCGCCGAGGTTGGGCAGCGTGGAGAGGCTCTGCCGGGCGGCGGGGTAGGACGGGAGCCGCTCGAGCATCCCGAGGTGCTCGGCGATGAAGCGGTCGGTGAGCGGCCGATAGCAGTACAGGGGCGCCGAGGCGCGGCCCTGCTCGATCAGCTCGAACGGAACCTCCGCGCCCGCGGCGACCTCCTCGGCGAGCTGCCAGGCGGCCTCCTCCACGAACGCGGCCAGGGTGTCGTGCAGCGCGCGGTTGTGCATGCGCTGCGGGTTCTGCGCCGCGGGGCGCGCTCCTCTCGCGCGCACGCGGAGTTGCAGTCCGGAGGGTGTGCTAGGCCACGAAGCGACGATCGGGGCGAGTGCCCCGGGCTCCGGCGCCTCGGCGCACGAGCCGGTCGCGCCGAGCCATTCGGTGCCGTAGCTGCGCATCGACTCGATGATCGGGACGAGCGCGCGGCCCTTCTCGGTCAGCTCGTACTCGACGCGCGGCGGGACCTCGGGGAACGTCTGGCGGGCGACGATGCCCTCCTCCTCGAGCGAGCGCAGGCGCAGGCTGAGCGTCCGCGGGGAGATCCCCTCGAGCGAGCGCTCGAGCTCGCCGAAGCGGCAGGTGCCGTCGGCCAGGTCGCGGATCACGAGGAGCGTCCACTTGCCGCAGACGATGTCGGCGGTCCGGCAGACGGGGCAATCGGAATTGGGCACGAAGGCCATTCTAGCTCAAGACTTCAACTACTGAAGTGAGATTGCGACCTCGCGCTCCTCCGTGCCGCGCAACACACCGAGCGTCAGCTCGCCGCCGCTCTCGAGGGCATCGAACAGCGCATCGACGGAAGACAGCGGGGTCCCGTTGATGCTCACGAGCAGATCGCCTCGCTGCAGGCCGGCCTTGCCCGCAGGGCTGTCCTCCACGACTCCGCGCACGAGCAGCCCTTCCCGCTCCGGGAGCCCCACCGCCGCGCGCATCCTCCGCGCGGCTCGCGCGGGCGCGATGGCGATTCCGAGGCGCGGCCGCTCCGCGGCCGACCCCGACGCCAGTGCCTCCGCCCGGCGCTGCATGGCCGCGTCGGCGGGGAGCGCGAGGATCAGCCCGCCCTCGATCCGGATCGAGTTCAGGCCGAGCAGGCGGTGCTGCGCATCGACCAGCGGGCCGCCGGAGGAGCCGCGCGGCAGCGGAGCGCTGTGCTCGAGCGAGCCGCCGATGCGCCGCCCACGCGGGCCGCGGAAGCTGCGGCCGGTCGCCGAGACCATGCCGAACGTCACGCGGAGGCCGCGGCCGCCGGGGTTGGCGAGCGCGAACACCGGCTCGCCGATGCCGACCGCGCCCGGGCGCTCGGGATCCCACGCGACCGCCGGCGCATCGCCGGTGTCGACGGCGATCGCCGCGAGGTCGAGGTCAGCGTCCAGGCCGGCGACCCGGCCGTGCTCGGTGCGGCCGTCGGCGAACGCGACCGCCACCTCCTCGCCACGGAGGACGTGCGCGTTGGTGAGCACGACGCCGCTCGCCGTGACCACGCCGGAGCCCCGGCCCCAGCCACGGCCGAGGCCGACGACGGAGGGCCCGACGGTTTCGGCGGCACCTGCGACCGCGTCTTGAAGTTCCTGGATGACCGACATTTTCAGCGCCTCTCGGAGTCACTTGCGAATTGCAAGTCGCAACGTATCAAAACGTCAACGGCGGCTGGTGAGGGGGAGGGTTCGGGTGCTGGTGGCGGGGGTGTGGTCACTTTGGTCGGAATAGTCGCCACCAACGTGACCACACCCGCCCCGAACCCGCCCCTACCCAGCCGCCGTTGACGTTCCCGGCGGCGCCGCGCGCCGGTGCCACACTCACCGAGCATGCGCAAGCCCCGCCAAGCCGCACCCCCCTCCCCGCTCGCCGACGCGCTCGCCCAGGTCGGCGACCGCTGGACCCTCCTCGCCATCGCCGCGCTGCTCGAAGCGCCGAAGCGCTTCAACGAGCTGCAGGAGGAGCTCAACGGGATCGCTCCCAACGTCCTCTCCGCGCGGCTGAAGGCCCTCACCGAGCATGCGCTGATCGTCGCGCGGCCGTACTCCGACCGGCCGCCGCGGTTCGTCTACGAGCTCAGCGACTCAGGGCGCGAGCTCGGAGGTGCGCTGCGGCTGCTCGCGGACTGGGGTGCGCGCAGCGCCGGCGGCGGCGAGCCGCTGCGGCATGCCGCGTGCGGCACCGCGCTCGAGGCGCGCTGGTGGTGCCCCGCGTGCGAGCAGACGGTGGATGACCCCGACGCTGAGGACGAGGTCATCCACGTCTGAGGCTCTCAGCCGCCGAGCAGGTTCCCGAGCCCGCCGCCGCCGGACCCTCCGCTCGCGACCGGCACGATGCGGCCCTCGGAGGGCTGCACCAGCGCCCAGCCCTGGCCCTGGAACGCGAGCTGAATCGACTCGCCCGAGCCGCGACCGACCAGGTTCTTCATCTTGAAGTCGGTCTTCAGGCCCACGGTGACCCCCGAGGACCACGTGATCGCGGCCTGCGCGTCGGCGAAGGTCGGTGCCTGCGCGACGTTGAGCAGCACCGGCGGACCGTCGGAGAGGATCGCCACCCAGCCCGTGCCGGTGAGGCCCATGTTGAACAGGCCACCCGCCATCGCGCCCGCGGCGCCGCCCGACAGGCGGTGGATGTCCCAGTCGATGCCCGCATCGAACGCGAGCAGGTTCGGCCCATTTACCGTGATCGTGTCGTTCTCGAGGTAGATCAGGTGGATGTCCTGGGCCTGGTCGGCGAGGAAGACCTCGCCCGAGCCCGTCATCCGCATGAGCGAAGTGCCCTCGCCGCTCACCGCCTTCTTGAGCATGCGGCCGAGACCGCCCGAACCGGCGTGCTCGAACGTGACGTCGCCCTGGTAGGCGACCATCGAGCCGAGCTTCGCCTGGATCGTGACCTGGTCGAGCGAGACCTTCAGCAGCTTCGAGTTCTGAAGCGCAAAGGCCTCCGTGGACTGGGTCTCGTTGAACTGCGCGAGGGTCGTCTGCACCGGAGCAGGTCCTTTCGTGGGTTAAAGAGAAGCGCCCGAACCTTGTCGGCCGGGCGCTGGTGAGTCAAGCGGTTCAGGAAGGAATGCCGGGCGGCGGCGCGGACGGCGACGGCGGCGGGCCCGCGGGGGCGGGCGGCGCGGCCGGGGCCACCGGCGGCTGCGAGAAGGCGGGGGGAGCCGCCGGAGGCGCCGCCGGCGGAACCGCCGGGGGCGCAACCGGGGGAGCCGCCGGGGCCTGCTCGGCAGCAGCGGGAGCCGGGGCCGGAGCCTCCGGCGAAGCGTCGGTCGGCGCGGCCGCCACGTGGACCGAGTCCGCGGGCGCGCCCTCGATCTTGCCCTCGCCCTTGTTCGGGTGCGAGCGCGGGTGGATCCGCGCCTGCGCCGCGACCATCAGCTTGAAGTCGTGCGGCGAGGAGGCGGCGCGCGTGGCGTCCTCCAACGTGATCCGGCCGGCGTTCAGGTGCTCCAGCAGGTGCTGGTCGAACGTCTGCATCCCGTAGTAGCCACCCTCGGCCACGACCTCGCCGAGCATGCCCGTCTGCTTCGGGTCGATGATCATGTCGTGGACGCGGCCGGTCATGACCATGATCTCGCAGGTCGCGACACGGCCGTTGCCGTCGGCGGTGCGCACGAGGCGCTGGGAGATGATGCCCTTGAGCGTGCCGGCGATCATCGCGCGGGCCTGCTGCTGCTGGTGGGGCGGGAAGAAGTCGATGATGCGGTTGATCGACTCGGGCGCGTCCACGGTGTGGAGCGTCGAGAGCACGAGGTGGCCGGTCTCAGCCGCCGACAGGGCGGTGTGGACCGTCTCCTCGTCGCGCATCTCGCCGACCAGGATCGTGTCCGGATCCTGGCGCAGCACGCGGCGCAGGGCGCGCTTGAAGGACGCCGTGTCCTGGCCGACCTCGCGCTGGTTGATGATCGAGTTGCGGTCGCGGTGCAGGAACTCGATCGGGTCCTCGATCGTGACGATGTGCTTGTGCATCGTCCGGTTCATGTGGTCGATCATCGCCGCGAGCGTGGTCGACTTGCCGGAGCCGGTCGTGCCGGTGAGCAGGATGATCCCGCGCTCCTCCTCGGCGAGCCGGGAGATGACGGACGGGAGGTTGAGCTCCTCGACCGACTTGATGTTCACGGGGATGGCGCGCATGACGACCGAGACGGTGCCGCGCTGGTAGAAGGCGTTGACGCGGAAGCGCGCGAGGCCCTCCATCGAGTAGGAGAAGTCGACCTCGTTCTCGGCCTCGAACTCGGCGAGCTTGTTCGGGTCCTGGAGCATCTCCTGAACCGCGCCGATCGTGTCCCCGGGGGACAGGGGCTCGAGGCCAGGGATGGGCTCAAGCTTGCCGTGAAGGCGAACGAGCGGCGGCGAGGGAATCTTCAGGTGGAGGTCCGAGCCCTCGGACGCGATGAGGTAGCGGAGTGCGTGATCGAGATCGAAAGACATACCCGGCCTTCATCGGCCGGGTGCAGCTCACTCTTGAGCGCGTTCGAGGAAGACGTCGCCGCGCTGGTGCGCAGGATCCTCAACGATCTCCACCACGCGCCAGCGTGAGCCGGCGATCTCGATCTCATCGCCCTCGGCGACGTCGACCGGCGGCAGCTCGTCGACGCTGATCTGCGCCCGCAGCGCGAACGGCCCCTCGCGGCCGAGCGGCTCGCGCGCCCCGAGGTTGACGGCCGCCACCCACGCGCCGTCGACCTGGGTCTGGCCCGTCTCGTGGAGCCTCAGCGTCACTTCAGCGACTGGTCGCCGACCAGGTACCAGTCGAAGATCATCCGGAAGTTGCCGACCGACAGTGCGTTGAGGTGGTTGCGGCCCCACGGGTTGGCGACGTCGATCGTCTGGGCGGTGCGGTTGGCGCCCGCGACGTTGTAGGCGTGGCTCGGGACGAGCGTGACGCCGTTGGCGGTGGCCCAGGCGAGCGCGGGCGAGGTGAGCGGCCCAGGCGTGATCGGGATCACCGGCTTGTTGTTCTCGACCGCCTGCGCGATCGCGCTGAGGATCTGATCCGTGCTCTCGGCGGCGATGTGGTGCCAGGTGCCGGTGGTGCCGGACACCGCCATCAGCCCGTCGCTCGCCTGGCCGAAGTCGAGGTTGTTGAAGCCGCCGCGCTGCGCGGCCCACGCCTTCTCCATGAGCATCACCCAGAGCTCCTGGCCCCCGTCGGCGGCGCGGTCGCCGTACTGGGCATAGGCCGGCGCCCCGGCCACGCTGGTCACGAAGCGGTCGTCGACATGGTGGGTGACGAGCTTGCCGCTCGCGTCGAACAGCTTGACCTCGTAAGCGTCGCCGCCGGTGGGCGACTCGCCGATGCGGCGCACCTTGTTCGCGATCCGTCCCGGGTTGATGCGCGCGGTGGCCATCAGCGGGGAGAGGAAGAAGCAGTCGCCGATGTTGCCCTGGCGGATGTCGCTGACATCGACGCCGCTCGCGTCTTCTCCGCGGTCGCGGACGAAGGCGTGGCCCTTGTGGCGCTGGTGGGCCAGCGCATGGTCGTCCTGCGTGGCCGCCCCAGGCCGAGTGTGGTTCACGGCCATCGGCACCTCGATGTCCTCGATGACCGCGCGCAGCAGCCGCCCGACCGCGGCGTTGCCCGCCGTGCGCTGGAGCTGGAGCACGCGGTCGACGGCTGACGGCGCCTGAGTGGCGGTCATCCGTGACGGCTCAGGAGCTTCGTCCCTCTCCGCGGGGGCGTGCGCGTGCTCGGCGATGCGCCCGACTCTATGCCGAGACGGGCGCGCTAGGCAACATCGCGGAGCTTCTGGGCTTCCGCGAGCGACTGCAGCTTCTTGAGCGACTGGTTCTCGATCTGGCGGATGCGCTCGCGCGTCACGTTGAACGTGCGACCGACCTCATCCAGCGTGCGGGGGTGCTCGCCGCCCAGGCCGTAGCGCAGCTCAAGCACGCGGCGCTCGCGGTAGGACAGGTTCTCGAGCGCCTCGCGCAGCGCTTCCTTGGTGAGGATCTCGGCGGCGCGCTCGTACGGCGACTCGGCCCGCTCGTCGGCGATGAACTGGCCGAACTCGGACTCCTCCTCGTCGCCGACCGGCTTCTCGAGCGAGACCGGGGCCTGCGCGGAGCGCTTGATCGAGTCGACCTCGTCGGGCTCGATGCCGGTGACCTCGGCGATCTCCTCCGGGGTGGGCTCGCGGCCCAGCTCGGTGACGAGCTTGCGCTCGGCGCGGCCGATCTTGTTGAGCTTCTCGACGACGTGGACCGGGATGCGGATCGTGCGCGCCTTGTCAGCGAGGGCGCGGGCGATCGCCTGGCGGATCCACCAGGTCGCGTAGGTCGAGAACTTGAAGCCCTTGCGGTAGTCGAACTTCTCCGCCGCACGCACGAGACCGAGCGTCCCCTCCTGGATCAGGTCGAGGAACGGCAGACCCTGGTTGCGGTAGTTCTTGGCGATCGAGACGACGAGGCGGAGGTTCGACTCGACCATCTTCTGCTTCGCGTCGAGGTCGCCGCGCTCGATGCGGCGCGCGAGGTCGACCTCTTCCTGCGCCGTGAGCAGGCGGACCTTGCCGATGTCCTTGAGGAACAGCTGGAGGCTGTCCGTCGTCATGTCCGGCTTGAGATCGATCGCGGTCTTCGCCTTGCGGCGGCCGCGCTTGTCGGGCGCGCGTTCCTCCTGCGCAGCGCCGACGGCCGGGTCGATCTCCTCGACCAGCTCGATCTCGGACTTCTCGAGGTAGGTGTGGAGCTCTTCCACATCCGACTCGTCGAGGTCGATCTCCGCAACCGCCGTGGCGATCTCCGCGAAGGTCAGCACCCCGAGCTGCTGCCCCTTCAGGAGCAGGCCCTTGACTTCTTCGAGTTCCTGCAGATCAACGACTGACATCAGGTCCTGTGTTCGGGCCCACGAGCTGCGGGCATGAGTTGTATCCCTAGGAGCTTAGGACGGACCTGAGTCTAGGCGCTCAATCCGATTGCGTCCACGTTTCACCAATCCCTGGAATTGGGGTGCCCCAGGGGGCGCACGCGAAACGTAGACTGGTGGAGATATGACCGAGAAGACGGACGACGAAAGCGTCCTCGGCAGCCTTCCCGCCACCCGCCCGACGCGGTTCGGCGGCGAGCGGCGGAAGAGCGCGAACGGGAAGTCGGCGACGGCCACGAAGGCGAAGCCGAAGCCGCGCGCGGCCGCGAAGCCGAAGGCCGCATCCAAGCCGCGCGCCGTCGCGAAGCCGAAGGCCGCACCCGCGCCACGGCCGCGCGCCCGGTCCGCGCCGGAGCGCCCTCGCTCGCCGAGTCGACGGAGCGCGCTCGCACCGCCGAGCCGGCGCCCGAGTCGCCCAACTCGCCGCCCAGCGGCACCGAGCTCGTGACCACCGCCATCCAGGCGGCCGGGGAGCTGGCGCAGATCGGCCTCGCAGTCGGCGGCCAGGTCCTCAAGCGCGCGGTCGACAAGCTCCCCAGGCCCTAACCGACTGCTAGATTTCCGCGCGCCGAATCGTCGGGTTTCCATGCCCGGCGAGCGGGGGACCCAATGCGGATCGTTGTCCGCGGGGGCGAATCGGCCGGACTTCCGGTTGTAGCGCTGCTTTCTCTGCGCGAGCCCGTCAGCTCACCTCGTAGGCACCGGAGAAAGCCATGAGACGCCTGACGACTCGGATCGTGCCGTGCCTCGCCGCCATTGCCGCGGTGCTACCGGCGACCGCCATCGCGCAGACGCCGTCGGGCGGCGCCGAGGCACCCTCCGCCGCGCCCTCGCCGTTCCAGCTCTCCGGCGGCGGCAACGCGCTGCTCGGCAAGAAGGTCCGCTTCCGCGGCGCCGTCGAGCCGAAGCTCGCCGGCCGCCCGGTGCTCGTGCAGTACCTCGACCCGGTGACCCAGGCGTGGACCAAGCAGGCGCGCACGACCGTGAAGGACGACGGCACGTTCGTCGCCCGCTGGAAGCCGCGCCGCATCGGCCAGTTCCGGACGCGCGCGCTCGTCGGCGGCGGGGCGAAGGCCGCCTCGGCCTCGCCCGAGCTCACGCTCACCGTCTTCCGCCCCGCGATCGCCACCTGGTACGGCCCGGGCTTCTACGGCAACACGACCGCGTGCGGGATCGAGCTGACCGAGGAGACGGTCGGCGTCGCCCACCGCAGCCTGCCGTGCGGGACGAACGTCGCCGTGCGCTACGGGTCCACCACGATCGTCGTCCCGGTCATCGACCGCGGCCCGTTCAGCGGCGAGGCGAAGTGGGACCTCACCGCCGCGGCCGCCCAGATGCTCGGCTTCACGGAGACGGATCGCATCGGCGCGATCCGCCTCGATCCGCCCGCTCAGCCGGCGTCCAAGTAGCCGACGATCCGGTTCGTGACGGCGGTCAGGCCCGGCGCCGGCTGCTCCATCGCCAGCGGCCGCTCGGCCAGCAGGCCCTCGATCCGCTCGCCCAGGTCGGGATCCGCGCGCCGCGCCAGCGTCACCGCCACCTGCGCCGCCCGGCGCACGACGCGCGGGTCGAGCGTCCACATCGCCTCGAAGCGCCGCTCGAGATCGGCCACCGGCTGCGCCTGGGGCTGCTCCCAGCCGAGCAGGCACGCGGCGTAGCCAGGCGCGTCGACCACGACCGCCCACTCGTTGCCGAGCCCGTCGTCCCGCTCGAGCGGCACCTCGACGGGCGCGTCGCCTCCGCCGCCCTGCGCCTCGAAGTCGGCGAACACGAGCACGGCGTCTGCGGTCCGCGCCATCGCCTTGTAGCGGTGCTCGACGGCGCGGTAGTTGCGCTCGCTCTGGAACGCCGCGATCACCAGGGGCGAGGCCGCGCGGGAGATCGTCTCCTCCTCGATCGCGCGCGAGACGGCGATCAGCGTGCGCTTGCTCAGCACCTGGGCGGGCGGCGGCGAGTCGCTCGAGGCGAGCGCGCCGTAGAGCGACGGCCGGTCGGTGGCGAGGTCGCTCGAGCGCGCGCGATCGACTGCGGCCGGGACCGACAGCCCGCGCTCGCGGTAGGCGAGCACGCGCCGCAGCGCGTCGACGTCGTCCTCGGAGTAGACGCGGTACCCCGCGCTCGTGCGCTCCGGCACCGGGAAGCCGTAGCGCTGCTCCCACATGCGGATCGTGCCCGCTGCGATGCCGGTGCGCGCGGCCACGTCCTTGATGGCGAGGCCCTTCACGAAGTAGTCACCATACCTTCAACACGGCGTTCAACGTTGGGCCTCCGCATCCTCCTGCTACGGGGCTCGCAGGTCGGCGGGATCCAATCCCGGACGCGTTCCCGCCCGTATCTGGCGCAATGACACAGATCCTGCTCACCGGAGCTTCCGGCTACGTCGGCTCCCACCTGCTCTCCGAGCTGCAATCCCGCGGGCAGCGCGTGCGCGCGCTCGTCCGCAACCCGGACAGCTCCGACCTCCCGCCCGACGTCGAGCTCCGCAAGGGCGACGCCGTCAAGGGCGACGGCCTGCCAGCGGCGCTCGAGGGCGTCAAGACCGCCTACTACCTGATCCACTCGATGAGCGGCAAGGGCGACTTCGTCGCCCACGACCGCGCCGCCGCCGTCAACTTCGGCGAGGCCGCGAGCGCCGCCGGCGTCGAGCGGGTCGTCTACCTCGGCGGGCTCGGCCCGACCGGGCCGGAAGCGTCGGTCCACCTGCGCTCCCGCCACGAGGTCGCCGAGCTGCTGCGCCAGCGCGTGCCGACCGTCTACGTGCGCGCGGCGATGGTGATCGGCCCGGGCAGTGCCTCATTCGAGATGCTGCGCCACCTCGTCGGCCGGCTGCCGCTGATGATCACGCCGCGCTGGATCGACACGCGCTCGCAGCCGGTCGCGATCGCCGACGTCGCGCGGACGCTCGCCGACGCGGGCGAGCTGCCCGACCCGCCGGCGGAGGTGCAGCTCGGTGGGGCCGACGTCCTGACCTACCGTGAGATGATGCGCCGCACGGCCGCCGTGCTCGATCGGCGCTCGCCGCTGATCCTCAAGGTCCCCGTGCTCACCCCCCGCCTCTCCTCCTACTGGGTCTCGCTCGTGACCCCGGTCGACACCGGGCTCGTCCGCCCGCTGATCGACGGGCTGAAGTCCGAGATGGTCGTCGAGCAGCCGCCGCCGGCGGGGCTCAACGACTCGCCGCTCGGCTTCGACGCAGCGGTGCGGGCCGCGCTGAGGTGAGATGACGGGCCTGCTCAACGCCCGCCGGGAGCGCCGGGTCGCGGACGCGGTCATCCGCGACCCCGAGGAGCACACGGTCATGGACGAGCACGGCGCCGTGCGCTCGATCCAGGCCGCGGACGTCACCGTCCCGGCCGAGGAGCTCGACAAGCTCTGGAACCAGGCGAACCTCGAGCGACTCGCGCGGACGTACTGGAAGTACCTCTCGAAGGTCACGCTCGGGATGATCCGCGTGACGTACACGGAGGACGAGCGCCAGGTCGTGCTGCTGTTCCGCCCGCTGGTGCTGTTGCGCTTCCGCGCGCCCGAGTACGAGTTCGCCCGCGACCGCGGCGTCGTGCGCTGGCGGATCGAGGACGGCCTGCTCGTCTCCCCGCGCGGGCGCGGTGGCAACGGCTACCTCGAGATCGACGTCCGGCGCATGCCGGAGGAGGAAGAGGGCTGGTCGACCGTGCATGTGGAGGTCGAGGTGGCGAGCTTCTACCCGGCGATCGCCACCTGGCTGACGAGCTTCGTCTACTCGCACACGCAGTCGAAGATCCACGTAGTCGTCACCCACGGCTTCCTGCGCTCGCTGGCGCGGCTCGAGCTCGAGGAGTCAGCGGTCGGGCGCTTTTCCGAGGAGCAGCGGGGCGTGCGCCGGGAGAGCGACGGCGCCATCACGGTCGGCGAGACGCCGTGGGGCTGGCTCGCCGCGCTCGCCGCGGCCGGGCTCGCGGGCGTGGCCGCGATCGTGCTCTGGATGACGCGGGACTAACCGCCGGCGTAGCCCGTCAGCGCCCGCAGCTTGTCGCGGTCGTGGACCGACATGATCCGGCGCACGGTGCCCGAGCGGGTGCGCATGACCAGCGATTCCGTCGAGGCCCCGCGCGGGCCGTGGTAACGCACGCCCTGGAGCACGTCGCCGTCGGTGACGCCGGTGGCGGAGAAGAACGCGTCCTCGCCCTTGACGAGGTCGTCGTGGGTGAGGATGCGGGCGACGTCGTAGCCCGCATCCTCCGCGGCCTTGCGCTCGGCGTCGTCGCGCGGCCACAGCCGGCCGATCAGCGCGCCGCCCATGCACTTGATGCCGGCGGCCGAGATGACGCCCTCGGGCGTGCCGCCGATCCCCCACAGCAGCGTCGCGGGCGTGCGCGGGGAGACCGCGAGCAGCGAGCCGGCGACGTCGCCGTCGGTGAGGAGGCGCACGCGGGCGCCGGCGTCGCGGATCGCCCGGATGCCCTCCTCGTGGCGCGGGCGGTCGAGCACGACGACCATCACGTCGCCGACGTCCATGCCCTTGCGCTCCGCCACCAGCCCGACGGTCTCGCCGAGCGGCCGGTCGAGGTCGAGCAGGTCGGCGATGTCGTCGCCGCCGGCCATCTTCTCCATGTAGACGGCCGGGCCGGGGTCGAACATCGCCCCGCGCTCGGCGAGTGCGATCACCGCGAGCGCGTTGGGCATGCCGAGCGCGCACAGGCGCGTTCCCTCGAGCGGGTCGACGGCGATGTCGACCTGCGGGTCGGAGCCGTCGCCGACCTGCTCGCCGTTGGCCAGCATCGGCGCCTCGTCCTTCTCGCCCTCGCCGATGACCACGATGCCGTCCATGTGGATCGTGTGGAGCACGGCGTTCATGCCGTCGACGGCGGCCTGGTCTGCGGCCTCCTTGTCGCCGCGCCCGACGTAGCGTCCAGCGGCCAGTGCAGCCGCCTCCGTGACGCGCACTAGCTCGAGCGCGAGGTTGCGATCGGGGACGTTGCGAGGTGGCATCAGAGCACTCCCGGTGGCTTGCGGGGTCGTTCAGTGGTCGAGGCTCGATAGGACCCGCCGACCGCAATCAAGATCGTGCCCAAGAGCGAGATGTACCAACCGAAACCGAGGCTGATCTCGCTCGGGGGCTCGCCCGGCCGGTCGATGATCCCGACGTAGGCGGTGAGGCCGAAGGCGATGATCCCGATCACGGCCGTCATCTCGCCGCGCGGCCACGACAGCTCGTGGTCGCGGACGACGATCCAGAGCAGGACGATCGGCGCCAGCGCCGCCGCCAGCAGCAGCCAGCGCAGGATCGAGTGGGCGTCGAACGCCGACACCGCGTCGCGGACGCCGTTCACGTTGGCGTTGCGGTTGTCCGTGTTGGGCGAGTACCAGGGCAGGAAGACCCCGATCGCGAGCAGGAGCCCGCCCACCGCCGCCAGGATCTCCGAGGTGCTGATGCGGCGGAAGTCCATCGGCTCGGCCACCCTACCTCCTGCTAGCTTCGCCGGCGCCTTGAGCCTCGAGCGCATCTGGCCCGACTCCGCGGCGGTGACTCCGGACGAGCTCGTCGGCTCGCCCGCGGCGCCTGAGGGCCGTCCGTGGGTCAGCGCGATCATGGTCGCCTCGCTCGACGGCCGGGCGACGCTCGGCGGCACATCGCGCGCACTCGGCGGGCCGCAGGACCTGCAGATGCTGCTCGCGCTGCGTCGGCGCGCCGACGCGATGATCGTCGGGCCGGGGACCCTCCGCGCCGAGGGCTACGGCCCTCTGCCGTGCCCGGCGGTGCTCGTCTCGCGCTCGTTCGACCTGCCGTGGGAGGCGGGGCTGTTCGCCGCGGAGGGCCAGCGCGTGCTCGTCTACTCGCGTGCGGAGACCGAGCCGCCGCCGGTGGCGGCCGAGATCGAGACCGTGGCCATCGAGGCGCTGCCCGACGTGCTCGCCGACCTGCGGGCGCGCGGGGTCGAGCGGCTGCTGTGCGAGGGCGGGCCGACGCTGAACCGCGCGCTGCTGGACGACGGCCTGCTCGACGAGCTCTTCCTCACGGTCGCGCCGGTCGTCTCGGGCGAGGACGGCCCGGCGATCGTCGCCCCGGGCACGGACGCGCGGCTGCAGCTGCGCTCGGTCGCGACCGCCGACGGAGAGCTCTACCTGCGCTACAGCGTGTAGGTTCCGGCGCCATGCAGATCGAGGGAGCCAACGCCCTGGTGGCCGGCGGCGCGTCGGGGCTGGGAGCGGCCACCGCGCGGCGGCTGGCGCGAGGCGGGCGCGCAGGTCACCATCGCCGACCTCAACGCCGAGAAGGGCGAGGCGCTGGCCGGCGAGCTCGACGCCAAGTTCGTCAGCTGCGACGTCACCGAGCCCGAGCAGGTCGAGGCCGCGGTCGGCGCCGCCGGCGAGAACCTGCGCATCTCCATCTGCTGCGCCGGCGTCGGCTGGGCCGAGAAGGTGGCCGGCAAGCGCGGGCCGCACCAGTTCGAGCCGTTCCGGATCACGGTCACGGTCAACCTGATCGGCACGTTCAACGTGCTGCGCCTCGCGGCGGCGTCGATGCTCGCCAACGAGGCCGACGACGGCGGCGAGTGCGGCGTGATCGTCAACACCGCCTCGATCGCCGCCTACGACGGCCAGATCGGCCAGATCGCCTACGCCGCCTCGAAGGGCGGGGTGGTCGGGATGACGCTGCCCGCCGCGCGCGACCTCGCGAGCGCTCGCGTGCGCGTGTGCACGATCGCCCCCGGCCTGTTCGACACGCCGCTGCTCGCGGCGCTGCCGGAGGAGGCCCGCGAGGCGCTCGGGGCGTCGGTCCCGCACCCGCACCGGCTCGGCACGCCGGAGGAGTACGCGTCGCTGGCGGCGCACATCGTCGAGAACCCGATGCTCAATGGCGAGGTCATCCGGCTCGACGGCGCTCTGCGCATGGCGCCGCGCTAGGTCGGGCGTTCGCGGCAGCGCCGTTGAAAGTCAACGGCGGCTGGTGAGGAGAAGGGTTCGGGTGGTGGTGGCGGGGGTGTGGTCACTTTGGTCGGAATAGGTGCCACCAAGTGACCACACGCCCCGAAACCCACCCCTACCCAGCCGCCGTTGACGTTCGCTGGCCCCTGCCACGGCCGATCTCAGTCGCCCGGACTAAGATCTTTGCCCTAGGTCCTTGTCTATGCAACGACCTGCGTCTACAATGCCCACTATTCGTAAGTGGCTATGGAAGGGCAAGCCTGCATGACCCAACTTCTGCTGATCCCTCTCGACGACACGGTCGTGTTCCCGACTATGGACGTCACGCTCCCCGTGGACGTCGGCGACGACGAGCGCGTTCTGCTCGTCCCCCGTCACGGCGCGGAGTTCGCGAAGGTCGGGACGATCGCGCGCGTCGCTGAGCGCGTGCGGCTGCCCGGCGGCGGACGCGCCGTTTCCCTCTCCGGCGAGATGCGCGGCATTGCCGGCGCCGCCGGCAATGATGAACTCGGCCGGCTGCGCGTCGAGGTCGAGGAGGCACCCGACACCGTCCCGGTGGACGGGCGCACCCGCGAGCTCGAGCGCGAGTACCGCGCCGTCGTCGAGGAGATCCTCGAGGCGCGCGGTGCCGACGAGCGTGTCGGCGCGTTCCTGCGCGCGATCGCCGAGCCCGGTGCACTGGCCGACACGATCGGCTACGCGCCTGACGTGACCTTCGAGGAGAAGGTCGAGGTCCTCGAGACCGTCGACGTCACCGAGCGCCTGGCACTCGCGGTCCGCATCCAGCGTGACCGCCTGACCGAGCTGCAGGTCCGCCGTCGCATCCGCGACGACGTCCAGTCCGGCGCGGACAAGCAGCAGCGCGAGTACTTCCTGCGCAAGCAGATGGAGTCGATCCAGCGCGAGCTGGGCGAGGACTCCGCGAACGTCGTGGAGGAGTACCGCACCAAGATCGCCGAGGCGGGCATGCCCGAGGCCGTGCGCGAGCAGGCCGACAAGGAGCTCGGCCGGCTCGAGCGCATGGGCGAGCAGTCCGGCGAGGCGGGCACGATCCGCACCTACCTCGACTGGCTGATCTCGGTGCCGTGGGACACGCGCTCCGAGGAGAAGCTCGACCCCGTGCACGCGCGTGAGGTCCTGGACAAGGACCACGCCGGCCTCGAGGACGTCAAGGACCGCATCACCGAGTACCTGGCCGTCCGCAAGCTGCGGACCGACCGCGGCATCGCGGAGGACAAGAAGTCCGGCGCGATCCTGACCCTGATCGGCCCGCCCGGCACCGGCAAGACCTCGATCGGCGAGTCGATCGCCCGCGCGACCGGACGCGAGTTCGTCCGGATGTCGCTGGGCGGCGTCCGCGACGAGGCCGAGATCCGCGGCCACCGGCGGACCTACATCGGCGCGCTCCCGGGCCGCCTCGTGCGCGCCCTGCGCGACGCGGGGACGATCAACCCGGTGATCATGCTCGACGAGGTCGACAAGGTCGGCGCGGACTGGCGGGGCGACCCGTCGTCGGCGCTGCTCGAGGTCCTGGACCCGGCGCAGAACCACTCGTTCCGCGACCACTACCTCGACGTCGAGCTCGACCTCTCGCAGGTCATGTTCATCGCGACCGCCAACGTGGCGGAGACGATCCCCGGCCCGCTGCTCGACCGCATGGAGGTCATTCGCTTCGACGGCTACACCGTCGCGGAGAAGACCGCGATCGCGCGCGACTACCTGTGGCCGCGCCAGCGTGAGCGCAACGGACTGCGCGAGGACGAGGTCTCGGTCACCGACGAGCTGCTGCAGCTCATCGTGTCGGAGTACACCCGCGAGGCGGGCGTCCGCCAGCTCGAGCGCGAGCTCGGGACGATCCTGCGCAAGACGGCGACCCAGATCGCCAGCGCGAAGGTCGAGGCGCCGGTGTGGCTGACGATCGCGCAGGTCCGCGACGCGCTCGGCCGGCAGAAGGTGTTCCAGGAGGCGGCGGCGCGCACGGCAGTGCCCGGCGTGGCCACCGGCCTGGCGGTCACCGGCACCGGCGGCGACGTGCTGTTCGTCGAGGCCACGACCATGAAGGGCAAGGACGGCCTCGTCCTCACGGGCCAGCTCGGCGACGTCATGAAGGAGTCGGCGCGGATCGCGCTCTCCTACGTGCGCGGCCACGCCGAGGAGCTCGGGATCGACGAGGAGGCCTTCGAGGGGCGGGACTTCCACGTCCACGTCCCCGCGGGCGCCATCCCCAAGGACGGCCCGAGCGCGGGCGTCACGATGACCACCGCGCTGGCGTCGCTGCTCTCCGGGCGGCCCGTCAAGCACACGGTCGGCATGACCGGAGAGGTCACGCTGCAGGGCCGGGTGCTGCCGATCGGCGGCCTCAAGCAGAAGGTGCTCGCCGCGCACGCGGCCGGCCTCACCGAGGTGATCCTGCCCGAGCGCAACCGCGGCGACCTGGACGACGTGCCCGAGGACGTCCGCGAGCAGATGAAGTTCCACCCCGTCATGACGATCGACGAGGTCCTCGAGCGGGCCCTGGAGCCCGCGCCTAAGCTGGTCGTGTGACCCGGCGGGTTGCCCGACTCTTCCGCCCGTACCGCGGCCGTCTGGCCGCGGTACTGGCGTTAATCGCCCTCTCGGCCGGGCTCGGGATGGTGTCGCCGTTCCTGCTCCGGGACATCCTCGACGAGGCGATCCCGGAGAAGGACCGCGACCTGCTGCTGATCCTGGTCGGGGGGATGATCGGCATCTCGGTGGCGACCGGCGTGCTCAGCGTCGCGCAGACCTGGCTCTCCAACGTCGTCGGCCAGCGCGTCATGCACGACCTGCGCGCGAAGGTCTACCGCCACCTCCAGCGGCTCTCGCTCGCGTTCTTCACGCGCACGCGCACCGGCGAGATCCAGTCGCGCATCGCCAACGACATCGGCGGCGTGCAGACCGTGGTGACCACGACCGCGACCTCGATCGTCTCCAACGTGACGACCGTGGTGGCGAGCGTCGTCGCGATGTTCCTGTTGGATTGGCGGCTGGCGCTGTTCTCGCTGGCGGTGCTGCCGTTCTTCGTCTTCCTCTCGCGGCGCGTGGGCGCCAAGCGCAAGGCGATCACCGCGACGAAGCAGGGCGCGATGGCCGACATCTCGTCGCTGGTTCAGGAGTCGCTGAGCGTGTCGGGCATCCTGCTCGGCAAGTCGATGGGCCGCTCGGCCGAGCTGGCCGACCGCTTCGCGGGCGAGTCCGAGCGGCTCGCCGACCTCGAGGTCCGCTCGCGGATGGCGGGGCGCTGGACGATGGCCTCGATTCAGACCTCGTTCGCGGTCATGCCCGCGCTCGTCTACCTGTTCGCGGGGCTGTCGCCGAGCGCGATCTCGATCGGCACGGTGGTCGCCTTCACGACGCTGCAGACGCGGCTGTTCTGGCCGATCTCGTCGCTGCTCAACGTGGTGGTCGATGTCCAGACCTCGACCGCGCTGTTCGATCGCGTGTTCGAGTACCTCGACCTCGACGTCGATATCCACCCGGGGACCCGTTCGCTTTCGGCTCCCTTGGGCGAACTGCGCTTCGAGGATGTGTCGTTCCGGTACGACGAGGAGGCCTGGACGCTGCGGGACATCTCTTTGGAGGTCCCCGCGGGCACACGGACGGCGATCGTCGGCGAGACGGGGTCGGGCAAGACCACGCTCGGCTACCTCGCCGCTCGCCTGTACGACCCGGCTGAGGGCACTGTTCGGATCGACGGGGTCGACATCCGCGAGCTGAGCTTCGCCTCACTTGCTGAGGTGGTCGGCGTCGTCTCGCAGGAGACCTACCTGTTCCACGCCTCCGTGCGCGAGAACCTGCGCTTCGCGCGGCCGGACGCGACCGACGAGGAGATCGAGGACGCCGCCCGCGCCGCCCAGATCCACGAGACGATCGCGGCACTGCCCGACGGCTACGACACGGTGGTCGGCGAGCGCGGCTTCCGCTTCTCCGGCGGCGAGAAGCAGCGGATCGCGATCGCGCGCACCGTCCTGCGCAACCCGCCCGTGCTCGTGCTCGACGAGGCGACCAGCGCGCTCGACGTGCAGACCGAGCGCGCGGTCGAGGAGGCACTCGTGCGGCTCGAAGAGGGCCGCACCACGATCGTGATCGCGCACCGGCTGTCGACCGTCCGCGGCGCCGACCAGATCATCGTCCTCGACCACGGCGAGATCGTCGAGCGCGGCACCCACGCCGAGCTGCTCGCCCGCGGCGGCCGCTACGCGGCGATGGTCGAGCGCGACGAGGCGCCCGTCCCGGCCTGAAAGACCCCGCTGCGCCACACGCGCCGGCGGGTGACGCGAGGGCGGCAGCGGGGAGGCAGGCCGTTCGCGATCTCGCCGGGACCGGTCCGAAGGCGGCGAGCCCACCCGAGAGCGACACTAACCCGGGGTCAGAGTCCCGTCTGCTGGACCTTGGTCCAGCTTGCTAGCTGATCATGACCTTCGGGAAGCCCAGGACGATCACGCCACCGTGGGCGGTCGAGTCACCCATGCGGGCGGCGGGCTGTCCCTTGATCATGACCTTGCTCGAGCCGAGGATGATCGGGTCGGGCGGCCCGACGCAGGTGCACATGTCGCCCATGCGGGCGGCGGGCATCCCGCCGATCAGCACGGTCGGCGCCCCGGGCGGCAGGATCGGGCCGCCGACGTGCGGCACCACGCCCGTGACCATCGGGCAGGTGTGCATGTCGCCGACGCGAGCTGCGGGAGGCATGGGGGCGATTGTCTCCGCTTCAGACGATGGTTGCAACCGTGCCGCCGTCGACCGACCAGTTGGCGCCGGTGACGTCGGCCGCTCGCTCGCTGCAGAGGAAGACGACGACGGCCGCGATCTCCTCCGGCGTGCCGAAGCGCCCGAGCGTCGTCTTTGACGCCTGCAGCTCGATCGACTCCTCGCGCGAGAGCCCGCGCGCGCCGGCGGTCTGGTCGGCGAGCCCGCCCTCGTCCATCCACAGCTCGGATGCCACCGGCCCCGGCGCAACCGAGTTCACGAGCACGCCCTTGGCGCCGTAGGTGTCGGCGAACACGCGCGAGAGCGAGGACTGGGCGGCCTTCGTCACCGAGTAGGCGGCGTTGGTGAGCGAGGGGCGCTTGCCGGCGCTCGAGGTGACGTTGACGATCCGGCCCCAGCCGTGCTCGGCCATCTTGGGGGCGAACGCGCGCATCAGGCGCATCGAGGCCATCACGTGGAGCTCCCACTGCGACTGCCAGTCCTCCTCGGTCAGCTCGTCGAGCGGCCTGGCGAAGCTCGTGCCCGCGTTGTTGACGAGGATGTCCGGCGCGCCCCCGAGCCGCTGGGAGATCCGCTCGGCGGCGTCGAGCGCGGTCACGTCGATCCCGTCGGAGCGCGAGACGGCGAGCACGCGCGCGCCCTCGTCCTCGAGCATGCGCGCCGTCGCCGCGCCGATCCCACGGCTCGCGCCGGTCACGACCGCGGTGCGGCCGGTCAGTCCCAGGTCCATGCGTGCATCATGCCGGGATGACTGCGCACACCGTCTACCGGACGTTCAACACCGACCGCCGCCGCGAGTTCGTGCGGATCACCGACGACGTCGCCGACGCGGTGGCCGAGTCCGGCATCCGCGAGGGCATGGTGCTCGTGAGCGCCATGCACATCACCGCCGGCGTGTGGATCAACGACGACGAGCCGGGCATCCTCGAGGACACGCTCGAGTGGCTCGACAAGCTCGCGCCGCCGTCGTGGAAGGAGCCGGCGAACGAGGTCGCTTCGGGCTTGAGCCCCGACCCGGGCGATTTCCGCCACCACCGCGGCGGCGAGGACAACGGCGACGCTCACTGGAAGAACCTGCTGGTCCATCACCAGGTGGTGGTTCCGGTGACTGAGGGACGGCTTGATCTCGGGCCGTGGCAGGCCGTGTTCTACGCCGAGTTCGATGGGGGGCGGGACAAGCGGCTGGTCATCAAGGTGTTGGGGGAGTGATTGGCGTCTAAATCGGCATTGAGTGGGTGAGTTCTGTTGCGTTTGGGTCGGCACCATCGGGGGTGTCCGCACGCTCGCGCCGCCAACCCACACCCGACGAGACCTCGAGGCCCGCTTCGCCACCTTCCTCAATGACCGCCGTTTCCGACGGCCACAGACCAACGTCCTCATCGAAGGAGAAGAGGTCGATTGCGTCTGGCCCGACCGCAAGCTGATCAGTCGAGCTCACGCCGCCGGCTGGACCGTCATCCGCGTGACGTGGCGGGACCTGGATGAGCCCGGAGCTCTCGAGCGAGAGCTCCGGGCGGTGGGGCTCTAGTTCAGCCGCTCCACGATCATCGCCTGGCCCATGCCGCCGGCGACGCACATGGTCTCGAGGCCGATCGTGCCGTCGAGCGCGTCGAGGTTGTTGAGCAGCGTGGTCATGATGCGCGCGCCGGTCATCCCGAACGGGTGGCCGAGGGCGATCGCTCCGCCGAAGGGGTTGAGCTTCTCGGGGTCGATGCCCCACTCGTCGCGGCACGGGACGACCTGGGCGGCGAACGCCTCGTTGAGCTCGAGGACGTCGATGTTGTCGATCGTCATCCCGGCCTGCTCGAGCACCTTCTTGACCGCCGGGATCGGGCCGAGGCCCATGATCTCCGGGCGGATGGCGGCGACCGACGAGGCGATGATGCGGGCGCGCGGCTTGAGGCCCAGCTTCTCCGCCTTCTCGGCGGACATGACGAGCACGGCGGCGGCGCCGTCGTTCAGCGGGCAGGCGTTGCCGGCGGTCACGGTGCCGTCGGGCTTGAACGCCGGCTTGAGCTCGGCGAGCTTCTCGACCGTCGTGCCGGGGCGCGGGCCGTCGTCCTTGGTGACCTCGCCGTCGGGCGTCTGCACCGGGACGATCTCGCGGTCGAAGTGGCCCGACTCGCGGGCGGCGACCGCGCGCTGCTGCGAGGTGGCGGCCCACTCGTCCTGCGACTCGCGCGAGACGTTGCAGCGCTCGGCCACGTTCTCGGCGGTCAGGCCCATCGGGATGTAGACGTTGAACAGCGAGTCCTCGGAGCCGTCGAGCTGCGGGTGGAACTGGAAGTTGTCCGCCCCGAAGCGCGAGACGGCCTCGACGCCGGCGGCGATGTACTGATCGCCCTCGCCGGCCGAGATCGCGTGGAACGCCATGCGGATCGTCTGCAGCGAGGAGGCACAGAAGCGGTTGACGCTCGTGGCGGGGACGTGATGATCGATCCCCGACAGCAGCAGCGCGTTGCGGCCGATGTTGTAGCCCTGCTCGCCGGCCTGGAAGCCGCAGCCCATCATCAGGTCGTCGGTCTCGCCGAAGTCGACCTCCGGGTTGCGCTCCACGAGCGCCTTGAGCGGCAGCGCGGCGAGGTCGTCCGCACGGACGTCCTTGAGCGAGCCCTTGACCGCGCGCCCGATCGGGGTGCGCACGGCGTCGACGATGACGGCTTCAGGCATGAAATCTCCCGTTGATTGACTGCTCAGTCAATGGTACCCCGAGGGGCCGGGCTCCGTACCCTGAAGTGATGGCAGGAACCCCTCCCTCCAATCGAGTCGGGCGCTCCGCGCGCCTCGGCGGCCTCGTCGCCGGCCAGTCCGCCCGCTGGGCGGGCACGCGCGCGGCCAACCGCCTGCGCTCCCCCGAGGACGCCGACGCCGCCACCGGCGAGCGCGCCGCCGCGCTCGCCCGCGAGCTCGTCAAGCAGCTCGGCCAGCTCCGCGGCGCGGCGATGAAGGTCGGCCAGGTCCTCTCCACGATCGACTTCACCGCGATCCCCGAGTCCGAGCGCGAGGAGTTCAAGGCCACGCTCGCCGCGCTGCGCGACGACGTCCCGCCGCTGCCGTTCAAGAAGGTCCGCAAGCTGCTCGAGGAGGAGCTGGGCGGCCCGGTCGGCGAGTCATTCGAGACGTTCGAGGAGGAGGCGTTCGCCGCCGCCTCGATCGGCCAGGTCCACCGCGCGATCACGCTCGACGGCGACGAGGTGGCGGTCAAGCTGCAGTACCCCGGCGTCGCCGAGGCGGTCGACTCGGACCTGCGCAACCTCTCCGTGCTGCTGCCGCTGGTCAAGCGCCTCGCCCCCGGGCTCGACGTCAAGGCCCTCTACGGCGAGCTGCGCGAGCGGATCGCCGAGGAGCTCGACTACGAGATCGAGGCGCAGAACCACCGCGCCGTCGAGCGCGCCTACCGCGGCCATCCCACCATCCACGTGCCGAAGGTCCACACCGGCCTCTCGAGCCGCCGCGTGCTCGTCACCGACCTGCTGCACGGCCGGCGCTTCGCCGAGGTCAAGGAGCTCGACGAGGCCGAGCGCGACCGCTTCGGCGAGATCGTCTTCCGCTTCTACTTCTCGCTGATGACGGACACGGGGCGCGTGTGCGGGGACCCGCATCCCGGCAACTACCTGCTGCTCGACGACGGCCGCGTCGGCTTCCTCGACTTCGGCCTCATGCGCACGCTCGACCCGTACTACCTCGAGGGCGAGCGGGCGCTCGCGCGGGCGGTCGTGGCCGAGGACGCCGCCGAGGTCCACGCCATCCTCGCCCGCCTCGGCTATCTCCCCGACCCGGCCGACTTCGTCCCGGAGGCGCTGCTCGAGTGGCTGCTGGCGGCGGGCGAGTGGTACCTGGAGCCGGGCTTCCGCCGGCTCTCGCCCCAGTACGTGAGCGAGCTGATCGACTCCACCTCCTCCCCGCGCTCGCCATGGTTCGAGCAGCTGCGCCGGCTGACCGTCCCGCCGCAGGCGCTGCTCGTGCGACGCATGGAGGGGCTCGTGTTCTCGACGCTCGGCGAGCTGCGTGCGGGCGCCGACTGGTTCGCGCTGGCGAGCGAATTCTTCGCCGAGCGCCCGACCGCTGTCTAACATCTGGACCAATGCGGCGGATCGCACTCTTCACTGCGCTCTTCGCATTGCTGGCTCCGGCCACCGCTTCCGCCGCCTCGTTCGTCTATGACGTGCCGGAGCTGGTCGCAAAGCCGCTGAAGGCCGTCAAGAACGCGACGAGCCTGCCCGTCCTGCTGCCGAGCCGGCTCACCACCGAGCACCGCAAGCTCTTCTCGGAGGGCAAGGGCCGCACGAACCGCTACTCGTTCACGCTCGGCGCCGTCCGCGGCTGCGGCACGTCGACCGCGTGCTACGTCGCGGGCTTCAGCGCGCGCCGCGGCGGCAAGGCCGGCAGCGGCCGCAAGGTCACGCTCGCCAAGGGCCTGAAGGGCGTCTTCGCGAAGTCGCGCTGCGGCGCCTCGTGCGGGCCCGCGAGCCTCGAGTGGGTCCAGGACGGCGTGCTCTACGAGGTCGAGGGCAAGCTCGGCACGCAGCGGAGCGAGCGCAAGGTCCTCACGCGGCTCGCCAACTCGGCGATCCGCAACGGCGCGCGCTAGCGCCGCAGCAGCGCGGCGACGTCGGCGGCCCCACTGCGCTCGGCCGCGCCGAGCGCGGTCAGCTCGTCCCAGCCGACCCAGCCCGGGTCGGCACCGCGCGCGAGCAGCAGCTCGGCCACGTCGCGCTGCCCGCCGTGCGCGGCGGCCCACAGCGCGCCGTCGAGCTCGTCCGCCGGCACGTCACCCAGCTCGTCGATGAGCCCGAGCGCCGCGGCGTCGAACGCCGAGGTCTTCGCGCCGCGCTCGACGAGCCGCCGCGCCGCGCGCCACTGGCCGAAGGCGGTCGCGTCCGCGAGCGGCGTGCTGCCGCCGATGATGCCGCCGGTCGCGTCGATGTCGGCACCCGCGTCGAGCAGCGCGTCGAGCGCCGCGACGTCGTCGGCGCTCGCCGCCCAGTGCAGCGGCGTCTCGTCGTGGGCGGGGCCGTCGAAGCGCGCGTCGACGTCGGCGCCGGCGGCCACCAGCGCGCGGATCGAGCCCGCGACGTCGGGGAGGCCGCCCGGCCAGTCCGTCGCGATGTGCAGCAGCGTCCGCGGCCCGACGCGCGCCGTCGCCAGCGACGGCTCGGCCGCCAGCCCTTGCTCCAACGCCGCGACGTCGCCCGCTCGGATCGCGGCGACGGCGGCGTCGAGCTCCATCAGGCGATCGTCCTGCCGTCGAGCTCGGCGTGCGCCGCGACGCGGCGCGCGAACGCGGGGAAGTCGTGCGCGTACAGCGAGTGCGGGCCGTCGCACAGGGCGGCCTCGGGGTCGTTGTGGACCTCGACGATGATGCCGTCGGCGCCGACCGCGGCGGCGGCGCGCGCGAGCGGCTCGACGAGCCGGCGGTCGCCGGTCGCGTGGCTCGGGTCGACGATCACCGGCAGGTGCGTGTGCAGCTTCAGCCACGGCACCGCCGAGAGGTCGAGCGTGAAGCGCGTCGCGGTCTCGAACGTGCGGATGCCGCGCTCGCACAGCATCACGCGCTCGTTGCCCTCCTTGAGCACGTAGTCCGCCGCCATCAGCAGCTCCTCCAGGGACGAGGACAGCCCGCGCTTGAGGAGCACCGGCAGGCCGAGCTTGCCGGCGACCTCGAGCAGCGCGTAGTTCTGCATGTTGCGCGCGCCGATCTGCACGACGTCGGCGAAGTCGTGGATGACGTCGGCGTGGGCGCTGTCGAGCAGCTCGGTGACGATCGGCAGCCCGGTCTCCGCCTTCGCCTCCGCGAGGATCTCGAGGCCGGCCGGGCCGAGGCCCTTGAACGCGAACGGCGACGTGCGCGGCTTGTAGGCGCCGCCGCGCAGCATCGACGCGCCGGCCTCCTTGACCGTGCGCGCGACGGTCATCGTCTGCTCGCGCGTCTCGACCGTGCACGGCCCGGCGATCAGGCAGAACGTCTTGTCGCCGCCGACCGTCCGGCCCGCGATGTCGAACACGCTCGGGCCGTCGTGGAACAGCTCGGAGGAGGCGAGCTTGTACGGGCGCGAGATCGGGACGACGCGGTCGACGCCCTCCATCCCCTCGAAGCCCGCCTCGCGGACCGCCTCGGGGTCGCCGATGGCGCCGATCGCGGTCGTCAGCTCGCCGGGCATGACGAGCACGTGCAGGCCCATCGTCTCGAGCCGCCCGCGGACCGCCGCGACCTCCACCTCGGTCGCGTGCGGTGTCATCACGATCATCACAAGCCCAGCTCCCGCACTCCGAGCTCGTCGGCGCCGAGGTGGTGCGCCAGCTCGTGGCGGACGGTGCGCGTGACCTGCGCGCGCAGCTCGTCGGCGTCGTGGCCGAAGTCGCGCAGCAGCGTGTCGCGGAAGATGATGATGCGGTCGGGGTAGTTGTCGCGGGCCGCGGTGTCGCCCTGGTAGAGCCCGTAGGCGCGGTGGCGCCGGCCCTTGTCGGAGATCACGACCGCGACGTGGTCGAGCGCCTTGCGCAGCAGATCGGGGAGATCGTCGAGCGCCTCGCGCACGAGCTCCTCGAAGTCGTCGGGCTTGCGCGGGTCGAGTGCGAGGAAGTCCTCCTCGTCGGGCTCGGCCGCCAGGTTCTCGCGCGCCAGCCGCTCGGTGCGGCGGACGAGCATCTCGAACTCCTCCTCGTCTGCGGGCTCCTGGTAGTCGCCGAGCCGCGTGGTGATGACAGCGATGCCCATGCCGAGCAACCCGAGCCCGGCGATCGCGACGGCGATGCCCTGGAACAGCCGCAGCGGGTAGTCAGGCGCGAGACCGCGGAAGATCGTGATGATCAGCACCGCCACGCAGAGGCAGAAGAGCGCCGACGTCGAGATCCGCTTCCAGGCGGGCCACTCGGACAGCATCACTTCATCGTCCGTGCGATCACAAGGCGCTGGATCTCGTTCGTGCCCTCGTAGATCTGGGTGATCTTGGCGTCGCGCATGAACCGCTCGACGGGATACTCGCTCACGTAGCCGTAGCCGCCAAGGATCTGTACGGCCTCGATCGTGACGTCCATCGCGGTGTCGGAGGCGAACAGCTTGGCCATCGCGGAGTACTTGCCGCGGTCGGGCTCGTGGCGGTCGATCTTCGCGCACGCCTTGTAGAGCAGCTCGCGCGCGGCGGCCGTCTTGGTCTCCATGTCGGCGAGCTTGAACTGGATCCCCTGGAACTCGTTGATCGGCTGGCCGAACTGCTTGCGCTCGCGCGCGTAGCCGGCCGCGTAGTCGGTGGCGCCCTGCGCGATCCCGACCGCCTGGGCGGCGACGCCGAGGCGCGAGTGGTCGAGCGTGCCGAGCGCGACGCTCAGCCCCTTGCCCTCGGTGCCGACGAGGTTGCCCGCGGGGATGCGGACGTCGTCGAAGATCGGCTGGCCGGTCGGCGAGCCCTTGATGCCGAGCTTGTGCTCGAGCTTGCCGACGCTGAAGCCGGGGCGGTCGGCCTCGACGACGAAGGCGGAAAGGCGGCGCGACTCGCGATCCGTGACCGCGAAGACGACGTAGAAGTCGGCCACGCCGAGGTTCGTGATCCAGTTCTTGGTGCCGTTGATGACCCACTCGTCGCCGTCGCGGACCGCGGTGGTGATCATGCCGCCGGGGTCGGAGCCCGCCTCGGGCTCGGAAAGCGCGAAGGCGGGCGACCACTCGCCGCTCGCGCAGCGCGGCAGGAAGCGCTGCTTGAGCTCGTCGGAGCCGAACAGGCGGATCGGGAGCGTGCCGAGCTCCTGCACCATCAGGATCAGCGCGGTCGAGGCGCAGGCCTTGGCGACCTCCTCGATCGCCATGTTGAGCATCAGCGTCCCGGTGCCGGTGCCGCCGTACTCCTCCTCGAACGGCAGGCCGAGCAGGTCCTGCTCGGCGAACAGCTTGCGCAGATCCCACGGGTACTCGGCCTTGGCGTCGATCTCGGCGGCCCGCGGGGCGACTCGTTCGCTCACGATCTGGCGGATCGTGTCGCGAAAGGCCACATGGTCGTCGGAGAGCGCGTAAGTGGTGTCAACGGGGGTGCTTGTGGCCATGCTGGGAGCGTAGAACACGCGTCCGCAGGGGTTTCCACAGGAGCACCGAACGGGCAGACACCTGGATGTACCCCTGAGAAGGAGAACGACCTGTGGGCATTGGCACCAGCATCTTCCTGATCGCGCTCGGCGCGATTCTGTACTTCGCCGTGAACGCCGACATCTCCGGCCTGGAGATCTCGACCGTCGGCCTGATCCTCATGATCGTCGGGATCCTCGGCCTGATCATCTCGCTCTACCTCACGAGCCAGGCCACGCGCCGGCGCCCCGGCGAGCCGGTCGCCCGCGAGCGAGACATCTACTGAGCGCTAAGCCGCCCCTGGGCCACCCGGGGGCGGCGCCTCTTCTGGCTCGTCCGGACCCGGCGGCGCGCCCGGCCGGTCGGGCACCTGGCGCCACTCGGTGAAGTGGCGCGCGCGGATCACGAACGCGACGCGGACGAGCTGGCCCTCCGTGGCGCACGTGTGGCCGGGCCGTTCCGTGAGGCGGAACGTGCCGACGACGTAGCGCCCGTCGTGCTGGACCTCGAGCAGCTTCGCGCCGCACGGCAGCTCGTCGTTGAACTTGCGCACCTGCTCGCGCGTCTGCAGCTCGACCGTCATCGACTGCGCGACGATCGCCGGCACGGCGAAGTAGCGCGCGGCGCGGTCGGGGTCGCCCTGGCGGACGGCCGCGGCCCAGCCCTCGAGCACGGGGCGGAGCCGCTCGGCGTCGCGCTGGCTGGGCCGGCGCTCGCCGGGCCGCGCCTTCGGCGTCACCCGCTTCGGGACCGGCGTATCGATCGGGCCGGCGACGACCGCCGACGGCGGCGTCTTGAGCGTGTAGTCCGGCCCCTGCGCGCCGCAGCCGGTCAGCAGCCCGAGGGCTGCGAGAGCCACGGTGGTGCGGCGGGCGGCCATAGGGGTTTTTTACCCCTATGGCGGACCGGGCGCACGCGAGGGGTCTGACCCCCTCATTGCCGCGGCACGCTCATGCCGCAGCAAAAGGGGGGTCAGACCCCTTTACCGCGCGGCTAAAGCCCTTCGGGGTGGCGGACCGTGTAGCCCGAGGAGGAGCGCATGTCCTCCTGCCAGCGGGTGCCCTGATCGGCGCGGCCGCTGGTGTCGAAGCGCAGGCCCGCGACGATCATGTACGCGTGGCTGCCCTTGGCGTAGATGGTCACCCAGGTGCCCTTGCCGGCCTCGCCCCAGCTCATGAAGCCGGTGGAGTCGAGCGCCTCGTCGAGCATGCCGGCGCCGTGGAAGGCGTAGGACATCGAGCCCGAGCAGTCGTAGCCGGTGTCCTCCCACTTGCCGTGCCCGCCGCCGTACTTGTACGGCTTGGTGGCGATGCGGTTGCCCGCCGCGATGATCGCCTGGACCTGCGGGGGCGCGTCGGCGGGGGCGACGGCGAGGCCGTCGGGGCCGACGATGGCCTTGCCGGTGGGCGGCGCGACCTCGGTCGGCTCGCGCTCGGCGGAGGAGGACTCGACGGTGATGCGCAGCGCCTTGGCGTCAGGACGCGAGACGCGGCCGTTGACCTTGCGCTCCGCGCTGGCCTCCCACGCGCGGACACGACGAGACGTACCCGAGCCGTACTGGCCGTCGATCGTCGTCTTGAAGCCCGCGCGGGTCAGGAAGTCCTGGAGGACGCGGACATCACGACCGCGCATCCCCTGATGAAGCGCCCGCTTCCCGAAGACGCGCTTGGCGGCGACGGCGTCCGAGACCGGCATGGTCACGGCTCCGACGGCCAAGAGGCCTACGGCGAGCATTCGACAGCGTGACAACGAAAATCCTTTCTTTCATCGCCTACGGGGTTAGCTGTCGGGCTCGCACGGAAAGATCGCGCTACGCCGCATGGTTAACGGCGATTCGCCCCTGAGCCAAGGAATCCTTGGCCACTATTTGGTTCCCCCGCTCTCCCCTGGACTGGGAGACTCGGCGTTATGTCCCTAACCGAAGCGCGGCATCCTAGCGGAGTGCCCCGGCGGCAGGCGCTGAAACATGCGACGGCCGCTCTGGAGCCGCCGTTCGCGGTTATCGACCTCGATGCGTTCGATCGCAACGCCGCCGATCTGCTGCGCCGCGGGGCCGGGACGCCGATCCGCCTCGCTTCGAAGTCCGTGCGCTGCCGGTCGCTGATCGAGCGCGCGCTGGCCGCCGGGCTGCAGGGGATCCTCGCCTTCACGCTGCCCGAGGCGCTGTGGCTGGCCGGCCACGGCCACGACGATCTGGTCGTCGCCTACCCCACCGTCGACCGCGCGGCCCTGCGCGATTGGCGGCCGGGCCGCGCGAGCGCGTGACGATCATGGTCGACTGCGTGGAGCACCTCGAGCTCGCGGTCGCGGCCGTCCGCGGCGCCGGCAGCGGGCCGATCCGCGTCTGCCTCGACGTCGACGCCGGCTGGTGGCCGCTGCGTGGCCGGGTGAAGATCGGCGCCCGGCGCTCGCCTGTGCGCACGCCCGACCACGCCGCGCTGCTGGCGCAGGCGGTCGTCGCGCGCGAGGAGCTGCTGCTCGACGGGCTCATGAGCTACGAGGGCCACATCGCGGGCGTCGGCGACCACCCGCCGGGCAGGCCGCTGATGGGCGTCGCGATCCGGACGATGCAGCGGATGTCGGCGCGCGAGCTGGCGAGCCGGCGCGCGGAGGTGGTGGCGGCGGTGCGGGCGGTCGCGCAGCTGCGCTTCGTCAACGGCGGCGGGACCGGCTCGATCGAGCGGACGGCAGCCGAGGCGGCGGTGACCGAGGTGGCGGCCGGCTCGGGGCTCTACGGGCCGACGCTGTTCGACACCTACGGCGGCTTCACGCCCCAGCCCGCGGCGCTGTTCGCGCTCCCGGTGGTCCGCCGGCCCGACGATCACACCGCGACACTGCTCGGCGGCGGCTACCCGGCCTCGGGCCCGGCGGGCGCCGACCGCCTGCCCGCGCCGCACCTCCCGGAAGGATTGAAGCTCGACCGCCACGAGGGCGCCGGCGAGGTCCAGACGCCGGTGCAAGGCCGGGCCGCGGCGGAGCTGCGGGTCGGCGACCGCGTGTGGATGCGCCACGCGAAGGCGGGCGAGCTGTGCGAGCGCTTCAACGAGCTGCACCTCGTCCGCGGCGACGAGCTCGTGGAGACGGTGCCGACGTATCGCGGCGAGGGCGAAGCGTTCCTGTAGGACGCCTGCGAACGGCGGCTGGGTAGGGGCAGGTTCGAGGTGCCGCGGCGGCACGAGTGTCGTCTCGAGGTCGGTATGCGACCTCGAGGTGACATTCGTGGGCTCCCGGGCCGGTTCGGACCCGATCCCTACCCAGCCGCCGTTCGTCAGCGCAACCCGGCGGCCTTCAGGGACCGGCGGACTGCCTTGCGCGACTTCGCGGTGGTCACCGCCACCGCCCGCACTCGCCCGCCTCGGACGACGTAGACGTAGCGGCCGCGCTTGCGCACGCCGCGGCCGAAGGCGCGCGTGCCCTTGCGGGCGCGCTTTGCCTTCATCCCGGTGCGGATCCCGCGTGCCTTGTGACCGGGCGCGGTCGAGCCGACCAGCGCCACCCTGCCCGTCGGCGTCAAGGCGGCGACGAGCTTGCCCTTGTCGACGCAGTAGCGCCACGCCTTCGCGCCCCGTCGCTTCGGCTGGCCCGCGCGCCGCAGCAGCGCGGCGGTCGAGACGCCGAGGCGCGCGCCCGCCAGCCCGCGCTTGGTGAGCTTCGCCTTCGCCGGCCGGCAGCCCGTCGGGATGCCGTCGGCGCGCTCCCACATCTGCAGGTAGGCCTCCGAGCCGCGCCCGAGGTCGTCGATGATCTGCTGGCCCGCGAGGCGGCGGAGGTCCTCGACCCAGTCGGGATAGAGGCCGTAGTGGGCGACCCCGTCCTTGTTGATGTCGTAGACGCGCTGGCCGCTGTGCTGCTGGCCGATCGTGACCTTGCCGTCCCACGACTTGAACGGGTACGTGACCGGGTTCGCGCCGCCGCGCGGCCCGCCCTGGGCGCCGAAGCCGTTCATGTCCGCGCCCCAGCCGACGCCCTGGTAGAAGCGCTTGTCGCGCACTGGCAGCGCCTCGCGCCACTGCGTCACGAAGTCCTTGGACGCGCCCGCGTACGGCGTGACGAAGCCGCCGAGCCGGTAGATCCGCGGGATCGCGTCCGGCGTGCTCCAGGAGTGGCTGGAGATGATCCCCGAGTACTTCGCCGCCTCGACGATGTCGAGCAGCTGGTTGCGCGCCCGCACGCTCAGGTGGTCGGGGTCGACGATCATCTTCTTGGCGATCATGCGCTTGACGAGGTGGGCGCCGAGCGGCGACAGCCCGCGCACGTTGCAGTGCGGCGCCGGCGGGTAGATGGGCGCCGCGCCGCTCGTGCCGAACACCTTCAGCACGTTCCCGGCCAGCGAGTCGCGCTCGACGCCGGGCAGCGAGTACTGCGTGCGGTCCTCGACGTGGTTGTGCCCGTCGCAGCTCGTCATCTGCCAGTACTTGCCGGTCTCGATCTTGTTGCCGTTGTTGACCACGACGCCGGTCGTCCCCGAGTCGCCGGCGACGCCCGCGAGCGCGTTGTCGAACTTGTTGACGAGCTCCATGTCGCGCACGCCCATGTCGTAGACCTCGTCGAGCCGCTGGTCGATCTGCGGCGCCGTGCACTCGGCCTGCTCGTTGTTGATGCCGCAGTCGAACAGCTTCGAGACCTCGATCCCGAGGATCACCGCGAGCTTGCCCTGGTTGATGACGCGGCGCGCCTCGTAGGGCGACTTGACGATCCGGAACCAGCCCTTGCCGGGCCCGCCGTGCTGGGCGTCGATGTAGTCCTGCAGCTCGTGGATGCGACGCGCCTGCAGGCGCACGCCGTCCATCTCGTTGCACGAGTTCTTCTTCAGCGGATACAGCTCGCACAGCACCGCGTTGTCGACGAGCAGGTTCACGAACACGCGCTGGCCGGCCCGCCACGAGCGCTCGAGCCAGCGGTAGTAGCTCTGCTCGTGGGTGAGCGACGGATACGACGGCCAGTCCTTGAACGTCGGCCAGCCGACCGGGTCGTGGAGGTGCGCGGGGTTGCCGAACGACAACACGTTCTCGGCCGCGGCTCCGGCGCCGTTGGGGTAGTGGTCGGGGCAGTCGACCATCGCGTAGGTGACGCCGTAGGGATGCCACGGCCGCCCGCAGTGGATGCGCCCGCCGAGGAACTCGAAGGCCATCATGTGCATGTGGCCGTCGATCAGGCCGCGGACCGCGCTCCAGGGCGAGCTGCCGACCGACGGCGCGCCGTCCACGTCGAGCGCGATCTCCGGGTACTCGGGGCAGCCGCCGCGGGCCACGAATGCCCAGCGCCCGCGCTCGCCCGCCGCCCCGCGGTCGCGCAGGATGATCGTGCCGTCGCCGGCGACGGTGAGCACCTGCCCGCCGGCGGCCGGGAGGTCGACCGCGAAGCCGTCGCCGGCGCTGTTCACGCGCCAGTCGGCGGTCTCGCTCGGCGCCGCGGCGCTCTGCACGCGGTCGCCGGGCTGCGTGGTGGTGGAGCCCGGCAGCCCGGGCACCGGCAGCGGGTTGGTCGGCGTCGCCACCGGGATCGGGGTCGGCTTGCCGACGCCCATGAAGTCACGCTTCGCGCCGTAGAGCAGGTAGCGCCCGAGCGCCGTCGCCTGCATCCGGAACGGCTCGGCGCCGTCGGCCCCGCCCGCCGAGGCCCGGTAGCTGCCGTCAGACGCCTTGGCGACGAACTTGCCCGTCGCGACCGACTTCAGCGCGTAACAGCCGCCGGCCAGCGCATAGCGGTCCGCCGCCCGTGCCTCGCTCGCAAACACGCCCATCGCGATCAGGACGACGAGCAGGAGGCGACGCACGGCGGCGACGATACACCGAAAGCGGGCGCTACACCCCCGGCTGCCAGAAGTCCCGCGTCCGCACCAGCGTGAGCGCCGCCGCGAGCCCCAGGAGCGAGAGCACGACGCCGATCAGCAGCAGCTCGTTGATGCCGGACGCGAACGCCGCGTTGTAAGTCGAGTGCAGGCTGTCGCGCGCGCCCGCCGGCGCGAGCCGCGTGGCGGCGGCGACGTCGCCGTCGGCGATCCGGTCCGTGACCGCGCGCCGTGCCGAGCCGAGCCCGTCGGTGCGCTCCTCCACCCCCGCGGCGATGCTGCTCTGCAGCACCGCGCCGAGCACCGCGATCCCGACCGCGAGACCGAGCTGGCGCGCCGTGTTGTTGATGCCGGAGGCGAGCCCGCCCTGCGCCGGCGGCAGCACGCCGAGGTGCGCGAAGGTCGCCAGCGGGTTGGCGAGCCCGGTGCCGGCGCCCACCGCAACGAGGCCGGCGAGCAGGTGCACCCACGACGAGTCCGCGTCGACGCCGGTCATCAGCAGCAGTCCGCCCGCGGTCAGGCCCATCCCGAGCGCCAGCGTGCCGGTCAACGGCGCCCGCCCGGTGAGCCGCCCCGCGATGAGCGAGCTCGCGAAGGCGGAGAGCGCGAGCGGCGCCAGCCACAGGCCGACCTCGACCGGGCTGCCGCCGGCGACCTCGAGCAGGAACAGCGACAGGTAGACGAAGATGCCGAACGAGCCGCCCGCCAGCGTGACGATGATCACCGTCGCGCCGAGGAACGTGCGGTTGCGGAACAGGCGCAGGTCGAGCATCGGGTCGGGGTGATGCAGCTCGACTCGGACGAACGCCGCCAGCGACACGAGCCCGGCGGCCACGCACCCGAGCACAGGCGCGCTCGTCCACCCCAGCGCGTTGCCGCGCAACACGGCGAAGACGATCAGGAAGAGGCCCGTCGACAACGTCACCACGCCGCCCCAGTCGATCGGGCTCGGGTCGGGGTCGCGCGACTCCCGCACCTTGGTCAGCGCCAGCCCGAGCGTCGGCAGCCCGAGCGCGACCCCGAGCCAGAAGATCGCCTGCCAGCCGAAGCTGTCGACGAGCAGCCCGCCCACCAGCGGCCCCGCCGCGAACGCAAGCCCGATGACCGCGCCCCACGTCCCGATCGCGCGGGCGCGCGCGGACCCCTCGAACTCCTGGACCAGCAGCGCCAGCGAGGCGGGGAAGAGCATCGCGGCGCCGAGCCCCTGCAGCGCCCGCGCCGCGATCAGCAGCCCCGACGACCACGCCAGCGCACACAGCGCCGACGCGAAGGTGAACACGATCAGCCCGAGCACGAACAGCCGCCTTCGCCCGAACAGGTCGGCCAGGCTCCCCGCCGTGAGCTGGAAGACGGCGAGCACGAGCGAGTAGCCGCTCAGCACCCACTGGAGGTCGGTGAAGGACGCGTCGAGGTCCTGAGCGATCGCCTCGAGCGCGACGTTCGGCGCCGCGACATTGATGAGGAGAACCGCGGTCGACGTGCAGACGACCGTCAGGGTCCAGCGCTGGATGGCCAGGGGGTCTGACCCCCTCATTGCTGCGGCCGGTTCATGCGTCGGCGATTGGGGGGTCAGACCCCCGGAGCGTCCGCTCGACCCAGGCGTTGACGAACCGCCCGTCAGGATCCAGCCGCTTGCGGATCGCTGCGAAGTCATCCCAGCGCGGGTAGCGCGGCGCGAGCTCCTCGGCGCCCAGGAACGAGCGCTTGCCCCAGTGCGGCCGCCCGCCCCACTCGCGCATCACCGCCTCGACCTCGCGGAACGGCGCCTCGAACGCCATGCCCTCGAACACGTGGACGGCGACGTACGCCGTGTCGCGCGCGTGCGCGGGTGAGAGCAACGCGTCGTCGCCGGCCGAGAAGCGCAGCTCGATCGGGAACGAGACCGGGTAGCGCTCGAGGATCGCCCGCGCGGCCCGCAGCGCCTCAGCGGCGTGCGCCCGCGGCAGCGCGTACTCCATCTCCTCGAAGCGCACGAGCCGCGGGCTGGCGAACACGTCGAAGGACTCCGACACGCGCTCGCGCTTCGAGGCCGAGCGCCCGGCCAGCCGGTTGATCGCCGGGATCGCCCGCGGCACCGCGCGGGCCGCGCGGTTGAGCAGCCAGAACGCGTGGTTGTCCATCGCCACGTCCTGCAGCCACTCGAGCCGCGGCCGGCGCAGCGTCGGCGCGGCGTCGCTGCGGTTGTTGGTCCGCGTCAGCGCGAGCGGCGAGTGCGGGAACGTGAAGAGCTCGAAGTGGTCGTTGCCGTCGACGTGCCGGTCGAGCCCGTCGAGGACCTCGTCGAGCGGCAGCGGCCGATCGACGGCGTGGAGGCGGAAGGACGGCACGCAGCGCAGGGTGACCGCCGCGACGACCCCGAGCGCGCCAAGCGACACCCGCGCGGCGCGCAGCTCGTCGCCACCGTCGACGGTCAGCTCCGAGCCGTCGGCGAGCACGAGCTCGATCGCCTCGACGCCCGAGGCGAGGTTGCCGAGCTTCGCGCCCGTCCCGTGCGTGCCGGTGATCAGCGCGCCGGCGAGCGACTGCGCGTCGATGTCGCCGAGGTTCGGCAGCGCGAGCCCGTGGGCGTGCAGCTCGCGTACGAGCCGGTGCAGGCTGATGCCGGCCTCGGCGCGCACGAGCCCGCTCCCGCGGTCGACGTCGAGCACCCGGTCGAGCCGCTCGAGCGAGAGCAGCGTCCCGTCGGTCAGGACGCCGCCTGAGAACGAGTGGCCCGCGCCCGCCACGCGCACCGCGCGCCCGCGGGCGACGGCCTCGCTCAGCTCGGCCCGGCTCGACGGTCGCACGTGCTCGGCGGGCGCGCACGACTGCCCGCGCGACCAGTTCGACCACATCCCTGCGAGGCTACCGCCGCATGAGCTGGGAGCCCGAGCTCGACGAGCTGCGCCGCCGCGAGGCGCTCGCCCGCGAGATGGGTGGCGAGGAACGAGTGGCGCGCCAGCACGCCTCGGGCCGGCGGACGGTGCGCGAGCGCATCGAGCGCCTGTTCGACCCCGGCACGTTCCACGAGACCGGCGCGCTCGCCGGCGTCGGCACGTACGAGGACGGCGAGCTCGCCGCCTTCACGCCGGCGAACATGGTCTGCGGCCAGGGCGAGATCGAGGGCCGCGCGGCGGTCGTCCAGGGCGACGACTTCACCGTCCGCGGCGGCGCCGCCGACGCCGCGATCTGGCAGAAGATGGTCTTCGCCGAACGCCTCGCGCACGACATGCGGCTCCCGCTCGTGCGGCTCGTCGACGGCACGGGCGGCGGCGGCTCGGTCAAGTCGCTCGAGCAGATGGGCTACACGTACGTGCCGTTCATCCCCGGCATGGAGCTGGCGATCGCGAACATGGCGCGCGTGCCGGTGGTCGCCGCGGCGCTCGGCCCGGTCGCCGGGCTCGGCGCCGCGCGGGTCGTCGCCTCGCACTTCAGCGTGATCGTGCGCGGGACCTCGCAGCTGTTCGTGGCCGGCCCGCCGGTGGTCGCCGCGGCGATGGGGGAGTCACCCGACAAGGAGGCGCTCGGCGGCTCGCGCATGCAGACGCGCGCGGGGGCGGTCGACAACGAGGCCGCCGACGAGGACGACGCGCTCGACCAGCTCAAGCGCTTCCTCTCCTACCTGCCGCCGAGCGCGTGGGAGCTGCCGCCGATCGCGGCGGCCACCGACCCTGCCGACCGCCGCGAGGAGGCGCTGCTGTCGATCGTCCCCCGCGACCCGCGCAAGCCCTACGACATGCGCGCGGTGCTCAACGCGGTCTGCGACCTCGGCTCGGTGTTCGAGCTCGGACCACGGCACGGGCGCTCGCTGATCTGCTCGCTGGCGCGGCTCGACGGCCACCCGGTCGGCGTGCTCGCCTCGGACCCGAAGCACTACGGCGGCGGCCTGACCGGCGACGCCTCGGACAAGCTCGTGCGCTTCACCGACCTCTGCGACCAGTTCCGCCTGCCGGTGGTCAACCTCGTCGACCAGCCCGGCTTCGTGATCGGCTCGGAGGCCGAGCGCGCCGGCACGATGCGCCGCGGCGCCCGCGCCCTGTTCGCCGTCCACCAGGCGACCGTGCCGTGGGTGTCGGTGCTGATCCGCAAGGTCTACGGCGTGGCCGGCGCCGCGCACGGCGACGCCTCGCGGCTGAACCTCCGCTACGCCTGGCCGTCGGGCGACTGGGGCTCGCTGCCGATCGCCGGCGGGCTCGAGGCCGCCTACCGGCGCGAGCTCGAGGCGGCCGAGGACCCGGTCGCCCTGCGCGCCGAGATCGAAGGGCGGCTCGACGCGGTGCGCTCGCCGTTCCGGACCGCCGAGCGCTTCGGGGTCGAGGAGATCATCGACCCGCGCGACACGCGCCCGCTGCTGTGCGCGTGGGCGCGCCAAGCTCACCGCCTCGTTGCCCATGAGACGGGCGCCGGACCCAAGGCACGGGGTCCGCGCCCGTAGCCCGGGCTGTACCTTCCCTGCTCGCATGGCTCACGCCTTCCACGCCGAGGACGTCGACGTTGACGCTCAAGACGTCCTTGCCGCCCACGAGCGCGGTGAGATCCAGCTGATCGACGTCCGCGAGCCCTACGAGCACGAGGCGGGCCGGATCGCCGGCGCGCGCCACATCGAGCTCGAGCGCCTCGCCTCCCAGGCCGAGACGATCGAGCGCGACACGCCGGTCGTCTTCTACTGCCGCCTCGGCGCACGCTCGGGGATGGCCGCCAACGCCTTCCGCCGCGCCGGCTGGGACGCGCACTCGATGGACGGCGGGATCGAGGAGTGGGCGGGCCGCGGGCTGCCGCTGGAGCCGGAGGGCGGGCATGTCGCGGATCACTAGGGCGCTGCTCGCGCTCGCGCTGCTTGCCCTCGCCGCCCCGGCGAGCGCCGCCGCAGCGCCGACCTTGGTCCCGGTCGGCAGCTTCAACACGCCGATGTACGTCACGTCGCCGCCCGGTGACGCGAGCCGGCTGTTCGTGGTCGAGCGCAGCGGCGTGATCCGGCTGGTCCGGGACGGGACGACGCTCCCGGCCCCGGTGCTCGACATCTCGGCGGACGTGAACGTGGACGGCGAGCGCGGCCTGCTCTCGATGGCCTTCGCCCCGGACTACGCAACGTCGGGCAAGTTCTACGTCTACTTCGTGGCCGAGCCGGACGGCCGGCTGCAGGTCAGCGAGTACCGCCGGTCGGCGGCGAACCCCGACGTGGCCGACCCCGCCAGCGGCCGTCGCGTCTGGTACGCCAACCACCCCGGCGCGACCAACCACAACGGCGGCACGATCGCCTTCGGTCGCGACGGCTACCTGTGGCTCGCCACCGGCGACGGCGCGGACGCGGTGAACGCGCAGACGCCCTCCAGCCTGCTCGGCAAGGTGCTGCGGATCGACCCGCGCGGCGACGCGCCGGACGAGTACACCGTGCCGCCGCGGCGGCGTCTACGGCAACGGGGTGTGGGCGACGGGCCTGCGCAACCCGTTCCGGTTCTCGTTCGACCGCGTCACCGGCGACCTCGTGATCGGCGACGTCGGCGACGGCGCGCACGAGGAAGTCGACTTCGTGCGCTGGCCGGACCTCGGCCGCGCCGCGAACTTCGGCTGGCCGTGCCGCGAGGGCTTCGCCGACCACGCCGGGACGTGCGCGGCAGGCCCGTTGACCGACCCGGTGATCGACTTCCCGCGCCCCGCGTACACCGCGATCACCGGCGGCGTCGTCGTGCGCGACCCCGGCCTCCCCACGCTCGCCGGCCGCTACCTCTACGCCGACTACTACGAGGGCGTGATCCGCTCGCTGGCACTCGGGCTGCCGCGCGCCACCGACGACCGCCCGACGGGGATCGCGAGGGCGCGGAACCTCGCCGCGTTCGGCGAGGACGCCTGCGGACACGTCTACGTGGTCTCGAACAACGGCGGGGTCTACCGCATCCAGGACGGCGCGCTGGGCCAGTGCGTGCCGGGTTCCGCCGGCAGCACGCTCCCGCCCGCCTCACCCGCGGTCGTGCCCGACCACACCTCGCCGCGCGTGAACATCCGCGTCGCGCGCAAGGGCCGGGTCGGCCGCCGCGCAACGCCGCGGATCCTCCTCACCGCGACCGAGAACTGCCGCGTGACGATCCGCGCGCGGCTCGCCAAGACCAGCCTCAAGCGCGTGCGCACGCCGCTGCGGGGCGGGCGCCGCACAATCGTGCGGCTGCGCCCGAAGGCCAAGGCGATCAAGAAGATCCACCGCGCGCTGCGGCGTCACAAGCGCGTGACGATGACCGTGCGGCTGACCGCGGTCGACGCGGCCGGCAACACCGGCCACGTCACGAAGCGGCTGAAGGTGCGGCGGGGCTAGTCCTCGTCGCGCTTGGAGGAGTCGTCATCGTCTGACTCCTCATCCTCGCCCACCATCGCGGGGTCCGGCGGAGCGTCCGGGTCGCTGGGCCCGCCGGGGATCGGCTCGCCCTTGTACTCGTCGGGGTCGTCGACTTCCTCGCCCTCGATCGTGACCGAGCCGTCCTCGTGATGGCGCAGCGATGACGGGCCGAGCTTCGAGGTCGCGCCGTCGTCGTAGCTCTCCCCGCCGTCAGGGCCGCCGTACGTGAGGTACTTCGCCTTGCCGCCCGGCCAGTCCGCGAGGTCTTCGGGCGGCTCGCCCTCCTCGAGCTCGGACATCTCCTGCTTGGCCGCTTCGACTTCTTCCTCGTCGGCGCGCGCAGTCTCGGCCGCGGACTCTTCCTGCTGCTCTTGCTCGGACATGCCGCGGGGCATACCCCGGCCCCGGAAAGAGAAACGGCGGCCCCGTGTGGGACCGCCGCCTCCGCGAATCATTCGCGGTACTACTTCGCCCTCCAGGACGTATTAGGCAAGGTACTGGGGCACTAGGACTCGGAGACGAGCGGCTCCCGCATCGAGCGCGTTTCGGGCGCGCGCTTGTACGGCTGCTCGTCCTTCTGGCCCTCCTCGTGGTAGACCGATTCGGCGTTGACCGCCCACAGGTCATGTCCGGCCCCGGACAGCACATTGTCGACCGCGCGGATGGCGGTGAGCATCGAGTGGTCCGAGTTGTTGTACCGGTGCAGCCCGTTGCGCCCGACCTGCTGGAGGTTCGTGATGCCCTCGAGCCAGCCGCGGATCGCGTCGACTCGCTCGCCGTAGTCCGGGTCGTACATCGGGTAGGCGAGCGGCACGCGCGTGACGAAGCCGCGCTCGACCTTCTCAGGGGACACGAGGCCGAGCTGGTGGAGCTCCTTCTTGGCGAGCTCGACGAGCGCGTCGTCCTCCATCTCCCACAGCTCGTCGCCCGAGAAGCAGAAGTACTCGAGGCCGACGCAGGCCTTCGACTCGTCCGGGACCATCCACGGGCTCCAGGAGCGGTAGTTCTGGATCCGCCCGACGTTGACCGACGGGTCGTGGATGTAGATCCAGTTGTCGGGGAACAGGTCCTCGCCGTCGATCACCAGCGCCACGGTCAGGAAGTCGCGGTAGCGCAGGCCCTGGGCGGCGCCCTGGACCTCACCGGCGGCGGCGGCGCCGGCCAGGCCGACGGTCGCGCGCAGCGGCAGCGAGGAGATGACCTGCGAGGGCTCGATGCGCTCGCCACCGGCGACCACCGCGGCGACCTCGCCGTCGCGGATCTCGAGCTCCTGCACGGGCGCGTTGAGGCGGACCTCGCCGCCCGCGGCGATGATCTCGTCGGCCATCGTCTCCCACATCTGGCCGGGGCCGAAGCGGGGGTAGTGGAACTCGTTGATCAGCGACTTGATCTCGCCCTTGTTGCCGAAGAACGCGGCCTTCGCGGCGGAGGTGAAGGACAGCCCCTTGATGCGCTGGGCAGCCCACTCCGCGCGCAGCTCGGTCGTCGGCACGCCCCACACCTTCTCGGTGTAGGTCTTGAAGAAGTGCTGGTAGAGCCGCTTGCCGAAGCGGTTGGAGACCCACTGCTCGACGTTCTCCTCCTTGCCCTTGGGCTTGATCTTCGCCCACAGGTAGGAGAGGCCGGAGCGGATCAGCTCGATCGGACCGAGCTGCTTGATCACGTCCATGCCGTCGAGGGGGTAGTGGAGGAACTTGCCGTTCCAGAAGATGCGCGACATGCGCGGGCGCAGGAGGAACTCCTCCTTCATCACCTCGTGCCAGAGGTCGTCGACCTCCTTGGACTTGGTGAAGAAGCGATGCCCGCCGAGATCGAAGCGGTAGCCGTCGCGCACCTCGGTCTTGGCGAGACCGCCAACTTGGTCCTCGGCCTCGAACACGATCACCGGCACGCCCTTCCTGGCGAGCAGGTAACCGGCGGTCAGGCCGGCAGGGCCACCGCCGAGCACTGCGATGGGTGCGCGCCGGGACGTACCGGTAGGTGTCTCAACGACATCGAACTCAACAGTGGACATGCCGACACCTTGTCCGCTCTCACGCGCCCGCACACGCGCACCTAACCCTCACTAACACCCCTTAATCGGTGGATCTCGCCAGTACCCTGCAGGGGTGCAGACCGCCACCGCGCTGGACATCCTGCTGGTCGACGACGACGGTCCGCTACGCGAGATGCTGACCCGGTCGTTCGAGCGCGAAGGGCATCGCGTGACCGCCGTCGCCGACGGCGACGCGGCGCTCAAGGCCGCCGGCGACCAGCCGTTCGACGTCGTGCTGCTCGATGTCGCGCTTGGCGAGGGGCCGACCGGCCACGACGTCGCGCGCCTGCTGCGCCGCCGCCGCGACGTCGTCCCGATCATCATGCTGACCGCGCTCGACTCGGAGGCCGACGCCGTCCAGGGCCTCGAGGCGGGCGCCGACGATTACGTCACCAAGCCGTTCGGGCTCGCCGAGCTGCGCAGCCGGATCCGCGCCGTGCTGCGGCGCGCGCACGGCCGAGTCGTCGAGGGCAACTTCGCGGTCGGCCCGGTCTCGCTGGACCGCGAGCTGCGCCGCGTCGAGGTCGGCGGCGGCGCCGTGCGGCTGACGTTCAGCGAGTTCGAGCTGCTGGCCTGCCTGATGGGGCGGCCGGGCCGCGCGTTCAACCGCCAGGAGCTGCTGCGCGCGATCTGGGGCGACAGCGCCTATCGCGACCCGCGGGCGATCGACGTCCACATCCGCCACCTGCGCGAGAAGCTCGAGGAGACCCCCGAGCAGCCGAGCCTGATCCTCACCGTGCCCGGCACGGGCTACCGCTTCCGCGAGGCATGAGACCGCGCCTGCGCATGGGTTGGGGAGGCCTGCGCGGGCGGCTGCTGGTGGCGTTCGTGCTGACGAGCGCGGTGACGCTCGCGGCGGCGGCTGCCGTCGTGCTCGGCCCGCTGCAGCAGCGCCTGCGCGACCAGAGCACCGAGAGCCTGCGCGCCGCCGTGCTCGCCGCGCGGCCGCGGTTCGAGGACGCGCTCGCGCGCCGCGAGCGCGTCGACCGCGAGATCGCGCTGAGCTCCGAGGCCTTCGAGCTGTCCGACCAGACCGCGGGCCGCGTGCTCGTCACCGACCTCGCGCTGACGCCCGCCAACGAGGAGGAGTCGCCGCCCGGCTTCCTCGCCGACTCCGAGAGCGGGCCGCCGCCGCGCCAGGCGTTCCTCGCCGCCGTGCGGACGCTCAATCGCCAGGAGACCGTGCTCGACGTGCGCGGGGACGACCTCGCGATCGGCGTCCCGCTCTACCGCAACGGCGGCGTCGTCGGGGCGGTCGTCGCGCGGCGGCGGCTGACCGAGGTCGGCAACGCCGTCAAGGAGGTCCGCAACGCGCTGCTCGCCGCCGCGGGCGTCGGCCTCGCAGTGGCGATCGCGCTCGCGTTCCTGCTCGCCAGCACGCTGCTGCGGCGGCTCGGCCGGCTGCGCGCCGCGGCGCTCCGGATCTCCGCCGAGGGCCCGGACGTCTCGATGCCACGCGACACCGGCCACGACGAGGTCGGCGACCTCGCCCGTGCGCTGGCGCGCATGCAGGAGGAGCTGCGGCGCCAGGAGTCGGCGCGGCGCGCGTTCGTGGCCACCGCGTCGCACGAGCTCCGCACCCCGCTGACGATGCTCCAGGGCACGATGGAGCTGCTCGCCGAGGACCTCGACGAGGCCCGCCCCGACGTCCCCGACGCCCAGCGCCAGGTCGCGACCGCGCGGCGCGAGCTGCTGCGCCTCTCGACGCTCGCCGAGGAGCTGCTCGACCTCTCGCGGCTCGACGCCGCGGTCGCGCTGCGCTCGGAGGCGGTCGAGCTCGGCGAGCTCGCGCGTGCCGTCGCCGCGGAGTTCGGCCTGCGCGCCGGCGAGCGCGACACCGCGATCAAGGTCGTGCCGCCCACGGGCCCATGCTGGGGCCGCGGCGACCCCGACGCGGTCGCTCGCGTCGTGCGGATCCTGATCGACAACGCGCTGCGCTACGGGGACGGCGGCGGCATCCTCGTGACCACGGGCGTGAACGCCACCGTCGAGGTCGCCGACCGCGGGCCCGGCGTCCCACCCGAGGAGCGCGACCGGATCTTCGAGCGCTTCTACCGCGGCCGCGTCCGCGGCTCCGAGGGCGGCTTCGGGCTCGGCCTCGCGATCGGCCGCGAGCTGGCCGAGCGGATGGGCGGCTCGCTCACGCTCGCCGACCGCCCGGGCGGTGGCACGCGCTTCACGCTCTCGCTGCCGCGCTCGCACGGCGGCGTCGCGACTCCGGTCGAGCCGCTGCCCGAGCCGACGGCTACTCCTTCGTCTTGACGAGCACGGTCGCGGAGACCGGGTTCGGGCCGCGCTTGCGTGGGAGCGGCGGGTAGATCGCGGTCGGGCTGAAGCGCGCGTCGTTGGTCACGTACTGGCTGAACTCCTCCGAGCGCAGCCGCACGAGCTTGGTCCACGGCGCGCGCCAGCGGGCCATGTCGAAGATGATCGGCGTGACGAGGACGAGCCGCCGGCCGGGCTCGAGCCCGTCGAGGATCGGCTTGAGGTCGCGGCGCGCGGAGCTCGCCTCGAGGCGTTCGACGCCGTCGCGCCAGTCGGTGACGCCGACATCCTTGACGTAGCCGGTGAGCGTCGCGTAGCGCAGCCCGGGCGGCAGGTAGTGGTGGAGCACCGGGATCTGCTCCGGCTGGGTCGAGACGACCACGTCGCCCGGGCTGAGGCTCGGGCCGACGGCGGCGGCGACGTCGCGGACGTTGCTCTTCGTGGTCGGCCAGACGTCGTAGCCCCACAGGATCGAGACGATCACGAGGCCGAGGATCCCGAGCCCGCGCGCCGCGGCGAGCCCGGCGGCCACGAGCAGCAGGAACGGCGGGACCGCGACCGCGAGGTAGCGCATCGCCCACGCCGGCGAGAGCTGCGAGGCGCCGTAGGCGAGCAACACGGTCCCCAGCCCGACGATGCCGACCGCCGCGATGGCGCGGCCCTGGGCCGTCAGCTGGCGGCCGCGTCCCGCCCGGATCAGCGCGACCACGCCGCCGCCGGCCGCGACCACGAGCACGAGCCAGGCCGTGTGGCCGAGCAGCCGGTGCGTGGCCTCCATCGTCAGGTCCTCGTAGCCCGGCTTGCGCGACCACGGCGCCCCCGTGTGCGCGGCCTGGAACAGCAGCGTCGGCACCCACGGCAGGTACAGCAGCCCGGCCAGCCCGAAGCCGAGCGCGCCGTCGCGCAGCCGCCAGCGGCGCTCAGCCGCCGGCGCCAGCGCGAGCAGCCCGAGCCAGGCCACGAACATCGCGATGCCGAGGAAGAGCGCCCAGTTGTGCGTGTAGAGCGACGCGGCGAGCGCGAGCCCGAACAGCACCGGCCAGCGGCGCGCGGGGCGCTCGTCGGCCGTGTAGGTGCGCAGGTAGAGCGACGTCGCGAGCAGGCTCAGGAGCACGACGAGCGAGTACATGCGCGTCTCCTGCGCGTACTGCGAGATGTACGGGTTGAGCGTGGCGAGCACGGCGGCGAACCACGCGGCGCGGCGGCCGAACACGAGCCCCGCGCCCCAGAACGCGACCGGCACGGCCGCCAGCGCGAACAGCAGCGACAGCGTGTGCGTCGCCTTCTCGCCGCTGTTGGTCAGCGCCAGCCAGACGTGGAGCAGGCCGTAGTACAGCGGCGGCGAGCCGTCCTGGCGGAGGATCCCGGGGATGTCGGTCAGCGGCCGGTCGGCGATGCCGACCGAGAGCCCCTCGTCGACCCAGTAGCCGACGTTGAGCTCAGCATCCTTCACGCCGAGGCTGAGCGCGACGAGCAGGCCGAGGCCGACGGGCACGAGGATCCGCGCGGAGGCGAGCGACCGGACCCGCGGCGCCCACGCCGGGCGTGAGACGTAGGTCGCCATCGGCGGGCAGGATAGAGGGGGGCTCAGCTATCGCAGGCGCGTCGCACGACCCAGCGGCGGGTCGTGGTCAGCAGCGGGAAGCGCGTGTCGCGCGCCTCGGGGCGGTCGCGCGCCGCGATGATGATGCCCGGGGGCTTGGGGTCGATGCCAATCTCGCCGGTGTGGGTCTTGAGGTACCAGGCGACGGCCGGGACCTGGAAGTTGCCGGTGTAGACCTTGCAGCCCCTGAACGCGCCGATCCCGCCGGCCTTCGCGACGGCCGCCCCCAGCGTGTTGTAGGCGTCAGCCTCAGTGCGGGTGCGCTCCACACCGTCGCGGATGTTGTCGAGGCCGGCGACGAGGAAGGCGCCCGCGCCGACCACGAGCGCAGCGGTCAGCGCCACCGCGAGCCGGCGCCCGAAGCGCGCGGCCGTCGTGGCAACGAGATCGACCCAGCCGACGCCCGCCAGCACGCACACGAGTGCGGCCGGCAGCGCGACGTAGCGGAGATTGCCGGCGAAGCCCGCCTCCGTCATCAGCCCCACCACGATCATCAGGACGGTGGCGGCGGCGAACAGCGAGCACCGCACGTCCCAGCGCCGCTCGTGCAGCGGCCGGACGAGCGCGATGAGCGCCCCGATCAGCACCGGCACGGCGAGGATGCTCGCCGAGCGCCGGAACACCTCGAGGAACGGGCGGTCGGCGAACGCGGCCGAGTCCGGGTTCGGCTGGTGAGCGCGGTTGGCGGCGCGCAGCCAGTCGCCCGAGCCCCAGTACTCGGGCGCGAACCACAGCACGCCGTTGGCGGCGAAGACGCCGAGCACGAGCAGGCGGCGGCGCGGCTCGACCCACGCGAGCCACAGCCCGTAGAGGCCGAAGAACGGCCACACCTCCGGCCGCAGGAGCGCGGCGGCAAAGCCGAGCAGGAAGGCGTCGGCGCGGCGCCCGTCGAGGTGGCGCTCGATCGCCAGCAGGCAGACGGCGACGAGGATGCCCTCGGAGTTGCCGCGCCAGAACGTGCGCACGTAGCCCGAGGCGAACAGCAGCGCGATCGCCGCGATCAGGCCCGCCGGCCAGCCGCCGAGGCGGGCGCCGAGCCGGTACGCCATCGCGATCGCGAGGAAGCCGCCGGCGCGCGCGATCACGAGCCACAGGTTCGGCGCCGCGTCGTCGCCGAAGAACGAGAAGACCGTCGTGAAGAACACCGGCAGCGGCTTCCACGACGGGCCGCTGACCGTGTTGAGGTCGAGGTTGCCCACCTCGCGCCCCCAGATGATCCACGCCCACGGGTCGTAGGTCGGGTTCGAGGGGCCGAGCAGCGACAGCGCGGCGAGCCCGAGGCAGACGAGCACGAGCAGCTTCCACGGCCGCAGCGCAGGGCTGGCGGCGTCCACCGATGCGGCGGAGGGGACTGAAGCGGCCGGCGTCAGGCGCGTACGCAGAGCGGCGACGGACACGCCGGGCATCATGCCTCTCCGACGCGTCGCTCGTATGTCACGATCGTGATCGAGCCGTCAACGACCTGCTCGCCGACGGGGACGAAGCCGTGGCCCTCGTACAGCCGCCGCGCGGGCTCGTTGACCGCGCCGGTCGCCACCGTCCAGCGCTCCGCGTCGTGCTGGCCGGCAGCGAGCGCGTCGAGCAGCGCACCCGCGATGCCGCGGCGGAAGCGGTCGGGGTGGACGACCAGGCGGTGGATGTCGACGAGCGCGCCGGTGCGCTTCCACGACACCGCGCCGACGAGCCGCTCGGCCTCGTATGCGCCGAGGAACTGCTCGCGCGTGCGGCGCAGGCGCCGCGGCGACTCCTTGAGCACCGGCAGCGTGCGCGCGCCGAGCAGGTCGGCCTCGACGCGGTAGGACGCGCGCTGGAGCTCGACAACGGCCTCGGCGGTGCCCGAGGCGCCGAGATCGAGCGCCCGGATCTCGAGGTTCACGACAGGCCCAGTGCAGCGCGGATCGCCGGTGGCGCCTCGCTGTCGGGCGCCTCGGCCTCGCCCCACACCGCGAGCGCGCGGTCGAGCGCGCCGATGCGGACGCCGGCGGCCTTCGCGAGATCGGCGGCGCGGCGCTCGAGCAGCATCACGTCGCCGGAGACGAGCACGCGCTTGGCGGCCAGCGTGGTGGGGTCGTCGGTCTTGCCGATGTGCAGCGCGTCGGCGGCCATCTCGCAGACGCCGGCAGCGCCGAGCGTGACCAGCAGCTCGTAGCGCGCGCTCCGCCCCAGACCGGGCAGCGCGAGCCGCTCGAAGGTCCGGCCGAAGCGCCGCTCGGGCGTCCACACCGACTCGCCGAGGAACCCCTCGGCCTGCGTGCCGGCGCGCTCGGCCCAGGCGCGGTAGGAGGGCACGGTGCGCGGGTCTGCGCCGGGGATGTCGGGCGCCTCGCCGCTCTCCCAGCTCGGGCGCGAGGCGACGATCGCCTCGTGCAGCTCGTGCGCGCCGGCCGGGACGAGCGCGAGCAGGAACGCGAGCCAGATCGCTTCCTCCTGCACCGGCTCCTCGGCGACCGCGGGGTGCGGGCCGGGCGGCTCGAGCCGCGTGTCGGCCCACGCCAGCGACGAGGCGAGGCGCTCGGCGTCGGCGGTGGCGCGCAGGCCGGGGACGAGCGGGTTGCGGTAGCCGTCGTCGGCCGCGCGGGCGACACGCTTGGTGACGACACCCGGCGAGCGGCGCTGGGTGGTCGTCCGCGATCCGCCGGAGCGCCCGCGGGCGGGCCGCGCGGGGGTGGCGGCCTGCCGCTCGGAGGCAAGCTCACGAGAGCAGATCGGACAGTTCGCGGTGAGGCGGTTGTGGCGGCAGAAGAGCGGCACGCGGCGTCAACCTGAACGTAGCGCCTCGGCGATCACGCGCGAGCGCCGCTCGGGCGTGAGCGTCACCGAGCGGCGGCGCATGCGCTCGCTCTGAGCGCGGTCGGGGCGGAGCTCGACGCGCGCGGCGACCGCGCGCAGGACCTCGCTCATCTCCATCGAGGCGAACGCGGCGCCGACGCAGCGGCGCACGCCGCCGCCGAACGGGATCCACGCGTAGCTGTCGGGCGCGCCGTCGCCGAGCCAGCGGTCGGGGCGGAAGGCGGTGGGGTCGGCGTAGAGGTCGGGGCGGCGGTGCGTGAGGTAGATGCAGGGCGCGACGTGGACGCCCGCCGGCAGCTCCCAGCCGGCCACCTTGAACGGAGCGACGAGCTTGCGGGCGGCGATCGTGAGCACGGGGCGCGTGCGCAGAACCTCCTTGACGACCGCGTCGGAGTAGCCGGGCTCGTCCTCGCGCAGTCGTTGCAGGACCTGCGGGTGGCGGGCGAGCCGCTCGAGCGCCCACGCGAGCGCGCCGGCGGTCGTCTCGTGGCCGGCCGCGAGGAGCGTGACGAGCTGGTCGCGCAGCTCGGCCTCGGTGGAGCCCGCGGCGATGAGCTCGTCGACGATGGCGGGCGGGTCGGATGGGCGGCGGCCGCGGATGACCGCGGTCAGTTGCCCCTCGACCTCCGCGATCGCTCGCCGGAAGCCCAGGTCGTTGCCCGTCAGCGAGAAGAACAGCGCCCGCGGCAGCGACATCGTCATGTCGAGCGTGCGCCGGATCGCGGCGCGCAGCTCGGGCAGCTCGGCGCCGAAGACGACGCGCATGATCACGTCGAGCGTCAGCGCCTGCATGCGCGCGTGGGTGGCGAACGGGACGCCGCGCGGCCAGCGCTCGACCTCGGCCGCCGCGAGGTCTGCGATCAGGTCGCGGTGCGCGCGCATGCGGTCGCCGTGGAACGGCGGCAGCATCAGCTTGCGCTGGCGCAGGTGCTCAGGGCCGTCGAGGATCAGGATCGAGCTCGGGCCGACGAACGGCTCGAGGAAGCTCGAGCTCGCGCCGGCGCGGACGACGTCGGCGGGCGCCGTGAATACCGCGCGCACGTCGGCAGGGTCGGTGACGACGACCATCGGCGCGTCGGTCCACGCGGTGCGGAGCGTGAACGGCACGCCGTGGCGCGCGGCGCTGCGGCGCAGGAGCGTCGTCGGCCGCGCCAGCCACTCCCAGGTCTGGAGGGCGGGCGGGGCGGACGGGCCGGGCGGCAGCACCGCCCGAGACGTTACGACGTGCGCGGGTGCAGCACGCTGAGCGGGCCGCGGCTGTGGCGCGCCGCGTCCCCGCCGAGCTGGCGGGCGCGGAGCGCGAGCAGCTGCGCGTGCAGCGCGCTGGCGCGGAACGGGTCGGCGACTGCGGTGTCGCCGTCGAGCGCGAGTGCGGCCTCGATCCGGCCGTCGACCTCGGCGACGAGCACGCTGTGCTCGTCGGCGGCGGCAGCAAGCAGTGCGCCCGCGCGGCGGTTGCCGTCAAGGGCGCCGAGGCGCGCAAGCGCCGAGGCGTCGTCCGCGCCGGCGGTGCGGATCACGACGTCAGACGCATCGGCGACGGGCGTCGCGACGGCCTTGCGGGCGCTGGGCCCGGACGTCGCCGCGCCGCGTCTGACGGGACGAGGACGGGCGGTGCCGACACGGTCAGTGAACAGAGCGTTGGCGACGCCGGCAGCGAGAAGCGGATGCATGAGAGACCTCCTGGATAACCTGCATTGACTTACGCCAGTTATTGTATCACCTTCTATAGTCGTTTGGTGGTTATGCCGAAGCCCACTCCCAGCGAACTCGTCCTGATCGAAGACTTCGTGAACACGGTCGACAAGGAGACCGGCGAGGAGGAGCTCGGCACGCCCGAGGCGCTCAGCGCCTGGCTCTCGGGGCGCGGGCTGTCGGACGCCACGTTCAGCCACGACGACCTCGCCAGCGCGGTCGCGCTGCGCGAGGATCTGCGCGCGCTCCTGCTCGCCAACAACGGCGGGGAGCTCGACCCCGCCGTCCCGCAAGCCCTCAGCGCCGCCGCCGACCGCGCGCGGCTGACCGTCGCGCTCGACGCACACGGCAACGCGAGCGTCACCCCGACGGCGGGCGGGATCGACCGCGTCGCGGGCCAGCTGCTCGGGATCATCGCCCACGCCCAGGCCGAGGGCACGTGGGACCGGCTGAAGGTCTGCCCGTGGCACACCTGCCACGTCGCGTTCTACGACCACTCCCGCAACCGCTCGCGGACGTGGTGCTCGATGGCGGTCTGCGGCAACCGCGCGAAGGCGCAGGCGTACCGCCGCCGCGGCGCGTAGCGAGCCTAGGGCCAGCCGTCCGGGAACGCGAACGTCTCGCCGCCGAGCTGCGCCACCACCGGCTCACCCGGGCGCGCGGCGAGCATGAACGGCTGGTCGGGCTCGCGCGTTTCGAACTCCGCGGTCGCCACCGAGCGCCCGCCGAACGCCGCCGCCAGCGCCACCACCGCGCCGGCCAAGGCCGCCAGCACGCCGAGCGGTGCCGCAAACTCGCCCGTCTCGGCGTCGACGGTCAGCGCCGAGGCCGGGACCGGCCTGACGTCGGGGAGCTCCGTGGGGACGACCTGCGCGATCGCGGCGGGAGCCACCGGCTCGGTCACCCCGGCCTCGGTGAGCTCGAGCGTCCCGTCGGGAGCGCGCTCGATCATCGTCGCCTCCGCCAGCTCGCCCTCGTCGATCAGCAGCACCACGCGCTGCGCACCCGCACGCGTGGCGAGCTCGACGACGCTGGCGAGCGCGACCGCGTGCCGGCCGACGGAGTCATTCGCGTGCACGATCGGGATCCTGGCAGCCGGGTAGCTTCCCGCGTATGGCGGAGGGTCTGAGCGCGGACGGCTGGCGGGCGCTGCTCGACGGCGTGGCCGACCACACGATCGGCGTCGAGGAGGAGCTGATGCTGCTCGATCCCGACACGCTCGACCTGCTCCCGGAGGCGGCGCGGGTGCGCGCCGAGCTCGGCGACGTCGTCTCCATGCGCACCGAGCTCCTCGCCGCCCAGCTCGAGACCGCCTCGCCCGTCTGCGCCACGATCGCCCAGGCGGCCCACGAGCTCGACGGCGCCCGCCGCGCGCTCGCCACCGGCGTCGCCGGCTGGGCGCGGCTCGCCGGCGCCGGCACGCACCCGTTCACCGACCCGGAGGCCACCGTGATCGACGACCCGAAGTACGCGAACCTGGTCGCCGAGTTCCCGTGGGTGCTGCCGCGCCAGCTCGCGTTCGGGTTCCACGTGCACGTCGCCGTCCGCGGGGCCGACCGCGCGCTCGCCGTCCACAACGCGCTGCGCTCCTACCTCCCCGACGTCGCCGTGCTGGCCGGCAACGCGCCGCTGCTCGACGGCCGCGATACCGGCCTCGCCTCGATGCGGCCGACGCTGTCCGAGCTGCTGCCGCGCCAGGGCATCCCGCCCGCCTGGGCGTCGTGGGAGGAGCGCGCCGACTACGAGCGCTGGGCGCGTGCCGGCGGCGTCTTCCCCGGCGCCGGCGAGCACTGGTTCGAGCTGCGCGTCCACGACGAGCACGGCACGATCGAGCTGCGTGTCCCCGACACCCAGAGCACGCCGGAGGAGGCGGCCGGCGTGCTCGCGTTCGCCGCCGCGCTGATCGCCTGGCTGGCCGAGCGCCACGACGCCGGCGAGCGGCTGCCGGTCCACGACCACGTCCGGATCGCCGAGAACCGCTGGCGCGCGTCGCGCCACGGCCTCGACGGGACCCTGCTCGACCTCGACAGCGGCGAGCCACAGCCCGCTCGCGCCCGTGTCCGCGAGCTGATCGACGCCGTCGCCCCGGCCGCCGCACGGCTCGGAGGCAGCGCGGAGCTCGAGCACGCCCGCGCGCTCGCCGCGCGCAACGGTGCCGAGCGTCAGCGCGCGCTCGCCGCTGAGGAGGGAACGCACCGGGTTGTGGAGTGGCTCGCGGACGCGTTCACGACATAAAGGCCAACGTCGGCGCTCGGACTTCAGACAGCTGGCGGTATGTCAAATGCGCGCGAATCGGGGAGGGTTGGCGGAGTGACGCTCGCCGAGGAGCCGCTTCCCATGCTCGCCGACTATGCACGCGCGCCCGACTGCTTCGACGAGGCGGTGGACGACGACGGCGCCATCCGCCCCTGCGCGCAGGGCGCGATGCGCGCGCTCGAGGGCCGCGATCTCGAGGAGCTGGCGGTCGAGGTCGAGCGCCACGGCGCGGACGAGGGCGTCGTGTTCCATTCCTCCGACGGTGACGAGGTGTTCGTCATCGACCCCGTGCCGCGCGTCCTCGCGGCCGCCGAATGGGCGCGCGTCGAGGCGGGGCTCGCCCAGCGCGTGCGCGCGCTCAATGCCTTCGTCGCCGACGTCTACGGCGAGCGGCGGATCGTCGCGGAGGGCGTCGTGCCCGCGCGGGTGGTCGAGGGCGCCGAGCACCTCGAGCCCGGCATGCAGGGTGTCCAGCCGCCAGGCGGCCTCTGGATCGGCGTCGCGGGGCTCGACCTCGTGCGCGACCACGAGGGGCACTTCCGGGTGCTCGAGGACAACGTCCGTACGCCCAGCGGCTTCGCCTACGCGGCGGCCGCGCGGCGCGCAACCGTCGGCCACCTCGACCTGCCGGCGGCCGACCAGCCGCGCACGCTCGACGACCTACCGTCGATGCTGACGGACACGCTGCGCGCGGCCTCGCCCGCGTCCGGCTCGCCGCGCGCGATCGTGCTCACCGACGGCGAGGACAACTCGGCCTACTACGAGCACCAGTGGGCGGCCGAGGCGCTCGGGGTGCCGCTGCTCGAGCCGGAGGGACTCGACCTCGACGCCGTCGACGTGATCTACCGCCGCACCAACGCCGACCGGCTCGACACCAGCGTCGGCGAGCTGCTGCTCGAGCCGATCCGCGAGGGCAGCATCGGGGTCGTCAACGCGTTCGGCACCGGCGTCGCCGACGACAAGCTCACGCACGCCTACGTCGAGGACATGATTCGCTTCTATGAGGATGAGGAGCCGCTGCTGCCCTCGGTGGAGACGTTCGACCTCGGCGATCCGGCGATCCTCGAGCGCGCGCTCGACGTGTTCGACGAGCTCGTCATCAAGCCGCGCGGTGGCTACGGCGGCATGGGCGTCGCGGTACTGCCGCACGCCGAGCCGTGGGACATCGACGCGGTGCGCAAAGCTGTACGGGAGAGCCCCGGGGAGTACGTGGCCCAGCGCATGGTGATGATCTCCTGCCATCCGACAGTGATCGACGGCCGGCTCGCAGCCCGCCACATCGATCTGCGGCCGTTCGTCTTCCTCGGCGCCGACGGCCACGTCCGCACGCTGCCGGGCGGGCTCACGCGGGTCGCGTTCGACGAGGGCTCACTGGTCGTCAACTCGTCACAGAACGGCGGCGCCAAGGACACGTGGGTGCTGCCGTGAGCCGCCCGCTGATCGGCGTCACCACCTCCGAGGTGCGGCTCGCCGAGCACACCGATCCGCTGCCCGAGGGCGATCCGCCGCAGCGCGAGATGGCGCTCGGCATGGTCTACATGCGCTCGATCGAGCTCGCGGGCGGCATCCCGGTCGTGCTCCCGCCGCTCGGCCACGACACGATCGCGCCGCTGCTCGACCGGCTGTGCGGCGTGTGCCTCTCCGGCGGGCCCGACATCGACCCCGAGGGCTACGGCGAGGAGACGCGCAACCCGCAGCTCGGCGCGACCGAGCCCAGCCTCGACGCCTACGAGCTCGCGCTCGCCCAGCTCGCCGACGCGCGCGGGATGCCCGTGCTCGGCATCTGCCGCGGCGTGCAGGCGCTCAACGTCGCGCGCGGCGGCTCGCTGCACCAGCACGTCGGCGACTTCACCGACGGCTCGATCGAGCACCGCCAGGCGGCGCGCGGCCGGATCACGACGCACTCGGTGCGGATCGATCCCGCCTCGCGGCTCGCGCGCGTGATGGGCGTGACCGAGGCCGAGGTCAACTCGTTCCACCACCAGTCCGCCGACCGCCTCGGCCAGGGGCTGCAGGCGGTCGCGTGGGCGCCGGACGGGGTCGTCGAGGGCCTCGAGAGCGACGGGCCCGAGCTCTACCTGGGCGTGCAGTGGCACGTGGAGTCGCTCGTCGACCGCCCCGAGCACCTCGCGCTGTTCCGCGAGCTGGTCGAGGAGGCCGACGCCTACGGGGTCCAGGAGCGGGGGGTGCGCGCGGCATGAGCGGGCACTGGGCCGACTGGAGCATCGCGGGCCAGGAGGCGCCGTGGACGGTCGGCATCGAGGAAGAGGTGATGCTGCTCGAGCCGAACGCGTGGAACCTCACCTCGCGGTCCGAGGAGGTGCTCGCGGCGCTGCCCGACTTCATGACCGAGCGCACGGCCGCCGAGACGCACGGCTCCGCGCTCGAGCTCGCGACCCAGCCGCAGCCCGACATCGCGAGCGCCACCGACGAGCTGCGCGAGTTGCGCAGCGAGCTCGCCAAGGTGATCGAGCCGCTCGGGATCCGCGCCGCGGTCGCCGGCACGCATCCGTTCACGCTGTGGGAGGACGTCGAGGTCTCCCCCGGCGCGCGCTACCAGTTCCTCTACTCCTCGATGCGCGAGCTCGCGCGGCGCGAGCCGACGTTCGGCCTGCACGTCCACGTCGCGGTGCCGAACCCCGAGCAGGCCGTGCGCGCCTACAACCGCGTGCGCGCGCACCTGCCGATCCTGCTCGCGCTGTCGGGCAACTCGCCGTTCTGGCAGGGCCGCGACACCGGGCTGTGCTCGATGCGCACGCCGCTCTTCCAGGCGTTCCCGCGCGTCGGGATCCCGCGCCAGTTCCGCTCCTACGGCGACTACGTCGAGGCCGTCGATGTGCTGCTGCGCTGCGACGCCTTCCCCGAGCCGACGTTCCTGTGGTGGGACGTGCGACTCCAGCCGCGCTTCGGCACGCTCGAGATCCGCGCGATGGACGCGCAGACGCGCGTCGGCGACACGGCGGCGATCGCCGCGCTCGTCCAGTGCCTCGTGCGGATGGAGGCGCTCGAGGGCCACGCCGGCCACGCGCTCGTCACGAGCCCCGAGGTGCTCGATGAGAACCGCTTCATCGCCGCACGCGACGGCATGGCCGCGCGGCTCATCGACCCCGGGCGCGAGTGCCGCCGGCCGGCGATCGAGTGGGTCAACGAGCTGCTGGCGGCATGCGCGCCGCACGCCGCCGACCTCGGGTGCTCCGCCGAGCTCGAGTCGGTGCGCGGGCTCGCGGCCGCCACCGGCGCGGTGCGCCAGCGCTCACGGGCCGGCCGCGGCGCGGCGCCGCAGCTCGGGCGCCTGATGCGCGCACTCCATGCGGACTTCACTTCGGCGCGCTCCGAGCCCGCCATCCTCACGGTCTGATGTGCGGCATCGCCGGTGAGCTGCGGCGGGGGGCGCCGCCCGACCGCGACGCGCTGCTGCGGATGAGCGACGTGCTCGCGCCGCGCGGGCCGGACGGGCACGGGCTGTGGCTCGACGGCGACGCGGGGCTCGCCCACCGGCGGCTGTCGATCATCGACCTGTCCGAGCGCGGGGCGCAGCCGATGGTCGACGAGACACTCGGGCTGACGATCGTCTTCAACGGGATCATCTACAACCACCGCGAGCTGCGGCAGGAGCTCGAGCGGGCGGGCCACGCGTTCTTCTCCGACGCCGACACCGAGGTGCTGCTGAAGGGCTGGGCCGAGTGGGGTGAGGGGATGCTCGACCGCCTGGCGGGGATGTTCGCGTTCTGCCTCGTCGAGCACGGCTCGGGGCGCGCGGTGCTCGCGCGCGACCGGCTCGGCAAGAAGCCGCTGTACCTCCAGGAGCTCGGCGACGGCGGGCTGCGCCTGGCGTCCTCGCTGCCGGCACTGGTGGCGGCGGGCGACGTCGACACGAGCGTCGACCCGGTGGCGCTGCACCACTACCTCTCCTTCCACTCGATCGTGCCGGCGCCGCGGACGATCCTGCGCGGCGTGCGCAAGCTCCCGCCGGCCACGGTGATGGTGGTCGAGCCCGACGGCCGGCGGCGCGAGCGGCGCTACTGGGACCCGCCGTTCGAGCGCGCCGAGGCGCACGCGGGCTGGTCGGAGCAGGACTGGGACGAGGCCGTGCTCGACGCGCTGCGGCTGGCCGTGCGGCGGCGGATGGTGTCCGACGTGCCGGTGGGGATCCTGCTCTCGGGCGGGCTGGACTCGAGCCTGATCGTCGCGCTGCTGGCCGAGCAGGGCCAGCGCGGGCTCGCGACGTTCTCGGTCGGCTTCCGCGACGTCGGCGACCGCGCCGGCGACGAGTTCGAGTTCTCCGACCTCGTGGCGCAGGAGTTCGGCACCGACCATCACCAGATCCGGGTCGGGCCGGACCGGCTGCTGCCGGCGCTCCCGCGCGCGATCAAGGCGATGAGCGAGCCGATGGTCTCGCACGACGCGGTGGCGTTCTTCCTCCTGTCGGAGGAGGTCGCGAAGGTGCGCAAGGTCGTGCAGTCGGGGCAGGGCGCGGACGAGGTGTTCGCCGGCTACTACTGGTACCCGCCGCTGCTCGAGGCCGACGGTGACGGGCTGGACGTGTACGCGTCGAGCTTCTTCGACCGCGACCACGAGGGTGTCGCGTCGCTCCTGCGGTCGCCCTTGGACGACGACCCATCGCGCGCGTTCGCCGGCGAGTGGTTCTCGCGCGCGGGCGCGTCGACGGCGATCGACCGTGGGCTGCGGCTCGACGCCGAGGTGATGCTCGTCGACGACCCCGTGAAGCGCGTCGACAACATGACGATGGCCCACGGGCTCGAGGCGCGGACGCCGTTCCTCGACCACGAGCTCGTTGAGCTGGCGGCCGCGTGCCCGCCCGAGTTCAAGCTCGCCGAGGGCGGCAAGGGCGTCTTGAAGCGGGCGGCGCGCGGCGTCGTGCCCGATGCGGTCATCGACCGGCCGAAGGGCTACTTCCCCGTGCCGGCGCTGTCGCACCTGGAGGGCCCGGTGCTCGAGCTGGTGGCTGACGCGCTGCGCTCGGACGCGGCGCGCGACCGCGGGCTGTTCCGCGACGACGTGGTCGAGGCGATGCTGCGCGACCCCAACGAGCACCGCACCAACCTCGACGGCTCGACGCTGTGGCAGCTCGGATTGCTCGAGCTGTGGCTGCAGACCCACCTATCCTGAATTCTGTGTCACCGCTCACGCGGCGCCAATTCCTCGCCCGCAGCGGCGCGCTCGCCGGCGCGCTGGCGCTGCCGGCCGCCCCGGCCGCGGGCGCGACGAACCTGCGCAAGCTGATCGACATCGGACCGGGCGGCGTGATCACTCCCGGCTCGGCGCAGGACTACCGCGCCTCCAGCAACCGCACCTACTTCTCCGAGACGCAGACCGGCTGGATCCGGATGTGGGCCGACTGGCCGTCGCTGCAGCCCGACAGCCGCTACCGGATCGACGACACGAGGAGCCCGGGCTACGCGAAGCTGCAGGCGCTGGACGACCAGATCCGCCAGGCGTGCGCGGACGGGCTGCGCGTGATGCTGATGCCCTACCGGCACCCGCGGTGGGCGAACGGCACGGCCGCGCTGGTGCCCGGGTCAGACGCCGAGGTCTCCTTCGAGGCGCCCGAACGGATGTCGGCGGCGGCGTGGAACAAGTACGTCGCCAACGGGCGGAACGCGGCGTTCTACAACCCGTCGCGGCGGGCGCTCGAGTACCGGGTGCCGAGCGAGGGCTACGTGCTCGACGGGGCGTGGAGTCGCTTCTTCGAGTTCCTGATGCGGCGCTATCACTACGGGCAGCGGTCCTCCGGGCGCTACGTGTCCGGGTTCGAGCTCGTCAACGAGCCGAACTACCAGCTGTGGCCGCAGCGGGTGCCGTCGACGTCCGGCGACCCGTTCGCGCTGTCGGCGCTGAAGATCGGCGGCACGGTGGCCCAGCTGCTCAAGACCGCGCAGACGGTGTCGGCGCGCCTGGGCCACACGACGACGTTGTACGCGCCTTCGTTGTCCGACACCGACACCGGGTCGCGGATCGTCACGCGCTACGACGAGTTCACGACCGCGCTGCTCGACGCGTTCCCGGCCGCCGGCTACACGCCGCACTCCAAGCAGGCGTGGTCGCACCACAACTACCTCGACGTCGAGGGTCGCGTGACGACGCGGATCCAGGCCGTGCGGACGCGGCTGGCGGGACGCTGGGCGCCCGAGATCTTCGTCACCGAGGGCGGCGCGCGGATCGCGAAGATGCGGACGCTCTACCCGGGGAGGATCCGCTGGCGGCGCAGGCGAAGTGCCTGCAGACGGCGTGGGAGCTGCACAGTGCGGTGAGCGGCGTGGGGATGCTCGCGCAGTACCTGCTCTACGGCGACCCGAACTTCGACTGCGGCCTGCTCGAGCCGGCGCCTTCGACGGTCAAGCGGCCGTCGTACGCGACCTGGAAGACGTTCCCGAAGCGCGTGTGAGGCGGACGCCGGAGGAGATCGCGGTGCTGTCGCGCGCGAAGGCGCGGCTCGACCAGCTCGCGTTCTATCCGGAGCCGGTCCGGATCGGGCGGGCGCGGGTGCTCAGCGTGCCGTGGCTGTTCCGGCTGCCGTGGTTCCGGCGCTTCCACGGCTACACGCTGTGGCCGGCGCTGATCCTGTTGAAGCGGCCGCTGCGCGACGTCTCCGACGACCTGATCGTCCACGAGCTCTGCCATGTGTGGCAGATGCAGCACCACCCGATCGCGATGCCGCTGTCCTACCTGTGGCAGGGGTACAGCGACAACCCGAACGAGGTCGAGGCGAGGCGGGCGGCGGCGGAGACCCGCTAGCGGAGGTACGCCGTGCGGATCTCCTGCTCGAGCTCCTCCTCCGAGGCGGGTGACAGCGCGTTGCGCTCGGCCGCGTGGCGCGCGGCGTCGAGGAACGGGCCGGCACCGAGCTCGGCGAGGTCTTCGTCGGCCGCCAGCCGCTTGACCACCGCGGCGGCCATCGGGTCGCCCTCGGTCGCGGCGTCGATCGCCGCGTCGAGGTCGGCGGCGTCGGGGCGCGGCAGGCGGATCTCCGCGAAGCGCCGCAGCAGCGCGGCCGATGCCTCGGGGTCGCCGGCGCTCGAGTCGCGCGTGGCGACGATGCGCCAGTCCTTCGGCGCGGCGATCTCGCGCGAACCGTCGGGCAGCGAGAGCGGCAGGCCGCCGAGGAACGACGACAGGTCGCCGAACGCCTTGTCGAGCTTGGCGCGGTCGATCTCGTCGACGATCAGCCACTTCTTCTTGCCGGCGGCGGAGAGGACGTGGCCCTGGGTGAAGCCCGACTCGCTCACGCGCCCCACGGTGTCGTGGGCGCTCCACTTCGGGCTGGCGGTCGAGAGCGCGGCGCCTTCGGAGCGGCCGGCCTGGACCGCGGCCTTGGCGACGGCGACCGCGAGGGTCGTCTTGCCCGAGCCGGCCGGGCCGGCGAGCACGAGGTGCTTGCCGGACGCGAGCGCGGCGATGATGCCCGCGTAGACGGAGTCGGGCAGGCTTCAGGCCCGAGCCCTCGGCCGCGGAGCGCAGCGCGTCGAGGTCGAGGAAGCCGCTCGGCGCGCGGGTCGAGGCGGCGGCAGGCGTGAGTGCGGCGCCGGCGCTCTCGGCGAGCGCGGCGTCGGCGACGGCGGCCTCCTCGGCGACGGCCGCGGCCTCGCGGGCCTCGGCGTCCTCGGGGGGCGCGACGCCGGCGGCGGCCTCTTCCGCGGCGACTTCGTCGACGGTGACCTCGGGCGCGGTTCGGGCGCGAGTTCGGGCGGGGCCTCCTGCGCGACGACCTCAGGCGGGGCGACCTCTTCGGCCGCGAGCGGCTCCGCAACGGCCTCTTCGGGTGCGGCCTCTTCGACCTCGGCCAACCCGGCCGCGGCCTCCTGCTCCTCGGCCTCTGCCTCGGCGGTCTCGGCCTTCTCGAGCGACACCTCGTCGGGGGCGACGTCCTCCGTCCCGGCCCCGGGGGGCGGGGCGGACACGCCGGCGGCGAGCGCCGCGGCGGCGGCCTCGTCGGCCTCCTGGTCGTCGACCGTCGGCGCCTCCTCGTCCACGAGGTCGGCGGGGACCTCGACGACGGGGACAAGCGCATCGGCCGCGGGCGTCTCCTCCGGGGGCGCGTCGGCGGCGACCTCGGGCGCGGCGGACTCGACGCCCGGCCCCTCGACGTCCATGGGCGGCTGGGCGAGCGGATCGCCTGGGGTGATGCCGGCGGCGAGCGGATCGCCAGAGGTCATGGCGGGCGGCGGGGCCGACTCCTCCGGCTCCTCCGGCGGGGCCTCTTCGGCGGCAGGGGCCAGCTCGTCGGCCGGGGCCTCCTCGACGGGCGCCTCCGCGGCAGGGGGCGGGACCGAGGCGGCCGGGTCGACCGCGGAGGCCGCGGCCTGCTCGGGGCTGATCGCCGAGTACGCGCGGGTGGCCTCGTCGGGCGCGGCGGTCTCCCAGATGTCGGAGGGCGGAACGGGGCGGCCGCTCTGCTCGGTCGCGGCCGAGCGGCCGGCCTGGGCGCCCGCGACGTCCTCGTACTCGCCGGTGTCGACGGCGGGCGGCTCTTCGGGCTCCACCGCCTCGGCCACGGGCTCCTCGGCGGGTTCGGGCTCGGGCTCGGGCTCAGGCTCAGCGGCCGCGCCGTGCGCGGCCCACTCGGCGGCGCCCTCTGCCTCGGCGGCCTCGGGGCCGCCTGGGTTGAGCTGGCCGGCGAGGTCGCGCAGCGACATGTGGACCGGCAGCGTCAGCTCCGACTTCGTCTGCGTGCCGACCTCGGTCAGCAGGCTCTGGTCGTCGAGCAGCTCGAGGTCGAGCAGGAACGTCGTGTAGCGCTCACCCTGGCTCTCGAGCGTGTTCTCGTTGTCCCAGCCGGCGCGGCCGAGATGCGCGAGCGCGCGGCCGAAGTCGAGGCGGGAGACGTGGAAGTCGGGCGGGTTGGAGGCGTAGAGCGACAGCCCGATCGCGGCCCCGTGGTAGATCGAGTCGGTCATGTGGCGCTCGAAGAGCTGGCGGCGCAGCCACTCCGCCTGGCCGGAGGAGACGTCGAAGACCGCAGCCTCGTCCCCGCTCTTCACGTAGCGCTTGCCGACTTCGGTCAGCTCAACGACACCCCGGTCCTCCTTGAGGAGGCCGGCGGAGCGGGCGAACGAGACGAACTGGCGCGTGCGGCCGAGCGCGTTCTCGAGGCCCGGCGGGAACAGCTCGTCAATCGAGAACTCGGTGATGAACTCGTCGAGGCGCAAACGGTCGCGCTGGTTGATCGCGCGCAGCAGGCCGTGTGTGTCGCCAAGGCGAGGAGCAGGGATCGGACGCATTGCGGCAACCTAAACGGCCACGGCCTGCGGGGTCCAGTCCCGAATGTCAGCGTGCGACCCGGGCCGCGCGGCCCGGGTCGCTCGCAGATCGGCTACTTGGTGCCGGCGGGAGCCTTCGAGGCGGCCTGCTTGGCCGTCTCGGCAGCGGCGGCGGTGGAGTCCGCCGAGTCGCCGGTCTTCGTCGCGCGCGTGCGGGCGCGGAAGCGGGCTTCGGAGTCGCGGCGGGAGCCGGCTTCGAGGCCGTCGTCGTGGCCGGAGCGGCGGGCTTCGCCGCAGCGGCGGGCTTCGCGGCTTCCGTGGAGGCGGGCTTCGAGGAGGTCGCGGGCTGAGCGGCGCTGGCGGCCGCCGGCTTCGCGGCGCTGGTCGCCGCCGGCTTCGCGGCGCTCGTGGCGGCCGGCTTCGCGGCGCTCGTGGCGGCCGGCTTCGCGGCGCTGGTGGCCGCGGCTTCGCGGCCGCCGCGGGCTTCGCAGCCGCCTTCGGCTTCGCAGCCGCCTTCGGCTTCGCCGCGGCCTTCGGCTTCGGAGCCGCGGCGGGGCTCGCCTTGGTCGGTGCCTCGGCCGCTGCCTTGGCCGCCGCGCTCGGAGCCGCCTTCGGCTTCGCCGCCGCCTTGGGCTTCGACGCGGTCTTCGCCGTCGCCGACTTCGGCGCGTTCTTCGCACCCGCCTTCGGGGCGGCCTTGCGGGCGGCCGGCTTGCGAGTGCTCGTCCCCGCCGCGCGCGTGCGCGCAGTACGGGTCGTGCTCGGCGCGGCCGCGCCGGTCTTGGCCCCGCCGGCGCGCGTGGGCGCCTCAGCGGTGGCGGTCGGGGTTGCCGCGTCGTCCTCGTGATCGCGGCGGAAGCGGCCGGTCGCCTCGGAGACGACCTTGCGCCCGCGATCGACGACGCCGGAAATGATGTTCTTGGGTGTGAGAGCCATGGTCTCCACTGTATGACCACGGCTCCGCGCCCCAACGGGGCGTGACAGGAAGGTGACGCTAGGCCGCGAGCAGCGGCAGCTCGTCGACCGCCGGGGTGCCGCAGGCGATGTCGACAGCCTCAGAGGCGGAGAGCGTCTCGGCGATCTCGCCGTCCGCGTAGCGCAGCTCGGCCCAGGCCCGGCCGAAACGGCGATCCACCTCGAAGTGCAGCTCGAGCGCTTCGTCGTTGAAGAGTTCCTGAGCCCGCTCCCACGCTGCGTCGATCTCGGCCAGGACCTCAGGCGGCGGTCCGGCGACGGAGTCGGTATCGGCGTGGAAGCGGGACATCAGGCGATCCTTTCAGGAGCGGAGCACGCTGCACGAGGATCATCGGCGGCCCTAGGCGATCCCACCATGGGGTGCTCACCCCAGGCGTGCTAAGACGCATCTAAATGGCATCGTCGGGAGCCCACACGGAGCTGGTGCTCGCCGGCCTGCTGTTCTCGGTCGCGGTCCTCGTCACGGCCGCTCGGGTCCTCGCGGTCCCGTACCCGATCTTCCTGGTCCTCGGCGGCCTCGCGGTGGGCTTCCTGCCCGGCATCCCCGACGTCGAGCTCGAGCCGGACCTCGTCCTGCTGCTCTTCCTCCCGCCGCTGCTCTACAGCGCGAGCTTCTTCACGGGCCTGCGCGACCTGCGCCAGAACATCCGCCCGATCAGCCTGCTCGCGATCGGGCTCGTGCTCGCGACCGCGCTGGCGGTCGCGCTCGTCGCCCACGCGGTGATCGACGGCATGTCGTGGCCCGCCGCCTTCGTGCTCGGCGCGATCGTCTCCCCCACCGACCCTGTCGCCGCCACGGCGATCGCCGGCCGCATCGGCGTCCCGCGGCGGGTCGTGAGCATCGTCGAGGGCGAGGCGCTGATCAACGACGCGACCGCGCTCGTCGCCTACAAGGTCGCGGTCGCGGCGGTCCTGACCGGGTCCTTCAGCGCCATCGACGCGGGCGCTGAGTTCCTCTACGCGGGGATCGGCGGCGCCGCGCTCGGCCTCGCCATCGGCTGGGTGATCGCGCAGGTCCGCGAGCGGCTCGACGACCCGCCGGTGGAGATCACGATCGCCCTGTTCTCCGGCTACGCCGCCTACCTGCCCGCGGAGGAGCTCGGGCTCTCGGGCGTCACCGCAGCCGTCGCGATCGGCCTCTACATGGGCTCGCAGACCTCACGCCTGACCAACTCGACCGTCCGCATGCAGGGCGACGCGGTGTGGCAGATCATCACGTTCCTGCTCAACTCGTTCCTGTTCCTGCTGATCGGGTTGCAGTTGCCCGGGATCCTCGAGGACCTCCGCGGCGCCGACCTCGACACCGACGACCTGCTCCTCTACGGCGGCGTGGTCACCGCGACGGTGATCGTGACCCGCATCGTCTGGACCTACGTCTTCCTCTACCTGCCCTACATCTTCACCCCCGGGGTCGACCGGCCGCTGAAGCGCCGCAGGATCGCGATCGTCGCCTGGATGGGGATGCGCGGCGCCGTCTCGCTCGCCGCCGCCCTGGCGCTCCCCACCGTGACCGACTCCGGCGCCGAGTTCGACGAGCGGCCCGTGATCCTGTTCGCGGTCTTCTCCGTGATCCTCGGCACGCTCGTGCTGCAGGGCTTCACGCTGCCGTGGCTGATCCGTCTGCTCGGCGTCGAGCCTGACGACAGCGACATTCTCGAGCAGGAGGCCCGCGCCCGCCTGCGGGCCGCCGAGGCGGCGCTGGAGCGGATCGACGGCCTCGACCGCGAGGAGTGGACGCAGGGTGACTCCGTCGACCGCCTGCGCGGCATCTACCGCTACCGCATGAAGCGCTTCGCCGCGCGCTTCGACGACGACGTCGACGACCGCGCGATCGAGGACCGCAGCTCCGCCTGGGGCCGCATGATGTTCGCCGTCATCGACGCCCAGCGCGACGCGATCGACGGCATGCGCCGCGCCGGCGAGATCACCGACGACGTCATGCGGACGGTCGAGCGCGACCTCGATCTCGAGGAGCGGCGCCTGGAGGAAGTCCGGGACTAGAGCCCGGCGGGGTGGCGGGCGACGAAGCCGGCGTTGGTGCGCAGGTCGTTCTGCCAGCGCGAGCCGGTGGTCTTCGCCCCGGAGGTGTCGAACCGGATGCCCGCGACCTCCATGTACACGTGGCCGGCGTTCGCGTAGATCGTGATCCACTTGCCCTTGCCGGGCTTGCCCCAGCCCATGAGGCCGCTGGAGTCGCTCGGGCCGCCGATCAGCCCGGCCGCGTAGAGCGCGAACGAGACGGAGCCTGAGCAGTCGTAGCCGGTGTCGACGAAGCGCCCGTGCCCGCCGCCCCACTTGTAGGGCGTGCGCGCGATCGCGTTGCCGGCCTCGATGATCTTCAGCACCTGGGTCGGCGCCTCGAGCGGCGGCAGCGCGACACCGTTGTCGAGCGCGGTCGCGGTGCGGGTGCCGCCGTTGATCGCGCTCGGCGCGTCCTTGCGGGCGAGCGTGCCGGAGGCGGCCTCGGTCGGCTTCGGCGTGTCGGGCTCGGCCGCGACGCCGCCGCTGGACTCGACAGCCGACGCATCCGCGATCCGGCCGGCGACCGGCTCCACGAGCTTGGGCCGCGGCTTGGGCAGCGGCGCCATCTCCTCGTGCTTCGCGGCCTTGACGCTGGAGTGCACGGTCTCGTCTGCGCCGCAGCCGGCGAGCGCGGGGACGAGCAGGAGGAAGATCAGCGCGCGGCGGACCAGAAGCTCGTCCTCCTCGTTGCGCCTGCGTTGGTCAGGCCGATGTGGATGTGATTGCGGTGGGCCACCGTCGGGTCGACGTGCTTGCGCCGAGTGCCGTGCTTGTTGAAGCAAGCAGGGTAGGGGTCGAACTGCGTCATCCCCGCTCCCCAGTACCCGCAGTCCCAGATCATCTCCTCGACACCCATCCGGCGCGCGAGCGCCTGCGGGTTGCCGAGCGAGTCGGGCGCGAGCAGCAGCTTGGCGAGGCGCTCGGCCTCGCGGCGGTCGGCCGCCTTGGTGGCGTCGAGGTGCCAGTCGATCGCGCGCCCCTCAGAGTGCAGCGAGGCCTGCTTCTTGCCCCACTTCTCGCAGCGGTAGGTGCCCCACGAGACGCCGCGGACGTTGGCCTCGAGCCAGCGCTGGAGCGCGGTCATGCCGGGCTTGGCCTTTCGCGAGCAGTGGGTGGCGGGGTCATATTCGGAGTCTTCGATCGGCTGGGCGAGCAGGCGTTCCGCCGGGTTGTGGGCAACCTGGGCGGGCACTGCGGGCAGCCGGATGATGGCTTGCGCCGGTGCTGCGGCGAGCAGGGTCGTCAGCACTGCAAGCTGCAGCATGCGGGACGGGCGCATGCTCTCATTCATCGGCGCGCGGACGCGGGGCTTGAGTGAGATGCTCTCCGCGATGGCCACGTGGACCGACGTCGAGGCGGCCGCGCCGGAGCTCGCGACACGCGCGCGCGAGCTGTTCGAGGCCAACAAGCACCTGACGATCGCGACGTTGCGCCGCGACGGCTCGCCCCGCATCAGCGGCATCGAATGCCGCTTCATCGAGGGCGACATCTGGTTCGGCTCGATGCCCGACGCGGTCAAGGCGCGCGATCTCCAGCGCGACCCGCGCTTCGCGCTGCACTCGGGGACCGGCGACGCCGATCAGTGGAAGGGCGACGCGAAGGTCGCCGGCCGGGTCGAGGAGGTCGTGGAGCCGGCGCGCCGGGCGGAGATCTTCGGCGCGATGGGCTCGGGCGAGCACGCCGACACCGGCTCGCATCTGTTCCGCGCCGAGCTGACGGAGGTGTCGACGGTCCGCCTGGGCGAGCCCGCCGACCACCTCGTCATCGACTCCTGGCGCGAGGGCGAGGAGCCCAAGCGGATCAAGCGCTGAGCAGGCGCACCATCTTGTCGAGCTGCTGCTCCCAGCCCATCTGGGCGTTCGGGCCCATCTCGGCGGAGTAGGGGCCGCCGGTCACGCGGACGCGGGTGCCGCCGTTCTCCTCGTGGAACTCGACGCGCGTCTCGATCGCCTCGAGCAGCCCATGCTCGGGCACCGCCTGGTGAACCATCACCAGCAGCTCGGGCGGGGTTGCCTCGACGATCTCCTGGCGGACCGGGTACTCCTGGCCGCTGGCGGAGTCGATCATCGTGAGGTCGAAGCGGCCGCCCGGGCGGACGTCGACGCTGACGGAGTCACGCGGGACCTCGAAGTGCTCGGGGCCCCACCACTGGACGATCTGATCGGGGTCGGTCCAGGCGTTGTAGACCTCGGTGCGAGGCGCGTCGAAGGTCCGGGTGACCTCGACCTGGGTGGCGGCGTCAGGCATCGTGCTGTCCTTTCGTGCGAAGGGTCTCGAGGTGCGCGCCGAGCCGGTCCATCCGGCCCTCCCACAGCTCGCGGTAGGGCGCCATCCAGGCCGCGGCCTCCTTCAGCGGCTCGACCCGCAGCGTGCTCGGCCGGTACTGCGCGTCGCGATCGCGGGTGATGAGGCCGGCGCGCTCGAGCACCTTCAGGTGCCGCGAGACGGCGGGGAGGCTGATGTCGAACGGCGAGGCCAGCTCGTTGACGGTGGTTGGGCCCTCGAAGAGCCGCGCCAGGATGGCGCGGCGGGTGGGGTCGGCGAGGGCTTGGAACGTCTGGCTGAGCTGGTCGGTTGGCATTGTTTGTTGGGTTGGTTAATTAAAGGATGCGTTAAATGTGCTCTGTTGTCAAGGGTTTGGGCGAACTTCGGCATTGAGGGGGTGTGTTCTGTTGCGGTTTGGTTGGCACGATCGGGGTCATGAGCCAAGTGGGACGGTTTGACCACCACATAGGGGGTAAAACCGTCCCGCTTGCCGTCGATGAGCTGATCGCGGACCTCGCCGGGCGGCAGCACGGGGTGGTCGGGCGTGGGCAGCTGCTCGCGACGGGCATCGGAGTCCGAGCGATCGAGCGCCGACTTGACGCAGGCAGGCTCCACCCTCTTTACCGAGGGGTGTACGCCGTGGGCCACCAGGTGCTCTCACAGCGAGGTCGCTGGATGGCCGCCGTCCTCGCCACGAACGGCGTCCTCAGCCACCGATCCGCCGCCGCCCTCTGGGGCATTCGACCCTCGAGCGGACGCATCGAGATCACCACCCCACGGACCCGCACACCCCGACCCGGACTCCTCCTTCACCGAGCCGTTCTCCCACCCGACGAGATCACCACCCGCTACGGGATCCCCGTCACCACCGCAGCCCGCACTCAGCTCGACCTCGCCGGCGTCCTCCCACCACACCAGGTCCACCGAGCCATGAACGAGGCCGAGATCCGCCGCCTGCCCGGAGCCCGCGACCTCATGGAGCGGCATCCGACCAAGCGAGGCATCGCGACGCTCCGAACCCCAGCCCCCCGAACCCGAAGCGACCTCGAGGCCGACTTCCTCGCCTTCCTCAATGACCGCCGTTTCCCGTCGCCCCAGACCAACACCCTCATCGAGGGCTACGAAGTCGACGCCGTCTGGCCCGACCGCAAGCTGATCGTCGAGCTGGACAGCTGGACGTTCCACGGCACGCGCCAGGCGTTCGAAAACGACCGCCGCAAAGACCGCCACCTCACGGCCCTCGGCTGGACCGTGATCCGAATCACGTGGCGAGACCTCGACGAACCCGACCGTCTGGCGGCCGAGCTCGAAGCCCTAGGTCTCTAGCGCCTGCGCGAGGTCAGCGATCAGGTCGACGCTCGCCTCGATCCCGCACGACAGCCGCACGAGGTCGGCCGGGACGGCGGCGTCTGAGTCCTCGACCGACTGGTGGGTCATCGCCTGCGGGACCTCGATCAGCGACTCGACGCCGCCCAGCGACTCGGCCAGCGAGAAGACGCGCGTCGACGACACGATCCGCACCGCGTCGGGGTGCCGGAACGACACCATCCCCCCGAAGCCGGGCCAGCGCACGTCCTCGACACCGGCCTGCTCACGGAGCCAACTCGACACCGCCAGCCCGTTCGCGTCGTGCGCCGCCACCCGCAGGTGGAGCGTCCGCAGCCCGCGGTGGACGAGGAAGCAGTCGAACGGCCCGGGCACCGCGCCGACCGCGTTCTGCACGAACTTGACCTTCTCGTGGAGCGCCGGATCGCGCACGATCGCGGCGCCGCCGACTGCGTCGGAGTGGCCGCCGAGGTACTTCGTCGTCGAGTGCACGACGGCGTCGGCGCCGAGCTCCAAGGGCCGCTGGTGCACCGGCGTGGCGAACGTGTTGTCGACCACCACCAGCGCGCCCCGCTTCCGCTCGATCACCCCAGCCAGGTCGATCACCTTCAACGAGGGGTTCGTCGGCGTCTCCACCCAGACCAGCGCGGTGTCGTCCCGCACCACGGCCGAGAGAGCGTCGAGATCCCGCTGGTCGACCATGTCGTACTCGACCCCGAACCGCGACAGCACCTTGTCGACGAGCCGGTACGTGCCGCCGTAGAGATCGTCCGGCAGCACGACGTGCGCGCCGGCACTCGCGATCGCCGTGATCAGCGCATGCTCGGCGGCCATGCCGGACGAAAACGCGCATGCGAGGCCGCCCTCGAGCTCGCCCAGCGCCGTCTCCAGCGCCGCGCGGGTCGGGTTGGCGCTCCGCGAGTAGCCGAACTCCCCGACGTGCTCGCCCGGCGCGGGCTGCACGTAGGTCGACGTCTGGTGGATCGGCGGGATGATCGAGCGGAAGGTCGGGTCGGGCTGGAGGCCCGCGTGGACGCAGCGGGTGGCGAACTCGGTCATGTGACCAGCGACTCAAGCAGGTCGGCGCGGGTGAGGATGCCCATCGGCTTGCCGTCCTCCGTGACGGTCAGCGCCTGGCGCTCGCCGGCGAGCAGCTCGACCGCCTCGCGCACCGAGTCGGTCGTGGCGACGGCCGGGAACGGCTCCTCCATCACCTCGGCGATGACGGTCTCCATGATCGTCGGGGCGTCCATCGCCCGGCGCAGCAGCCCGCGCTCGCCGACGGAGCCGACCACGTCGGCGTCCTCGACCACCGGGAGCTGGGAGACGCTGTGCTGATGCAGCAGCGAGATCGCCTCGCGCACGGTCTGCCCGGGCTCGACGACCACGAAGGGCGGCATCTCGCCGGCGGTGTCCTTGGCGTGCAGGACGTCCCCGACCGTCTTGTCCTCAACGCGCTCGAGGAAGCCATAGGAGTCCATCCAGGCGTCGTTGAAGATCTTCGACAGGTACGCGCGCCCGCCGTCCGGGAGGATCACCGCGATCAGGGCGTTCTCGTCGAGGTCGCGCGCCACCTCCAGCGCGGCATGCACCGCGAGCCCGCACGAGCCGCCCACGAGCATCCCCTCGGTCTCCGCGAGCCGGCGGGTGGTGATGAAGCTGTCGCGGTCCGAGACCGTGACGTAGCGGTCGGTGACGGAGGGGTCGTAGGTGGCGGGCCAGAAGTCCTCGCCCACGCCCTCGACGAGGTAGGGATGGACCTCTTCGTTCGAGTAGATCGAGCCCTTCGGATCCGCGCCGATGATCTCGATGTCCGGGTTCTGCTCCTTGAGGTAGCGCGCCATCCCGGTGATCGTGCCGCCCGTGCCGACGCCGACGACGAGGTGCGTGAGCTTGCCGTCGGTCTGGCGCCACAGCTCCGGCCCGGTCGTCTCGTAGTGCGTCTGCGGGTTGGCCGGGTTCGCGTACTGGTTGGGCTGGAAGGCGCCGGGGATGTCGCGCGTGAGGCGGTCGGCGACGCGGTAGTAGGAGCGCGGCGAGTCGGGCGGGACGTCGGTCGGCGCCACCACGACCTCGGCGCCGTAGGCGCGCAGGAGGTCGATCTTCTCCTTGCTCATCTTGTCCGGCATCACCGCGATCACGCGGTAGCCCTTCAGGCGCGCGGCGATCGCGAGGCCGGTGCCGGTGTTGCCGGAGGTCGGCTCGATGATCGTGCCGCCGGGCTTGAGCCGGCCGTCCTTCTCGGCCGCCTCGACGAGCCGGATCGCGACGCGGTCCTTGATCGACCCGCCGGGGTTGAACAGCTCGAGCTTCGCCACGATCTGGGGCTTCAGGCCGGCGCCGATGCGGGACAGTCGGACGAGCGGCGTCTCCCCGATCGTGTCGAGGATCGAGTCCTTGATCTCGGACATGCGCGTCAGGATACGTGCGCATGAGCGCGCAAGAGGTCGGCCGAGTCGTGGGGCTCTGGCGCTATCCGGTGAAGTCGATGGCCGCCGAGCCGCTCGAGGCGGTCGAGGTGGGCTGGCACGGGTTGGCCGGCGACCGGCGCTGGGCGTTCGTGCGCGGGGCGATCCCGAGGTCGGGCTTCCCCTGGATGACGATCCGCGAGGACAGCTCGATGCTCGAGCACGTGCCGCGGTTCGCCGAGCCCGAGCGGCCCGACAAGTCACGGACGCTCGTGCGCACGCCCGCGGGCGAGGAGCTCGACGTGATCGATCCGGCGCTGGCCGCCTCGTTGGGGTCGGACGTGCGCGTGATCAAGCAGGACCGCGGCGTGTTCGACGCCATGCCGCTGTCGCTGATCACGACACAGTCGATCGCGGAGCTCGAGGGGCTCGTCGGGTTCGGGCTCGACCCCCAGCGCTTCCGGCCGAACCTGCTCGTGGAGGCTGACGAGCGCGAGGACGCGTGGGTCGGGCGCGTGTTGCGGATCGGCGGGATGGCGATGCGCGTCGATCAGCGAGACGAGCGCTGCGTGATCGTGAACATCGACCCGGTCAGCGGCGCACGCGATCCGAGCGTGCTGAAGACGCTCGCCCAGGAGCGGTCGTCGTGCATCGGCGTCTACGGCTCGACCGTGGATCGCGGGCGGGTCGCGGTCGGGGACGTGGTGCTCGCCGAATCCTAATGCCGCAATTTGCGGTGATTTGTTGCAGTGGCGGGGCGAACTGGCTGCGACGCGCACTACACCTCGCTGATAAGTCAGCGTCTCTCGTGGAGGAGGAGCGCGGCCCGTGGCGACACGGATGTTCGATCGACGGCCAGCAGCAGCACTCGACGACCCCTCGGAACGGGTCGGGGCGGTCGTCGCCCGCCACGCGGAACTGCTGACCCGAGTCGCCCGCTCCTACTCGCTGTGCGCGGACGACGCGCAGGACGCGGTCCAGCGAGCGCTCGAGATCTACATGCGCCGCGTCGAGTCTCTGGACCCCGCGACCGAGCTCGCCTGGCTGAAGGTGGTCGTCAAGCACGAAGCGCTGGCGGTGCGACGGGGCCGAGCGGGCGTCGCGGGCGAAGAGGTCGACCTCGACGCCGTTCCCGCGGTGGGCGTGCGATCGGTCGAGGAGCGGCGCGAGTCGGCGGAGCGGGTCGAGCGGTCGGCTGAGGTCATGCGGCGCCTGAAGCGCGACGAGGCGCGGGCGCTGATGCTCAAGGCCGAGGGGCTGTCGTACGTCGAGATCGGCGAGCGGCTGGGCTGGACGTACACGAAAGTGAACCGCTGCATCACCGAGGGCCGGCGCCGCTTCATGAAGCTGTACGCCGAGCTCGAGACCGGGGTGGAGTGCGAGCGGCTGGCGCCGACGCTGGTGGCGCTGGCGTCGGGCACGGCGAGCAGCGAAGCGCTGCTGGAGCTGCGGCCGCACCTGCGCAACTGCCCGGCATGTCGCGCGACGGTGCGGCAGCTCCACGCGTCCCGTCTGCGGCGGCTCACGGCGTTCCTCCCGTTCGGCGCGCTGGTGGCGCCGGCTCGAGCGGTTGTGGAGCGGTTCCGGGGCGCGCGGGCCGTCGCGCGCGGACCAGGCGGTCGAGCTGCGGCCGATGGATCAGTCCGAGCACGTGGACGAGGTCTTCCGCCGGCTGAACGCAAGCGAATCGGCGGTCCAGCCGGTCGCCCCCTCGGTGGCGGAGACGGCGTCGCGCCTCTCGTCGGCGCGCGTGAACCTGCGCGAGTGGGCGGAGGTGGCGCTCCAGCGGCTCCAGAGCTCGGACCTTGCGATGAGCGTGCACGCGGCGACGAGCGGAGGCGGCGGTCGAGTCGCGTCCGTGGCGGCCTTGATCGGGGTCTGCGTCTCGGGTGTCGGGGCCGGCACCTACTGCGTCGCAACGGCGCTGCTGCCGGACCCGAAGCCGGCGATCCGGGCGGAGGCGAATCCGGAAAAGCAGCGGTCGAAGCGCGACGCCAGTTCGCGTCGGGCGCCGGACCGAGGTGAGCCCGCACGCACACACATCGCCAAAGTCATCAGCACACCCGCCCCTCAGCGCGACCTTCGTCGCACTGGGGCTGTACAGCGGACCAGCAGAACTCATCGGGCTGTCGCGCCCGACGAATTCTCCTTCGAGACGTCGGGCCCGTCCGCCAGTGCGGCGGCACAAACGCGGCAGCGTGCTTCGGCGAGCCCTGCGAACGGGAGCTTCGAGAGCGGCGCGTCGGGCTCGCCCCCTTCAGCGAGCGGCGGCGAGTTCAGCGACGGAGGCGGTGGAGAGTTCTCGCCATGAATGGAGGCCCACTTGACATTGTAAGGCGCGTATCGCGGTGGCGGCCGCCTTGGGGGCAAGCGCCTCGTTCACCGGAGGCCAGGCCGTGGCGGCGATCTATGAGGTTCACACGTGCCGGGTCCCGAGCGGCGCGCCCGCGCCGGCGCATGGCTGGGCTCCTCTTGGCGCGGGAACGATCGTGTCGATCGGTTGTCCCGGCGGGAAGTTGACTGTCAGGACGCCACCCGGGACCCATAGTCCTCGCTCGCGATATGGAGTCGCTTTCAGCGCGCCATCGGGGACGCGCATCGTTGGTCTGGATGCCCACGTGGAGGTGCGGATCGTTCAGGCCCCAGCCGGGCCGCCTCCATGGGCTTGGGGCTATAGCGAAGGCGGTATTCCTGTGGGCGAAGGCGTGGCTGGTCCCGTGAGAGAAACCGAAAATTCTGCACAGGACGACATCGTCGCGTATTCGACTCCGAAGCCTCTCTCCAGGCTCGACCTCACGCTCTACTGCTCTTGGGCTCTGCACTCAGGTGACTGCCAGGACAACGGGTCCCTTTTCAGCGTGCGCCGCATCGCTGTCCGTCTAGACGATCTGACCCCGCCACGGATCGTGAGCAGCTCGGGCTCGCTACTTGAGGCAGCTGGACCCCAACGGGGGATGCGACGTCTCGCGTTGAGGCTGCAAGACACAGGCGCCGGGCTGTACAGGGTGCGCGTTGACGTCGACGGCGAGCAGATGGCCGAACTGCCCGTCGATGACAATGACGGCGCATGCAAGCGTCCGTTCGTGGTGCCCGTTCCATGCAAACTTGCTGCGGCGATCGATATACCCATCGACACGACGCGCCTAGTCGACGGTCGTCACACGATTGCCGTACGGGCATTCGACGCCACCGGGGCAAACGCCGCGACCGTTGGACCGATCTCGCTCACCGTCGACAATCAGCCAGACCCTCCACCGCGCGGCACGGCTGCTTGCCCTCGAACGAACGCGGCTAGTGTCCGACGACAGCTCAAGACCCAGGTCGTTCGGTTTGGCCGATCAGCGTTAATCGTCGGACGCGTATCGGGATCTCGGAACATCCTGAAGAGCGCCCGCGCAGGCATTATCGACAATGCAGCTCTCAGCGGGCGACCGCGGCTGGCGCGGCTTGGGAAACGAGGCCGCTTCAAGATCCGCGTCCGCCCGAAGCAGAACACGCGGGTCCAGGCGGTACTCGTGTCAGCGGCCGGCGAGGCGCGAGCCTGTGGGAAACCGGTTCGCGTCAAGGTGAGAGCAGGGGTCCGATTTGCAATCCGCCCGCGTCATCTCCGAAACGGGGAGACGATTCGCCTGGGCGGGCACGTGGTCGGGCGACCTCTGCCGACTCCGGGGAAGTCGGTCGCGATCATGGCGCGTGCCCGCGGCGCAGCGGCGTGGACAACGGTGACTCGGATGCGCACAGACTCGCGTGGACAGTTTAGGTTCGTCTACCGCTTCCGACGAACTTTCACCACCACGACCTACGAGTTTCGTGCTGTCGTCCCTCGCGAGCGAGGCTATCCATTTCTTCGCGGGTGGTCACGCGTCCGCCGCACAACGGTGAGTCCGTAGGCGGCGACGTTCAACCACCCCCTGCTCCTCGAGCCACTGCGCCACAGCCGCCGGCGGGTTGCCGTTGAACTCCGCCCTCGACGCGAGCAACAACAACTCCTCCGGCTCCTCGTCGACCTCGTCTCGGCGGAAGGCCAGGTAGGTCGCGACCGCGGCTGCCATCTGCAGGGACGGGATGTCTCCCTCGGGGTCGAGCGCGCCGGCTGCCTCGGCCATTCGTTGCTCGATGTCCTCGAGGCCGGCGATGGGCTCGTCGGCGTCCTCGAAGCGCAGGAAGAAGTCGGCCAAGTCGGTGTCTGTGCCGTCCGGATCGCAGACCTCGACCGCGCGGTGGACGACCTGCGAGAGCGTGACTGGGGCTGGTTCTGTCGGCATATCACCAGCCCTACCCGGGGCGAAAATCGTTAATCGGCCTAGACGCGCTCCATGCGCTCGATGGTCTCCTCGATCTCCTCGAACGTCGTCCGCGGGTTGATCGTGCAGAGCCGGAGCACGGTCTCGCCTCGCAGGACCGTCGTCGACGGCGCCGCGTAGCCGTCCAGGACCGTCGCCGCTGACACTCGCGAGTCGTCGTCGCCGACTCGCGTGAAGCAGACGAGCCCGAGCTGTGCCGGCGTCACGACCTCCCAGCCGTCGCGCGACCGCAAGACCTCCTCGGCGTGCTCCGCCAGTGCGATCCCGTGTGCGACCGCCGCCCTGAACGCGTCGAGCCCGAACACCTGGACGCTCAGCCACAGCTTCAGCGCGCGCGTGCCTCGGGTGAGCTGGATTCCTCGGTCGCGGAAGTTGACCTGGCCGCCGAACGTGTCGCGCAGGTACTCGCCGCTCAAGGTGAACGTCCGCTCCAAGAGCCCCGGCTCGCGCACGAGCACCGCGCCCGCCTCGTACGGCTGGAAGAGCCACTTGTGCGGGTCGATGACGAGCGAGTCCGCGAGCTCCATCCCCGCCAACAGATCGCGGCCCGACTCCGTCAGCGCCGCCGCCGCCCCATACGCACCGTCGACGTGAAACCACAGCCCCTCCGCCTCGCACAGCGCGGCCAACTCTCCCAGCGGATCGATCGCCCCCGTGTTGGTCGTCCCCGCGGTGCCCACCACCGCGAACGGCGTCAACCCCGCGGCGCGATCGGCCGCGATTGCAGAAGCCACGGCTGAGACCGGCAACCGGAACGCCGCATCCGACCGCAGCACCCGGACCTCGCCCTCCCCCATCACCTTCAGGTCCCGCAGGATCGAGCCGTGGGCCTGGTCGCTCATGTACACGACGCCCCCACCGCCCCGGGACTCGCGGGCCGCGACCAGCGCCGTCAGCGACGCCATCGACCCGCCGCTCACCAGCAAGCCCTCCGTCCCCGCCGGCATCCCGCACCACGAGCGCAGCCAGTCCATCACCGCCAGCTCGACCGTCGACGGCCCCGAGGACGCCACCCAGGACGTCCCGAGCAGGTTGAACCCCGACGACACCGCGTCGGCCAGGAACGACACGGAGTTCGACGGCGAGGAGATCCGCGCGAACCAGCGCGGGTGGATGTTCGTCGCCGTCCACGGAACGACCTCGTCCAGCAGCCGGTCCAACACGGCGCTCGCGTCTCCCGGCGCGTCCGGGGGCGGCCCGCCCAGCGCCCCAGCGAGCTCCGCGGGATCGCCGACCGCCACCGTCGGGTGCGTATCCAAACCAGACCAGTGCTCGACGATCCGGTCGATCACGCGGTAGCCGAGGCGGCGCACCTCCTCTGGATCCAGTTCCAACGGTCCAGTCACCGCCAGATCGTGACGCACGCCACGTTCACGCACCCATGACCCTTCGCCACCGTGCCGCCGTCGTCGTCCCGCTGATGCTCGCCGCGCTCCTCGCCGGCGGGACGACCGCGCACGCCGCAAGCCCGTCGCAGACGGTGTTCGACGGCGCGATGACCGCACCCGCGGGCACGTACGAGGCCGCCTGTCACCGCGCGTACCGGCCCGGCCGGCCGGGCGTCGCGACGCGCACCGTCAGCGTGGCGGGTCCCGGCGCGCTCACGGTCAAGCTGGATGGCACCGCGGGCGACTGGGACGTCGCGGTCTTCGACGCCGACGGGCGCGCGCTGGCCGCTGACGCCTCGCCCGACGCGCAGGAGGTCGCCCTCGGCTACACCACCGGCGGCACGCTCAACCTGCAGGCCTGCCGCCGCTCCGGCGACGCCGCCTCCATCCCCGCCTCGCTCCAGTTCGCGGCGGTGCGATCCGCGGCGATCGAGGAGGCGAAGGACAACCCCCCGCAGCTCGTAAGCGTCATCACCCCCACGCGGGTGCGCAAGCAGGAGCTGATGAAGCTCGGCCTCGACATGACCGAGCACGGCGGCAACGAGACCCTCGGCGTCGTCCTGCACGGCGCGGACGACGAGCAGGCGCTGCGCAAGGCCGGCTTCCGCTGGCGCGTGCTCGTCCCCGACCTCTATACGCAGGGCAAGGCCGACCGCGCCGCCGACGGTCGCTACGCCGCCAAGGCGACGCGCTCCGCCTTCCCGAGCGGCCGCGATACCTACCGCACGCTGGCCGACTACAACGCGGAGCTCAAGCAGCTCGCCGCTGCGAACCCCAACCTCGTCCGCCTGATCACGCTTCCGAACAAGACGTGGCTGGGCAAGGACGTCCTTGGCGTCGAGATCACCGAGAACGTCAACCGCAACGATGGCAAGCCGGCGTTCGCGAACCTCGGGCGTCCATCACGCGCGCGAGTGGCCCTCGGGCGAGCACGCGATGGAGTGGGCGATCGAGCTCGTGAAGGGCTTCAAGAGCGGCGACCCTCGCGCGACCAACATCGTTCGCAACAGCCGCAACCTCGTCGTCCCGGTCGTCAACGCCGACGGGTTCGAGGCGTCGCGCAACGCGGTCGGCGCGCCCGCGGGGGGACGCGACGAGAGCGTCGACGACACCGTCTACATCGCGGGCAGCGCCGGCAACGGCGGCGAGTACCGGCGCAAGAACTGCCGGCTGCCCGACGACTCCGAGGCCGGCAACTGCGCCACCTCGGCCGGGCTGGCCGAGCCGGGCGTGGATCCCAACCGTAACTACGGCACGTTCTGGGGCGGCCCCGGCTCGGACACGAACCCGCTCACCCAGACCTACCGCGGCCCCGGCCCGTTCTCCGAGCCCGAGTCGCGCAACATCAAGGCCCTCGTGTCCCGCAACCAGGTGATGACGCTGATCACCAACCACACGACCGCCGGCCTGGTGCTGCGCGCGCCCGGCCTCGCGGCGGTCGGCGACCCGGTCGACGAGAACCGCGGCTACAAGGCGCTCGGCGACGCGATGGCGAAGAACAACGGCTATTTCAGCCAGAAGGGCTTCGAGCTCTACGACACGACCGGCACGACCGAGGACTGGAGCTACAACGCCACCGGCGGCTTCGGCTTCACCTTCGAGATCTACTGCGGGGCGCCGAACTACCAGACGGGCGACTGCGACGACCCGGCCTTCCATCCGCGCTTCGCGACGACCGCGAACGAGTGGACCGGCGACAACCCGCAGGCCAACCACACGCTCCCCGGCGCCCCGAACGCCGGCTTCGACGGCAAGGGCAACCGCGAGGCGTACTACCTTGCGGCCGAGAGCGCGATCGACGAGCAGCGCCACAGCGTGCTCGAGGGCACCGCGCCAGCCGGCGCGACGCTGCGGCTGACGAAGCAGTTCAAGACCGAGTCGTTCCCGCAGGCCGACAACAAGCCGCTGCTGAGCGACGACAAGCTCGACACCGTCTACGACGTCGGCTCCGACGGCCGCGTGCGCTGGCACGTCAACCCGTCGACGCGGCCGCTCGTCGCCAAGGCGAGCGGGGTGCCGAACGCCGGCGAGCCCAGCCCGCCGCAGCAGCGGTCGGGCGGCGTGGCGGGCGCTGCCGACGATCCCGCCAACGACGGCGCCGCTCCCAGCGGGGACCCCGAATCCGACGACACCCTCAACTACAACGACCACCCGATCACGGTGCCGCTCACCGGCGACAACGCCTCGATGAACGTCCGCGTCTCGTGGCAGGCCCAGGCAAGCGACTGGGACATCAAGCTCTACGAGGACAGCAACGGCGACGGCAAGTCGGAGAACGAGACCACGGTCGTCGGCACCAGCCAGACCGGCCCGAGCAACGTCGAGGAGGTCTCCGCCCAGGGCACCCCGCGCCTGGCCCCGGGCAAGCAGTACGTGCTGCGCGTGAACAACTTCGCCGCGATCGAGAGCTACACCGTGGACATCACGTTCGCCGCGCCCCCGCCATTCAAGCCCGCGCAGGTGGAGAGCTACACGCTGACCTGCGAGCAGGGCGGGCGCGTGTTCGACACCCAGCAGGTCCAGATCGACCGCGGCCAGGTCAAGCAGCTCGACCTGAGCGCCTGCACACGCGCGATCGCGGCCGCCGGCGGCGCCCAGCCGATCTCCGCGCCCGGGCAGGGCACCCCCGCCTGCGCCTCGGCCGCGATCCTGCGCTCGGTCAAGGCGAGCGCCGCGGGCCGCGGCGTGCGGTTCGCGTTCTCCAAGAAGGTCGCGCAGAAGGTCAACGTCGACGTCTTCCAGGTCGCCGTGCGCCGCAAGGTGATCGGCGAGCGGCTCGTCGCGCGCTTCCGCGGCAAGGCGAAGTCGTTCACCTGGAACGGGACGTCCAAGCGCAAGCGCGTGCAGCCGGGCGTCTTCTTCGCCCGCTACTCGATCCGACTGCCCAACGGCCAGCGCGACATCCGCCGCAAGGTGCTGCAGCTCAAGGGCGGGCGCTTCACGGCCCGGCCCGACTTCTACCGCCGCGACACCTGCGGCCTGCTGCGCTCCTACAAGCTCGAGCGGCCCGCGTTCGGCGGCACGACGAAGAAGCCGCTGCGCGTCGCGTTCCGCCTCACGCGCGCGGCGAACGTGCGGATCCAGGTGCTGCGCGGCAACACGGTCACGACGCTCGTGAAGTCGAAGCGCTTCGCGGGCGGCCGCACGCACCGGGCGAGCCTGCGCTCGGCGGGGCTGCGCAAGGGCGACTACCGGGTGCAGATCCGCGTCAGCCGCGCGGGCAGCAAGACCGCGACGTCGACGCTGACGTCGCGGCGGCTCTAGTCGAGGACCGTGGCGAGGCGGCGCTCGAGCGCGCCCGCGAGGATCTCGCGGGTCTGGCCCTCTTCGAAGCGCTCGACCAACTCGGCCATGAAGCCCTCGATCACGAGCCGCTGCGCCTGCGGCTCGGGCAGCCCGCGCGAGCGCAGGTAGAAGACCTGGTCCTTGTCGATCTGCGCGATCGCCGCCGCGTGCGTGCAGCGGACGTCGTTGGCGAGGATCTCGAGGCCGGGGATCGCATCGACGTGCGCGCGCTTGGAGAGCAGCAGGTTGCGGCACTCCTGGAACGCGTCGGTCTGCTGGGCGCCCGGATCGACCTTGATCACGCCGCGCCAGACCGCTGACGAGCGGCCGGCGAGGATGCCGCGGAAGGCGAGGTCGGAGAACGTGTTCGGCGCCGCGTGCTCCTGCGTCGTGTCGAAGTCGACGTGCTGGCGACCGTGCGGCACGTAGGCGCCGGTGACCTTGCCCTCGGCGCCCTCGCCGGCGAGCTTGGTCTCCATCCGCACGCGGCCGCGCGCGGAGCCGAAGCCGGCGGCGACCCAGTCGAGCTTGCCGTCGCGCTGCACCTCGGCGCGCTGGGCGCCGAAGATCCACGACTTCTCGTTGAGGTCCTGGCCGCAGATGTAGCGGAGCCTGGCGTTCTGGCCCACCACGAGCTCGACCACCGTGTTGAGCAGCGTCTCGGACTCGCTGTCGGCGGACAGGTACTGCTCCCACACCTCGGCCTCGGCGCCCTCCTCGAGCACGATCAGCACGCGGCGCTGGAGTGCGGTGCCGGCCGCGGCGGTGACCGCGTTGAGCAGGATCGGCGCCTCGACGCGCACGCCGCGGGGGACGTACACGAACGCGCCGCAGGCCCAGCCGGCGTCGTTGGCGGCCACGAAGATGTCATCGGCCGGGACGATCGTGCCGAGGTGCGGCTCGACCAGCTCCGGGTACTGCTGCGCGGCGGTGCCGAGCGCCATCACGATGACGCCGTCAGCGCCGGCCTCGCCGGCCTCGCTGCTGCCGTCGACCTGGGTCAGGCTGACCGCGTCGGCGGGCGCCTCGAACAGCGGCTCGGGCAGCGTCAGCTCGGCGTCGGCGGGCGCTGGGCCGAAGCGGTCGAGCTCGAACTTGCCGAGATCGGTGAACTCCCAGCCCGTCGTGCCCTTGAAGTTGGGCAGGTCGAGCTCGTCCCTCAAGGAAGCGGCGCGCTCTCGGCGCGCCGCAAGCCACTCCGGCTCGTGAAGAATCGCCTCAGCCAATGGAGCCCTCCATCTGCAGCTCGATGAGGCGGTTCATCTCGACCGCGTACTCCATCGGGAGCTCCTTGACGATCGGCTCGATGAAGCCGTTGACGATCAGCTTGCCCGCCTCTTCCTCGGAGAGGCCGCGGCTCATCAGGTAGAAGAGCTGCTCCTCGCCGATCTTGGAGACCGACGCCTCGTGGCCGACGTCGACGTCGTCCTCGCCGATGCGGATCGTCGGGTAGGTGTCCGAGCGCGAGTCCTCGTCGAGCAGGAGCGCGTCGCAGACGACCTTGGACTTCGAGCCGTGGGCGCCCTTGGCGACCTCGAGCAGGCCGCGGTACGAGGAGCGCCCGCCGTCCTTGGAGATCGACTTGGCGAAGATGTTCGACGTCGTGTTCGGCGCCGCGTGGACGATCTTCGCGCCCGCGTCCTGGTGCTGGCCGTTGCCGGCGAACGCGATCGAGAGCACCTCGCCGTGGGCGCGCTCGCCCATCAGGTAGACGCTCGGGTACTTCATCGTCAGCTTCGAGCCGAGGTTGCAGTCGACCCACTCGACCGTCGCGTCGGTCTCGGCGATCGCGCGCTTGGTGACGAGGTTGTAGACGTTCTGCGACCAGTTCTGCACGGTCGTGTAGCGGATCCGCGCGCCCGGCTTGGCGATCAGCTCGACCACCGCGGAGTGCAGCGAGTCCGACGACCAGATCGGCGCCGTGCAGCCCTCGACGTAGTGCACGTAGGAGCCCTCGTCGGCGATGATCAGCGTCCGCTCGAACTGGCCCATGTTCTCGGTGTTGATGCGGAAGTAGGCCTGCAGCGGCATCTCGACGTGCACGCCCGGCGGGACGTAGACAAACGAGCCGCCCGACCACACCGCGGAGTTCAGCGCCGCGAGCTTGTTGTCGTTCGACGGGATGATCGAGGCGAAGTACTCGCGGACGAGGTCCTCGTGCTCGCGCAGGCCGGAGTCCATGTCCATGAACACGACGCCCTGCTTCTCGAGGTCCTCGCGCACCTGGTGGTAGACGACCTCGGACTCGTACTGGGCGCCGACGCCGGAGAGGAACTTGCGCTCGGCCTCCGGGATGCCCAGCTTGTCGAACGTGTTCTTGATGTCCTCGGGGACGTCGTCCCACGTGGTCGAGGACTTCTCCGAGGCGCGGACGAAGTAGTGGATGTTGTCGTAGTCGACGTCGGCCAGATACGGCGAGCCCCAGGTCGGCTGGGGGCGCGAGATGAAGTGCGCGTACGCCTTGAGGCGGAAGTCGAGCATCCACTTCGGCTCGTTCTTGAACTCGGAGATCTGGTGGATCAGCTCGGGCGTGAGGCCCTTCGGCGCCTTGAAGGCGTAGCCGGTCTCGGAATCGTGGAAGCCGAACTTGGTCTTGTAATCGGCATTGATGCCGACCAGCGCCTGCTGCTCGGCGATCGTTTCAGGCGTCGCCATGGTCAATCGACCTCCAGTTGGATCACGCCGTCCTGCACCGACACCGGGAAGGTGTCGATCGGGACGTACGCGGGCAAATTCAGCGGCTTCCCGGTGCGCATGTCGAACACGGACCCGTGCCGCGGGCACTCCACGGTACAGCCGTCCGGGTCGATCTCGCCCTCGAGCAGGTTGCCGTCATCGTGCGAGCAGCGATCCTCGATCGCGACCAGATCGCCGTTGCAGTTGAAGACACCGATCTCGAGGTCCTCCCATTCGACGAGACGGCGCTCGCCGGGGGGCAGCTCCTCGAGGGGGCAGATGTCGATAACGGGGGTCATCCAATGCGATCTCCGACTGCAGAAGTCGGACTTGAGAGTCTAGCGGCCGGAGATCGCGCCACCTCACCCGTAGGCGAGCAGGCGGCAGGGCCCGCCGGAGCCCTCCTCCCACGGCACGACGCCGACCGACACGAGTGCGCCGCGGGGGCGCAGCGCCGACAAGTTGGCGACGTTCTCGAGCCCGTAATGGAGGTCGGTGCCGAGCAGCCGGGTGTGGACCGCGAATGTGGTCGAGTTGCCGGGGTCGAGGCTGAGCGTGTCGACGCCGATTCCCTGGATGTTGCGCCGGGTGAGGAGGAACTCGAGAGCGTCGATCCCGAAGCCGGGGAAGTGGTAAACGCCGCTCGGGTCGGCGTTCTTGAACGCGTCGTTGTCGTTGACCTTGGCGGCCCAGCCTGAGTTCATGAAGACGATCGCGCCGCGCGGGATGCGGCCGTGGCGGCGCTCGTAGCGGCGCAGGTCCTCGGGCGTCACCTCGGCGTCGGGGTCCGAGGCCGCGCGTGAGGAGATGTCGACGACCGCGGCGGGCGCGAGCAGTTCCTCGGGCTTGAGGTCGTCGACCCGACGATTGCCCTCGACGAAGTGGCCGGGCGCGTCCATGTGCGTGCCCGAGTGCTCTCCGAAGGTCCACTCCTGCGAGTAGAAGCCGTCGGGGTTGTAGTTCTTGAGCGTGCGGCGGGTCGGCTCGTCGCCCGTGTAGACGGGGAAGCCGGCGCGGAACGTGTGCGTGAGGTCCGTGACCTTGCCGAATCCCTTGCCGCCGTGTCCGTGGCCCCGCCCGCGGCGACGCTTCGCGTCGGCGGTCCCGGGGATGGCCGCGGCGATCGCGGCGGCGCCTCCACCGGCCAGCAGCGCGCGTCGGCTCACCCCCTCGCGGTCGGTCTGCTCGCGGACGGCTTCGATGGTGCCGGGCAGGCACATGGTGGCTCCCTCCGTTCTCCGGTGCGTGCAGCGCGGAAGATAGTTCAGACTCCCGCCGCGTGCCGCCGATCGACGTGATCACCCTCACCGAGGGCGGGCAGCGTGCGGAGGCGGTCGCCCAGCGGCTGATCGCCTGGCTCGACGCAGCCCGCGAGTCGCTCGACCTGGCCCTCTACGACGTGCGGCTGCCGGGCGAGCTCGGCGACGCGGTCGGCGACGCGATCCGGGGCGCGCGCGACCGCGGCGTCCGGGTGCGGATCATGTTCAACCAGGACGAGCGGGAGGAGGAGCCGCGCCCGTTCGAGCCGCCGCCGCCGCGGACGGAGCCGGAGCTGCTCGAGCAACTCGGCGTGCCGGTCAAGCCGATCCCGGGCTGGCGCGACCTCATGCACCACAAGTACGTCGTGCGCGACGGCGCCGCGGTCTGGACGGGCTCGGCCAACTGGACGCTCGACAACTGGACGCGCGCGGAGAACGTGCTCGCGGCGGTCGAGTCGGCCGAGCTCGCGGCCGACTACACGCGTGACTTCGAGCAGCTGTGGCAGCGCGGCCGCATCGACGACCGCGACGGCTTCGACGCGGGCTGGTCACGGGCCGGCAGCGTCGGCGTGCGCGCCTGGTTCTGCCCCGGGCGCGGGCCGGAGCTCTCGCAACGGATCGCCAAGCGGATCGGGACGGCGCAGCGGCGGGTGCGGATCGCCTCGCCGGTGCTGACCGCCGGCCCGATCCTGGGGACCATGTGCGAGGTGATCTCCGAGGGCCGCGTCGACATCGCGGGCGTGTGCGACGCGACCCAGATCCGCCAGGTCTTCGGGCAGTGGGAGCAGAACCCGGCCTCGCGCTGGAAGGGGCCGCTATTGCACCGCGCGCTCGAGGTGTTCACCGGCAAGGACTCGACGCCCTACGCGCCCGGCTCGGTCCACGACTTCATGCACGCGAAGCTGACGGTGGCCGACGACACGGTGTTCGTCGGCTCGTTCAACCTCTCGCGCTCGGGCGAGACGAACGCCGAGAACGTGCTCGAGATCGCCGACGCCGCGCTGGCCGACCGGATGGCGGCCTGGATCGATGAGATCCGCGCACGCTTCCCTAGGGTTCCGGCGTGATGGACGTCAATGCACACCTCGCGGGCGCTTACGAGCGAGCCGCGCCGACGTACGATCGCGAGCCGTTCTCGCACCACGCGCCGCTCGGGGAGCGGCTCGCGCAGCTGGTGCTGCTCGGCCCCGGCGGCCGCGTGCTCGACGTCGGCTGCGGCGCCGGCGGCGCGCTGCTGCCCGCCGCCCGGCGCGTGGGCCCGACGGGTGAGGCGGTCGGCGTCGACCTCTCCGAGGGGATGGTCGCGCGCACGCGCGAGGCGGCGGCCGAGGCGGAGCTCGACTGGGTGCGCGCGGAGGTGATGGACGCCGCGGCCCTGGACTTCGAGGACGCGCACTTCGACGCGGTCCTGTGCGCGTTCGCGCTCGGCTCGATGGCCGACGCCGATGCCGCGCTGTCCGAGATGCGGCGCGTGCTGCGGCCGACCGGCACGATCGGCGTCGCGCTGTGGGATCAGATCGTCGACGACGAGTGGCAGTGGGAAGGCGAGATGATGGGCGAGGTGGCCGGCGAGGCGCCCCCCGCGTTGCTCGAGGAGGTCGGGCGCCGGGCCGGGCGCGTCGCGAGTGCGCCGAAGCTCCATGCCGCGCTCAAGGACGCCGGCTTCGACGACATCAAGATCGACCGCATGCACGTCGACCGCACGTTCCCTGACGGGGACGCGTGGTGGGAGTGGTTCTGGTCGGGCGGCGCGCGCGCGTTCGTCGAGGCGCTGCCCGAGCCCGCACAGCAGCACTTCCGCGAGCGCGGACTCGAGCAGTTGCGCGACGCGAGCGAGCATCAGCGCACGCGGCGGTTCGTCGCGCTGCTCGCACACGCGCGCATGTGAGATGAGCGGCCGGCTGCGGGCGATCGTCGACGGCCTCGGGATCCGCCCGGGTGACCGGGTGCTCGAGATCGGCTGCGGCCACGGGGTGGCGGCGACGTTCGTGTGCGAGGCCGGAGGACGGCTGACCGCGGTCGACCGCTCGCCGAAGATGATCGAGGCGGCCACGCAGCGCAACGCCGTCTGGGTCGAGGCGGGGACGGCGGAGTTCCTCGTGATGGACCTCGAAGCGCTCGACCTGGGCGAACGGCGGTTCGACACGATCGTCGCGGTACGCGTCGGGTTGTTCCACCGCGAGCCCGAGCGCGCGCGTGCGCTGGCGGAGCGATGGCTCGCGCCGGGCGGGCAACTCGTGGCCGTGTTTGACCCGCCGCAGATGCGCGGGTAGCGTCCGCGGCGCGCACGAGGGCGCACCCTGGTCCGCGGGCAGGGCCTCAGGCCCACCTCGACGAGCGAACGGAATGTCGTGTTCCGATCGACCTCTGCCCGGCACGCGGACCGCGGGCGACACGTGAGGTGATCGGCGATGGATGCAGGACGGATCGATCTCGACCGCGCCCGGCGCGAGGCGAAGCGACGCGTCAAAGCGGCGCGCGAGGAGGGCGGCGAGCTGCGGCTCTCCGACGCACAGCGCGCCGTCGCGCGCGAGCTCGGCGAGGCGAGCTGGCCGCGGCTCGTGCGGCGGGTCGAGGCAGAGGCGGTCGCGCGCGAGGACCGGGCGCGGCAGCTCGTGGAGGAGGCGACGAACGGGCGCCGCGACCACGCCGAGGCGCTGCTCGCGCTCGACCCCGACCTCGGGCGCGAGAGCTTCGACGCCGCGCTGGTGCTCGGCGACGCCGACCGCGTGCGGGCGGCGCTGGCCGCCGACCCCGGCCTCGCCACGCGGCCGACCGGCGCGCGCGACTGGCTGCCGCTGCTCTACCCGTGCCACTCCGCGTTCCTCGGCGGCGAGCGCACCGACGGGCTCGTCGCGTCCGCGCGGGCGCTGCTCGACAGCGGCGCCGACCCGGACTCGAGCTGGCAGCACCCGGAGTTCGGCTCGCTCGGCGCGCTTTACGGCGCGGCGGGCGTCGCCCACGAGCCGCGGATGACCGCGCTGCTGCTCGAGGCGGGCGCGAACCCCAACGACGACGAGTCCGTCTACCACGCGACCGAGACTGCCGACGACGCCTGCCTGCGGCTGCTGCTCGCCGCGGGCGCGAAGGTCGAGGGCACGAACGCGATCGCGCACTGCCTCGACGTCGAGCGGCCCGAGATGCTGCGGCTGCTGCTCGACCACGAGCCCGGGCACGAGGTCGAGCGCTCGCTGCTGTGGGCGGTCTACCGCGGGCGCTCGCCGGAGGTGATCCGCATGCTCGTGGCCGCCGGCGCCGACGTGCACGCGTGGGACGAGGAGAACGAGCGCACGCCGTACGGGCTCGCGTGGCGGATCGGGCGGCCGGACCTCTGCGAGGTGCTCGCGGCGCTCGGCGCGCGCCGCGAGATCGGCCCCGTCGACGAGCTGATCGGACTCTGCTTCGCCGGTGACCGCGACGGCGCACTACGCATGGCGGCCGAGCACCCGGACCGCGTCGAGCGCATCCGCACCGAGTTCGCCGACGCGCTCCACCAGGCGGCGGCGGAGGGGCGTCGCGCAGGGGTCGAGCTGCTGCTCGACCTCGGCGTGCCGGTCGGGCGGCCGGGACAGATGGGCGGCACGCCGCTGCATCACGGCGCCTGGTGGGGGCACGGCGAGGTCGTCGCGGCGTTGCTCGCCCGCGGTGCCGACGCCACGGCGCGTGCCGAGCCGGGCATCGGCGGCACGCCGCTGGGCTGGACGGCGCACGGCTCGTTCCACTCCCCCGGCCCGATCGCGGGCGGCGGCACCGACCACGTCCGAATCGCGCAGCGGCTGGTGCAGGCGGGCGCCGAGATCGAGCCGGACATGCTCCACGAGGCCACGCCCGAGCTGGCCGAGTGGCTCGAGGTGCAGGCCGCCGAACCGGACCCGCCCGATTACGCCGAGCTCGACCACGCGGCCCACGCGGCCTACTTCGACGCGCTGCCGGGCGCCGAGCGGATCGAGGTCGGCGACGGCTTCGCGGTGCGGACGGGCGCCGAGTCCAACGCCGAGAACGGCGTCGTGTGCAGCGCGCTGGACGGCGACCCTGCCGAGGTGATCGCCTGGATGGGCGGCGCGCCGGCGCAGTGGCTCGTCTCCGCAGACAGCGATCTCGGGGAGCGCCTGATCGCCGCCGGCTGCCGCCCGGAGCGGACCGCCGTGGTGATGGGCGCGCCGCTCGCCGCGCTCGATCTCGGCGAGCCGGCGGGGGAGCCCGCGGACCGCGACGAGTACCGGGCGGTCACCGAGGCGGTCGACTTCGGTGCAGGCGCGGTCGGCGCGCACGCGCGCTATGTGGCGCGCCGCGACGGCCGGGCGGTCGGCGTCGTGAGCACGTTCACGCAGGGCGACACGGCGGTGGTGCTCGAGCTTGCTGTGCTGGAGGAGCACCGGCGGCAGGGCATCGGCCGCGCGCTGCTCGCCCGCGCGCTGCAGCTCGAGGTCACGCACGTGGTGCTCGGCCCGACCCCCGACTCGATCCCGTTCTACCGCCGGCTCGGGTTCGAGCTCCGGCCGGCGCTCAAGGACCGCTGCTACTACCTGCCGGCTGGAACAGGAGGGCGGTGACCACGGGGCGCGACTCGGGCGCGGGCTGGTCATGGTTCGAGTAGGGGCGGTTGAGCAGATGCCCGCGGTGGATCAGCGTCGCCGACCCTCCGCCGTCGAGGTTGATCGCCTCGCGGGCGCCGAAGGAGATCATCAGCCGCGCCAGCTCCGCCAGGTCGAGCCCGGCGTCGACGCCCGTGCGCCGCCCGTCACAGCAGACCGCCAGCAGCTCGTCCTCGCCGACGCCGAGCGCACAGCGCGGGTGGCGCTCGGCCGTGATGTCGGAGTCGAACTGCGCGGAGCCGGCGGAGAAGCCCTCGGTGTCCTCGCCGTCCATCAGGGAGCGCCCGTCGCGCACGAGCAGGGGACCGGCCTGGACGAGATCGCCGCCGTCAGGGAGCTCCCCGCGCGGCGCGAGCCGGACCGCCCCGTCGACGTGCACGCACGCGCGCCGCTCGGCCCACTGCGCCTCGACCGGCTCGAACTCGACCGCGCGCCCGCCGAGCCGCACCTCGCCGAGCGGCCGGTAGGGGTCACGCACGAAGAACCCCGCGACGAGCGCCTCGGCAACGCCCTCGGCACGGCACCAGTGGTCGAGCCGCTCCGGCTCGCTGAACAGCTTCACCGACGCGCGCGTCTCCGCGAGCGGATGACGGACGAGGTAGACGGTCGTGTCGCCGCCGTCGCGAGTGCGGAACCGGATCAGCTCGTAGGCGATCCGGTCCGACAATGGCTTACGCCCCGGACTCGGCGGCGCTCGGAGGCGTCTCGGCCTCCCACGCCGCGGCCTGCCCGAGGCCGGCGCTCTTGAGCACCTTCAGCGACAGCAGCGCGCACTTCATGCGCGTCGCGGAGATGTCGATCCCCAGCAGCTCCAGGATGAAGTCCTTGTCGAGCCGCACGAGCTCGTCGATCGGCATCCCGATCACCTCGTCGGAGGCCATCGAGGCGCTCGCCTGCGAGATCGCGCAGCCGTGGCCGGAGAAGCGCAACTCCTCCACGCGATTCTCCCCGTCGACCTTGATCTGCACCTTCAGCTCGTCGCCGCACAGCGGGTTGAAGTCCTCGAACTCGAGGTCGGCACCCTCCAGCTCGCCCCAGTTGTGCGGCTGCTTGTAGTGATCGAGGATGTTCTCCCGGTACAGCTCGTCCATCAGCCGAACACGCTCCGGACGGAGCCGAGCGCGTCGATCAGGCGATCGACGTCCACGTGGGTCGAGTGCACCGCGAGGCTCGCGCGCGAGGTGGCCGCGACGCCGAGGCGGCGCATCAGCGGCTGCGCGCAGTGGTGGCCGGCGCGGATGCAGACGCCCTCGCGGCCGATGATCTCGGAGACGTCGTGCGGGTGGACCCCGTCGAGGTTGAACGCGAGCGCGCCGCCGCGCTGCTCGACGTCGGCGGGCCCGTAGAGGGTCAGCCCCTCGACCGCGCCGAGGCGCTCGAGCCCGTACGCGGCGATCTCGCGACCGTGCGCGCGCACCTCGTCCATCCCGATCTCGCTCAGGAAGTCGACGGCGGCGCCGAGCCCGATCGCCTCGGCGACGGCCGAGGTCCCGGCCTCGAAGCGCGCGGGCGGGTCGACGTAGGTCGACTCGTCGCGGCCGACGCGCTTGATCATGTGGCCGCCGCCGAGCCACGGCGGCATCGCCTCGAGCAGCTCGCGGCGCCCGTGCAGGACGCCAATGCCGGTCGGGCCGTAGGCCTTGTGCCCGGTCCAGGCGTAGAAGTCGACGCCGAGCGCGGCGACGTCGACCGGCAGGTGCGGGACCGCTTGGGCGCCGTCGACGACGACGATCGTGCCGGCCGCGTGGGCGCGGCGGGCGATCTCCTCGAGCGGGTTGACCGTCGCCAGCACGTTCGACACGTGCGCGACGGCGAGCACCTTCGGCGACTGTGCCAGTACGGCATCCAAAGACTCGAGGTCGAGCCGCCCGTCGTCGGTGATCCCCACGTACTCGAGCCGCGCGCCGCGATCCTGCGCGAGCATCTGCCACGGCACGATGTTGGAGTGGTGCTCCATCTCGGTGAGGGCGATGACGTCGCCCTCACCCAGGTTGCTGCGGCCCCATGACCACGCGACGAGGTTGATCGCCTCGGTCGCGTTGCGGGTGAAGATCGTCTCGCCCGGCGTCGAGCCGGTGAACGCGGCGATCCGGTCGCGGGCGCCCTCGAACATCTCCGTCGCCTCGGCGGCGAGTGCGTAGGTCGAGCGGTGTACGGTCGCCCGCGCCTCGAGGTAGTACCGGTCCATCGCCTCGATCACGCTCCGCGGCGTCTGTGACGTCGCCGCGGAGTCGAGGTAGGCGATCGCCTCGCGCTCGAGCACGGGGAACTCGCCGGAGGCGGGGACCGTCAGGCTCATGCAGAGGCGCCTGCGGCGACCTCGTCGCGGATCCAGCCGTAGCCGTGCTTCTCCAGCTCGGTGACGAGCTCAGGCCCGCCCTCCTTGACGATCCGGCCGTCGAACATGATGTGCACGAACTGCGGGATCACCATGTGCAGGATGCGCTGGTAGTGGGTGATGATCAGGACGCCCATGTCGGAGTCCTTGGAGATCGTGTTGACCCCCTTGGCGACGGTGTTGAGCGCGTCGATGTCGAGGCCAGAGTCGGTCTCGTCGAGCACCGCGAGCTTCGGCTTCTGGAGCGCCATCTGGAGGATCTCCATCCGCTTCTTCTCGCCGCCGGAGAAGCCGTCGTTGATGTAGCGCGACGAGAACTCCTTCGGCACGTGCGTGAGCTCCATCGCGGCCTCGACCGTCTGGCGGAACTCCTTCAGCGGGATCGGCTTCTCGCCGCGCGCCTCGCGGTGCGCGTTGATCACCATGCGCAGGTACTTCGTGGTCGTCACGCCCGGGATCGCCACCGGATACTGGAACGCCATGAACAGCCCGGCGACGGCGCGGACGTCCGGATCGGCCTCCGTGATGTCCTCGCCGTCGAAGAGGATCTGGCCCTCGGTGACGTCGAGGTTCGGGTGGCCCATGATCGCGTTGGCCAGGGTCGACTTGCCGGACCCGTTCGGGCCCATCAGCGCGTGGAACTCGCCCGAGCGGACGTGTAGGTCCACGCCGCGCAGGATGGACTTCTCCCCTGCGCTGACGTGCAGGTTGCGGATCTCGAGGTCAGCCATGGTCTCCTAAGTAAGCGAAAGGTCTTTGTCGGACTGCGCGAACTCGACAAGCTCGCTCAGCGTGGTGCGCTGGAGGGAGCGGATGACCCCCATCTGCACGCGCGTCCACATCAGCTTGGTGGCGCAGTGGCTCTCGTCCAGGCCGTGCGAGCACGACACCCGGGCGTCGTCCTTGTCGGCGACGAAGCACTCCATCGGAGCGATCGCGCCCTCGAGCGCGAGCACCACCGCGTCCATCGTGATCTCCTCGGCGGGGCGGGCGAGCACGTAGCCGCCATGGGCACCGCGCGTCGCCTCGACGAGGTCGGCCTTCTTGAGCAGCGCGGCGATCCGCTCGAGGTACGCGAGCGGCAGATTCTCCGCCGCTGCGACCGCCTTGAGCGACACCGGTCCGGCCTCCGCGCGGAGGCCCAGCTGGATCAGCAGCCGCACCCCGTACTCCGCCTTGGTGGTGAAGATCATCGAGGCCTAATCCTACCAGCGGGGTCGGAGTTGCCCCCGACCCCGCCGGCAGGTTTCGCCCCTACTCGTAGGCGAGCGCGGTGAGCACGTCCATCCGCGCCGCGCGGCGCGCGGGCAGGATGGCGGCGAGCACGCCGGCCACGATCGCCACCAGCGAGAAGGCGACCAGTGAGCCGACCGGAACCGCGAACGTCAGGCCCTCGTCAGCGAACACGGAGGCGAGGATCGCCGCGATGCCGAGGCCGGCGGCGATGCCCATCGCGGCGCCGAGCAGCGCCGTGATGATGCTCTCGTGGCGGATCATCCGCCGGACCTGCCGGCGCGTCATGCCGACCGCGCGGAGCATGCCCAGCTCACGCGTGCGCTCGAACGTCGAGAGCACGAGCGTGTTGACGATCCCGAACAGCGACACGATCACCGCCAGCGCCAGCAGCACCATGAAGACGGCGAGCAGCGTGTCGATGTCGGCCGTCATCTCGTCGATGAAGCCGTCCTTGCTCAGGACCTTCGCGTCCGGGAAGCCGGCGAGCGCCTTGTCCAGCGCCGCCGGGTCGCTCGTGGTGACGAACCCGAGCCGGTCGCGCTGGTTCTCGAAGGCGCGCGTGAACACCGCGCTCGAGACCGTGATCGGGCCCAGGCCGAGCGAGTCCAGCACCGGCGAGTCCTCGATGCCGCGGACCGTGAGCGGCAGCTTGACGCCCTTCGCCGAGGTGACGGTCAGCGCGTCGCCGACCTTCAGGCCGTGCTCGGTCGCCCAGCCCTCGTCGACCACCGCGCCGTCGTCGCCCAGCGAGGAGAGGACCGTGTTGGAGCCGTCCTCCCAGCGGAAGTCGAACACCTTGCCGATGGTCGCCGGGTCGACGCCGTTGACGATCTCCTTCTGGCCGGCGACGAGGCCGCCGTCCTGCCGCAGCGAGCTGACCGCCTTCACGCCCGGGACCTTCGCCGCGGCCTGCACGACCTCCGGGTTCATCGGCGACCAGCCGTCCTCCGCAGTGATCACGTGCGAGGCGGCGATGCGGTCGTTGAGCGTGCCCTTGGTCTCCTGACGGAGGCCGTTGGCCACGACCGTGACCGCGGTTACGAGCATCACGCCGATCATCAGCGCGCTCGCGGTGACCGCCGTCCGGCCCGGATGGCGCATCGCGTTGCGGCGCGCCAGCTTGCCGGCGGAGCCGCCGACGACGGCCGCGGGACGCCCGAGCAGCGACGCCGCACCGCGCACCGCGCGCGCCGGGAGCCGCAGCTTGCGAGCCGACGGGTCGGCGTCACGCAGGGCGGCGACGGGAGCGATCTTCGTCGCCCGCCGCGCCGGGCGGAAGCCGGCGACCAGCGTCACCAGCGTGCCGACGAGCAGCGCCACGATCGCGGTGCGGGCCTCGAACACGGTGCCCGCCTGGGGCAGCGAGAGGTCGAGAGCACCGAACACGGCGTTGAGCCCAGCCGCGATGGCGAAGCCGGCACCGATGCCGATGATCGACGCGCCGAGCCCGAGGGCGAGCGCCTCGATCATCACCGAGCCGAGCACCTGACGGCGCGCGGCGCCGACCATGCGCAGCATCGCGAACTCGCGCGTGCGCTGGGCGACGGTGATCGACAGCGTGTTGAAGATCGTGAACGCGCCCACCAGGACCGCCACGCCGCCGAACACGAGCAGGACCGTCTTGAGGATGCCGATGAACTGCTTCAGCCCGTCGAGGGTGAAGCGGTCATGGGCTGCCGCCGTCTGCACCTGCGCGCCGGGCCCGACCTTCGCCGCGACGGCCTTGCGGACGTCGGCCGCGGGCACGCCGGAGCGCCCCGCCACGAGGATCGAGTCGTAACGGCCCTGCTTGTCGAACAGCTGCTGCGCGGTCTTCAGATCGAACACCGCGGTCGTCACGGTGCCGAGCGACTTCACGGTCCCGAAGCGGGCGACGCCCACGACACGGAACTCGCGAGCCGCGCCGCGGGTCGTGATCTTCACGCTGTGCCCGATCGGGTAGCGCTCGTTCTCGGACGTGGCGGCGTCGATGACGACCTCGCCCGGCCCGGTCGCCCAGCGACCGTCCTGGAGGCGGAACGCCGTCAGCTTGCCGGCGCCCTTGACCTTCGAGTCAAAGCCCGACGCGAAGTAGGGGCCGTCGCCGACGGGCTTGCCGTTGCGGCCGATGATCTGCGCCTGGTCGGAGATGTCCCCGACGGCGGCGCCGACCTGCGGCACGGAGCGGACCGTCTCGAGCGCAGACGCGTCGATGCTGGGCCGTTGGATCGTGTAGTCCTTCGAGTCGACCGCGAACGCGGTGCGCTTGGTGACGACGGCGTCCGTGCCGTCGTAGGCGGCGGAGGACAGCGAGTCGGCGGCGCCGCGCATCGTGTCGGTGAGGGTGAACGCCGCGGTCACCATGCCGACGCCGAGCACGATGGCCAGCGTCGTCAGGAGTGTGCGGACGGGCCGGCTCGCCAGCCCCTTGAGGGCGACGCGGGTCATCGCTGGGTCGCCTCCTTCATCGCGGCGAGAATCTGCTCCTCGTCGGGCGCGTAGAGGTCGTTGACGATCTGACCGTCGGCCAGGAACAGGACGCGGTCGGCGCTCGCGGCCGCGCGCGGGTCGTGGGTGACCATGACCGTGGTCTGGCTGTCGAGCTCGACGGCCTCGCGCAGGAGCTCGAGCACCTCGGCGCCCGACGTCGAGTCGAGGTTGCCGGTCGGCTCGTCGGCGAACAGCACCGTCGGCTTCGACACGAGCGCGCGGGCGATCGCGACGCGCTGCTGCTGGCCGCCGGAGAGCTGCGACGGCTTGTGGCCGAGGCGCTCGCCGAGCCCGACGCGGGCGACCAGCGACGCGACGGCCGCCTTGTCGGCCTTGCTCCCGGCGATCGAGAGCGGCAGGAGGATGTTCTCCTCCGCCGTCAGCATCGGCAGCAGGTTGAACTGCTGGAAGACGAAGCCGATGTGGCGGCGGCGCAGCTTGGTGAGCTGCTTGTCGGCCATCTCGGTGATGTCCTCGTCGCCGACCTTCACGCGGCCGTTCGTCGGGCGGTCGAGCCCGGCGAGGAGGTGCATGAGCGTCGACTTGCCAGAGCCGGAGGGACCCATGACGGCCGTGAACTGGCCGACGGGGACCTCGAGCGTGACGCCGCGCAGCGCGTGGACGGCCGACTCGCCGTCGCCGTACTGACGCGACACGCGACGGGCGGACACGGCGATGCTCGTGGCCGGCCGTGCGGCCGTGGACGTGTGGGTCAGCATGGAGAGAGTGCCTTTCGGTGGAGGGGACTGATTCAGGCGGGGCACGCCGCCTCGGCCGCGAGGCGCGAGATGGCGTGGGTGAGGGCGCCGGCGGACAGCAGGGCGTTGGTCGCCTCCGCGAGGAGGCGGCCGGTGATGCCCTTGCCGGAGCGGACGGAGACGGAGGCGTGGACCTCGGAGCCGCTCCTGGTCGCGGCGAGGTCGTAGGCGACGTCGAGGCCGACGGGACCGTCGGCGGCGAGCGACAGGCGGCGATGCTCGGCCTCGTGGACCTCGACGACGAAGCCGACGCGACGGCCGGCCAGGCGGCCGGACACGCGGGCGGTCGAGCCCGCCATCAGTCGCGGCGTGTCGAGGTCGTCGACGTCGAACGGCAGCGGCGCCCAGCGGGCGATCGCGTCAGGGTCCGTCAGGACGTCGAGCACGGCCTCGGGGGCGGCTTCGATCGTGGTCGTCGCGGTCCAGGTCTTCATAGTCCGAAACTCTCCCGGCCCGCGAGCCCTGTGTCGTCGGCCTGACAGACGATTCTGTGCAGCCGTCTGGACGACCCCGCCTCCTCCTAAGGGATGACGAAGTCCCCGCGTGTGCGCGTTAAGGTCGCACCGAGCAATGTCCCTCTTCCGTGCCCTCGTCGCGCGCCTGCGGGCGCTCCCGCCCCTGGTGTTCGACACCGGGCTGGCCGTGCTGCTGCTCGCCGAGGCGCTGTTCGAGCTGTTCGTGCTCACGCCGGTCAACGGCGTCGACGCCGCGCTCATCGCGCTGACGCTGACCGTCATGGCCGCCGGTTTGGCCGTCCGCCGGCGCCTCCCGGTGACCGCGCTCGCCCTCGTGCTCGGCGGCTTCGTGGTCATCCTCCAGATCGGCGGCCGGCAGTGGGACGAGAACGTCGCGCTGCCGTTCTTCTGGATGCTGTTTGCCTCCTACACCGTCGGCGCCCACACCGAGGGCCGCCACCTGGCCTTCGGCGCGTTCGTCGGCGTCGCGCTCAACGCGCTCGGGACGGCCACCGACACCTATCCGAACGACATCACCGCGTTCGTGAACTCGGTGGCGCTCGGCGTCGCGTCGCCGATGCTCTTCGCCCAGGTCATGCGCAACCGCTCGCGGCTCAACGCGGCGCTGCGGGAGAAGGCGCAGCAGCTCGCCGACAGCCGCCACGGCGCGGCGGAGAGCGCCGCACTCGACGAGCGCACCCGGATCGCCGGCGAGTTGCACGACGTCGTCGCGCACGCGCTCAGCGCGATGACCGTGCAGGCCGCAGCCGCGCGCCGGCTGGCCGAGCGCAACCCCCTCCACGCCCAGGCGGCCTTCGCCACGGTCGAGGAGACCGGGCGCGAGGCGCTCACGGAGCTGCGCCGCCTGCTCGGCGTGCTCCGCCGCGAGGACGAGGACATCGCGCTCGCCCCTCAGCCGAGCCTCGCCCACGTCGGCTCGCTCGTGCGCCGCTTCATCGCCGGCGGGCTGCCGGTCGAGCTGCGTGTGGAGGGCGAGCCGCGCCCGCTGTCGGCGGGCGTCGACCTGACCGCCTACCGGCTCGTGCAGGAGGCGCTCGGCCGCGCCCGCGACGCCGGCGCCGGCAGCACCGCGCTGGTCCTGCGCTACGAGGCCTCCGACCTCACCATCGAGATCAGCGACGACGGCAAGCCGACCGGCCGCCGGCTGCTCGGGCTGCGCGAGCGGGTCTCCGTCTACGGCGGCCAGGTGCAGGCCGGCCCGGCCGGCAGCGAGGGCTGGCGCGTCAGCGCCCGCCTGCCGATCGGCCGCGCCACGGCGCCCGCCACCGCGGCGTCGCTGGAGAGCGCGGCATGAAGCGGCTGCGCCGGATCGACCCGCGCATCTTCGACTGGGTGCTCGCGATCGGGCTCGCCGTCGGCGGCTCGATCGAGGTCGCGAGCAAGGAGAACCTGGAGGGCCCGCTGCTGCTGAACGTGCTCGCGACGTCGACGGTCGCTGTCGCCGTGCTCGTCCGCCGCCGCCGCCCCCTCCTCGGCCTGTCGATCTGGATGGGCGTCGCGCTGGTCATGTCCGCGTTCCTCTCCCAGCCGTCGGAGATGTCGTCGCTGTTCCTCGGGCTGATGATCTTCCCGTGGGCGGTCGGCGCCCACTCCGAGGGCCGGCGCTCCTACTTCGGGCTCGCGCTCGCGGTCGTGACGATCATCGTTGTCGCGCTCGACTCCGACGAGTTCATCTGGGGCGACATCTTCTTCCCCGCCGTGTTCGGGACGATGCTGTGGCTCGCCGGCCGCGCGGTGCGCAGCCGCAGTCGGCTGACCGCCGAGCTGCACGAGGCGACGGTGCGCCTGCACGAGCAGCGCGAGGCCGAGGCGCACGCGGCGGTCGCCGAGGAGCGCCGCCGGATCGCGCGCGAGATGCACGACGTCGTTGCCCACAGCGTCTCCACGATGGTCATCCAGGCCGGCGGCGCACGCCGCATCCTCTCACGCGACCCGGCCCGCGCGGTCGAGGCCGCCGCGCTGATCGAGCGCACCGGGCGCGAGGCGCTCGGCGAAATGCGCCACCTGCTCGGCGTCCTGCACGCGGGCGAGAACCTCGCCGCGCTCACCCCGCAGCCGACGCTGCTCGAGCTCGGCGCGCTCGCCGAGCGCTCGCGCGCGGCGGGGCTGCCGGTCGAGCTGCACATCCAGGGCGAGCGCCGCGAGCTGCCGCCCGGCGTCGACCTGGCCGCCTACCGCGTGATCCAGGAGGCGCTGACGAACTCACTCAAGCACGGCGGCGGCAGCGCGGAGGTCACCGTCCGCTACGCCGAAGCCGACCTGCACCTCGCGGTCACGGATGCGGGCAGCGGATCCGCGACCTCGGTGCAGGGCAGCGGCCAGGGCTTGCGCGGGATGCGCGAGCGCGTCCGCGTCTGCGGCGGCGAGCTGGAGGCCGGGCCGCTCCCGAGCGGCGGCTTCGAGGTCCGCGCCCACATCCCGCTGCAGAACGAGGAGGAGGCGGCGCTCAGCGCCGCCGTCGGCCGGAGCGAGCTGGAGGCCACTGCATGAGCGTGCGCATCATGATCGCCGACGACCAGGCGCTCGTCCGCGCGGGGTTCAAGATGATCCTCGACGCCGAAGACGACATCGAGGTGGTCGGCGAGGCCAACGACGGCCTGCAGGCCGTTGACATGGCGCGGCGGCTGAAGCCCGACGTCGTGCTGATGGACATCCGCATGCCCGAGCTCGACGGCATCGAGGCGACCCGCCGCGTCGTCGCCGCGCGCGAAGAGGAGTCGCCGACGCGGGTGATCATGCTGACCACCTTCGACCTCAACGAGTACGTCTACGAGGCGCTGCGCGCGGGCGCCAGCGGCTTCCTGCTCAAGGACGTCCCGCCGGAGCAGCTCGCCGAGGGGATCCGCATCGTCGCCGGTGGCGAGGCGCTGCTGGCGCCGTCGATCACGCGCCGCCTGATCGAGGAGTTCGCCGAGGTCGCGCCCGCCATCCCCGAGGCCCCGCCGGGCCTCGACGAGCTGACCGCGCGCGAGCTCGAGGTGTTCAAGCTGATCGCCCGCGGGCTCTCCAACGCGGAGATCGCCGCCGAGCTGATCGTCAGCGAGACGACCGTCAAGACGCACGTCGCCCGCATGCTGATGAAGCTCGGATTGCGCGACCGCGTGCAGGCCGTGGTGCTCGCCTACGAATCGGGTGTGGCGATCCCGGGCCGCGGCACGTAGCCTGAACGCCCTGCTCGCGGCCATCGTCGACATCCCGCCGCACGTCGGCTACGCCGCGGTCTTCGCACTGATCGCCGTCGAGACGATGGGCATCCCCGTCCCGGGCGAAACCGCGCTGATCGCCGCGGCGTTGCTCGCGCACGACGGCCAGCTCTCGATCGTCCCGCTCGTCGCCATCTCGGCCGCGGCCGCGATCCTCGGTGACAACGTCGGCTTCGCGATCGGCCGCCACGGCGGGCGCAAGCTGTTCCTGCGCCCCGGGCCGTTCCACGACCACCGGCTGCGGATGATCGAGTACGGCGAGCCGTTCTTCGAGAAGCACGGGCCGAAAGCGGTCTTCCTCGGTCGCTGGACGACCGGGCTGCGGATCGCCTCGGCGTGGCTGGCGGGCATGAACAAGATGAGCTGGCCGACGTTCCTGTTCTGGAACGCGCTCGGCGGAATCGTGTGGGCCGCGTCGATCGGCCTCGCGGTCTACCTGCTCGGCGACGTCGCCGAGCGCATCATCGTGGTGGCGGGACCGGTCGCCGCGGGGATCGCGGTGATCGCCCTGATCGTCTTCATCGTGTGGCGGCGCCGCAAGCGGGCCGCGAACGAGTACGGTGCCCGCCCGTGAGAGCCGCCCTGCTGGCCGTCGTGCTGTTGCTGATCGTCCCCGCCGCCGCGTCGGCCGGGCCGGTGGTGAGCGTCCGCGGCGCCGCCGGACCGGGGCCGGCGCGCTATGACCGCGTGAGCTACGAGCGCTTCGGCCCGGCGTCGGCGAAGCGCGTGCTGATCCTCGTCCCCGGCACCCAGGGCGGCGCCGGCGACTTCTCGCTCGTCGGCCCGGAGATCGTCAAGCGCGTGAAGGGGCTGCAGGTGTGGGCCTACGACCGGCGCTCGCAGGCGCTCGAGGATCACAAGGGCTTCGCGACAGGCAACCCGGACCAGGCGTTCGCCTACTACCTGCAGGGCGGGCGATCGGCGGCACGTTCGCGCCCGTCGCCGGCGCGTCCGTCCCGTTCGCGCGCGAGTGGGGGCTCAAGCTCGCGATGGAGGACCTGCACGCGGTCGTGAAGCGCGCGCGCCGCGGCGGCCGCAAGGTGATCCTCGGCGGCCACTCGCTCGGCGCGTCGATGGTGGTCGCGTACGCGGCGTGGGACTTCAAGGGCCGCGCCGGCCATCGCGACCTCTCCGGCCTCGTGCTGATGGATGGCGGGCTGCTCGGCACGTTCACCTCGCCGAGCCTCGCGGGAGTGCGCAAGCGGCTGGCGGCGCTCCAGCAGGGCGACCCGTTCCTCGACCTGCTGGGGATCGGCGTGCCGTGGGCCTCGGGCGTGTTCTCCGGCATCGCCGGCCTGTACGCGCGCGTGGCGCCCGACGCGCGGGCGACGTTCATCGATTACCCGGCGATCCCCGCGGCGCTGCGCGCGCCGGTCCCGGTCACCAACGAGGGCGGCCTCGGCTACGCGTTCGACCACTCGACGTCGCCGGCGCTGTTGTCGCTGATCCACGTGCGCGCGGGCGCGCTCGCGGGGAGCGGCGACCCACGGCCGTGGGAGAACGGCGAGGTGACGCCGATCGAGAACGTCGCGAGGCTGTTCGGGCGCTCGCCGGTCGACGCCGCCGAGTGGTACTTCCCGAACCGCCTGTCGCTCGACGTCGACGGCGCGAGCAACCTCGGCCGCAACGCGGTCACGAAGCTGCTCGGCCTGCGCGTCTGGCACGGGCGCACGATCGACCTGCCGCTCTACGCGATCCAGACCGACCTCACGCGCGGGCGCGTGCTGCGCGGCGCGCGCCGGCTGGTGGCGTCGTCGCGGGTGCCGACGAAGCGCGTGCGGCTGGTCGACGCCTCGAAGGTGAACTCGCACCTCGATCCGCTGACCTCGGCGCCGGCGAAGAGCATGTTCCTCAAGACCGTGATCCCGTGGCTGCGGAAGTGAAGCTGCTGATCGGCGGCGAGCTCGTCGAGGGCGACGGCGAGCGGCTCGACGTCGAGGACCCCGCGCGCGCCGAGGTGTTCGCGTCCGTCTCCCTGCCCTCCGACGAGCAGGTCGACGCGGCGATCGCGGCGGCGCGCGAGGCGGCGCGGGTGTGGGCGGCGATCCCGGCGCTCGAGCGCGGCGAGATGCTCCACGAGGTCGCCACGCGGATCCGCGCGAAGACCGACGAGCTGGCCGAGGTCATGACGCGCGAGGGCGGCAAGCCGCGCGTCGAGAACGCCGACGAGATCGGCTGGACGGCGGCGGCCTTCGACTACTACGCCGAGATGGGCCGCAACTTCGCCGGCCGCGTGATCCCGCCGATCGAGGCCTCCCAGCTCGCGCTCGTGGTCAAGGAGCCGATGGGCGTCGTCGCCTGCATCGTGCCGTGGAACTACCCGCTGCTGCTGCTGGCCTGGAAGCTCGCCCCGGCGCTCGCGGCCGGCAACGCGTGCGTGTGCAAGCCGTCGGAGCTGACGCCGCTGGCGACGCTCGCGCTCGCCGACTGCTTCGAGCCGCTCCCCGCCGGCGCGGTCAACATCGTGCCGGGCGGCGGCGACATCGGCGCGCGGATCGTCGAGGACCCGCGCGTGGACTGCGTCGCGTTCACCGGCTCGGTCGAGACCGGCCAGCGGATCGCGCACACCTGCATCGACCGCGTCGCGCGCATCAACCTCGAGCTCGGTGGCAAGGACCCGTTCATCGTCTGCGCCGACGTGGCGGCGGAGATCGAGGTCGCCGCGCGCGGCGGCGCGTGGGCGGCGTACCTGAACGCCGGACAGGTGTGCACGTCCGCGGAGCGCTTCTACGTCGACCACTCGGTCTACGACGACTTCCTGTCCGCGTTCGTCGAGCACACGCGCTCGCTGCGCGTCGGCGACCCGCTCGCCGACGACACCGACATGGGGCCGATGGTCTCCGAGGCGCAGCGCGCGAAGGTCGAGCGCCAGCTCGAGGCGGCGGTCGGCGCGGGCGCGGAGATCGTGTTCGGCGGCGACCACGCGGGCCACTCGAAGGGCTGGTTCATGGCGCCGACGGTGGTGACCGGCGCGGCGGCCGAGACCGCGCTGCTGAGCGAGGAGACGTTCGGACCGATCGCGCCGATCGTGCCGGTGCGGTCGCTCGACGAGGCGATCGAGCTCGCCAACTCCACGCGCTTCGGGCTCGGGGCGAACATCTACACCCGCGACCTCAAGACGATCTTCCGCTGCATGCGCGAGATCAAGGCCGGCACGGTCTGGTTCAACGACCCGCTGACCGACAACGACGCGGGCCCGTTCGGCGGCTTCAAGCAGTCCGGCCTCGGGCGCGAGCTCGGCCAGGAGGGGCTCGAGGCGTTCCAGGAGACCAAGCACATCCACATCGAGTCCGAGCTGGCGCCGAAGGACTGGTGGTACCCCTATGGCTGAGCGGTCGCGCGCGACGTCGGGCTCGCCGTTCGAGGGCCCGATCGGCTTCTCGCGCGCGATCCGGGTCGGCGAGCGGGTGCTGGTCTCGGGCACCGGGCCGGTGTGGCCCGACGGCTCCTGCGACCCCGACGTGTTCGCGCAGGCGATGCGCGCGTTCAAGGTCGGCGGCTCCGCGCTGAGCGACCTCGGCGCGACGCTGCGCGACGTCGTGCGCACGCGCATGTACCTGCTCGACGCGGCCGACTGGGAGGCCGTGGGGCGCGCGCACAACGCCTACTTCGAAGCGGTCAGGCCGGCGGCCACGATGGTCGTCGTCGCCGGGTTGCTCGATCCGCGCTGGCGCGTCGAGATCGAGCTCGAAGCGGTCGCTCAGGCCGCCTGAAACAGCTCCCACTCGCCGGGCACCCCGCGCAGTACTTGCGGGCCGCGCGTGGCGAAGCGCAGGCCCGAGCCCGCCACGAGATCGGTGACGGTGCGCGACACGAGCACCTCGCCGGGGCCGGCCTCGCCCATCACGCGCGCGGCGATGTGGACCGCGATCCCGGCGACGTCGCTGCCGACGCGCTCGCACTCGCCGATGTGAATCCCGGCACGGATCGGGACGCCGGCGCCGCCTGAGCGCTCGGCCACCCGCAGCGCGCAGCGGACCGCGCGCGCCGGCCCGTCGAAGGTGGCGAGGAAGCCGTCGCCCATCGTCTTGACCTCGTCGCCACCGTGGGCCGCGAGCTCGGCGCGGACGAGCGCGTGATGGGCGTCGAGGAGCTCGCGCCACGCCGCGTCGCCGACCTCCGACGCGCGCTCGGTCGAGCCGACGATGTCGGTGAACAGGACGGTCGCCAGCACGCGCTCGGGCGGGCGGGTCGCGCGGGTGCCCGTCACCAGCTCCTCGAGCTCGTCGACGAGCGGCTCGGTGTCGTCGAGGAAGAGGATGCTCTCGGTCCCCGGCAGCTCGACGAAGCGGGCTCCGGGCACGTGGTCGCGGACGAACTCGCTGTGGCGGCGGTCGATCCGGTCGTCGCCCTCGCGGCGGGTGACGAGCGTCGGGACGCGGATCAGCGGCAGGATGTCGCGCACGTCGGTGTCGCCGATCACGCGCATCGCCGGCTCGACCGCGGCGGGGCCGACCGCGAGCCGCTCCATGCGCCCGAACCACTCGCGCAGCTGGGCGTCGCCCGAGAACCTGGGCGCGGTGGCGTCGAGGGTCACGCCCTCCCCCCAACCGCGGAGGCTGCGCTCGATGAACGTCTCGCGCCGCACCGGGTCGTGCGCCCACGGGTAGTCGGGCGCGGCGACGATGCGCGGGATCGGCGCGAACAGCGCGAGCGAGCGGACGCGCTCGGGGTGCGTGGCCGCGAACAGGCAGGCGAGCGCGGTGCCCTCGGTCTCGGCGAGCACGGTCGGCCGCTCGCAGCGGGCGGCGTCGAGCACCGCGAGCACGTCGTCCATCTGCTCCTCCAGTGGCGCCGGCGGCACACGGTCCGACATGCCGCTGCCGCGGCGGTCGAACTGGATCAGCCGCGCGAACGAGGTGAGGCGCGCGAACATCTGCGCCAACCGCGGCTCGGTCCATAGGTGCTCCATCTGCGACACCCACGAGTTGACCAGCAGCACGTCGTGCGGGCCGTCGCCGGCCACCTGGTAGGCGAGCGAGACGTCGCCGTTGCGGGCGTAGCGGGTGCGAGGTGCGCTCACGCGCCGAGCCCGTAACGCGCGAACAGGTAGCCGCCTGACTCGTGCAGCGACAGCAGGCTGAGGTCGACCGGACCGGGCCCGCTGTAGACGGTCAGGGGGTCGTCGCCTCCCGCGAGCTTCGGCGCGATCACGAGGTGAAGCTCGTCGACGAGGCCCGCGGGGAGGAGCGTCGCGTTGAGTCCCGGCCCGCCCTCGCAGTCGATCGACTCGACGCCGTGCTCGGCCTTCAGCCGTTGCAGCGCCGTGGCGAGGTCGGACTCGCGCAGGTAGCTGACGCTGGCCGCGCACGGTGGCAGCTCGGCGTCCGGTGACGGGGTGACGATCACCACGCGGTTCTCCGGCGCCGCGAGCAGGCCGCGGCCGGTCGGCAGGTCGACGCTGCGGGAGACCACGACCGCGAGCTGCTCCATCGGCCCGTAGCCCTCGACGCGGATCGTCTCCGCGCCCACCATCACGGCGTCGACGCGGGCGCGCAGCGCGTGGAAGAGCTCGTAGTCGGCGCGGTTGGCGATCGGCGCCGTGCGGCCCTCGATCGTCGCGCGGCCGTCCGCGGTCGCGATCATGTTGAGCAGGACGAACGGTCGCTCGCCCGGTGCCGGACCGGGCACCTCGGCCGCGACGTCGGCGGCGGTCAGCACGTCCGCCGCCGGGGCGGGGAGCAGGCGGCGGAAGGCCTCCACGCGCGTCAGCGTACGAGGTCGACGATCAGGGCCGAGTGGTCGCTCAGACCGTGTCTCCGCCAGTCGTGGGCGTAGGCGGCCGCGACCGGCGTGAGGCCGTGGACGAGCACGTGGTCGAGCCGCCAGCCGCCGCGGTCCTGCGCGAACGTCCAGCTCGCCTCGCGGTGGCCGTAGCCGTGGAGCGCGCGGTAGGCGTCGACCCAGCCGTGCTCGTCGCGCAGCGTGTGCACGAGCGCGCGCTCGGCGGCATCCCAGCGCTCGCCGCGCTCGGGGCGCAGGCGCCCGTTCGTGTCGTGGGCGAACGTCAGCACGCTGCCGTCCTCGTGCTCGCGGCGGGGCGTGTTGAGGTCGCCGCACAACACCCGCGGCGAGCGCGGGTTGGCCGCCAGGTGGGCGGCGACCGCCTCGTGCGTGCGGACCTTGGCGAGGTCGGGTGCGGGCGCGATCGGCGAGTGCAGGTTGATCACCTCGACGCCGGCGACCGCGCAGCAGAGCACGCGCTCGGGCCACGGGACGTCGGGCGCGGGCAGGCGCTCGAGTGGCTCGCGAGCGGCGGTCAGCACGCCGAGCGGGCGTTTGCGCTCGGGCGCGGCGAGGTCGACCGCGCTCGCCCGGTGCGCGTAGCCCGCCTCGGCGAGCGCCGCCTCCCAGTCGGGCAGCGTCCGCCGCGTCACCTCCTGCAGCGCGACCACGTCGGCGCCGGCCGAGACGACCGCGGCCGCCTGCTCGGGCAGGCGGCCGACACGGCCGGCGACGTTCCAGGTGAGGAGCTTCAGTCCGCCTCCGCCACCGCGGGCGACCTCGCCTCGCTCGGCGCGGTCTGCGCCATCAAGTAGTACGAGACCGCCGCCAGCCCGAACGCGACGAACACGCCGTAGCGGTAGAGCTGGTCGAGGAACGTCGGGTCGGCGACCACGCCGCCCTTCGTCGTCGCGGCGTTCAGGAAGCCGGGGATCACCGGGATCACGCCGATCGCGACGCCCACCAGCGCGCGCACGTTGTAGCCGCGGCTGAACCAGTAGCGGCCGGCACCCGGCCGGTACAGGTCAGGCACGTCGAGCACCGTCTTCCGCAGGATCCAGTAGTCGACGATCATCACGCCCGCGAACGCCGCCAGCAGGCTGCCGTAGCCGACGAGCCAGGTGAAGATGTAGGCGCCGACGTCCTCGTACAGCTTCCAGGGCAGCGAGATGATCCCGATCACCGCCGTGATCAGACCGCCCATGCGGAACGTGATCTGGCGGGGCGACAGGTTGGAGAAGTCGTTCGACGGCGAGACGACGTTGGCCGCCATGTTGGTCGAGAGCTGCGCGATGACGATCACGATCATCGCCAGTACCAGCAGGATCGGCAGGTCGCCGAGCAGGCGCGCGACGAGCGCCACCGGGTCCCAGATCGCCTCGCCGTAGATGACGATCGTTGCGGCGGTGACCGCGATGCCGACGAACGAGAACGCGGTCATCGTCGCCGGCATCGCGAGCGACTGGCCGACCACCTGCGACTTCTGGTCGCGCGCGTAGCGGGTGAAGTCCGGGATGTTGAGCGAGAGCGTGATCCAGTAGCCGATGTTGGCGGCCAGGCCGGGCGCGAACAGCGCCCAGAAGCTCTGGTCGTCGGTGACCAGCTTCGACGAGGCGGAGAACACGTTGCCGATCCCGCCGCCCGCGTCGAACGCCCAGATCAGCAGCGCGGCGCTGCCGCCGATCAGCAGCGGCGCGGCGGTCCGCTCGAGCCAGCGGATGCCCTCGATCCCGCGCAGGATGATCGCCACCTCGACGAGCCAGAAGGCCCCGAACGCGATCGCCTTGTGGCCGCCGACGTCGGCCCAGCCGTTCCACAGCGTGACCATCAGCGTGTCGATCGCGAGCGCGCCGATCCACGTCTGGATCCCGAACCACCCGCAGGCGACGAGCGCGCGCGCCATCGCGGCGACGTTCGCGCCGCGGATGCCGAAGCTCGAGCGCACGAGCACCGGGAACGGGATGCCGTACTTGGTCCCCGGATGCGCGTTGAGCAGCATCGGGATCAGGACGATCAGATTGCCCAGCGAGACCGTCAGCAGCCCCTGCCACCACGTCATGCCAGCCGCGATCAGGCCCGACGCGAGCGTGTAGGTGGTCGTGACGATCGACAGGCCGATCCAGAGCGCCGCGAAGTCGTACGTGCCCCATGTCCGCCGGTTCGCCTCGGTCGGCGCGAGATCACCGTTCGACAGCGGTGAATCGGCGATCGTGCGATCGGAATGGATGCTGCCAGTCATGAGCTTTGCCCCCGTCGTGTCAGGCTGAAAGGCGATGAAGCCGAACCGCTCGATCCCGCCGGCCACCGTCGTCCCGGTCCTCATCTACCCGGATGTGCGTGCCGCTGTCACCTGGCTCGAGACCGCGTTCGGGTTCCAGGAGCGGGTGCGGATCGGCGAGAACCACCGCGCCCAGCTCAGCTTCGGCGACGGGGCGGTGATCGTCGGCGACGTCCGCGGCGAGCGGCGTCCGCCGCGTCCGGGCGAGGCCACGCACTCCGTGCTCGTGCGCGTGGACGACGCGCGCGCCCACTGCGAGCACGCGCGGGCGCACGGCGCCCGCATCGTCATGGAGCCGACCGACTACGAGTACGGCGAGCGGCAGTACCACGCCGAGGACCCCGCCGGCCACCAGTGGACGTTCTCCGAGACGCTCGCCGACGTCGCCCCCGAGGAGTGGGGCGGCGAGTCGGTCAGTTCAGATCCGCGCGCTTGACCACCGCGTCGACCGCCTCGACGGCCTCCGGGATGCGCTGGCAAACCTTGATCCCCGGCTCTGACCGCATGCGTTCAAGGCCGCGGCCGCCGACCACGAAGCCCGCCTCCGGCCGGCGCTCCTGGACCTCGTCGATCGCGACCCAGATCCGGTCCATGCCTCCCGGCAGCGTCGAGGTCAGGCAGACCACGTCCGCCTCGTAGCGCTCCGCCGAGGACGCCAGGTCGGCGGCGGGGACGTCGGCGCCGAGCATCATCACGTCGTAGCCGGACTCGCGGAGGAGGCCGCCGAGCATCCGCAGCGCGACCACGTGCAGCTCGCCGGCGGGCGCCGCCAGCAGGATCTGCTGCTCGCGCCGGGCGTGCGCGACCCGCTGCGCCTCGCGCTGGAGCGCGAGCACGCGGATCGAGATCTCGGTCGCGATGTGCTCGTCGGCGACGGTGATCTCGCCGCGCTCCCAGAGGTCGCCGACGAGCCATAGCGCCGGGGCGATGATCGCGTCGTCGATCTCCGCCGTGCTCGCGCCCGCGTCCATTGCGTCGCGGATCGCGATCTCTGCCCCGATCTCGTCGCCCATCAACAGGGCCGTGGCGTATAAGCGCTGGAGCTCGCTGAGCTTGGCCTCCATGTCTGCCTCTGCGTCCGAAGATACCCCTCGACCCTGAACCTTCGGCTGTGGCGGCGCCGACGGCGGTCGGCTTTCCTGAGAGCGAGCACACCCACGGATGGGAGCGACGACATTGATCGACGAGCAACGGCCACGCGTCTTCTGCCTCGTGGCGGCCGAGCAGGCCGACGTCCTGCTGGCGCCGCTGCGCGAGCACTTCGCCGGCGAACCGGAGGTCGCGGTGATGGTCGAGCGGCGCACGGCGAACCGTGCCGACCGCCCGATCGCGGAGCGCGATCCCGCGCGGGCGATCCCGCCGGAGCTGCATCGCGCGGCGCCCCACCTGCGGCTCGTCCAGCCGATGGAGCCCGTGCGCCGCACCTACGAGGACGCCGGCCTGCCCGAGCTGATCGACCGCAGCGTCGCCGGGGACCCGGAGGCCGTGTCGGAGCTGTGGTGGCGCGTGTCCGAGCGGGTGCTCTCGCGCCTGCGGGCGTCGATCGGCGTGTTCGCGGCCGAGCGCGCGACGAGTCAGGTGCTCGGTCGCGTGCTCGACGAGCTCCCGGCCTACGACTCGGAGCGCCAGCCACTGAGCGCCTGGCTCGACGTGGTCGTCGACCGCTACTGCGCCGAGCGCCTGCCCGCGGCCTGAGCTAGGAGCGGTAGAAGCGCCGCGGGGCGGTCTTGCGCTTCTTGACCGGGCCGGCCTTGAAGCGGCTGCCGGTCCACGTGTAGCGCCGCAGCCGGTAGGAGCTCGGGCAGCAGTTCGCTTCGTTCTCGGCGTAGTGCGGCTGGATCACCGCGAACGAGCGCCGGTTGCGCCGCGCGATCCCGATCTTGTAGCCCTCCCGGTAGAGCGCGAGCGCGCCGGGCGAGCCGTCCGCCTTGCCGCGCAGCACGCCGAAGTGCGTGTCGCCCGCGGTGCCGCCGCTCGCGACGGTGAACAGCGCGTCCGTGTCGCCGTCGGCGGTGACGTCGCCGCAGCGGACGAGGTCGACTTTCATCCCGAAGCCGACGTCCTCGGCGGTCAGCTTGCCGGCGTCGATGAGCGCCTGCTGGATGACGTCCGCATCGCAGATCTGCGGCTTGGCGGAGGCGGTGGCGGGCAGCAGCGCGAGGGCCGCGGCGGCGAGCACGAGGGCGAGCTTGGTCACGGCGCGAGCCTATCTTGGACGGTCAATGCCCGACACGATCGCCATCCCACCCCTCCCCGCTCCCCTCGCCTGGGACGTCGCGCCCCCGAGCTGGAGCACCGATCCGCTCACGATTGCCGCGCCGGCGCGCTGCGACCTCTTCCACGACCCGGCCGGCGGCGCGCCGGAGACCGGCGCGCCGCGGCTGCTCGGCCCGGTCGAGGGTGACTTCCAGTTCTCCGCGCGCGTGCAGTGCGAGTTCGGCGGCGCCTACGACGCGGGCGCGCTGCTGCTGTGGGCGGGTGACGCCCGCTGGGTGAAGCTCGCGTTCGAGGTGTCGCCGCAGGGCGAGGCGGGCGTCGTCTCGGTCATCACCGACGGGCTCTCCGACGACGCCAACGCGTTCGCGGTCGCCGGTGACGCCGTGTGGCTGCGCATCTCGCGGCTCGGCCCCGCGGTCGCGTTGCACGGCCGGCTCGAGGGCGAGCCGTGGCGCTTCGTCCGTCACTTCGCGCTCGAGGCGCCCGAGTTGCGCGCCGGCTTCCTCGTGCAGTCGCCGACCGGCGAGGGCACGACCGCGCGCTTCGACGAGATCGGCTTCACCCCCGAGCGACTCGCGGATCTGCGCTCGGGGGTGTAGCCGACAGCGGCTAGGCCTCTTCGTCGGGATCCTCGTCGGCGGCCAGCTTCAGCGAGCCGTCGAGGACCTCCTGCAGGTGGCGCTGCTGGATCGGCAGCGCCCAGTCGGTCAGCGTGCGCAGCTCGGCGTTGCCGGCCTTCTCGTTCAGCTTCGCCACGATCGACCAGTGGCCGACCTCGCCGGCCTCAGCCATCGTGAGGAACTCGAAGCCGTCGAGCGGGTCCTCCTCGTCGGCGAGGTAGGCCTCGCGCATCTCGGTGGCCTCCTGCTTGACCTCGCGGGCCTCCTCGACGATCGCGGTCTTCTTGCCGTTGAACGTCCCGGCCAGCGTGGTGCAGCGCTCCTGCGTCTCGCGCGCGTCCTCGCGCGCCTGCTCGAGCTTCTTGTCGAGCGCCGCGTGCTCGGAGCCCAGCATGCCGCGCACCTCCTGCACGGCATCCTGGGCGGCCATCGCCAGGCCGAGCACCTCGGCCAGCTTGCTCTCCAGCTTCGTCAGGGTCGCCACTAGGAGACCGCCTCCTTGATCCTGCCCATGACGCCGTTGGTGTCGTTGGCGACGACGCCGGTGGGCTCGTCGGAAAGGCCGGCGGCCTTGCGCAGCTTGACGGCGATCTCGGCGATCTCCTCCGGCTCGTAGTCCGGGGCGAAGACGCCCTCCTGTGACGGGAGGTCGAACGGCGCGTAGCCTTCCGGCGGGTCGTTGACGACGACGAGGTCGTCACCGGTCTCGGGGTGGGTGCCGTTCCACACCGCGGCCAGCTCGTGATAGTCGCTCTGCGAGAAGCGGTAGAGCTTCGTGTGCTCGCCGCGCTTGATGTGCGGCTGGCACTCGGGGATCTTCTCGGTCGGGATCCGTGGCGCCGGGAACAGCTTCGACAGGTCCGCGCCGGTGAGGTTCTCGACGGCACGGGCGTAGGCGACCTGGTGGACGCCGCCGCGGACGAGCAGGTAGCCCGTCAGCGCGCGGGCGGCCGGGTGGTCGACCATCTCGTAGACCTTGAGCTTGCCGTTGCGCGCGCCGGTCTCGAGGAAGAAGTTGTGCACGAGGTCCTCGACCAGGTCACCGGTCGACGTCACGTAGTCGCCGTTCCACGGCTTGCCGTTGGAGTCCTGGACCAGCGTGCCCGCACCGCCCGCAGCGAAGTGCTGGGGGTTGAGCAGGTCGGCCGGCTTGGGCAGGTTGCCCTTTTCGCCCGCACCGGTGAGCATCGTGTTGATCGCGGTCGAGACGAGCTCGATGTGGCCGAACTCCTCGGCGGCGATGTTCGCGACGAGGTCGTAGAACGGCCGCGCTCCCTGGCGGTTGCGGAAGTTGAACGACTGGAACGTGTAGTTCATGAAGGTCGACATCTCGCCGAACTTGCCGCCCAGCAGCTCCTGCACCACGGCGGCGCCGGCGGGGTCGGGATCGGACGGCGGCGGCATTTCGGTCTGGAGCCGATCGATGCGCAGGATCATGTGGAAACCTCCGGGGAGAATGGTCTGACCTTTCTGGCCTAGCCACTCCCCCGTGAGGGGCAAACACGCAGGTGTCAGGCTTCGTGCCCCGGCTCGATCCGCTTGGCGCGATGGAACGTGAACTCGTCGGTCTCGGTGCCGCGCTCGGCGAGCACCGGCTCGAGCAGGAGGGCATCGTGGTCGCCGGCGTCGAGGCGCTCGAGCACGCGGCCGACGAAGCGGTTCGGGCAGGCGTCGAGCAGCGGCGTGCCGCCCGGCCCAGCGCGCCACGAGCAGCGCTCGAACTTGTCGACCTCGTCACCCGTCTCGCCGCCGAACAGCTCGGCGAGCGCGGCCTCCTCCTCGGGCACGAAGTGGACCCCGAGCAGCTCGGCGTCGCGCCCCACGCGGTAGGTGCGGTTGGTGTGCGACAGGCAGACGAGGAAGCGCGACGGGTCGATGCTCGCCTGGGTGGCGAAGCCGATCAGGCAGCCGGAGCGCTCGCCGCCGGCGCACACGGTGACGATGAACATCGGGTAGTCGACGTCGTCGACCAGCGAGTTGAACGTCGACTCGATTACATGTTCCATGCCCGCAGCACCCGCCGCTCGCGCTCGAACCCGAGCACGCACACGGCCGCGGTGCCGAGCGTGAGCTTGCCGCCGCCGTCCGGCGCGAGCCCGATCCAGCGCGCGCCGAGCTCCCGCAGCAGGTGCGAGTGGGCGAACACGAGCGTGTCGCCGTCGGCGGCCAGCGCGCGCTCGATCACGCGATCGGCGCGCGCGGCGAGCTCGTCGAGCGTCTCGCCCTCGGGCATGTCGTCGCGCCAGACGTCCCAGCCGGGCTGCTCGACGCGGATCTCCTTGGTGGTGCGGCCCTCGTAGACGCCGTAGTTGCGCTCGCGCAGATCCTCGTCGACCTCGGCGCGGTCGCCGAAGCCGGCCAGCTCGGCGGTGCGGCGGGCCCGCTGCATCGGCGAGCTGAGGACGACCGCGAACTCGCGCCCGGCAAGCTTCGGCGCGACCGTGAGCGCCTGCTCCTCGCCCTCCGGGAGCAGCGGGAGGTCGGTGACGCCGGTGTGCTGCCCGGAGCGGCTCCACTCGGTCTCCCCGTGGCGGACGAGGACGATCTCGCTCACAGCTTCCCCCGGTAGCGCTGCATCGCCGGGCGGGCGAAGTCGCCGTGCGTCTGCGTGCGCAGGCGAGCGACCCGCTCGTGGTGGTAGGGACTCGACAGGCTCTCGGCGTGGCCGATGACGTCGCGCGTCTTGATCGCGTAGCGCGACTGCAGCCAGCGCGTGAGCGCGAGCGACGCGCGGAGCTGCTTCGGCCGGCCCAAGACCTCGCCGTCGGACATGCCGACGTGCTCGATTCCGATCGCGCGGTCGTTGAGGCCGACGGTGTGGCGGCAGATCAGCTTCAGCGACACGAGTTGGTAGATCGTCCCATCCTTGTCGACGATGAAGTGCGAGCACACGCCCGGCCGCTCGTGCAGCTCGACGTCGGGGGCATTGGCGGCGAACGTGTTGAACGCGGACGAGAAGGTCGACGAGGCGGTGAAGTGCTCGACGATCACCTTCGGCCGCAGCGTGGCGGTCGAGGTGCCGTAGTGGCGCTTGGCGTACGCGCGGGTCTGGGCGCGGCGGGTCGCGCCGAAGGGGATCCGTCGCCAGACGATCCGCGGGCGCGCCTGCGCGGCGACGGCGGTCGGCGCGGCGGCCAGCACCGCCTGCGCATGGCGGCGCGCGGAGACGGCGGAGAGCGGCCCGGCCGGCAGCTCGACGACGAACGAGCTCGTCCCGGGGAACGTATGGTTCTGCCAGCTCGTGGCGGTGCCGTGGTAGTTCGGCAGCGGCCGCGCGGGCAGGCCGACACGGCGGGCGTAGCCGCGCACCACGCGGGGGTCGGCGCCCGACGACAGGTTCACCAGCCGCATGTGCTGGTGGTACCAGACCGTCACCGCCGGGCGGATCCGCTTGACGAGCCGCCGCACCGCGCGCGACTCCGGCTCGGAGAACGCTCCGCGGCCTGGGAAGTAGGTGTCGAACGCGCGCCCGCCCCCGGCCCAGCGGCGGCCGAAGTTGCGGTTGAGGTCGACGCCGCGCGCGTTCTGCCGCGTGCCGCGGCGCACGCCGTCGGGGTTGACCGAGTCGACGAGCCACAGCTCGACGCCCTCCGGCGGCGTCGCCTTGCGCAGCCGCGCGAGCACGGCGCGCCCCGCGGTCTCGTTGCCGTGGATCGAGCCGACGACCAGCACCTTCACCGGCCCGGTGCCGACGCGCTCCGCGCGCAGCGGCCGGTCCTGCGCGGAGTGGCCGAACAGGAGCGACGCGGCGGCGGCGGCCAGGGCGAGCATTCGCGGCACGGTAGCGTCCGGACCTGCCATGGACTCGATCGTGATCGTCGGCGCAGGCACGTTCGGTGCCTCACTCGCCTGGTGGCTCTCGCGCGAGGGCGTGCAGGTCACGCTCGTCGACCAGTTCGAGCCCGGCGACCGCCGCGCGACCTCGGGCGGCGAGACACGCCTGATCCGCTGCGGCCATGGCGCGGACCCCGGCTACACGGAGTCGGCCCGCCGCGCGCGCACGCTGTGGCGCGAGCTCGAGGCCGAATCCGGCGCCGACCTGCTGATCGAGTGCGGCCTCGTGTGGTTCGCGAGCCGCGCCGACGGCTGGGAGGCGGCGTCGGAGGCGACCATGCGCGCGCAGGACATCCCGGTCGAGCGGCTGAGCCCCGACGAGGGCACGCGGCTGTACCCGAGCTTCCGCGGCGACGACCTCGAGTTCCTGCTGCACGAGCCGGAGGCGGGCGTGCTGCGGGCGCAGCGGGCGATTCAGACGCTCGCCGCGCAGGCCCACGAGCACGGCGCGAGGCTCGTCCGCGGGCGCGCGACGCCCGACGGCGACGCCGTGATCGTCGGCGAAGCAACCCCCGGCCGCGTCTGCGACGTCGCCGAGGGCCAGCGGCTCGAGGCCGACGCCGTCGTCTGGGCCTGCGGCGGCTGGCTGCCCCACCTTTTCCCTGGCCTGGCCACGATCACGACGACGCGCCAGGACCTCTTCTTCATGGACGGCGGCGAACCGTGGGCGCATGCGCCCGGCTGGGTCGAGTACGACGCCGCGGTGTACGGCACCGGCGATCTCGACGACCTCGGGGTCAAAGGCGCGCCCGACTTCGAGGGCCCAGCGCTCGCGCCCGACGACGACCTCCCGCAGACCAACCCGGACAACGAGCGCTGGATCCGCGACTACTTCGCGCGCCGCTTCCCCGCGCTCGCCGACGCGCCGCTGAAGTCCTCCACGAGCTGCCGCTACGAGCTCTCCCCGGACTCGCACTTCATCGCCGCGCCGCACCCCGAGCATCCGACCGTGTGGCTGCTCGGCGGTGGCTCCGGCCACGGCTTCAAGCACGGGCCGGCGATGGCGGAGCGGATGGCCGCCGCGCTGCGCGGGGGTGAGCCGATGCCCGAGCGCTACCGGCTCGGCGAGCGCGCGGTCGGGCAGTCGATGCGCACGTCGGGTTCCGGGCGCTGACCACCGGGGTACTTTCCGGTTCCGCCGGTTGCGCTGAGCGTCCCCGCCCGGCAGGATCGGGCGCATGTACGACTACGTGATCGTGGGCGCCGGCTCGGCCGGCTGCGTGCTGGCCAACCGCCTGTCCGAGGACCCGGACACCTCCGTCTGCCTCATCGAGGCCGGCCCGCCGGACACCGAGGAGGGCCTCCACATCCCCGTGGCGTTCTCCCAGCTCTACAAGACACCGTTCGACTGGGACTTCTCGACCGAGCCGGAGCCCGAGCTCGACGGCCGCAACGTCTACCTCCCGCGCGGCCGCGTGCTCGGCGGCTCCTCCTCGCTCAACGCGATGATCTACATCCGCGGCAACCGCCGCGACTACGACGAGTGGCGCGACCTCGGCAACGCCGGCTGGGGCTGGGACGACGTGCTCCCCTACTTCAAGCGCGCGGAGGACAACGAGCGCGGCGCCTCCGAGTTCCACGGCGCCGGCGGCCCGCTGAGCGTCTCCGACTCGCACTCGATGCACCCGCTCGCGGACGCCTTCGTCGAGGCCGCCGCGGCCACCGGGCTGAACACCGTCGACGACTTCAACACCGGCGAGCAGGACGGCGTCGGGCGGTACCAGATGACGCAGCGCAACGGCATGCGCTGCTCGACCGCGGTCGCCTACCTGCACCCCGTGCTGGAGCGCCCGAACCTGACGCTGATCCCGATGGCGTTCGTCACGCGCGTGCTGCTCGACGGCACCCGCGCGTCCGGCGTCGAGGCGATCGTCGACGGCGCGCCGACCGCGCTGGAGGCCTCCCGCGAGGTCATCCTCTGCGCCGGCGCCTACCAATCGCCGCAGCTGCTGATGCTCTCCGGCATCGGCCCCGCCGACGAGCTATCCGCGCTCGGCATCGACGTGCGGCTCGACCAGCCCGCGGTCGGCGGCAACCTGCAGGACCACCTGAACGCCGGGATCATCCTGTTCACGGACGACCCGACGACGCTCGAGACGGCCGAGACGGCGGAGAACGTCGCGCTCCTGCAGACGCAGGGCCGCGGCCCGCTGACCTCCAACATCGCCGAGTCCGGCGGCTTCTGGCGCTCGCGCGATGGCATCGACGCGCCCGACATCCAGTTCCACTTCGCGCCCGTGATGTTCGCCGACGAGGGCCTGATGGAGCCGTTTGACCACGCCTACTCCTACGGCGCGTGCGTGGTCAAGCCGAGCGCCCGCGGGCGCGTCTCGCTGCGCTCCGCCGACCCGGCCGACAAGCCGAAGATCCTCACCAACTTCCTCGGCACCGAGGAGGACTGGGCGGTCCAGCTCGCCGGCATCCGCAAGTGCCTGGAGATCCGCGAGCAGTCGCCGCTGAAGGGCTACGAGCGCGGGCCCTACGAGGTCCCGGACGGCGACGATGACGAGGCGATCCGCGCGCACGTCCGCGCCAAGGGCCACCACCTCTACCACCCGGTCGGCACCTGCGCGATGGGCTCGGTGGTCGACGCCGAGCTGCGCGTCCAGGGCATCGACGGCCTGCGCGTGGTCGACGCCTCGGTGATGCCGACGCTGACCCGCGGCAACACCAACGCGCCGACGATCATGATCGCGGAGAAGGCCGCGGACCTGGTGCGTGGGACGGTGGCGGCGCCGGAGGCCGCAGCAGCCGCTTAGCCCGAGCGAGCGAAGGAGATCACGGCCCCCGCCACCGCGGCGAGGGGCACGGCGAGGAACGCGCCGACGAGGCCTGCGACGACGCCGCCTGCCGTCAGCGCGAGCAGCACCACGACCGGGTGCAGCTCGAGCTTGCGCCCGACGAGCACCGGCTGCATCACGTTGCCGTCGAGCTGCTGCACGACGACGATCCAGATCGCCATGATCGCCGCGGCCAGCCCGCCCTTGGCGACGAGCGCGACGAGCACCGCCGCGAGCCCGATGGCGACCGCTCCGACGACCGGGAAGAACGCGGCGATGAAGGTCAGGACGGTCAGCGGCATCGCGAGCGGCACGCCGAGCACGAGCAGCGCGCCGCCGATCAGCAGCGCGTCGATCAGCGCCACCAGTGCGATCCCCTGCACGTAGCCGGTGAGCACGCGCCAGATGCGCTCCCCGAGCTCCTCCGCCGCCGGGCGGTGGCGGCCGCACAGATCGGCGATCCAGGTCCACATCTGCCGCCCGTCCTTGACGAAGAAGAACGTCAGCACGAGGGTGAGCAGGACCGCGGCGAGCACGTTGAGCGCCGCCAGCGCGCCGGAGACGGCGCCGCCGGTGAGCTTCCCGCCGCTGCCCTTGAGCGACTTGACGCCGTCGTCGATCGCCTTGTCGACCTCGGCCTGCGAGACGCCGAGCGGTCGCAGCAGCTCGCCCGCTTTGCGGCTGCCCCTCTCGACGTTCGACCCGACCTCGCCGAGCTCGGACACGAACGGCGGCACGACGAGCGTCAGCACGATCGCGATCAGCGCGATCCCGCCGATCACCACCACCAAAGACGCCGCGCTCGGGTGCATCCCGCGGTCGCGCAACCGGTGCGCGAGCGGGACGAGCAGCGTCGCGAGCAGCAGCGCGACGGCCAGCGGCAGCACGACGAGCAGCAGCTTGCCCGCCACCACGCCGACCACGTAGAGCGCGACCGCGAGCAGCAGCACCCGCCAGGTCCACGCCGCTGTGACGACGAGCCCGCGCGGGACGCCCTCAGGCGGCCCGGCGGTCAGCTCGCGCGGAACCCCGTTGCCCGTCGTCGATTTCGTCGCCGCCTGCGTACGCGCCATGTCCCATGGGGTTTGCCCGGACAGGCGCGCGCGCACGCCTCGCGGCGTGCGTCAGCGCAGCGGTGCGGGCTTCGCGCGCTCGCCCTTCTTGTACGTCCGCATGACGATGCGGCGCTTGACGACGCGGTTGCCCATCACGGAGCGCATCCGGGCGGTCACCGTGATGCCGACGCGGCCCTTGCGGTGCAGCTGCTTCTTGAGCTTCCTGACCGCCTTCTTGGTGAGCTTGAGGTAGTAGCGCTTCTCCTTGCCGACGCGCTTGAGCGTCACCCAGCGCTTCTGCTTCTTGATCACCTTCCGGCCCATGATCACGCGGCGCTTCTGGGCCTTCTTGCCCTTATGGCCCTTGCGGCCCTTCTTGGCCGGCTTCGGCGCGTTGTCGATCTTGGCGTTGAACTGGAGCTTGCACCGGAGCTCGCAGGAGGCGTAGACCTTGAGCTTGCGCGGCTTGAGGACGCGCTGGGCGGGCACGCGCAGCGTCACGAGCCGCGGCGGCTGGCCGCTCGGCGTGGGCGCCGGGGCGGGGAAGACACCGGGGGCGGGCGGCGTCACGGGCCTGACCGGTGGCTTCGGCACGGGCGGTGCCTTCTCGTTCAGCTGCCAGGTCATCGCGATCTCGACGCTCGAGCCCTGCTGGGCGTTGTCGCCCAGCCCGGGGCCGGCGGGGATACCGGTGTCCGGGAAGGTCGCGGTCACCTTGTAGGTGCGGGCCTGGCGGCCGCGGAGGTCGGCGAGCGGGAGCGGCGTGGTGCGCGCGAGGGTGGTCTCGACCGGCGCGGCGCCGGTCGTGAGGTCGTCGATGCGCAGGCGCAGGACGCTCGAGAGGCGGCCGCCGTACAGGCCCGGGCGGTCGCGCAGGCCGCTCAGCATGAGCGCGAGGCTGCCGGGCTTGTCGCCCTTGTTGTTGAGCGTGATCAGGCCGGTGACGCTGTCGCCGGGCATGATGTTCTCGCCGTGGAGGAGGGCGACGCCGGCGCGCGAGGAGGAGAGGGTGACGGGGCCGCTGGCCGCCATGCGGCCGAGCTCGGCGTCCTTCGGCAAGGCAAAAGCGCCGGCCGCGATGGCCAGCGCAAAGATCAGTGTCGCGATGGCTGCCCCGGGCCCGCGCATCTCATGCTGCCTCGTGCTCAGCGGCGGCGGCGAGCTGTGCGCGCTCGGCGGCAAGTCTGCCGCCTTCCCGCCACAGTCGCGCGACCATGGCCAGCGCGATCAACAGCGCCGGCACCACCAAGAGGAAGAGCCGCAGCTGCGGCGTGCCGAGCGCGACGAAGACCCACCCCAGATACGGGACCGAGAAGCTGTAGCGAGCTTGCGTGGGCTTGTCGAGCGTGAAGGCGCGCATGTCCGGATCCGGGACGTTGTCGCCCTGGGTGCGGAACAGCGCACGGCCGTGCAGTTGCTTCGGGTGCTTGACGGAGATGAGCCGGTGGGTGACCGGCTGCGAGCGTCCCGGCGGGACGTAGGTGATGACGTCGCCCTTGCGCAGCTGCGCGACGGGCACGACCTCATCGAAGACGAGCGAGCCCCGGTGGATGTTCGGCTCCATCGAGCTGCCGACCAGGACGTAGCGCTGGTAGCCCAGCAGCCCGGGGAGGAACGTGACCGCCACTGCCGCCACGGTGAGCAGCAGCAGAACGGACATGAGCCCGCGGCCGGCCACTTGGGCCAGCCTGCGGGCTCGAGTCACGATGGTCGCGGACGACCGGGTCATTACGCGCTGACCATCTCCCAGTTGTAATCCACCTGGGTCTGAGCGTTCTTGTAGCGGTTGTCGCCAGTGGTCGCGCTCGAGGGCGTGCCGCCGTCGGGGAACTCGACCGTGAACAGGAACGTGCGCTCGGCGTTCGGGGCAACGGTGCCCATGGCCTGCGAGCCCATCGTGCCGAGGCGGCCGTCATAGATGTCGACCGGGTTGACCGGGTCGGTGACGTCCTGGATCTTCAGCATCAGCTTCGACGAGAAGGGCAGCGCCGGGTTCGAGTTGACCAGGTTGCTCTTGTCGACGGTGAGGACGCCGTCGCCGTCGCCGGTGTTCTTCAGCGTGACGGTGCCCGTGTCCGAGTGGCCGGGCATCAGGTCGGCGACGTTGAGGATCGTGTGATCAGTGTTGCCGGTGACGTTGCTGTGCTCGAGCGTGCCGGCCGTGACGATGTTGCCGACGTTGGCCGAGGTCGAGGTGAAGCTGGCGCCTGAAGCGACGGCCATCATGGCGACCATCATCAGGATGAAGAGTGCGCCGACAAGCTTCCGGGGGGACGCCTGCCAGAGAGCAGAAACGCGCTGCATGTTGTTTGCCGTTCCTTTCGAACGAGGGGGGACACCTGAGGGATCGCCTCCCTATCGGCGCGGCGCAGCGGTTCTCTTGATTTTCGTACTAGGACGTTTGTCCACCCTGGACGTGCGTTCGACCGTGATCTAGTCGACGAGGCGGCGCTCCACGGCCCAGCGGCTGAGCTCGTGGCGGTTGGAGAGCTGCAACTTCCGCAGCACCGCGGACACGTGCGCTTCCACCGTCTTGGCGGAGATATGGAGCCTCACCGCGATCTCCTTGTACATGTAGCCGCGGGCGATGTGCTGGAGCACCTCGCGCTCACGCGCGGTCAGCTGGTCGAGCTCGGGGTCGACGGCAGCGGGCGCGGGCGCGGCACCACCGCCGCCGGCGAACGCGTCGAGCACGAAACCCGCGAGCCGCGGCGAGAACACCGCGTCGCCCCCCGCGACCCGGCGCACCGCATCGGCGAGCTCGGGCCCGGAGATCGTCTTGGTCACGTAGCCGCGCGCGCCGGCGCGGATGATCGCGATCACGTCCTCGGCGGCGTCGGACACCGACAGCGCGAGGAAGCGCTGGGCCGGGCGCTTGAGTGCGACGTCGCGGATGACCTGAACGCCGCCGCCGCCCGGCATCTGCACGTCGAGCAGCACGACGTCGGGCTCGAGCTCGACGATGCAGCGGACCGCCTCCTCGACCGTCGCCGCGTCGGCGAGCACCTCGACGAGCCCGTCGAGCTCGGCGCGCACCCCGGAGCGGAAGAGCTGGTGGTCGTCGACGATGACGACGCTGGGGTTCTCCACGCTCATGGCCGCAGCAGCCTCAGCTCGACCTCGGTGCCCTCGCCCGGCACCGAGTTGATGATCGCCTCGCCGCCGTGGCGCTGCATGCGCCCGACGATCGACTCGCGCACGCCGCGCCGGTCGGCGGGCACGGCGCCGGGGTCGAAGCCGGGCCCGCGGTCGCGCACGAACACCTCGACCCGGTCCTCGTCGGCCTCGGCGTAGACCTGCACGGCGTTGCCGCCGCCGAACTTGGCGGCGTTGACGATCGCCTCGCGCGCGGCGGCGACGAGCGCCTCGGCGTCGTCGTCGAGCGCATGGTCGCCGACCGCGACGACGTCGACGGCCACGCCGTGCGCCTCCTCCGCCTCGGCGGCCGCCAGCTCGAGCGCGGCCGCGAACGTCGAGCGCTCGCCCCACGGCCGGCCGCCGTTGAGCCACGCGCGCAGCTCGCGCTCCTGGCGGCGGGCGAGCCCCGCGACCTCGCGCGGGTTGTCCGCCTGGCGCTGCATCAGCGCCAGCGTCTGCAGCACCGAGTCGTGCAGATGCGCGGCGAGCTCGGCGCGCTCCTGCGAGCGCACGCGCTCCGCGCGCTCGTCCGCGAGCCCGCGCACGAGCCGGATCCACCACGGCGCGAGGATCAGCGCACCCGCCACGAGCACGACGACCACCGGCAGCAGGACGTCGCGTGCGGGCGCGAGCGCGTCATTGAAGTAGAGGAAGAGCAGCGCGGCGCCGACCACGAGCGCGACACCCAGCGCCGCCCGGCCGAGCGCGTCGCCGCCCGAGCGCGTGCGCTCCGCGTGCTCGGCTGCCGCCGGCGCGGGATCGGCGGCCCGCGCCGACTGGCGCCAGATCAGCGCGCCGCCGGAGGCTGCGAGCACGACCGGCCACACGAGCCCATCGCCGATCCACAGGCCCCACTCGCGGAACAGCATCAGGAGGGCAAGCATCAGCAGCCCGATGCCGGACGCCACGCTCCATGAGTCGCGGCTGCCTGGCACGCGCAGCGGCGTCGCGCGCGACTCGCCGACCGCGGGCAGCAGCGCCCACGCCAGCAGGTAGGCGAAGATGCCGAGGCCGCCCGCCGCGCTCGCCGCGATGAAGACGATCCGCAGGACGATCGGGTCGATCCCGAGCCGCCGCCCGAGACCGGCGCAGACGCCACCGACGATGGCACCGTCCCGGTCCCGGCGCAGCGGCGGCGGCGCTGCGGCCGGCTGCTCCAGCGCGCTCATGCCCGCCATGTTGGCAGTCTCGCTCAGCGACGTTTCCCGGTGAGCCCAACCGCGAGCAGGATCGTGCCGATCGTGCCGAGCAGCGCGGGCCACAGGTAGCCGAAGCGGAGATCGATCGCGTCCGTCTGGTCGAGCAGGAGCAGGACGCCGAGCGCGCACACGGCGAGCCCGGCGACCAGCGAGGCGGGGTCGAAGTCGCGCGCGTTCATGCGGCCTCCAAGCACGCGGAGTTGGCGTCCGAGTCGGGGATCACTTCAGACCGGTTGTCAAACGGGCCGTGGTCTTGGAAGCGCTGGTCGAAGCGATCGTCGTGCTCCCAGTCGGTGAACTCCGACCTGTTATTGACCACCTGGAGCTCGCCGATGCCGACGTCACCGTCGATCACCAGCCGCTTGACGCCACCGGTGTCCGCGGGGCTGCGGCGCCAGTCGACGTCGAGGCCGCCGCTGTCGCGGTCGAGCACGCGGGCGTACCCGGCGCCGACGCGAACGTTGGAGGCGACGCAGACGTCATCCGGCACGACGACGCGAAGGCTGCCGATGCCGATGTCGAGCTTCAGCGGCGTGCGGCCGGGCGGGAGATCCACCTGGGTGAGGTCGAGGCGCAGCTCGCCGATGCCCAGCTCGTAGCCGTCGCGCAGCTCGGCCACCGAGGTCGGCTGGTAGTCGCGGTCGCCGACGCCGCCGTCGACGTCGATCCCGGCCGCGGCGACGAAGCCGAGCGGGATGGCGAGGATCAGCGCGGGCAGCACGAGCCAGCGGCGGCCGCCAAGAAACGCCGACACGGCCAGCGCGACGCCGACCGCGATCACGAGGCCGGCGATCACCGCGCCACCACCCGCAGCGGCGCCGACCGCCACGGCGACGAAACCGGCGAGGGTGACGACGATCAGCAGCAGGCCGAGGCCGACCTTCGCGGCTGGGCTGCCGCCGCCCTCGGGGCCGCCGGCGGCCCGCCACAGCAGCACGCCGACGAGCCCGATCAGCGCGAGGCCGATCAGCGGCGGCGCGACGAAGAACAGGCCTGGACCGATCAGCACGCACGCGGCGAGCACGAGGACGACAGCACCCACGATCGTGGCCGTGCGGCTGCGATCGGCGGGTTCCTGACCGGCCACCGGGTCCGGCGGGACGAACAGCCAGGCGGCGAGGTACCCGAGCAGGCCGGCGCCGCCGGCGAGCATGAGGACCACGAAGCCGATGCGGAAGATGATCGGGTCGATATCGAAGTAGCGGCCGAGGCCGCCGGCGACGCCGCCGATCACCTTGTCCGAGGACGAGCGCGTCAGCCGGCGCGGCTGCGGCCCGGCGGCCATCGGCTGCGTCGGGCCGGTCGGCGGATCCGTTGGGGGATCCGTTGGGATCTCCTCGCGCGGCGGCTCAGCGCCCTCGCCGAGCGGATCGCCGGAGGTCACGGGCTGCGGCTCGTCGGGGTTCTCAGGAGGTGTGGGGGTGTCGCTCATCGAAGGAATCCAGTCTGCGGGGAGGGGACGCTCAGCAGGCTGCCTGAACCGCGTGGCTGCGCCAATTGGGAATTCCCCCTAGGGGATCGCCCTCAGGGATCCGTATCAAAAGCCTCAAGTCGCGCTCCTAGACTGACGACAAGTGAGTACGCCAGGAAGTGAGTTTCAGCACATGAACAGCGAACGCACCCAGGCCTATGGCCGCATCGTCAAGACGCTCGAAGATCTCGGGCCAGCCAAGCTGCTGGCGGACGAGCAGGAGCGGATCCGCGACGCGGCCGACACCCTGATCTTCGCCTCCGGGCCCGACGATCATGTGATTGCCGCGCTCGACGACGTGACCGCGCTCGCCGCGCACCTCGCCGAGTCCGGGCGCTGGACCGAGGAGCGCGCCGCCGCGCTCGTCAGCGACGTCGCCGGCACCGGCCCGCTCGCCCCGGTCGCCTAGTCCTCCTCCGCGGCCATCTTCGCCACGACTTCTCGTGCTGCGCCGAGCGCCGTCCTGCCCCGACCCAGGCGTAGCGGAAGGCGAGACCCGCGGCGAGGTAGAGCACGCTCGCGATGTGGTGCACCCAGGCCCTCGGCCGCGCGCGAAGCGCAGCGCGAGGCCGGCCCGCACCGACCATTTCGCGAGCTTGAAGAGCGTGCCGGGCCGCCCCTCCTCGAGCCCCGAGGCGAGCTCGCCGAGCCGCTTCTCGTTGACGATCGACAGGATCAGCTCGGACGCCATCGCGCCGGTCTCGACCGTGCCGAGCGCGCGCCGCGTCGGGTGGCCGACCGGCAGCCCGTCTGCGACGAGCGCCAGGCGGCAGGCGGCCGCTCCGGTCGCCGCGGCGGTCGAGACGAAGATCGGGCCGAGGAACAGTCGCGAGCGCGCCCACACCGGCACCGCGGTGGAGGCGAGCAGCACGCCCGTGTAGGAGCCGAGGTAGCCGCCGACAATCGCGTTCGCGCCGCCGATCCGCTGCGCGAGTCGGCGGCGCCCGAGCAGGTCGGCGCCGACCGCGGCCGCCGCAGGTTGCCGAACAGCGTCAGCGCCCACGCACCCATCGACATCGGCGAGCGCGGCTTGAAGATCCGCAGCATGTTCACGAAGCGCTCCGGGCGCCCGAGGTCGAGGACCAGCAGCGCCGGCGACGGCGCGAGCGCGCCGAGCGCGACCTTGCGCGCCACCGCCGCCGATCGCTCGTCGCCGGTCAGGTCACAGGCGAGCGCCACGAACGACGAGCCCGCCGCGATGCCGCCGAACCAGAAGTAGAGCGGACCTCCCACGTCCACACCGGCGGGTTGATGATCGGCCCCTGGATGATCTTCGGCAGCTCGCCCTCGCGCGCCGCCTTCGCCGCCGCCCGGACGTCCTCGAGGTCGGCCTCCGGCCCCGTGTAGCCCGTTCCTCGCCCGTAGAGGTAGGACCACCGGCCGTCCCTCCACTCGCCGATGTGCGAGCGCGACCTTCTCGCCGGTCTTCTCGCCGAACTCGGGCGAGGCGGGCGTGCCGTCGCCGGCTTCCGATCCATCGCGCTCGTCGCTCACCGCGCCTTCTCCCACAGGAAGCGGCCGCCACGCCCGCCGCCGCCAGCAGCCCGCGCCCATGGCGGCCATCGTGGCGGGCACGACGTTCTCCTGGATCGGCGAGTCGGCCTGCGCCGGCAGCCCGTAGCGCTCGGGCTTCTCGGTCAGCAGGAAGAACGCGCCGAGCCCACCGGCGAGCTGATCGGCGGCTCGTCGCCGGCGCCGTAGAGGTAGGCGCCCTCGACGCCACGCGCGTGCAGCGCCGCGACGCGCCGCGAGGCGACCTCGACGAGCTCGTCGTAGGGGCCGAACTGGATCGAGTCGGTCGGGCACGCCTTCGCGCACGCGGGCTCGAGCCCGTCCTCGAGGCGGTCGTAACAGAGCGTGCACTTGGCGCGCGGCCGTCCTCGGGCACCCGGTCGACGACGCCGAACGGACACGAGGGGATGCAGTAGCCGCAGCCGTTGCAGACTCGGGCTGGAGCACGACGGTCTCGAACTCCGTGCGGACCAGCGCGCCGGTCGGGCACGCGTCGAGGCAGCCGGCGTTCGTGCAGTGCTTGCAGACGTCGGACATGAAGACCCAGTTGTCGAACGCGGCGACGGCGGCCTCGACGTCGATCGGACCGTCTTCGGCGACCTTCTCCTCCGCCCACGCGACCAGATCCGGGATCTCCTCCTCGCTGACGCCGCCGCCCGCGTCGGCGAGCTCGACGAAGCGCACGTGACGCCACGTGCTGCCCGACAGCCGCCCGGTGTGGTCGTACGAGCCGCCCTTGCGGAACGTGCCGCCGTCGGAGGGCAGGTCGTTCCACTGCTTGCAGGCGACCTCGCACGCCTTGCAGCCGATGCACACCGTCGTGTCGGTGAAGAAGCCCATCCGCTGGACGTCCGTCGCGCTGGATGGCGATCTCGGTCATGACGTCGCGGTGTCCTTCCGATGAGGCGTCGTGCGAGGGGTCGGTGCGGCTCGCCACGTGCACGCCCTTGAGCTTCTCGGTCGTCTCGCGCCGTGCGGCGACCGGCCCGGACGTTGCAGGTGAACGCCTTGTCCGCCTGGATCGAGACGTTCGGGTCGCCACGATCATGCCGAGGTCGTTGGCGCTGTCGCCCGGCGAGAGCATCCCGAAGCCCCAGTGCCACGGCAGCGCGACCTGGTGGACCTGCTGGCCATCGACGCGCAACGGCCGCATCCGCTCGGTGACGCGGGCGCGCGCCTCGATCTCCGCGCGCTCGGTTTCGACCACCATCCAGCCGCCGTCCTCGATCCCGCGCTCGGGCCGCGAGGATCGGGTCGATCTCGGCGAACATCTCGGGCTGCAGCTCGTTGAGCCACGGCAGGTTGCGGCTCATCCCGCCGGCCGTGTGGTGCTCGGTGAGCCGGAACGTCGTCGCCACGATCGGGTAGCGCGGTCGCCCGTAGCGTGGGAGCGGGTTCTCCGGCCGGTTCCAGGTCAGCGACGCCGGATTGGAACCGACCTCCGGGTACAGCAGGTTGGTCACCGGCGACTCGAACGGCTCGTAGTGCGTCGGCATCGGGCCGTCGAGTAGGCCGGCGGGCGAGTACAGCCAGCCCTTGCCGTCGGCCATCATGATGAACGGGTCGGTGCCCGCGATCGCGTCCATCCCCATGGCGTCCGGCGCCGGCTTGTAGTCCGGCGGCTTGTCCGCCGGGAAATCCGGGACGTCGTAGCCCGCCCACTTCTCCTCGGCCGCGTCCCACCAGACGTAGCGCTTGCGCTCTCGACCACGGCTTGCCCTCGGGGTCGGCCGAGGCGCGGTTGTAGAGCATGCGGCGGTTGGCCGGCCACGCCCATGCCCACTCGGGCGACACCCAGCCGCCCGGGGCGTCGAGGTCGCCGGGCTCGCGCCGCCGCGTCTGGTTGACGCCGTCCGCGTAGCAGCCGGAGTAGATCCAGCACCCGCACGCCGTCGAGCCGTCGTTCTGCGCAGCGCCGTCGAACCCCGCCACCGGCGCGCCGCTCTCGACGTCGTAGCCGTTGATCTCGCGCAACACGGCCTCGGCGTCCGGATCGCGGATCTTCGCCGACCTCGGGGTAGTCCCACTCGAGATTCACGATCGGCCAGTCGCGATCGGCGTCGGAACCCTCGTAGTGCGCCTGCACGCGCTTGAACAGGTGATGCATGAACCACAGCTCCGAGCGCGCGTCGCCGGGCGGCTCGAGCGCCTTGTCGTGCCACTGCAGCAGCCGCTGCGTGTTGGTGAAGTGGCCGTCCTTCTCGACGTGCGAGGCGGCCGGCATCAGGAAGACCTCGGTCTGGATGTCCTCCGTGGGGTATCTCGCCCGAGCGCACCTCCGGCCCGTCGCGCCAGAACGTCGCGGTCTCGAGCTCGTTGAGGTCGCGCACCACCAGCCACTTCAGGTGGGCCAACGCGCGTCGCTGCAATCCGGAGTGCAGCTGAGCCCACGGCGGGGTTCTGGCCCATCACGAACAGCCCGTCGATGCCGTCGTCGAACGCCCGCAGCATCGTCGGGAAGTGCGAGTGGTTGCCGGTGATCTTCGGGCAGCCGGGAGAAGCCGAAGTCGTTCTCCGGCGTCGCGGCGTCGCCGAAGTAGGCCTTCAGCAGCGACACGATGTACTTGTCGAAGTTCGACCACCAGCCGCGCTCGGCGCCGTTTGACGCCACGTAGTCGGCGACGGTGAGCTCCTTCTCGCGGCCCTTCGGCATCGGCAGATAGCCGGGCAGCAGGTCGAACAGCGTCGGGATGTCGGTCGAGCCCTGGATCGACGCGTGGCCGCGCATCGCCATGATCCCGCCGCCGGGGCGTCCCATGTTGCCGAGCAGGAGCTGCAGGATCGCCGCCGCCCGGATCATCTGCACGCCGCTGGTGTCCTGCGTCCAGCCGAGCGCGTAACAGAACATCGTCGTCCGCTCGCGGCCGGAGTTCGTGATCAGTGTGTCGGCGACGCGCATGAAGTCGTCGCGCGAGATGCCGCACACCTGCTCGACCATCTCGGGCGTGTAGCGCGCGTACTGGCGCATCAGCTGGCGGAACACGGTGCGAGGGTGCTCGAGCGTCTTGTCGGTCTTCGGCGCGCCCTCCAGCATCCCGCCGCCGATGTGCTCGCTGAACGCCTGCGTCGAGTGCTCGCGGTTGCCGGCCGGCGACGCGACCCCGCCGCCCTCGTAGCCCCACGAGTTCGTGTCGTAGGTCTTGGTCTCCGGGTCCCAGCCGGAGAAGAAGCCGTCGAGGTCCTCGGGGCCCTTGAAGTCCTCGTTGACCAGCGTCGCGGCGTTCGTGTAGTTGAGGACGTACTCCTTGAAGTAGGAGCCCGTCTCCAGGACGTGGCGGATCAGCCCGCCCAGGAACGCGATGTCGGAGCCGGCGCGGATCGGCACGTGGAGGTCGGCCATCGCGCTGTGCGCGAGAAGCGCGGGTCGACGTGGATGATCTTCGCGCCGCGCTCACGCGCCTTCATCGCCCAGCGGAAGCCGACCGGATGCGCCTCAGCAAGGTTCGAGCCCTGGATCAGGATGCAGTCCGCGTTCTGCATGTCTTGCTGGAAGCCGGTAGCGCCGCCGCGCCCGAACGAGGTCCCCAGACCGGGGACCGTGGAGGAGTGTCATATGCGCGCCTGGTTCTCGATCTGGATCGCGCCCATGGCCGTGAAGGCCTTCTTGATGAGGTAGTTCTCCTCGTTGTCGAGCGTGGCGCCGCCGAGGTGCGCGAAGCCCAGGGTGCGGTCGACGCGGCGCCCCTCGTCGTCGGTGTCCTGCCAGCCGTGCTCGCGCGCGGCGATCGTGCGCTCGGCGATCATGTCCATCGCCGTCTCGAGGTCGAGCTCCTCCCACTCGGTCCCGCCGGGGCGCCGGTACTTGACCTTCGTGAGGCGGCCGGGCTGCTGGACGAGCTGGCGCGAGGCCGAGCCCTTCGGGCACAGCGTGCCCTGGTTGATCGGCGAGCGCGGGTTGCCCTCGATGTCGACCAGCTCACCGTCGCGCGTGTAGACGACCTGGCCGCAGCCGACCGCGCAGTAGGGGCAGATCGACTCGGTGGCCTTCAGCCCGGCGATGCGGCGCCGGCCTTCTTCGTCTTCTTCGAGACGCGCGCGGGCCCATCCCCCAGTCGGCCAACCTGCCCACCAGCGGCAGGTTGCGCACGCGCGCGAACGATTTCGGCCGGTGGCGCGGCTCCCCCATCGATCGGCAGAACGCTCCCTCGCGAGGCCGAGGGGGTAGCCTCGCCGCATGGACGTCCTTGTCGCCGGCGGGCACGGTCAGATCGCCCGCCATCTCCTCCGCCAGCTCGCGGCCGCCAATCACCATGGCCGCGGGCTGATCCGCAATCCAGACCACGCGGCCGATCTCGAGGCCGACGGCGCCACGCCGGTGCTGTGCGACCTCGAGCACGACGACCCCGCGCCCCACGTGGGCACCGCCGACGCGATCGTCTTCGCGGCCGGCGCCGGCCCCGGCAGCGGGCCCGAGCGCAAGCGCACCGTCGACTACGAGGGTGCGGTCAAGCTGATCGAGGCGGCCGAGGCGCTCGGCGTCCGCCGCTACGTGATGGTCTCCTCGATGGGCGCCGACGACCCGTCGACGGCCTCGGAGCAGATGCGCCCCTACCAGCAGGCCAAGCACGACGCCGACGAGGCGCTCGCGCAGTCGAACCTGGACTGGACGATCGTGCGCCCGGGGCGGCTTGTCGACGGCCCGGGGAGCGGCAAGGTCGCGCTCGAGTCGCGGCTCGGCCGCTACGGCGAGGTGCCGCGCGAGGACGTCGCGTCGGTGCTGCTGGCCGTGCTGGGTGCCGAGAACACCGTGCGCGGGACGTACGAGTTGCTCGGCGGCGACGTGCCCGTGGACGACGCCGTCAAGCAGCTCTAGCGAACGCTGCCAGCGCCTCGCGGCCACCGGTGGGCACCGGGCCGCCGTGTGCGAGCAGCAGCGCGTCGAAGTCGAGCTCGTCCGCGATCCGCGCGTAGGCGGCCCGCAGGCCGTCCTTGACCGCCTCGGGGTCGTCGCCGAGCAGGCCGTCGGGCACGAACCCGAGCGGGTCGCCCTCGCGCCAGCGCACGACGCCGTCGGCGCACGCGAGCACGCCCGGGCCGGCGGCGATGTGCAGCGCGCACTCGTCGGGGCAGATGGCGCCGACCTCCTGCACGACGACGCCGGGCGCGACCTCCTCGCCGGGCCGGAAGCCCTCGACGTCCGGCCCGCCCTCGAACTCGTGCAGCCCGTCCTCGTGGCAGTGCACGCTGCAGCCGAACGCCTCGACGAACGCGCCGGCCTGGCGGTAGTGGTGCCGGATCGTCAGCAGGATCCGCTCGGGCGGCGGACCGAGCGCCGCCACCGCGTCGACGCCGCCGGGTGGCAGCATCGGATCGATCAACGCACGCGCGGGCGCGACGTAGGCGGAGTGCACCGTCATCCCGATGCCGTCGTGCTGCGCGCTCCAGCAATGGACCCCTGCGACGATCTCTTGCATGCCTCGGAGTCTCCCCGAAGAGGAGGTCACGCTGCGCGACGGCTCGCAGGTGCTGATCCGGCCGGTCCAGCCCGGCGACAAGGAGCTGTTCGCGCGCGCCTGGGAGCGCTTCGGCGAGGAGTCGCGCTACCGGCGCTTCCTCGGCGCCAAGGGCACGCTCACGCGCCACGACCTGCAGTACTTCACCGAGGTCGACCACGTCGACCACGAGGCGATCGGCGCGCGCGACGCGGAGACCGGTGAAGGCGTCGGCGTCGCCCGCTACGTGCGCCTGCCCGATCCCCAGGTCGCGGAGGCGGCGGTGTCGGTCGTCGACGAATGGCAGCGACGCGGCCTCGGCGGCGTGCTGCTCGCGCGGCTGACCGAGCGGGCGAGCGAGCACGGGATCGAGCGCTTCCGGGCCAGCCTGTTCGCGTTCAACCGCGAGATGCTGGCCCTCTTCGAGGACATCGGCGAGGTGGAGGTGCGGGAGCAGCGCGCGGGCCAGCTCGAGATCGACGTCGAGCTCCCGTGTGAGCGCAAGGGCCTGGGCGATGCGCTGCGCGCCGCCGCGAAGGGCCTCGTCGGCCTGCGCCCGTGAGCTCCACCCGCCGCGAGCTGCTGCTCGCCGCCGGCGCGCTCGCCCTCGGCGCCTCGGATGCCGCAGCCCGCCCCGCGCTGGACGCGCCGTGGAGCACGCCGGCCGCCCGCCGCGCAGGCGGCGCAGGCCCGCGTGCGCTGCGGGAGCTCGCCCGGCGCGTGCGCGGCCCGGTGCTGCGACCGGGCGCGGCGCGCTACGCGACCGCCGCGCAGGTCTACAACCTGCGCTTCGACGGCGCGCGGCCCGACGCGGTGATCGAGCCGCTCGACTCGCGCGACGTGCAGGCCGTGCTGCGCTGGGCCGACCGCCACGACGTCCGCGTCACGGCGCGCTCGGGCGGTCATTCCTACGCGGGCTACTCGACGCTCGGCGAGGGCGTCGTCATCGACCTGCGGCGGCTCGAAGGGATCGCGGTCGATCGCGGGAAGGCGCGCGCGAGCGTCGGCGCGGGGGCGCACGCGATCGCGATCGTCGACGCGCTCGCGCGCCACGGCGGGGCGGTGCCGCTCGGCTCGTGCCCGACGGTCGGCCTCGGCGGCCTCGCGCTCGGCGGCGGCTACGGGCTCGCCGCCCGCGCCTGGGGCCTGACCGCCGACACCGTCGCGGGCATCACGGTGATCACGCCGGACGGGAAGCTGCGCCGCGTCGACCGCCGCCACGACGCCGACCTGTTCTGGGCGCTCCGCGGCGGGGGCGGCGGCAACTTCGGGATCGCCACGCGCTTCGAGCTGCGGGTGCACCGCGCTGCCCGAGCCGCGTGGTTCCGCGGCTCGCTGCCCGGCGGCGCCGACGCGATCGCGGCGTGGCAGGCCTGGGCGCCGGAGACCGACCCGCAGCTCACCTCGCTGCTGCAGCTCGGCAGCGGCGGCGACGTGACCGTGCTCGGCCAGCACCTCGGCTCCGAGGCCGAGCTGGGCCGCCTGCTCGCGCCGCTGCGCCGCGCCGGCGCCTCGCTCACCACCGGCACGTCGGCCTACGGGCCGCTGCAGGTGCGCTGGGCCAACGGGCGCACCACGCCGCGCACGCGCTTCAGCGCGAAATCGCACTACGTCGCACACGACCTCCCCGCCCAGACGCGCAGCGCGCTGCTCGCCGAGTTCGCGCGGACGCCCGCCGGCCTCGACAACGGCAGCCTCCTGCTCGACGCCTACGGCGGCGCCGTCAACCGCCCGCGCGCCCGCGCCACCGCGTTCGTGCACCGCGACGCCCGCTACTCGATCCAGTACCTCGCCTACCACTCCGACGACGGCGCGGCGAGCCGCGCGTGGCTGCGGCGGTTGCACCGGATCGTCGCGCCGCACGCGTCAGGCGCGTACCAGAACTACGTCGACGCTGAGCTGGGCGGCTGGCGGCGCGCCTACTACGGGCGCAACCTCGAGCGGCTCGAAGCGATCCGCGAGCGCCACGACCCGGACCGCCGCTTCCGTTTCGCCCGCGGCATCTGACCGCAAGCTTCCGTACGCCGGTCCGTTGGGGCCTTTGAGTTCCCGCGGGACCGGCGGTCGATACCTGCCCGCGACGCCGCTACGGCGTCGCGGGTGCGACCGCCTTGCGCGCCTGGCGCTCGGGCGGGATCCGCACGACGTCCCAGGCGAGGCCGGTCTTCTCGAGCACCCAGATGACGCCGGCTGAGATGTCGAGCTCCCACGGCCGCATACCGTGCCGGAATGACGTCGGGAACGCGTGGTGGTTGTTGTGCCACGACTCGCCGAACGACAGCGGCGACAGCCACAGCAGGTTGCGCGACTCGTCGCCGGTCTCGAAGCGCCGGCGCCCGAAGAAGTGGCACAGCGAGTTGATCGAGTACGTCACGTGGTGGAGCAGGAAGACGCGCACGAGCCCGCCCCACAGCAACCCGGTGAGCCCGGTCATGAGCGAGCCGCCGATGAGCACGCCGAGCACGAACGGCAGCGCGAGCCCGATCACCACCCACCAGACGAACGTGCGGTCGACGAAGCTGATCGTCGGGTCCGCGATCAGGTCAGGCGCATAGCGATCCTTCTTGCCGCGCTGGGTGTGGAGGAAGAGCCAGCCGACGTGGGCGTGCAGCAGTCCGCGCACCGCGCCCTTCAAGCCGTGGCCGTGGTCGACGTGCGGCGAGTGCGGGTCGCCCTCCATGTCGGCGAACGCGTGGTGCTTGCGGTGGTCGGCGACCCACGCGATCACGGGACCCTCGATCGCGGCCGAGCCGAAGATGGCGAACATCGCCTTCACCCAGTTCTTCGTCTTGAACGCGCGGTGCGTCAAGAGGCGGTGGAAGCCGACGGTGATGCCGAGCCCGGTCAGCACGTAGAGGACCAGGAAGATGATGATGTCGCTCCAGTGCAGGTACTGCTGCCACGTGAGTACACCGGCCGCGGCGACGGCGAGGAAGGGCACGACGGTGAACGTCCCGGTCAGGAAGCGATCGAGGTTCTCGTTCGCGACGGGTTCGACATCGTCCCGCTCCCGTTCCATCACTGCGCTCATGCTCTGCTGCCCCCTACTCCGCGTTGATGTATTCGGGCACCCTAATACGCAACCCGTCAGGGTGCGTCGAGGACGCCTTCTAGGGCAAGTACCCGCCGAACGATCGCAAGTGACGAGGCGTACGTGGAATCCATGCCGTAGTAGGACAGCCCGCGTGCTCCGAGCGTGCGCGCCTGCGTGTAGGGCGTATCTGACGCGTAGTGGATGATCCCGAAGTCGAGCGGGAGCTTCGAGAAGTTGACCGCCTCGCCGACCGGGTAGCGATCGACGTCGGCGATCTCGTAGACCGCGTCGCAGAAGGGCCCGGCCTCCATCTCGACGACCGTGAACGCCTCGCGGTAGTAGTAGTCGAGGTACTCGCGGTTCTGCAGGAAGGTCGACTTGACCGTGACCGCGCGCTGGTTGTCAAGGCCCGAGCCGAAGACCAGGAACGGCGCGATGTCATCGACCGCGAACGCGTTGTCGAGCCAGTAGGTCGAGGCCGAGTGCTCGTCGTGGATGACCGAGGAGATCATCACGTCGCCGACGTCGGCGTTGAGCGTCGCCGCCTTGCCGAGCACGTAGACGCCGCGCAGGCGATCGGTGTCCTCGGTGATCTCGCGCAGGATGTTGTAGGCGGCGAGCCCGAGCGGATACTCGATGTTGACGATCACGGCGTCGCACGCGGCGAGGCGCGCGGCGTCCGTTACGCCGAGCCGCGGGTCGAGCGCGGCGGTGTCGAGCCGGGACAGGTCGATGACCTGCGCCGACACGCGCAACGCGGTCGTGCTCGAGAGGTGCGTGACGCCCACCGCGCGCTCCTCGCGCGAGCGCTGCTCGAAGATGTCGGAGTCCTCGGGGTGCGCGGTGAAGTACTCGCGGGCGGCGAAGTAGAGGAAGTTCTCCCACGAGCCCTCAGCCTCGCCGGAGCGGAAGAGCTCGAGCTCGGGCTTGAGATCTGGGTCGTCGGAGCTGTCGACCCAGTCGCAGATCTCCGCCTCGCGCTCGCGCGCGGTGCCGGTGACGAGGTTGACGATCGAGTGCGCGTTGGAGGAGACGAAGTAGATCGGGCGCTCCTGCAGCGACTGCTCCTCGAGCGTGCGCCGCACCGGGCGCCACCAGCGGCGCGTCATGCGCGCGTAGCCGACGGCGCTGCCGCCGAGCATCCGCACGCGCAGGTTGAGCCGCCGCTCGGCGACGTCGCGCAGCCTCGCGCCGAATCCGGCGCCCCACGCGTGGAGCAGCCGCGACCAGTCCTCCTCCGAGCCGCCGAGCGCGGCCGCGCACTCGGCCGGCGTCGGGTCGTCGCCGAGGCGCATGGCCGTGCGCATCTTCACGCGCATCTTGTTCCACTCGATCTGGTACGCGACCAGCGTCGGGATCAGGTCGTCGAGGTCGGAGGCGGAGGCGAGCAGGACGGCCAGCGTGCCGTCGCCGTCGTGGAACCAGCGGCGCCGGCGCGCCGGCGCCTCGAGCGGCTCCCAGTCCTCGATCGGGCCGATGCCGGCGCGCTTGAAGACGATTGCCTCCTGCCCCATCACGATCACCTTCGCGTCGGCGACCTCGTCGGGCAGGCGCCGCGTCGCGTAGAGGAAGGCGCCGAGGTCGAGCTCCTCGGAGGCGGCCAGCGGGTGCAGGCTCGAGTTCATCGAGCGGTGGCTCGGCTCGAGCACCCGCACGAGCGTCTCGCCCCGCGAGCGCAGCAGGGTCGTGTACGTGCGGTGGTAGAGCTCGACCTCGTCGGAGGACAGGCCGGGCATCGGATGCTGCGAGGGGACGCGAAGTCGGGGGACAGCCATCCCCCCCAACCTATTAGGTCGGGTTGCGCGCGTACTCGCCGAGCTCGCTCTCCAGGAGCGTGAACGCCCGGCGCGCCTGGGCGCGGATGTCGCGCGTCAGGCGCGGTCCGAGGTCGCCGTCGGCGATGCGCCCGCGCGAGTAGTCGATCAGCGCGCGGTGCACGCCGATCATGGCGTGGGCGGCGACGCGCGGGCGGATGTCGTCGGCGCGCGCGCCCGTCTCCTCGGCCAGCAGCGCCGCGAGCGCGTCGGTGTAGCCGCTGAAGATCTGGCCCTCACGTGCCCGCAGCGCGGGGCTGGCGAGGATCATGCGCGTGAAGGAGATCAGCTCCTCGCGCGCCTCCGGGTCGTGCTTGCCGAGGAGCCCCGGCTGCGCGAACAGGAAGCCCTGGAAGGCCTCGATCGCCGACTGTCCTGGCGGCCGCTCGCGGATGGCGGTGAGCAGCTCGTCCTCGAAGGAGGACAGCCGCCAGTAGACGAGGTCCTCCTTGGTGGGGAAGTAGTTGAAGACCGTCTGCACCGCGACGTCGGCGGCCTCGGCGACCTCGGCGATCGTCACCTGGTCGAAGCCGCGCTCGCTGAACAGCTGCCGCGCGGACTCGGCGATGTGGCGCCGCGTCTGCTCCTTCTTGCGCTCGCGGAGTCCAGTCATGACTCACACGATACAAACTTGGTGTTACTACAGTGAACCGGGGTCGGCCGGCACGTCGACGGCAAGCTCGCGCAGCGCCTCCAGCGGCACGATGTCCAACGCGCGCTCGTGCGTCGAGGCGAGCACGACGAACGCGGCAGCGCCGTCGGCGTACGCGCGCCGCCAATTGTCGGCGGTCACGCACCAGCGGTCGCCGGCCTGCAGGCCGGGGAAGTGGAACTCCGGGCGCGGCGTGACGAGGTCGTTGCCGATCGACGCCTGGTGCTCGAGGAACTCCGCCGTGACGACCGCGCAGATCGTGTGGCTGCCGATGTCGCGGGGGTCCGTGTTGCAGCACCCGTCGCGCAAGAAGCCGGTGACCGGATCGGTCCCGCAGGGCTCGAGCTCATGGCCGAGGACGTTGCGAGCGCTCACACGGGCAGTATTACGCGCGTGCGCGTCCTCGCTCTCGCCGACAAGCCGCCGCCGATGGACCCTGCGCTGATGGCGCGCCAGATGCGCGTCGAGGCGGTCGTTTGCCTCGGCGACCTCGACCTGGCCTGGATCGAGGGGCTGCGCGCGCTGCAGCTCCCGAAGCTCGGCGTGCACGGCAACCACGACGAGCCGGACCTGCTGCGCGAGGTCGAGGTCGACGACCTGCACCTCCGCCGGACCTCGCTCGGCGCGCGCACGTTCGCGGGCTTCGAGGGCTGCGTCGAGTACGGCGGCGGCGGCCATTACCACTACACGCAGCGCAAGGCGACGCGGCTGGCGAAGCGGCTGCCGGCCGCCGACGTGCTGCTCTGCCACTGCCCGCCGCGGGGCATCAACGACGACCCCGACGACCCCGCCCACATCGGCTTCGAGGGGCTGCGGACGTGGGTCGACCACTACCAGCCGCGCCACATCCTCCACGGCCACACGCACCCGATCGCCGGGCTCGCGCAGACCCGGCACGAGGACACGCGCGTCCACTGGATCTCGGGCGCGCGCGTCGTCGTGCTCGACTGACTACTTCGCGCGGCGGTACAGCCGCACGGTGAGCGGCGTGAACACGGCGGTCAGCACCGCCGCCTCGCCGAGCACCAGCAGCACATCCTCGGTCGCCGAGGAGCCGGCCATCAGACCGCGCACCGCGGTCACGAGGTGCGAGATCGGGTTGACGTCGACAAAGCTCTCGAGCCAGCTCGGGAGCGTCGACGGCTCGACGAAGATGTTGCTCAGGAACACGAGCGGGAACAGCACCATGAAGCCGGTGTTGAGCACCGCGTTCGGCGCGCGCATGACGAGCCCGACGGTGGTGAACACCCAGCTGAGCCCGAACGTGAACACCACCACCAGGGCGACCGCGGCAACCACGCCGAGCGCGCCGCCCCCGGCCTCGAAGCCCATGATGAAGCCGAGGAGGATCACGACGGTCGCAGCGAGCACGTAGCGCGCGCTGTCGCCCACCACCGCGCCGACGAGCGGCGCCGGGCGCCACACGGGCAGCGAGCGGAAGCGGTCGACGACGCCCTTGGTGATGTCGGTGTTGAGCGCCACGCCCGAGTAGACGGCCGTGAACAGCACCGACTGGACGAGCACGCCGGGGAGGATGAACTGCAGGTAGGCGTCGGTCGAGCCGGCGACCGCGCCGCCGAACAGGTAGACGAACATGAGCAGGAACAGCACCGGCGTCACCGTGACGTCGAGCAGCTGCTCCGGCACGTGCTTGATCTTCAGCATCCCGCGCCAGCCGAACGTCAGGCAGTTGGCCAGCGCGCTCGGGCGCGGCGGGCGCTCGCTGGAGGCGATCGCGGCGTTGACCGCGACCTCGAGCCGCGGCTCGCTGTCGGGGCGAGTAGCGGGCGTGGCGCTCATGCCGCAACCTCCTCTTCCTCTTCGGCGGGGTGGCCGGTCAGCGCGAGAAACACCTCGTCGAGCGTCGGCTGGCCGAGCGAGAAGCCCGCCAGCTCGACGTCGCCGGCCGCCAGCGCGGCAACCGCCTCGGCGGCGCGCTCGGGGTCGGGTGCCGGCACCGACAGGGCGACCGGATCGGACTCCAGGTGCACCGGCTCGTCGAGTGCCTCCGCCAGCACCGCCCGCGCCCGCTCGCGCTCGTCGGGATCGCTGACGCGCACGTGCAGCGTGCCCTGCCCGACCGACGCCTTGAGCTGGCCGGGGGTCCCCTCGGCGATCACGCGGCCGTGGTCGATGACCGCGATGCGGTCGGCGAGCTGGTCGGCCTCGTCGAGGTACTGCGTGCACAGCAGCACGGTCGTGCCCTCGCACGTGAGGGCACGGATGATCTCCCACACCTGGTTGCGCGAGCGCGGGTCGAGCCCGGTAGTCGGCTCGTCGAGGAACATCAGGCGCGGCGTGACGACGATGCTGGCGGCGATGTCGAGCCGCCGGCGCATGCCGCCGGAGTAGTTCTTGACCTGCTTGGCCGACGCGTCGGCGAGGCCGAACGCCTCGAGCAGCTCGTCGGCGCGCGCCTTCGACGCCGCGCGCCCGTAGCCGAGCAGGCGCGCCATCAGGATCAGGTTCTCGCGGCCGGTCAGGTCCTCGTCGACCGAGGCGAGCTGACCGGTGAGGCTGACGAACCCGCGCACGGTGTCGGCCTCGGTGACGATGTCGTGGCCGAGGACGCGCGCGCTGCCGCCATCCGGCTGCAGCAGCGTGGCGAGCATGCGGATGGTGGTGGTCTTGCCGGCGCCGTTGGGTCCGAGGACGCCATAGACCGCGCCGGCGGGGACGGCGAGGTCAACGCCGTCGACGGCGCGCGTGGAGCCGAACGTCTTGCGGAGGCCCGTGGCCTCGATCGCGAGGGAGCTCATGTGGGGATACAGACTGCCTGACCCGCACCGGCTCATCGGTACGGGCAACCCCCGACTTGCTTACTGATCGTTAGAACGGTTTCGTCGTCATCAGGAAGAGGACGAAGACGATCAGCAGCAACGTGATCGTCGTCCATCGCCGCACGGTGGCGAGCGCGGTCGCGTAGCCGGGCTCGTCGCCCGCGTCGGCCGTCGCGGCGAGCGCCTCCTCCCCCTTGCGCAGCACGGTCGCGCCGAGGCCGGCGATCACGAACAGCAAGAGCAGCGAGATGCCCACCCACGCCTGGTCCCACAGCTCGGCGTCGGTGGCGAGGTAGATGCCGGCGAGCAGGATCACGCCGATGGTCGGGCCGGTCACGCGCCGGCTGAACGCGATCTGCGCGCGGTGCAGCCCGGCGCGCTGCGCGAGCGGCGCGCGCGCGTTGACCGCGAGGAAGACCGGATACGCGAACAGGGCCCCGAACGCGACCACCACGGCGGTCACGTGGATCCACAGGACGACGTCGTAGAACGTGACCGCGACGACCGTCACAGCGCGGCGAGCACGATCTCGGCGACCTCGTCGGGCTTCGAGAAGAACGGGGAGTGCGAGGCGGGCAAGCGGTGCACGGTACCCGCGCGCGCCGACATCGCGTCCTGCGCGGGCGGCGGCACCGCACGGTCCTGCTCGCAGACGACATATGTGCTCGGCACGGTTTTCCACGCCGGCGCGGATTGCGGCGTTCCGATCGCGCCGACTGACTGGCGGGTAAGTCGCGCACCCGCGGCCGCCGCCACGTCCGGCGGGCAGTCGGCGTAGAGGACGTCCTCGGTGCGGGTGGCGATGTGCGAGGTCGCCTCCGCGTTCAGCTCGATCCAGTCAGGGAGCTCGTGGCGCATCGCATCGAGCAGCGACTCGCCCTCGTCGAGCATGAACGCGCACACGTAGACGAGCCCGGCCGCCTCCGCCGCACCCTCGCTGATCGCGATGCCGCCGTACGAGTGCCCGACCACCACCGCGGGCTCCTCGATCGCTGCGAGCGCGTCCCGCACCGCCGCGGCGTCTTCGGCGAGGCCGGAGTCACCGTCGTTGCTCGGCAGGTCGATCGCGCGGGCGTCGACTCCCACGGCGGTGAGACGGCCGATCACGTCGTCCCAGCACCACGCGCCGTGCCACGAGCCAGGGACGAGGAGGACGGAGCTCATGCGATCGGCACGTCGGCGCGCACCGACGTCCCCCGCCCTCGCGGGCTCTCGATGTGCAGCCGCCCGCCGAGCGCCGCGACGCGGTCCTCGAGCCCGAGCAGCCCGGAGCCGGCGCCGACGTCGGCACCGCCGACCCCGTCGTCGCTGACCGCGATCAGCAGGCGGTCGCCGAGCGCGCGGACCTCGACGCTGGCGTGCGACGCGCGGGCGTACTTCGCGACGTTGGTCAGCGACTCGGCGATCACGTAGTAGGCAGCGACCTCGACCGCCTCCGGCGGGCGCTCGGCGAGGTCGACGGTCAGCTCGACCGGGATCGGCGCGCGCTGCATCAGCGACGTGATCGCCGGCTCGAGCCCGTGGTCGGAGAGCACCGCGGGGTGCAGCCCGCGCGCGATCTCGCGCAACTCGGCGAGCGACGCGCTGAGCTCCTCGCTCGCGCGCTCGATCGCGGCGTGCGCCGCCGCCGGGTCCTCGTCGATCAGGCGGTTGGCGATCCGCAGGCCGATCGCGAGCGCCACGAGCCGCTGCTGCGCGCCGTCGTGGAGGTTGCGCTCGAGCCGCCGGCGCTCGCCGTCGCCGGCGGCGACCACGCGCGCCCGCGACGCGGCGAGCTGCTCGCGCGCCTCGGCGTTCGCGAGCGCCTGGGCGACGAGCTCGGTGAACGCGGCAATGCGGTGCTCGGCCGCGGGCGCGAACACGTGGGTGCGGATGCTCGACACGACGACCGAGCCCCACAGCTCGCCGTCGAAGATGATCGGCGCGCCGACCCCGGAGGCGATGCCGAGCTGCTGCAGGCGCTCGGCGAGGCGGCCCGTCAGGCCGCTGTAGTCGTCGACGCGCTCGGGCTGGCCGCTGCGGCAGATCTTCGGCGCGAGCGTCTCGCCGTCGAGCTCGATCCGCGCGCCGAGCGGCATGCTCGGCATGTCGGGCTCGGCCCACTGGCCGATCACGTCGGCGGTGCCGTCGTGGCGGTAGCGGACCATGTTCGCGGTCGAGGCCCCGAGCAACCGGCCCACCTCCTCGGTCACGATCGGGAATACGCGGGCGGGCTCGCCCGCCGTCGCGACGAGCGTCGCCACGCGCCGCAGCGCCGCCTGCTCGTCGAGCAGCGCCTGGACGACTGCGTTGTCCGCCGACGCTTCCATTCGAAGTGCCAACCCTCCCATACGCGCGTGGTCAGAAAAACACCGCGCTCAGCGCGCGGCCCGCGAGCGCGATCGTCTCGAGGTCGTAGACGTCGGGCAGCGTGATGGTGAGGCCCTCGATCCCGGCGTCCGCGAACGGCTGGGCCTGCTCGGCGATCGCGTCGGGGTCGCCGAGGAACATCGTCTCGAGCCGCTCGCGCGGCGCCCCTGCCTCGGCGGCCGCCGCCTTCTTGCGCTCCGCCTCCTCGTGCGTCGCGCCGATGATCACGCCGGCCATCCGCGTGCGCGTGATCTCCGACGGATCGCGCCCGACGTCCTCGCAGTGGCGGTCGAGGACGCCGAGCAGGTGCCGCACGCGCTCGACGTCGCCGAACAGGTTGCAGCCGTCGCCGTACTGCGCGACGAGCCGCAGCGTCTTGCGTTCGCCGCTGCCGCCGATGACGATCGGGATGTCGCCGCGCAGCGGCTTCGGGTTGTTGAGCGCGCCGTGGACGCTGTGGTGGGTTCCCTCGACCGTCGCGCGCTCCTCGGTGAACATCGCCCGCGCGATCCGCAGTGCATCCTCGAGGTGCTCGAAGCGCTCCTTGAGCGGCGGGAAGTGGACGCCGTAGGCCTCGTGCTCGGCCTCGAACCAGGCGGCACCGATGCCGAACACCGCGCGCCCGCCGGAGATGACATCGAGCGTCGTGCACATCTTCGCCAGCAACGCCGGGTTGCGGTAGGTCACGCCGCCCACCAGCAGGCCGAGGCTTGCCTTGCGTGTGCGGGCCGCGATCCCGGCCAGCGCCATGTTGCCCTCCAGCATGTTGAGCTCCTGCGGGCCCATGGGCGGGATCTGGTGCAGGTGGTCCATCACCGACACCGAGCTGAAGCCGTTGTCCTCGGCCGTCTTCGCCATCTCGGCGACGTGGTCGAACAGGCCGTCGACGGCGACGCCCGGGTAGTTGAAGTTCGTGATGTGGAGGTCGAGCGTGATCGGCGCGCGCATCGGCGGGACGCTACTCGCAGGTATCAGGGAGGTGCGGCCGCGCTCTGCGTGGCATGAAGACCAACCTCACCTCCATCGGGACGGCTGCCGTGGCGGCCACCATGCTGTTGGCGGGCACCGCGCACGCCGCCGCCAAGCCGGTGCCGGACAAGAGCTCGGGGCCGTCGCTGGACGCGGCGGGCGCGAAGGTCAGCCGCTACGCCGAGGCGCACGGCGCGCTCGGCTCCTACTACGACGCGGCCACGAAGAAGTTCGTGATCGTGGGTGCTCAGGGCTCGACCCTGGCGAAGGCCAAGAGCGCTCCGGCCACGGTGCGGACGCGCGCGATCTCGAAGCGCACGATCGACACGCTGCAGGACCGGATCGCCAAGCGCGACTGGAGCGCGGCGGCGAAGAACTACAACTACGCGAGCTGGGTCGACCTCAAGACCGGCAAGCTCGTGCTCCAGACGAACGCGCCGCGCACGGTCACCGCGGGCCTGTCGAAGGGCTACAGCGGCGTCATCGAGCAGCAGGACGGAGCGATCCGCGACAGCTTCTCCCGCCGCGCCGACACCTCGCCGTTCTGGGGTGGAAGCTCGATCAAGAGCGGCGGCTCGGTCTGCTCGTCGGGCTTCATCGTGCAGCGGGGCGGCCAGCGCTTCATGGTCACCGCCGGTCACTGCTTCGCAGTCGGTGCGAACGCGACGACAACCGACGGCAACCTGTCCGTCGGCAACGTCACCCAGCGCGGCCCGTTCCTCCCCTGGCCGCTCCAATCGTTCGACATGGAGCTGATCGCGGGCGCCTCCTACGGCTCGTCGATCTTCGTGGGCGGCACCAACAGCTCCACCGGCAAGCACGTCAACGGCGCCGGCGATCCGGTCGTCGGCTTCACGCAGTACTGCCGCAGCGGGCAGACGTCGGGCGAGCAGTGCGGCCAGACCGTGCAGAGCGTCAACGCGCAGGTGTGCACCCAGACCGGCTGCAAGTCGCCGGTGATCTCCTACACCGGCCCGGTGTCGCAGCCCGGCGACTCCGGCGCGCCGTTCTACGTCTACAGCGCTGACAGCACCAACGTGTTCATCCGCGGCCTGAACGTGGCCAGCGGCGGGTCGACGAGCTTCGCGGAGAAGTGGACCCGCATCTCGTCGAACCTCGGGGTCTCGATCGTCACCTGAGGATGGTCGATCGGGGCGGGCTAGGTGCGTCGCAGCTGCGCGCGCACCAGCTCGCCCCCGTCGTACTCGACGGCGATCTGCTCGTAGCTGACGCCCCAGCTCGAGCGGCCGAGCTCGTAGACGTCGGTCAGCTCGTCCTCGTGCTCCGGCGGCCCCAGTAGCCGCCGGACCTCGTCGCGCGTCATGCCCTCGGTGAGCCGCCCGTGCAGGAGCTCCGGGGCCATCGCGCCGCGCGGGTTCTCCTCCTCCAGCGCGGGCGAGCCGTGCTGCGCCTTCCACAGCTGCTCGTCGAAGCTCATGGATCGACGGAGGCGTTGCCGGCCGGCACCGCGATCACGCCCGCCCGGGAACCCGTCGGCGCGAGACCGTGGTCCCACACCGCGACCGTGTTGCTGAACGCGAGGCTGCCGCTGCGGTCGATCACGATCAGGCGCCCGTCGTCGACCGCGTCGCGCACCAGCGCCGTCAGCTCGTCGAGGTCGGCACCGGGGTTATCGCGGGCGATCGAGCGGCCGATCCGGTTGTTGTAGAGGTCCATCGCCTCGCGTGCGGCGGTGTTGCCCGGCAGCGCCTCGTGGGCGGTCGTGAACTGCCGCGTCCACTCGTTTCCGAACTCCGCCGCGAGCCGCATGTTCCAGTAGCAGTGACGGAACGCGTCGCGATGGCCGTCGTTGTTCTTCCATTCGGCGACACGGTCGGTGGGGACGTAGCTCGGGATGGTCGAGGGGTCGGGGAACTGGGCGGTCGACTCCGCGAACGCGGCTTGCGCGATCGAGCGGAATTCGCTCAGCCCGAGCAGCCCGCGGGAGAAGCTCAGCGTGTCGAGCAGCCGGCCCTCGGTCGTGGTCAGCACGCGGCTCTCGGCGAACGGGATCGGGATCGCGCCGGCGAGCTTCGGGGTCCACTCCGCGGTGGTGTCCTCGTTGACCTGGTACTGCTCGAGGATCTCCTGCGGGGTGAGGCGCGCGATCTGGCGGCGGCGCGCGTAGCGCTGGACCGCGCGGTTGCCGACCGCGGACGCCCACGCGAGCGAGCCGGGGAGCGTGGCGACGGAGGGCGGCGCGCCGACCGCGCCCTCCGAGGCCTGCTCGCCGGCTTCCTTCGCGACGCGCTCCACGGGGGCAATCGTAACCCTCACACACGGGCCATCCGGGCCGTTGAAGGGGCATGTTCACCATCACCCCTCTCCCAGCGGGCGAGGTCGACACCGACGCCCCGACCACGCGGCACAAGCTCGCGGACGGGCCGCTGCCGTGCCGCCGCTGCCTGCGCAACGCCGAGGTCGGCGACGCGCTGGCCCTCGCCGCCTACGACCCGTTCATCGTCCGCAGCCCGTACGCGGGTGACGGCCCGGTGTTCGTCCACGCCCACGGCTGCGAGCCGTTCGAGCCCGCCCCCGGCGCGGTGTCGGAGCAGGTCGACGGCCGCGTGCTGTCGGTGCGCGCCTACGACGGCGACGCGATGATGACCGAGGCCGCGGTGTTGAAGGGCGAGCAGTTCCGCGATCGCGCCACCGCGCTGCTCGACGACCCCGACGTGGAGTTCCTACACGTCCATTTCGCGGGCCCCGGCTGCTTCGCGTTCCGCGTCGATCGGGCCTAGCCCGAGCCGGTCGATCGCGACGTCGGTCAGGAACGTCGTGATGTCCTCGATCCGATCGCCGCGCACGGTGATCACGTTGACGCCGTGCGGGACGAAGGCGTTGCGCTCCGGCTCCCAGAAGTAGTGGCCGAACGCGAGCTGCGCGTTGACCGCCACGGGCACGAGCCGCGAGCGGTACTCGTGCGCCATCGGGAACTCCCGCAGGAACGCGGCGGCCGCCTCGCGACCGCGGTACCAGGTCGGGCGCGGCGGCATGGTGACCGTCGCGTCCTCGGTGAGGAGCGCGACGACGCCGTCGACGTCGCCGCGCTCCCAGGCGTTCAGGTAGCGGTCAACCAGCGCACGCATGCGCTCGTCGCCGAGCGCCGCCAGCGTCGCCTGCTGGCTCTGCGCGGGCATGCGCTCGTCGACCGCCTGGTGCGCGCGCTGGAGCGCGCTGTAGACCGAGGCGGGCGTGGTGTCGAGCGCGTCGGCGACCTCGGCGCCCGAGAACCCGAGGACGTCGCGCAGGATCAGCACCGCGCGCTGACGCGGCGGCAGGTGCTGCAGCACGGCGATGAACGCGAGCTCGACGCTCTCGCGCAGCTCGTAGCGCGCCTCGGGGCCGGCGACGGGTGCGTCGAGCCCGAGCCGCGCGTCGGGATAGGGCTCGACCCAGACCGACTCGACGAGCGGCTCGGCCGGCGCCTCGTGCGGGTCGGTGGCCGGGCCGTAGTCGATCGGCAGCACGCGCTTGGGCCGGCGCTCGATCTGCTTCAGGCAGGCGTTGGTGGCGATCTTGTAGAGCCAGGCGCGCAGCGAGCTGCGCCCCTCGAAGCGCGGGAGCGCGCGCCACGCGTTGGTCAGCGCATCCTGCAGCGCGTCCTCGGCGTCCTGGGCCGAGCCGAGCATCCGGTAGCAGTGCGCCTGGAGCTCGGCGCGGTAGGGCTCGACCTGCCGGCGGTAGCGCTCGTCGGTCATCGCTTCGCCTGCCAGAACGCGATGTCGCCGCCCTCCGGGGTCGCGACCACGCTGCGCCAGCCGGCCGGACCCTCGCGCGGCTCCATCAGGACCGACGCGCCGAGCCGGTCCGCCCGCCGCGTGATCTCGTCGATCCGGTCGACCGCGACGTAGGGGAGCCAGACCGCCCGGCCGGCGGGGCACTGGACGATCCCGCCGTCGATCCCGCCGCCCACCTCGAGCGCGAGGTAGGAGCCACACGCCGCGTCGATCCGCTGCGAGCGCCACTGCAGCAGCTGCGAGTAGAACGCGGTCGCGCCCGGCGGTGCGCCGGTGTGCAGCTCGAGGTGGACGACCGGATGCGGGTTCACAGGCGGTAGGCGCCGATCGGGTGGAGCACGGTGGTGGCGGGCGGCTCGTCGCAGCGGTCGCGGATGCCTGCCGTGAAGCGGTGGAAGGCGCCGAACGGATCCAGCGACTGCCCATCCTCGCCTTGGAAGACGTGCACGAAGCTCACGCCGTCGTCGAGCCGGAACGTCGCGTACCGGATCCCGTCGGGCTCGCTCTGCGCGAGCTCCTCGTAGACCGCGCGCACGAGCGCTTCGTTCTCCTCGACGTGCTCGGGCTTGACCTTGTAGCGGACCATGACCTGTCTCATCGGATCATCTCCTGTTCGTGGGGTGGGACGGGGGAGCGCGAGGCCGGCGGCGGCGCCCGCGAGCGCGAGGCAGGCGCCGACCCCGATCGCGGGGGCGAAGCCGTCGGTGAACGCCGCGGCGGACGCGTAGCTGCCGGCGCCGGCGAAGACGGCGACGACGATCGCGATCCCGAACACGCCGCCGAGCTCGCGCATCATGCTGTTGGTCCCCGCCGCCTTGCCGATCGCGCTCTCCTCGACCGAGCCGACGGCCGAGTTCTGCGCCGCGGGGATCGCCATCGAGACGCCGACCCCGGCGACGATCAGCGGCGCGAGCATGCGCGTGTATTCGAGCCCGGGCTCGGCGATCAGCGCCAGCCACGCCATCCCGGCGGCCTGCAGCGAAAGCCCGCAGACCATCAGCGGTCGCTCGCCGATCCGGTCGGCGAGCGCGCCGGCGACCGGGGCGACCGTGATGAACGTCGCGGTCCACGGGATCAGGCGCAGGCCGGTCTCCAGCGGGCCGTAGCCGAGCCCGGTCTGGAGGAACTGGGCGAAGAAGAAGACGGCGCTGAACAGCGACGCGAACGTGAAGAACATCGCCGCGTTGCTCGCCGAGAAGGCGCGCGAGCGGAACAGCCGCATCGGCAGCATCGGCTCACGGGCGCGCAGCTCCCATGCGACGAAGGCGGCGAGCAGCAGCGCGCCGGCCGCGAGCGCCCCGAGCACCTCGGGGCTCCCCCAGCCCGCGGGGTTGCCGCGGACGAGGCCCCAGACGACGCCGAGGGTGCCCGCGGTGACCAGCGCGAGGCCGGGGACGTCGAGCGCGGTGTCCGGCCCGCGGCTCTCGCGCATGCGCGTGAGCACGAGCGGGATGGCGAGCAGGCCGATCGGGACGTTCAGCCAGAAGATCCACTCCCACGCGAGGCCCTCGACCACGGCGCCGCCGACGAGCGGCCCGGCCGCCACGGAGATGCCGGTGATCGCGCTGAAGATCCCGATCGCCGCGCCGCGCCGCTCGGGCGGGAAGGCGGAGGCCAGCAGCGCGAGCCCGAGCGGCATGATGAGCGCCGCGCCGACGCCCTGCACGGCGCGCGCGGCGATCAGCCAGCCCGCGTCGGGGGCGAGCGCGCAGGCGGCAGAGGCGGCCGCGAAGATTCCGAGGCCGACGGCGTAGAAGCTGCGCCGCCCGTAGCGATCACCGAGCGCGGCCGCCGTGATCAGCAGGACGGCGAAGCTCAGGTTGTACGCGTTGACGGTCCACTCGAGCGACTCGAGCGACGCGCCGAGATCGACGCGGATCGTGCTCAGCGCGGTCGCCACGACGAGCGTGTCGAGCGCTGCCATCAAAGAACCGAGGCCCGTGAGGGCGATGACCCAGCCGGTGGTTTGTCTCATACCGGTTGAGATCCGGCACGAGCTCGAAATCCATCGGTCGCTACGTGACGGCGGTCAGATCCGGCAGCGTGATGACCCCGCGCTCGAGCGCGGCGGCGGCGAGCTGGGCGCGCTTCTGCTGCGGCGGCACATCGTCGAGGCCGAATGCGTGGAACAGCGCGTGCAGGTGCGACTTGACCGTCTCGGCGCTGAGGAACAGCTCCTCGGCGATCTCGCTGTTGGAGGGCAGCGTCGCGAAGCCGGCGCCCGCAAACGGCCGGCACAGCGCGATCAGGACGCGGCGCTGCGCGACCGAGACGTCGACCTGCGGCGCGGTCGCCGGCATCGTCTCGGCGGTGGCGCGGTCGGGCCGCGCGCGGAACACGAGCGAGGTGTCGCCGACGCGCAGGACGTCGCCGTCGCGCAGCAGCTGGCGGCCGTGGACGCGCTGGCCGTTGACGAACGAGCCGTTGCGCGAGGAGCCGTCGTCGACCAGCGTCCACTCGTCGCCGATCCGCTCGAGCACGGCGTGCACGCGCGAGACCGACGGGTCCTCCGGCACCGGAAGGTCGCATGCGTCCTGGCGGCCGATGGTGGCGCGCGTCATCGCCGGGCCGAGCTCGAGGATTCGCTGCTCGTCGGGGTGCGGGCGGTAGAGGACGTACGGGGCGCCGCGGCGATCGGCCTCGAGCCGGGCCTTCAGCTCGGCGGGGGACGACGAGTGCAGGGCGAGGGGCAGCTCGTTCACTTGGACCAGCGCCAAGGCTCGCTCGACGGTGAGCGAATGTCAACCGGCGCCCGCCCTCTTGCGAGGGCGGGCGGGGCTGCCGGAGGAGGTTTGGCTAGGCGACGGCCGCCTGGGGGCGCCGGAACTGGATGACCTTCGCCTCGGGCTGCGGGTCCGCGAACTTCTCGATCTGCTTGATCGCCGTGTCGACGACGTTGTCGATGCGGTCCTGGACCTCGAGCAGCATGTGGTGCGCGTCGGCGCGAGCGGTCTCCGGGTTGTTGAGCGAGGCGAACGCGTCGCTCTCGAGCATCCCGATCTGCCGGTGCGCGCCGGTCACGACGAGCTGGAGCTGCATGACGTTGGCGACGTCGTGGGCGATCGACTCCGGCATCTTGGTGGCGACGCCGAGGACGGCGCCCGCGAGCGAGCTCGACGCCCAGGCCGACGGTCAGCGGATCGACGCCGTGCCAGATCGCGCTGATGAACGAGGCCACGAACAGACCGAGCGTGACGATGAACAGCGTGCGGCCGATCCACAGCAGCAGCGAGTGGCCGCGCTTGGCGCTCGCCATCTGCTCCTCGAAGGCCACGATCAGCCCCCGCGCCGAGACGGCAACCTCGCCCTCGCGCCGCAGGCGGTTGACGGAGTCCAGCGTCCGGACCGACTCCTCGAGGCCGCGCGAGTGGGCGAGCATGCCGGCGAGCGCGGCGAGGATCGCGAAGATCATCAGAAGGATGGCCGGAGCAGTCAGGGCCAGCAGCTGCTCGCCGATCACGCCGTTGCGCGCCGGGTCGGTGAGCACCTGCACCATCTCGTCAGCGCGCAGGAAGACGTAGACGACGGCGAGGCTCGAAGCGACGAGCGCAAACACCATCGCGACGACCCGGAGGCTGAAGTTCAGCCTCGAGTTGGACTTCAGCGTGCCGAGCGCGAGGCTGGCGACGTCGGGACTGAGGAGCCGTTCGTCCGGCTTGTCGGCGGTGGGCATGTGGCACTCCCTCTGGCGGGGCGGTTGAGATGGGATCACCTTCCCGTGCCGCGGCTCTGCGCCATATCCCCCGTGAGGGTGAACGCGTTGCCCCCGCGGGTACGGGGGCGGATGCACAGATTCATCATCACCCTCATCGCTGCGGTCGCGCTCGCGGTCGCGCCCACCGCAGCGTCCGCCCAGACCACCGGTCAGCAGATCCCGGAGCCGGGCCCCATCCTCACCAAGCTCGGGCACACGCCGATGGTCGAGTTGTGGGACGGCGGCGGCGGACTGCCCTACCTCGGCGCCAAGCAGTCCTACAACGCCGGCGACTGGGAAGCGGCGCTGCGCACGTACCACAAGGACGGCGTCTACGAGAAGCAGATCGCCAAGGTCGACGCCGTCGCCGCGCAGTGGCTCACGCGCGCCGGGCACCGTCGCGGGTTCGGGAAGTTCAAGCTCCAGCGGCGCGGCGGTCACAAGCGCGGCGTGAAGGTCGTGCGGATGTCGCGACGCGGTAAGCATGGCCACGGCCAGAGCAAGCGCAAGCCCGCGATCGTCTTCGACGTCGACGAGACCGCGCTGTCCAACTACTCCGCGATCGATGCCGACAACTTCACGTTCGGCCCGAATTCGATGGCCGAGGCGACGAACGAGATCGGCGTCGCGATCAAGCCGTCGCTCGCGCTCTACCAGCTCGCCCAGAAGAAGGGGATCGCGACGTTCTTCGTCACCGGCCGGCGCGAGAAGGACCGCGCCCACACGGCCCACAACCTCGAGCGCGAGGGCTTCACGGGCTACACCGAGCTCGTGCTCAAGCCGGACGCGTTCACCGACACGACGGTCACCTACAAGTCGGGCGCGCGGGCGGCGATCGAGGCCAAGGGCTACCGCATCGTCGCGAGCGTGGGCGACCAGTACTCCGACCTCGCGGGCGGCCACGAGGACGTCGCGTTCAAGCTGCCCAACCCGTTCTACTTCCTGCCGTAGGCTCGGAGTGTGAGCGAGGACGAATTACTCCGCGAGGAGCGGGCGCTGCAGGCGGCGCAGCTCGCCAGCGACGTTGGCGAGCTCGACCGCCTGCTGCACCCCGACCTCCTCGCGGTCGGGCCGGACGGGCAACTGGCCGACAAGGCCGAGGATCTGGCGGCCCACCGTGCGGGCGTCTTCGAGATCGGCGAGCTGACCGAGGAGGACATCCGGGTGCGGGTCGCCGGTGACACGGCGGTGACGTTCGTCGTGGTCCAGATCCACGGCGCGATCGCGGGCGAGGAGGTCTCCGGGCGTATGCGCTACACGCGGACGTGGACCCGCGACGGCGGAGCGTGGCGCGTCATCGCGGCCCACATCGCGCCGGCGGCGTAGCGGCATGGCCAAGTCCGACGCCACCATCGTCGACGCCGGCGGGCGCGACCTCCGCGTCACCAGCGCGGACCGCGTGATCTTCCCAGCGACCGAGCGCACGCCGGAGGTCACCAAGCTCGACGTCGTCAACTACTACCTCGCGGTCGAGGACGGCATCATGCGCGCGCTCGCGCGGCGGCCGACGACGCTCGAGCGCTGGCCGAAGGGCGTGCACCCGGGCATCGTCGTCTCGACCCGGGAGAGCCGCGGCGGCGACGCGTTCTTCCAGAAGCGCGTGCCGAAGGGCGCGCCCGACTACCTCGAGACGGCGCGGATCCAGTTCCCGTCCGGCCGCCACGCCGACGAGATCTGCCCCACCGAGGTCGCCGTCGTCGGCTGGGCGGCGCAGATGGGGACGATCACGTTCCACCCGTGGCCGGTGCGCGCCGACGACGTCGACCATCCCGACGAGCTCCGCCTCGACCTCGACCCGCAGCCGGGCACCGACTTCGCCGACGCCGTGCGGGTCGCCGCCGAGGCCCGCACGCTGCTCGCCGACCTCGGCTACACCGGCTACCCGAAGACGTCGGGCGGGCGCGGCGTGCACATCTACGTGCGGATCGAGCCGCGCTGGACGTTCACCGACGTCCGCCACGCGGCGATCGCGTTCGGGCGCGAGCTCGAGCGCCGGCTCCCGGGCGAGGTGACGACGAAGTGGTGGAAGGAGGAGCGCGGCGAGCGCATCTTCATCGACTACAACCAGAACGCCCGTGACCGTACGATCGCCTCGGCCTACAGCGTGCGGCCGAAGCCGGGCGCGCCGGTCTCCGCCCCGCTGACGTGGGACGAGCTGCCGGAGGTCGTGCCCGAGGACTTCACGGTCGCGACGATGCCGGCGCGCTTCGCCGAGGTCGGCGACCGCCACGCGGCGATCGACGACGAGGCGTACTCGCTGCAGCCGCTGCTCGACATGTACGAGCGCGACGAGGCGGGCGACATGCCGTATCCGCCCGACTATCCGAAGATGCCGGGCGAGCCGAAGCGCGTCCAGCCGTCGCGGGACACCGACCGGCCCCGCGACTGATACGGCGCCTGCGGCAGCTTCTTCGCGCCGCGCTTGGTGACCGGCGCGGAGGGCGGCGGCACGACCGGCCCGATGTCCTCGCCGTCCGGCGCCTCGTCGAGGTCGACGATGACCGGCGCGTGATCGCTCGGCCCCTTGCCCTTGCGCGCCTGCCGGTCGACCCACGCCGCCTTGACGCGATCGGCCACCGGCGAGCTCGCCAGCACGAGGTCGATGCGCATCCCGAGGTCCTGGTGGAACATCCCCGCGCGGTAGTCCCAGTAGGTGAACACGCGCTCGTTCGGCCAGCGGTCGCGGACGACGTCGTGGAGGCCGGCGCCCGCCAGCGCCTTGAGCGCCTCGCGCTCCGGCGCGGTGACGTGGGTCTGGCCGATGTAGGCGTCGGGGTCGAAGACGTCGTCGTCGGTGGGCGCGATGTTCATGTCGCCGAGGACGATCGTCGCGTCGCCGGCAGCGGCGACCGTCTCGCGCAGCGCCGAGAGCCACTCGAGCTTGTAGGCGTAGTGGTCGGAGTCCGGCGTCCGGCCGTTCGGCACGTACACGGAGATCACGCGGATCCCGCCGCAGGTGGCGGCCACCGCGCGCGCCTCCTGGTGCGGGAAGCCGGGGCCGCCAGGCAGCCCCGGAACCACGTCCTCGAGTCCGACGCGCGACAGGATCGCCACGCCGTTCCACGCCGGCTCGCCGTGCACTGCGACCTCGTAGCCGCGCTGGGCGAGCTCGTCGCCGACCAGCTCAGTGAACGCGGCGTCGGCGAGCTTCGTCTCCTGGAGGCAGACGACGTCGGGCTGCCGCTCGTCCAGCCACGGCAGGAACCGGGGCACGCGCTGCTTGATCGAGTTGACGTTCCAGGTCGCGATCCGCATCGGTCTCCACGGTAGACGCCCGCGGTGATCTGAAATAGCGTCGATCGATGCGCGCGGGGGGAATCGGGTGGTCGCGGGTCATCGCGGGGATCGCGGTGATCCTGCTCCTCGCCGTCCCCTGCTTGATTGGGGCGATCGTCGCCTCGTTCGGCGTCAACGCCGTGCTCCGCAGGGACGCGGTCGCCGAGGGTCGAGCGCCGGGCACGCTCAGGTTCGACGCCGGGGCCAAGCGCTACGTCATCGCGCTGAGCGCCAAGCCCGACGGATTCTTCGACGGGCTCAGCCGAACCGAGCGGCGGCGGAAGTTCCGGGTGCGCGAAGGCGACGCCTCCGAGGCCCGCTGCACGGTCGCCCACCCCGGCGGCTCGACCTCGCGCGTGCGCGGCGATCGCCAGACGGTCAGCGAGACCGTGGGCAACGTCTACGCCACAGTCGGCGAGTTCGAGGGCAAGGACGGCCCGACCACCGTCGCGTGCCGCTTCGATCCGCCCAAGGACCTCGTCGGCACCCGCACGGAGACGCCGCTCATGGTGCACGAGGCCAACGCGCCGCTGCGCTACCTGACCTGGGGCCTGTTCCTCGGAGTGTTCGTGTTCGCCGGGCTCGGCACGCTGCTGATCCTGCGAGGCACGGTCTGGGCTCGCCGCGCCTGATACCGTTAACCATGTGGTGAACGATCCATTCAAGGCGCTCTCGCATCCGATCCGCAGAGGCATCGTCGAGCGTCTTGCCGCCGGCCCGGCGACCGTAGGTGACGCCACCGCAGGCTTCGGGGTGTCGAAGCCCGCCATCTCCAAGCACCTGAAGGTGCTGGAGGAGACGGGCGTCCTGAAGCGCGAGGTCATCGGCCGCACGCACCAGCTCTCGCTCGAGCCCGACGTGCTCAGCGAGGCAGCCGACTGGATGGATCGCCAGCGCGCCCTCTGGGGGCGCCTGTTCGACGTCGTCGACGAGTACTTGAAGGAGGACTCCCCGCAATGAACACCCCACCGGTCGTATCCCCGCAGGAGTGGGACGCCGCCCGCGAAGCGATGCTGGTCAAGGAGAAGGAGCTCACCCGCGCCCGCGACGCCCTGGCCGCCGAGCGGCGCCGGATGCCGCGGATGGCGGTCGAGAAGGACTACCGCTTCGAGGGCCCCGACGGTCCGGCGAGCCTGCACGATCTGTTCGACGGGCGGCGCCAGCTGATCGTCTACCGCTTCTTCTTCGAGCCCGGCGTGGCCGGGTGGCCCGAGCACGGCTGCGGCGGCTGCTCGTTCATGGCCGACCAGGTCGGCCACCTCGCCCACCTCAACGCCCGCGACACCACGCTCGTGCTCGTCTCGCGCGCGCCGCAGGCCGACATCGAGCGCTACAAGGCGCGGATGGGCTGGGACATCCCGTGGTTCACGCTCACCGACGACTTCGACGCCGACTTCGGCGTGGGCGAGTGGCACGGCACCAACGCCTTCATCCGCGAGGGCGACGAGATCTACCGCACCTACTTCGTCGACGCGCGCGGCGACGAGGGGATGGGCACGACCTGGAGCTACCTCGACATCACCGCGCTCGGGCGCCAGGAGGAGTGGGAGGACTCGCCCGAGGGCTACCCGCAGACCCCGCCGTACCAGTGGTGGAACCTGCACGACGAGTACGACAAGGCCGCATGATCCTCGCGCACGTGGGAGGAGTTCCGGTCGAGGAGCTCCTCCCCTCGCTCACGGGCGCCGGCGTCGGATTGCTGGTGGCGCGCACATGGGTGATCGAGCGCCTGCGACGCCGGCGGAGCCATGGCCAGTAACACGCTGCAGATCGAGCGCACGTTCAACGCGCCCGCTCAGCGGGTGTTCGACGCGTGGACCAGCGAGGAGGTCATGCGGCGCTGGTGGCACGCCGAGCACGACTGGGAGACGACGGAGGCCGAGGTCGACCTGCGCCTCGGCGGCACCATCCGCGTGGTGATGCGCAACCCGCACGACGGCGCCGAGTACGGCGGCGGCGGGCGCTACACCGAGATCGAGCCCCCGACCCGCCTCGCGTTCACCTGGCTGTGGGACGACAACCCAACGACACGCATGCTGATCGAGATCGAGTTCGAGGAGCGCGACGGCGTCACCACCGTCCGCTTCACACACAGCGGTCTCTGGGACGAGGAAGCGGTGCGCTCCCACGAGGGCGGCTGGAGTGCGGCCTTCGACAACCTCGACCGCGCGCTCTAGGTGAGGTCCAGCTCCAGCGCGGCCAGGTTCTCGCGCAGGTGCGCGATCGAGAGCGTGCCCGGGATCGGCAGCACGACCGGCGAGCGGTTGAGCAGCCACGCGAGCTTCACCGCGTTCTCCGTCACGCCGAGGCGCTGCGCCGCGCTGGCGACGGCCGGCCCGCCGTCGCCGCTGAGGGGGTAGTACGGCACGAACGCGATCCCCTCGCGTTCGCAGTAGTCGAGCACGTCGTCGTGTTCGCGCTCGGCCAGGTTGTACTGGTTCTGCACCGCGACGATGTCGACGACGCCGCGGGCGCGCTCGACCTGTTCCACGCTCACCGCGGACACGCCGACATGGCGGATCGCGCCCCGCTCCACGTAGCCCTTGATCGCGCCCAGGCTCTCCTCCAGCGGCGTATCGGGGTCGACACGGTGCAGGTAGTAGAGGTCGATCGCCTCAGCGCGGAGCGAGCGCAGGCTCTGCTCGATCTCCGCCTCGAGCGTCGCCGGACTCGCCCCGCGATAGCCGCCCTTGGTCGCGACGAGCACGTCCTCGGAGACGCCTTGGAGCGCCTCCCCGATCGCGCGCTCGCTCTCACCGCCGGTGTAGAGGTGGGCGGTGTCGATGTGGCGAACGCCCGCGGCGATCGCCTCACGCACGAAGGCCACATGGTCGGTCGTGAGGCGGTTGGTGCCGAGCCCGATGCGCGGGACCTCGAAGCCGGCGAGCGTGAACGTCGTCATCTCCCGCAGGCTAGGCGCTGTCGGGCGTCGGGCGTCGGGGCGGCGTTGCTTCTGGCACGCTCCTCGCGTGAGCGCCGACCCGGACAGCTCGCCGCCATCGCTGCAACCGGTGGACACCACGACGGCCGCGTTCGTCGGCGCGCACCCGTCCGGACGGCTCGGCCGCCCGGTCCTGGTCAGGAACGCGCGCGAACTGAAGCGCAGCTTCGGCCCGGCTCGAGGTCACCTCGTGACCGCGGCGCAGCACTTCTTCGCCAACGGGGGCGAGCGCCTGTACCTGCTGCCCGTCGCCGACTTCGAGCACGATCCGGAGGCGGCCTTCGCACGACTCGACGAGATCGACGACTTCAGCCTCCTGGCGAGCCCGGGGCACGGGAGCGGTGCGGTGATCGAGGCGGGCAGCCGCTATTGCGAGCGCCGGGCAGACTGCTTCTTCCTGGCTGACTCACCGGCCGACGCCGGGCCAGCGGAGATCCGCGGCCTCGTCGAGGGACTCAGCGCGAGGAGCTCGTACGCCGCGATCTTCGTTCCGTGGCTCAACCCGGGCTCGCCGGCGCCCGCCAGCGGGTTCGTCGCCGGAGTGCTCGCCAGTAACCCCGTGTGGCATATACCGCCGGGTGCGGTTCTCCGGGGCGCGACCGCCCTCGCCGACTCGCTGTCCGGAAGCGACCGTGACAGCCTCGCCGCGCTCGGCGTCAACGCGCTCCGTACGTCGCGGACCGGGGAGGTCGCCGTCGGGACGTCTCAGACGCTGGCGTCTCCGGCGGACCCGGAATGGAAGTACGTGTCGATCCGCCGTTTGTTCACCTTCCTGGAGCACTCCATCGACAAGGGAACCCAATGGGCGGTCTTCGAGCCCAACGCCGAGCCGCTGTGGTCAAAGCTGAGGCGCAGCATCGGAACGTTCCTGGAGACGCAGTGGCGCTTCGGCGCCTTCCAGGGCGCTGTCACGGACGAGGCGTTCTTCGTGAAGTGCGACAGGACGACGATGACGCAGAACGACATCGACAACGGCCGTTTGAACGTGGTCGTCGGCGTCGCACCGCTGAAGCCGGCCGAGTTCGTGATCCTGCGGTTCGGCCTGAAGGCCGGGCGCGACGACCCGGACCCGTAGCGCCCACTGGCGGGGACGCGCCTCGCTCACTCGGGCACGTAGAGCCGCGCCCGCATGTTCTCGTCGTCTTGCGGGTGGAAGTCCCACAAGTGCTTCAGCTGTGCCCGCAGGTCCTCGGGTAGGCGGTCGACCCCGACGCAGTCGATCTCGACGAGGTTGCCGGCGGGGTCGCGGACGTAGAGCTGAACGAGGTCGCCGGGAAGCTCCACGAGGTGGTTGCCGAACGCCGAGTAGTCGAACGCCGCGCGGCGCTCCGCCGCCCGGTACACCGGCTCCACCTGGTCGACGGCGACCGCGAAGTGATGGTGGCTCGTCGGCTGCAGGTCACGCTGGAAGAGGTGCAACTGGGTCCGGCCGAGGGCGAGCCACTGCACCGGGAAGCCGAAGTTGGGCGTGTCGATCGGTTCTGCGCCGAGCAGGTCGACGTAGAACTCGACGCTCGCCTGGAGGTCCCGCGCGTTCACGCTGACGTGGTTGATCTTGATGCTCACGTCGCCAACCCCCGGTCTCGCTCGATGCCTACTGGTCGCGCCCGGCCACGCCTTCAACCGCGGCGCCGACGATACCGCCGACATGGCGTTCGTCGAGGATCGCCGCGATCATGACGCGCCCCCGCCGTCCGCGGCCTCGAGCGTCAGCGCGATCTCGTCATAGCCGCGCTCGCGGGCGTGCTCGAGAGCGGTGACGCCGTCGCGGTCGGCGATGCCCAGATCGGCGCCGGCGTCGACGAGCAGCTGCACGATCTGCCGGTGCGCGGGGCCGCCGTCGCCGAGGATCACCGCCTCGAGCAGCGCCGTCCATCCGAGCCGGTTGACGTGGTCGACGTCGATGCCGGTCCGCAGCAGGGCACGCACCATCTCGACGTGCCCGCGCTCGCTGGCCGGAATCAGGGCGGTCCCGCCGAAGCGGTTGGTCAGCCGGACATCCGGATCGGCGCGCAGCACCTCGCGGAGCACCGCGACGTTGCCGGTCACGCCGCAGACGAGCAACGGGTTGTTGCGCTCCGCGTCCTGGAGGTCAACGTCGGCGCCGGCGTCGATGAGCAGGCGCACGACATCGACATGGTCGCCCAGCGCGGCCGCCGTGACGGCAGTGCGCCCGTCGCGATCGCGCGTGTCGACCGGCGCGCCATCGGCGAGCAGTCGACGCACGCCTCCCACGTCGCCGCGAGCCGCTGCGGACACCAGGCTGCTTGGACGCCGATCCCCCGGGTCCCCGTCGCCACCACCACCGCCACACGCGGCTAGGGCAACCAGCGGGAAGGCGAAGACCGCGCAGCGCATGCCCACAGGATGCCGTGCCCGGGGTGACCGCGACTACCTCCTGCTGCTCATCGCGCAAGGAGCACACGGCGGCCAGCGAGTCCAGTACGGTCGTTACGCCCATGGCGCCGCCGCCTAACAACTCAGTCAAGCTGCCGCTCTATTGGTGTTGCCTCGTGCTGATCATCGTGGTGACCGGGCTCAGCGCACTAAACGGCTCGTGGCTGTTTGCCGGCGCTGGAGTGGTCCTAGCCCTACTTTGTCTCGCCACGATCCGCATGGTGCGGCAGGGCCGCAACCCCTGGTGGACGCGCGCTCCGGCCGACCGACTCGAGGCACGCCGGCACCGAACCTGACGCAGTCTTCTGCTTCTCGCGCAGAGCGGCACTCGCTGGCCTCTACGCCCGCTCAGCGCGGTCGTCGTGTACGACGCGGTCCTGCGCCAGCATCTCGATCAGTTGGTCCTCGCCCGGAGCCAGCAGGTAGAAGGCGACGAAAGTCGCCGGCTCGTGCTTCGAGGCGTTGTCGAAGTGGGCAATTGGTGCGCCGGCCGGTTCGTGGAACGCGTCTCCCGCGTGCAGGATCTGCTCTGCCTCACCCTCCACCTGAAAGCGAATCGCACCTGAGGCGACGTAGCCGACGACAGGACACGGGTGCCGATGGCGTCCCGTGTCTTGCTGAGGTGCCAACTCGATCCGTGCGCCTCGGACCTGCCCGATCTCGGGCCGTCCCTCGAGCGCCGCCTCGAGCAGCGGCACGCGGACAATCCCGGCATCGGCGCTCATCGCGTCGGGCCCGGATCGTGGTTGTGGCTCCTGCTGGACCTGCAAACGCGTACGGCGTGCATCGTCGATCCTCCGTTTCGCGACGCCTCGTGGACGTCCCACCCTGTCACGCTCACTGACATTGGGGCGGCGGCGCGAGGGGTGGTTTGGGCCGCCGTCGGCGTGTAGGTTGCGGCCGTGGAGGTCGTTCGGGCGAACGGCGTTCAGATCGCCTACGAGCGCGTTGGCGATGGGCCGGCGCTCGTGCTCGTGCACGGCGCCGGGGTGGACGGCCGTATGTGGCAGCCGCAGATCTCGGCCCTGGCAGACGAGTTCACAGTCGTCGCCTGGGACGAGCCAGGCGCGGGCCGCTCAGACGATCTGCCTGCGGACTTCGGCCTGGCCGATTACGCACACTGCCTCGCGGCGGTGATCGACGCGCTCGCCCTGGGTCCAGCGCACGTCGCGGGTCTTTCTTGGGGCGGCACCGTCGTGTTGGAGCTCTACCGCCACCATCCCGAGTCGGTGGGGTCGCTGACCTTCGCTGACAGTTACGCCGGGTGGAAGGGATCGCTGCCCCCCGAGGAGGTGCGGAGGCGGATCGACGGCCTGCGTGAGCTGCTCGCCGCAGGCGAGCGCTATGACCCACCCGGGCTGTTCGCCGGCGAGCCTCCGACCGAGTTCGCGACCCTCATGGAGGAGATGACCATTGCGGCCCGCCCCGCGAGCCTCGAAAGACAGCTGTCCATGATGGCCGAGGCCGACGAGCGCGACCTGCTGCCGCGCATCACCGTGCCCACACTGCTGATCTGGGGCGACGCGGACACGCGCTCCCCGCTCGACGTCGCACGCCAGTTCCAGAGCGCGATCCCAGATGCCGAACTCGTGCTGATCCCGGGCGCAGGTCATGTCAGCAATCTCGAGAAGCCCCGCCCGTTCAACGACGCACTCCGCAGCTTCTGCCGCGATCATCCGCCCCGCGCACGCTTAGACCAACGCGGCGTTTCGTAGTGGCGCTTCTCGCGCAAAGCAGCAGTCGATCGCGCGGGCTTTACGCCTCTCCCTCGCATTGGACAAGTTGTTGCGGCTACGGGTCAGGCGCGTCGAGCGCCCGTATCTCGTCGCTGAAACGATCGCGCAACGTCTTGAGGTCGTTGATGACCGGTGCGAATTCGTCGGCTTGCTCTCGCAGCACCTGCTGCGCAACGGGAATGTTCTCCACGCGCGGGCCGACGTCGTTCCCGCGCAGCGCCTCCCGGACGGCTTGCAAGGCAGCGTCGCCGGCCTCCAGGACCTTCGTCACCTGCGTGGCCATGGCGTCATCGTTGAGGTACAAGCGTTCCATCGTCTGTGACAGCTGGTCGGCCTGTTGGCCGGCCTTGTCGCCGAGTAGAGCCCACCAAGGGCGGTTGCCAGCCCGCTCTTGGAGTTCCCACTGCAACGCCCGGATGCGCTCGCAAGAGCCTCTCAGCCGCGACACGTCGGCGTCCTTCGTCGCGATGTCCTTGCCAGCTGCGATCAGGTGGTTGTTGAAGCGGGCAAGCTCGCTCTTGTCGTCGGCGCTCCCGCCGAGGCTGAAGTCGAAGTCAAGGACGACTCGAGTGACGCTGACAGTCCCGGCCACCGTGAAGCGCATCTGCTCAAGGACATCCGCAACACGTCCCGCAGCGTCCGGGTGCTTCGCCTGGAGGTACTTGCGTCCATCTTCCAACGCAGCAAGGAGCGTGCGGGTGTCCTCCACGAGCTTGGCCAGCAGGCCTACCGCCTCACGAACTTCGGCTATCACCGTCATCGCGCCTTCCTCGTCTCCCTGACCTATCCCGCTACGGGACTTTCGCTTGCAGGCGAACGCGATCTCGTGAGCTGCTCTGCTGGTTTGGTTAGAGGCTCACCTCTCAGGGCTAACCGCCGGCGCCTCCGAAAGGCGCGCCCTTGTCGTAGGCGTGGTGCTGGGCATTACGCGGAACGGGGTTCTCCGCGCCCAGACGCGCTCGCTCGACCGCGCGCTGTTTGCGGGCGTCCCGCTTCTGGCGCAACTTGTCGCGCAGCCCGGCCTTCGTCTTCTCGGAGCCTGCCACGGCGGTCCTCCTGAGAGAGGAATCGGGTCGCCGTTGACACTAATCAGAACGCCGTCTCGCGGCAAGCCGCCAGCGACGTTGCAATGAGGCAAGAAGGCCGGAGGCGGGTGATAGGTGTGAGGGTGTGATCCTCCCGAAGGTCCGCGACGCTCGCTTCGTGACGGTCCGCCGCGGCGGCACGCTCACCGATGCAAACCACGAGCTCCTCGCGCTATGGGCAGCCGCCTGCGCGGAGCACGTGCTCGACTTCTTCGAGTCGGCTCGGCCCGAGGACCCACGGCCGCGTCAGGCGATCGAGCATGCTCGCGCCTGGGTGCATGGCGAGGTCAAGATGACCCAGGCCCGCAAGGCGGCCGGCCGTGCACAGGGTGCGGCCAGAGATCTGCGCGGGGCAGCGCGGCATGCCGCGTACGCCGCCGGCCAGGCCGCGGTCGTCCCGCACGTCGCCGCGCACGAGCTCGGAGCGGCCGCCTACGCGATCAAAGCCGCACGCGCTGCCGCACCCGAAGGCGAGGGCGACCGCGCAGGGCGCCGGGAGTGCCGGTGGCAGCGCGAGCAGCTTCCAGAGGCGATCCACGACCTCGTGCTCGACGACCAACGGTTGCGGAACGACATTTGCTGGTCGGTGTTCCAATGCTGAGCGCCTCGGCGCCGCCCGCCGAAGGCCCATTGGCCGAACTGTCGGCGCGCTTGGATGCGGTCGCCCGTGTGCTCCTTCTCGGGCGGAGTGGCCTCTGACTGATCGCGCACGATGAGACGGTGTTACTGAGTGGACCAGGCTCCTGAGCGCATGCCTGCGTTGGCCAAACAGCGCGTCTCGGCCAACGGCATCGACTTTGCGATTCTCGAGGCGGGCAGCGGTCCGCTCGCCCTCTGCCTCCACGGATTCCCGGATTCGCCACTCTCGTTCACACAGCTGCTTGCCGACCTGGCGGCGGCTGGCTTCCACGCGGTCGCGCCGTTCATGCGCGGGTATGCGCCAACGAGCGTCGCGCGCGACGGCGATTACGGCCTCGGCGCTCTCGCCGCCGACGCGAATGCGCTGCACGAGGCGCTCGGCGGCGACGAACGCTCTGTCCTGATCGGCAGCGACTGGGGCGCTGAAGCCGCGTACGCCGCAGCCTCGACGGCGCCCGAGCGCTGGCGACGTCTCGTGACGCTCGCGATACCGCCGTTGGCGCTGGACGATCGACTGTTCGCCGACGACGAGCAGCGCGAGCGCTTCGCGTACATGTGCCAGCTGAGGACCTCCGGCGCGCATCAGCTAGTCGCCGCCGATGACTTCGCGTTCGTCGACCGGCTCTGGCGCGACTGGAGTCCCGGCTACGACGGGGCGCGGGACGCCGCCAACGCCAAACGCTGCCTACGCGAAGCTGAGCATCTCACTGCAGCAATCGCCTACTACCTGGCCGAGGATCCTGGCACCGACCTGCGCGGGACGCCGCCCCAACCCACGCTCTACCTGCACGGCGATAACGACGGCTGTATCGATGCACGCCTCGTCCGCGACGCTGAAGACCACCTCTCGCCCGGCTCCCGGGTCGAGGTGCTCCCCGACGTCGGCCACTTCCTCCACGTCGAGCAGCCCGCAAAGGTAAATGCCCGCGTGCTCGCGTGGGTGACCACGAGCTACGTCGACGCCACCTTCTGAACCGCTGCAAGCAAGTCGCATCCTCGCCGAGGCCCTGCTCTCGCTTTCGCGTAGCTTGCGGCAGTGTCGACTGGACGAAATCACCGTCGGAAATGGACGACGCGCACGCACCTTGCGTGACGCCGCCATCGTTTCGCTATTCGCGCAAAGCAGCACTGAACGGGCGCTTGTTCCAGCGCGCCGCTCTTGCCGCTCGTGGTGCCGGGAACCGATCACGGCGGTCAGGCATGATTGGCCGATGAGCACGGAGCGCGGCATGGTCGGCCGCCTTCCCTCTCTTGCACAGGGAAATGGCACTCCGCTGCTCTTCGTCGGCGGTCTCACTGTGAAGACCGGCGTCGACGCGGCGGGCACCGAGCAAATGATGCGGTCGCTGCTGAAGCCATTCGCGAAGCGCCGCCGTGTCGTGTTCGTCAACCGCAGACCCGGCTTGCCGCGCGGGATGTCGATGGCCGACCTAGCGGAGGAGCACGCCGATGCGATCAGCTCCTTGGGCGTCGGGCCGGTCGACGTCGCCGGGATCTCGACCGGCGGCAGCATCGTTCAGCAGCTGGCCGCCGACCATCCCGACGTCGTCAGTCGCCTGGTGCTCCTCTGCACTGCCTGCCGGCTCGGGCCCGAGGGGCGGACTCTGCAGCGCCGGGTCGCCGCCCGGATCCGGCGCGGCGCTCACCCGCAGGCGCTGGCCTTGATGATGAAAGGAATCGTTCCGCCCTGGAGAGGGCAACTCGCGGCCGCAACTTTCGCGCGGCTCGCCGCTCCGCTCGTGCCCTATAGCGCCGATGATCTCGCTGACATGGCCACCACGATCGAAGCTGAGGATGGTTTCGACCTCGCCGCCTGTCGAGGCCCGATACGAGCACCGACGCTGATCCTGGCGGGGAACGAGGACCGCTGGTACAGCCCGGAGCTCTTCGCCGAGACCGCGCGGTTGATCCCCGGCAGCCGGTTGCGCGTGTTCGAAGGTCGCGGTCACGTCACGGTCGCCAGACACCCCGAGTGGCCTGGCGAGATCGAGCGCTTCATCGCGACCGGCGACCGGCCAGGCTAGCCGCGAGTCCCCGGGCGAAGCCTGAGCCACTGGCAGTTCGGATGGCTTATCGACGGGCAACGATGTTCCCCCGTTCGGGAACGAAGCTGAACCGACGGGCGCCGAACACGCACGCAGATAAACGGCAACCCGGAGCCAAGCTCGTGGCCCGCGTGATCCGTTGATCCGTCGGCGGAATTTCGCCCGGATCGAGGCGTCGTATGAGGCATGCAACCTGTGCTTTCACCCCATGGGACCGTCGCGCTGCCGGCGCCGGCGCCGATCAGGCGCCCGCGCCTGATCGCGTACCACCGGCTGATCCTCGCTGTCGCCCTGGTCAACCTTGGAGTGCTCTGGTACCACTTGACTCGCGGCCACTGGTCCGTCGACGATGGCAGCGCGCTGTCGGGACTCGCGTCGCTGACGCTCGTGAATCTCGCCGCGGCGGTGCTGATCCGGCAGCAGAACGTCCTCAACCTCCTCTTCGGGCTCGCAGGACGCGGTTCGCGCTCGTGGCCGCTGTGGCTGCGCTGGAGCGTCTCCAACGTGCACCAGGTCGGCGGGATCCATGCCGGCGGCGCGCTGGCCGGGACCGTGTGGCTGTGCGCGTTTGCCGGGGTGGCGGTTGCGGCTCCGGCGGACGGCGCGACGCTCGTGCTCACCGGCTGCCTCGTCGGCCTGATGGTGCTCGTCGTCGCCTGCGCGGCTCCGCCGGTGCGCAGCCGCGCGCACAACGTGTTCGAGCTTTCGCACCGCTTCGGCGGCTGGACCGCGATCGGGCTCTTCTGGGCGCTGACGCTTCACCTCGCGCCGGCCGCCCCGGGGTGGCACGTCTGGGCACTCGCGGTCGTGACCGCGAGTATCGCCTCGCCGTGGCTGCGGCTGCGGCGTGTACCCATCACGATTGAGCGCCCCTCGTCGCATGCGGTCATCGTGCATTTCAACCACGGCGTGAGCCCGGCGTTCGCGTCGGCGGTCGGGATCAGCCGCAGCCCGTTGCGCGAGTGGCACTCGTTCGCGACCGTGACGACTCCCGGGCGGCCCGGCTTCCGCCTGCTCGTCTCGCGCGCGGGCGACTGGACCGGCCGGTTCATCGACGACCCACCGTCGCACGTCTGGGTGCGCGGCACGGCGGTCTCGGCGCCGATGGCCAAGGTCGCGCTGCTCTACGAGCGCGTCGTCTATGTCGTCACGGGCAGCGGGATCGGGCCGGTGCTGGGGCAGCTCTTGGCCGCTCGCGTGCCGGCGCAGCTTGTGTGGTCGACGCGCACGCCGCGCGCCACCTACGGCGAAGCGCTTGTGGACGAGGTCGAGGCAGCGCAGCCCGGTGCGCTCATCTGGGACACCACGGAGCGCGGCAAGCCCGACCTCGTGCGGCTCGCCCACCAGGCGTATCGCGACTTCGACGCGGAGGCTGTGTTCATCGTCAGCAACAAACCGATGACCTGGCGGCTCGTCCATGCAATGGAGGAGCTCGGCATCCCAGCCTTCGGGCCGATCTGGGACTCCTAGAGCGGCAGCTACTCAGCCGACGCACGCTCGAGGCCCTGCCGTCAGGAAGGCTCAGGGCGTAGTCCTGGGTAGCCCGCGCGAAATCCCGTCAGACGTTCAGGCAAAGGTGCAGTCGATTAGCCGTCGACTATTCCGCGTCTTCCGCGTCCACTTCAAGGCGTCGGCGCCAGAACATCGTGTACTCCTTCTGCGATTTTCCGTACTGATCGGCCCACATTGAAGTGGCGCCGGAGACTAACTCCCAGCCATCATTGGCTTGATGGTCCATGCTCATCCCCGCGCGGACAACGTCGTCAGCCTGCGTAATAGCGAACTCCCAAGCAGCCATTGCGCTGCATTCGACAGCAAGCTCCGTGCCACCTTCGAATTCCTCCGCCTGCTGAGTTCCGTGATTCCTCGCAAGCGACTGGACGACCGTCGGGCCAATCCACTGCGCACTGCTCGCCCACTTGACTGCGGTATCGAGGCGCAAGCGGGAGCGCTGCAGGACCAAGGCCGCTGCTGCGTTTCGCGCAAAGCAGCAGCGGGACCGCGCCCGGCGTTGCACCCGCCTGGGTAGAACCTGCACCAACCTGTTGACGTCCGTTTCGACAGCACGTCGCGCCGTCGGGGTGGGCCACGAGTGGCGCCGCACACGGTCCCACGAGGCGCCAGTGGCCAAGCCGACGGCATGACGTCGGCCGAAACTCATGCGTTGCCCTGGGAGCACAGCGGAAGCTCGTGGAGCTCGCGACTCTGCTCCCGGATCTGCACCGATCCAGGACGCTGCCGGCGCGCCGCCGAGGACCCGCTGGCGGCGATGGAGGAGCTACTGGCGCTGCCCGCCTACGTCTGCGGAGTCTCGCCCCCGCCGCGCACCTGCAGCAGCGTGAAGTAGAGAACCGAGGTCGTCAGCGCCGCCACAGGCTGCGTGAGCGCGTCGAAGATCCACCTCAGAATGGCGCGGCCGACGTCGCCGAGTGCCAGGCCGATCAGCTCTGCCGCGATGCCGGCCGCGATGACGAGCAGGAAGACGAGCACGATTGTGCCGAAAACCGGCCACCCGTAGCCGCGCACGAGCTCCCAGCTGCGGCCGAACGCCCTGAACACCCCCGGCCGTTCCATCACCGTAACCGGCGCCACCATCGACCAGAACGTGAGCAGGATGAGGCCCGGGACGATCAGCAGCACGAACCCGATGCCAATACCGAGGCCGGCGAGGATTGAGACGGCGATCAGCGGCGCCAAGACCGGTGACACGCTGCTGAACAGCTCTCCCATCGTGTTGTCGCGCCGCCCGTCCTGCACGTCGCGCACCAACTGCACGACCATCCCGTCGTACAGCACGGCGAGCACAAGCGAAACCACGACCGCCACGAGAATCAGCAGGCCGTCGTCGAACACCCAGCCCACGAGCGCGTTGACGGCGAACACGAGCAAGGCAGCCGGCAGCAGGACGCCGATCTGATCGCGGTAGATCTCAAACGCCCGGCCAATGACGTCGCCGGGTGACAGCCTTTGCACGCCGGTGACAGTACACGGGCGGATGGAGCGACACGACGCCGCTTCAGGACACGTGCAACGCACGAAGCGTGTCGTGCGCCGAAGCCGTGCACTGACAATCGCTTCTCGCGCAAAGCAGCACTCCCGGCAGCGGCAAGTCGGAGTGCCGGTACCAGCCGAAAACGGCACTCGCGGTCTGGCCTCGGCGACAGCTGCTTTGCATGGAAAGCAGCAGTCGGAGCTGGGGCCGCCTCGCTAATCGCTCCAGGCGAAAGCGGAGCGGGATGTCCGACCTGCCGGACGTCGCAGGGGATCAGACCGTCGACTCGCCAGCAGGTCCCGGCCGCTTAGCCCACCGTTAGCGTGTACGTCGTCTGCGTGACGAAGCCGAACGCAGGGGCCTCGCCGCCGAACGACACCGTGTGCGTGCCCTTCTTCAGCTTGTCGAGCATCACCCAGTAGCCGTCCGCCACCGACGGGGAATTCACCGCTGCCGGGATGCCGAACACGTTGCGGGCCACCGGCGAGAACAGGTACAGAGGCGAAGCGAACCTGAACGCGCTCAGCCCAGTCAACGCCCTGCCGTCCACCACCACATGCACGTTGGTGAATTCATCGGCCAGCGATGTCGCGCACGCGCGTAGCTCAGCGTCAGTCGACCCGTTGCCCTCGGCCTGCGAGCACTCCGCGTTGATTGCCGGCAGCAGAACCGCCGCGTGCTTGGAGATGGTGCACGACCGTTCGACGGGGGAGACGGCGGTGGTGCCGACCAGGAACACCACGTCCCCGGTGCCCATCGACGAGCAGTTCACCGCGCCGGCCGCGAACGGGGTGCCCGGCGCACCGGTCTGACGCACCGCCTGCTTCCACCACTCCGCGCTCCACTGACCGTAGGTCAACCCGAACGGCTTCGACTGAGGCGGAAGAACATCTACCTTGGCCGCCTGCGCGACCGGAGCGACAGCCAGCGCGACCACCACCACAGACAACCCGCACAGAGCGAAACGACGAAGAGAAAAGCTGATCATGCCCACCACATCCGATCCTGTTGGGGCAACAGACGATCGTCCCGCGGGGCACCATTCTCCACGCACCGGCGCGCAGGGAACGACCACGCCGACGCTCCCACGATGCGTTGGCGCTGTCAAGGCGCGGTCACAGCAAGAATGAACCGGGACGTTCGCATGCAGCGAAACGCCGGGGCGACGAGTGCCGCTGAGCAAACGCTGCCCATCGGCGGCGCGAGGGCCCTGGTGCGCCCTGCCCTCGCTGCTTCTCGACGAGAGGGGCAGGCCGCGGCGCCCTCCACAATCTGCCGTTCGCTGCTCCCTCGGACGAGTCTCGACAGTGGCGCGGGTGGCACGACCGGCCCGCTGTCGCGTTGAGGCAGAACCGGCACATTCGCTAGCAGGCGAAAGCACTAGCGTGCCGGCGGGTCCGCTCCGCGGCTCCAACCACGCGATTGCGCAAGCGGCGGGTTTCGACCTCCGCTCCGTCTCAAACTCTGGCCTTGCCGGGGTCATGCCAATGCGTTGCCTTCACCTCGGGCGAGCCGCGTAGCGCGTTCTCCGGGTCGTCCGCCTCGGGCCTCTGACGCGCGTCGGCGCAGCGACCGCATTCCGGCAGTCGAACAGCGGGGTGCGATCCTTTGTGCGACTCGATTTACCGATCGAGTGACTTGACTGGCGGCGGAGCGGGTGAGAGCGTTCGAACGAGCGCGCTCAGGATCAGGATGACCAATCGGTCATCCCGACTTCGAGCGGAGGGACGTTGTCATGACACGCTTTGCGCGTGTGCTGCTTGTCGCAGCGGTCACGTTCTGCTTGGTAACACCGTCGGCCAGTTCGGCCCCGACCAGTCTCGGGAAAACCCTCGGGAACTTGTGGACGACGGTCCTCGAGACACCGACGCCCGATAACCCGTTCGGGGACGGCGGTCCCCAGTGCTTCGTGCTCGGGGGCAAGATCGTTGCGCCGTTCGGCGGTGATTCGTTTACGTGCACCGTCAAGGCCGGTACGAGGATCTTCATCGCCGCGTGGACAACCGAGTGCAGCACCTTTGAGCGCAACGGCACGACCGAGGCCGCGCTGCGGGCGTGTGCTGTTGGCGCGGATGAGGGAGTCACAGCCACGGTCACCATCAACGACGAACCCGTTCCGCTCACCTCGGTCGAGACTGGGCTGCTGACGATCCATCTGCCGCAGGACAACATCTTCGGGTTGAAGGGGGCAGAACGGAAAGGGCTGTCCGTCGCCCACGGCTTTGTTTACCTCACGGACCCGCTGACCCCAGGGACGTACATCATCGAAGGCCACGTCGTGTTCCCAGACGGTTCAACCGTCGACTTTACGACCACGATCATCGTCCGGTAGACACTTCCACGCGCGTACGGCGCCCGAAGCTCACTCGGGCGCCGTGTCGCCCGCTGCTATTCGCCAGCATCGCCCCGGGGCGGAGACTGCGGTGCTCAACTCCTGACCTAGCGCGACTACCGGGTCCCGACGCGCCCGCGTACCGCGGTGCATCGCGTGGCGCGATGGAACGACGACGCGCTCGCGCTTAGAGGCAGGCGTGTCGGTCGTCGAGGTCCGTCACGTCCTGATTGCACGACACGGAGGAGAGTCGCCGCGTCTTGCATGGGCGCGAGAACCCGGTCGGCGACGGTGGGGCGACGACCCTGCGCTCGCGCTTCGCGCGAGTCGGAGCAGCCCACCGACTCGATTCGACCGGCGTCGAGCGCTGCTCCTTCGAGGCTTGCTGTTGTGATTCGGGTCGTCGGTGATGTCCGACGAGGTGGAGAAGGTCCCGACCGGGCGGCGAGCTGACTCTCTTTGAGGCTGTCGGCCAGATCTGTGGTCTGACTTGCGTCCTGTTGTGTCGCTCGTCGCCGGTCGGGGATGTCTGGCGTGACTTGATAGATGCGTGGCACCGCCTCCAGCAAGCCGTGTCCGCCAGGTGTCCGCCCCTAAGGGATCAAGAGGAGGACGAGGGCAATGATCGTGCTTGGCGCGGACACTCACAAGCGTTCGCACACGGTCGCCGCGGTCTCTACGGCGACGGGCGAGTTGCTGGGTGAGCAGACGGTCCAGGTCGGAGCCCGCGGGTTCGATGTCCTGTTGCGGTGGGCGCGCGGCCTGGATGGCGAGCGGGCCTGGGCATTGGAGGACTGCCGGCATGTCTCCGGGTCGCTGGAGCGGTTTCTGATCGCCCGCGGCGAGCGGGTGCTGCGGATCCCGACGCACCTCTCGGCCGGCGCTCGCAAGAGCGCTCGGCAGCGCGGCAAGTCTGACCCGATCGACGCCATTGGGGTCGCCCGCGCCGCATTGCGGGAGGGCCTTGGGGCCTTCCCGGTCGCGCACTTGGATGGGCCCGAGCTTGATCTGCGGCTGCTGGTCGATCACCGCGAACGGCTGGTTCGTCAGCGCGTCGGGCTCAACAGCACGTTGCAGTGGCATCTGCACGATCTCTGGCCCGAACTTCAGCTGCCGGGCAGCTCGCTGTTCTATGGCCGCTGGGCGCCGCGCGTCGCCCGCCGGCTCGCCAGGGCCGAGCAGACGATGCGCGTCCGCATCGCCCGCGACGAGCTGCGGCGCATCCGCGAGCTCTCCCAGACCATCAAGGCACTCGAGCGCGAGATCGCCCAGCTCGTCACCACGATCGCACCGCAGCTGCTCTCAGAGCCGGGGTTCGGACCGCTCACGGCGGCCAAGCTCGTCGGCGAGATCGCGGGCGCGCACCGGTTCGCGACCGCAGCCAAGCTGGCGCGCGCCGCCGGGGTCGCGCCGATCCCCGCCAGCTCGGGCAACACCCAACGACACCGCCTCGACCAGGGCGGCAACCGCCAGATCAACGCCGCCCTTCACCGCGTCATCGTCACCCGCGCCCGCTGCCACCCCGCAACCCAGGACTACATCGCGAGGCGCCAAGCGGAAGGCAAGAGCACCCGCGAAGCCATCCGCTGCCTCAAGCGCTACCTCGCCCGCCACGTCTGGCGACTCCTCCAACCGCCCCACCCCGGACAAGGAACACCGCCATCACCATCAATCTCTTGACATAGAAGCGACAGAAGGAGCAGCAGCCGCGTCGGCGCGCCGCGCTACTGCTTTGGACGAGAAGCAGCAGCCAGCGGATCGCTCGAGGACACTGCTGCTTCTTGCGCAAAGCAGCACTCTCCAGCACGGCCGGCTCGGCGCTTGGTTCTCGTCCCGAGCGGGCGTGTCGCAGTCGTCGGCGGAGACGACCGCATACAGGCGAAGGGCAGAGCCGTTGGTCGGGGGCCCCAGTGTCGAGCCGCGTGGACGGTGTCGGCGAGCGTCTGGGTGAATGATCGGGACGAAGCACCGTATTGGACGGAATGGGCGCGCCTCGCCCGCGTGTGTTTTGGGGCTCAAGCCCGGCGGTCAGGGGTGCAACGCTACGGCGGGCGCGGGAACCTCGAGCCGCGCGCTCGGCAGCATCCGCCCGAGCAGCGCGAACGCGCCGCGGCGCAGCGCCGCGCCGCTCGGCAGTGCCCGCTCGTCCCACGCCGCCGCCCACGCGTCCCACGCGCCTGCCCGGCACGCCCGCTCGCGCGTCCGCGCGCGCGGCGTGCCGCTACGGCGCGTGCCGCCGTGACGTGCTCCGCAAGTTCGGCGGCGGGCGCCGGGCGCAGGCGGGCGGCGTGCGCATCCAGCCCTGCGGCCGCCAGCGCGGCCGGCAGGGAGCCGAGAGCGAGCGACTCGGCGCAGGCCCACGCGCGCCGCTCGTCGAGCGCGTCGCCGGAGGTCCCGATCATCCGGGCGAGGTACGGCCGCAGCCGCTGGCGCGGCTCGTCGCCGAGGACGTCGTTGTAGTGGCGGGCATAAGCCGCCACCACGGCGCTTGCGGCGCGCGGCCGGTCCGTATGGCCCTCACCGGCCGGTGCGCGACCCACTCCATCGCGCAGCGCCCGCGGGCGGGCGTCGCATGATGGCCGGGGGACAAGACGTGCTCGTGCGACTTCATGGCGGTTCTCCCGAGCTGAGTCTCGACAGTCCGCTGCTCGCGCAGATCTCGCGCTGGGACGTTCTCAAGGATCCACTCGGAGTGCTGGCCGCATTCGCCGAGCACGTGCACGCGGAGGAGGAGCCGCACCTCGTGCTAAGCGGGCCCGGACGTCCGCGCCGTCGCGGATGACCCGGAGGGCGCCCAGGTCTGCGCCGAGGCCGAGGCTGCCTGGCACGACCTGCCCGGCGACGTGCGCCGCCGCGTGCACCTGGCGCTCCTGCCGATGGACGATGCCGAGGAGAACGCCGGGATCGTCAACGCGCTCCAGCGCGGCGCAGACGTCGTGGCCCAGAAGAGCCTCGCCGAGGGCTTCGACCTCACGGTGGCGGAGGCGATGTGGAAAGGACGCCCCGTGGTGGCGCCGCGGGTCGGCGGGATCCAGGACGAGATCGAAGACGGCAAGACGGGCCGCCTCGTCGAGCCACGCGACCTCCGCGCCTTCGGCGAGCGGGTGAGCGCCCTGCTGCAAGACCCGCACGCGGCCGAGCGCATCGGCGAGGCCGCGCAGGCGCGTGTCCGCGACCTCTTCCTCGGCCCCCGCCACCTCGGCCAGTACGTCGATCTGCTCGAGCGCGTCCTCGTGGCGGCCTGACGGGCGAGTTATTCCCTAACGCTCGAGCGTGCGGCGCATCCCGCGCTCCACGGCCTCGACGAGGAAGGGCCGCAGCGCAGCGGGCGTGATCAGGTGGCTCACCGAGCCCGTGCGCACCGCTCGCTCGACGCTGTGCACGCGATCGAACTCTGTCGCGAACTCGCCGCGCTTCTCGGACAGCACCGCGTCCCAGAGCTCCTGGCGCTCGGCGCGGAGGCGCTGGCGCTCGAGTCCCTCGGCGCGCTCGATGCGCGCGTCGAGCGCGCTGATGCGCGGGTCGTGCCGGGCGTTCTGCTCGACGTCGCGCGCGAACACGACCGCGGCGGCCGGCGCGCCGCCGATGACCGACACGCGGGCGCCCTCCAGCGCAACCGTTTCGAGGTTCTGGTTGAGGCGCTGGGAGAAGACCACGAAGGCGCCGCCATGCAGACGGGAGACGACGCAGAAGACGATCGGCCCGTCGAAGTTCACGACCGCGCGCCCGATCTCGGCGCCGAACTCGAGCTGCCATTCGCGCATCGATTCCGGCGAGCCGTCGAATCCGGACAGGTTGGCGAGCACCACGAGTGCCCGGCGCCCGCTGGCCGCGTTGACCGCGCGGGCGATCTTCTTGGACGCGCGCGGGAACAGCGTGCCTGACGTCCACCGCTCGGGGCCGTCCGCCGGGATGACGCCGTGCCGAGATAGCACGTGTGCCTCGATCCCGATCATGGCCACCGGCCAGCCGCCGAGGTGGGCGTCCCAGACGACGCCGACCTCTGCGTCGCGCATCCCGGCCCAGCGCTCGAGCGGCGGATGGTCCGCGTCGATCACGGCGCTCATCACCGACCGGATGTCGAACGGCTTCTTGCGCCCGGGGTTGGAGACGTCCGAGAACACGTCGCCGACGCGCGACAGGTCACCGTCCGGCGCGGCGTGCGGCGCGCCACCGATGTCGCGCTCGACCGGATCCGTCGTGCTCGCTCGCCGCGGGAAGCGCTCACCCGGCGCCACGTAGGCGTGCTCGTAGTAGGCCAGGAGGATCCGGCACGCGGCGGCGAGGTCGCGAGCCCAGTACTGCGCCTGGCCGTTGGGGCCCATGATGCGCTCGTAGCCGCCGATGCCGAAGTTGTCCTCGGCCGAGACACCGCCCGAGTAGTCCAGCGACAGCTTGCCCGTCAGCACCATCGCGCTGCCGGGCGTCATGACGAGGATGCCCTTCGTATGCATCAGCATCGTCGCCTCGGCGTTCCAGTACGGCTGGGCGCCGACGTTGATGCCGGCCACGACGACGTTGATCTCGCCGCCGCGTTGGGTGAACTCGATGATGCGCCGCAGCACCGCCGCGATCCAGTCCATGTTCTCGGTCCCGCTGTCCATGGCGATCCGTGCGCCGGCGGACAGCGCGAACCACTCGAGCGGCACGCCGAGCTCCTCGGCGAGGTCGAGCGCCGCGATGATCCGACGGCATTCCGGCTCCGCCAGCGCGCCCAGCGCGCGCGTGGGATCGCCCAGCAGCGTCACCCTCTCCATGCCCTCGGGGTGGCGCTCGGTGAAGTTGCGCAGCAGGCCGACGACGATCCCCGCCGGGTTCGTCGCCGGCGGACGGGCGACCGGCACCAGCCGATCGTGCTGATCCAGGTCGTGCTCGACGAACGCTCCGGCCGGCTGTCCGGGCGGCGGCCGCTCGCTGCCGGCCGGCGCGAGCAGCTTGATGATCTCGGCCGGGTGCAGCAGTCCCCGGCGCCGCGCTGCGATCATCCGCTGCGCCCCCTCGTCCAGCGGCCGCAGCGGCTCGCTCGGCGGCGCGCCCACCTCCACGACCACGTCGCGTCCCGCCGGCGTGAACAGGCGCAGCACGCGGTCGCGCTCCGTGCCGTCGGCCTCACGCAGCCGGCCTTGAAGGAGCAGCATCTCGACGCCGAGGCCGGCGGTCGAGGGAGCAAGGCGAACGCCGAGCGCACGGATCTCGGCCGGCGTCAGGTCGATCGCGGGCCATACGTGCAGAACGATGCGGTTCCACTGCAGCCGGCGGCTCGGCTTACGGTGGGACTGGAAGCGGCGGATCGCCTCGAGCGCCAGCACGAGCATCCGCTCGAGCTCGGGCAGCGCGGCGACGTGCCCGTCCGCGTCGCGCAGCGGCGTGAGGTCGCGCACCTCCGCCAGCGCGAACAGCCGCTCGTCCTTCGGGTTCTTGCGCGCGACGCCGTGGAACAGATAGACGTCCTCCGCGGCGGGCAGCCGGTCCAGCGCGAACTCCGCCAGCCGGGCGAGCTGCAGGCGGTACGACATCATCGGGTGCAGGCCGCGCAGCACCTCGTCCTCGACCAGGCCGCCGGCGCTCGGGCGGAAGGTGAGCGGTGTCATGGCCGACAGCGCCCGGCCGGTCCCGGCTGCCGTGGCGCCGACGAAGATGCGGTGCACGCCCGGCGGCATCGCGACGCCGGCGAGCAGCGGGCGAACCCGCTCCGCGAGCTCGGCAGGTCCGGCGGCGACGTCGACGCGCGAGTAGAAGTCCGCGACGACAAGCTCACCCGCTGGGAACCCCGCAGCCCAGGTGGCGAAGGCGGAGGTGACGGCTGGGAGCTCGGCCAGGTCCACGAAGGCCGTCGCGAGGTGCCGTGGCCGCCCCTCGTGCTCATAGCGCGTGGTGACGAGCCGTTGGCCGTCGAGGATCGTCTCGGAGAACGCCTCGAGCGTGCGCGTGCGGTAGAAGCGGCGGGCGGTTGCCTCCAGCAGCCCGCGGCGAGCGGCCGGTTGCGCGTCTGCCATGCGGCGGACGAGCGACGGGGCGAGCGGCTGCGGGCAGGCGACGAGCGCGGCGAGCCGCGCGTCGCGGTCGGGGCGCTCGGGGTCCTCTGCGAGCGCCTCCAGGTCGGCGTCCGCTGCCGCATAGACCTTGGTCCGCGCGGCCGCGATCACCGGCTCGTCGAAGCAGGCGAACCGCACCTGCCGCGCGAGATCGGCTACCACCGGGTCGCGACCGTCCGTCGCCGCGGCCAGCCCGTCGAGCGCCGCCCGGAAGTCGGGGCTCGCGAACCCGGCCAGCAATTCCGCCTGCTCGAGGCGACGGTCGAGGATCGCGAGCACGGCGCGCTGCACGGTGGGGGCGCGCTGTTGGGCCAGGAAAAGGCGATAGCACGCCTCCTCCAATGCCGGCGTGCGGTCGAGGGTCTCGATCCCGTAGTGGCGCAGCGCCAGACGCAACTGCTCGGCGTAGTGGTCCGGGAGGCCGGCGGCCAGCGCATCGCGCGAGCCCAGGAAGGCATACAGATGCTCCTCCGGGCTGCGCACCAGCTCGCCCTCGTCCTCCTCGTCGCCGTGGCGCGACCGGGTGAGCGCACGGAGCTCCGCGAACTGCGCGAGCAGGCGGTGCTCACCCGAGACGAGGGCAGGGTCGCAGGCCATCAGGTCCGAGCACTCGCCGTGCAGGTCGCTGGCGATCCGCTCGACTTCGGCGGCGTCGATGTCGAAGCCGAGCACCGCCCATTCGAGGCGCTCGAGGTTCTCGCGGCAGCGCTGCGGCGCGACGGGCGGAGCCGCGCGAAGCGCCGTGAACGAGATCCGCTCGCCAGCCGCCCCGCCGGGAGCCGCCACATCGAGCGGCTCGAGCTGCAGCAGCGGCGCGTGGGCGGCGACGTGGACGTTCGGGCCCGCGAGCACATGTCGGACGCGGCCCCGGAACGGCGCGACGAGCGACGTCTCCATCTTCATGCTCTCGACCACGGCGATCACGTCGCCGGCCTCGACCTCGTCACCGGGCGCGACGGGGATCGACACGACGATGGCCGGGGCCAGGTTGCGGACCATCCCGCCGTCGTCGCGGCCGATGCGATGCGGGACGCCGTTGACCTCGACCAGCAGGTCGGCGCCCTGCTCGGAGATGAGCGTGCGGTAGGTGGCGCCGGCGAGCTCGACCCGCCGCTCGTAGGCGCCGACGCGCTGCACGCCGGCCTCGACGATGACGCCGTCGATCGTCACGCGATGACGGTCGCCGGCGATCTGGCTGACCGTGCAGCGGTACGCCTGCCCGCGATGGCGCAGCTCGACCACGCGCGCGGTGCGCGGCGTCGGCCTGCGGCCGCCCGCGGCGGGCGAACGCGTAGAAACGCGCGCGCTCGGCCGCCGTCTCGGCCTGGCTGATCTCGATCGCCGCCTGCAGGACCGCCACGTCGGCGTAGCGCACCGCGACGATGTCGCCCTGCAGCTGCATCCGCTCCAGCCAGGTCGTGTCCACGTCACCGGAGCGCAGCTCGGGCCGGTCGAGCAGGTCGAGCAGGAAGCCCTGGTTCGTGGTCCCGCCCTCGACGACGATGACGGTCTCCGCGATCGCGCAACGCAGCCGCGCGATCGCCTCGTCGCGGTCGCGCCCCCAGGCGATCAGCTTCGCGATCATCGAGTCGAACTCGGCGGGGATCACGTCACCCTCCACCACCCCGGTGTCGACCCGCACGCGCGGGCCGGTCGGCAGCCGCAGCAGCGCGACCCGCCCAGGGGCGGGAAGGAAGCCCAGCGCCGCTTCCTCGGCGTTCAGCCGCGCCTCGACGGCGTGGCCGCGGGCGGGCGGCGGCGCTCCCTCCAGCCTGCCGCCGGCGGCGACGTGCAGCTGGAGCTTCACGAGGTCGAGCCCGGTCACCTCCTCGGTGACGGTGTGCTCCACCTGGAGCCGGGGTTTGACCCCCACGAAAGAGAAGCGGCGCGCGTCCGGCTCGTAGAGGAACGCGACCGTGCCGGCGTTGCGGTAGCCGGCCCGCAGCGCGAAACGCTGCGCCGCCACCCGGATCTCCGCGTCCTGCTCCGCGGTGAGCGCGGGGCTGGCGGACTCCTCGATCACCTTCTGGTCGCGGCGCCGGCAGCTGCAGTCGCGCACGCCGATCGCCCATGCGGTGCCCTGGCCGTCCGCGATCACCTGGACGTCGAAGTGCCGGGCCGGAGTGACCAGGCGCTCCAGCAGGAGCGTGCCGTCGCCGAAGGCCTGCTCGGCCTCGGCGCGGGCCGACCGGAAGGCGGCGGCGAGGCCGTCCGCGGCGTCGACGCGGCGGATCCCGCGGCCGCCGCCGCCCGCGGCGGCCTTGACCATAAGGGGAAAGCCGATGCGCGTCGCGTGACGGAGCCCCTCCTCGACCGTATCCACCGCGCCCCCGCTCCACGGCGCGACGGGGATCTCACACTGCTCTGCGAGCTGCTTCGCGGCGATCGTGTCGCCGACGAGCCGCAGCACCGCCGGGTCGGGGCCCACGAAGACGATCCCGAGCCGCTCGCACAGGTCTGCAAAGGCGGGATCCTCGGCCACGAAGCCCCAGCCGACCCACGCGGCGTCCGCGCGGACGGCGACCAGCGCCTCCTCGAGCACGCCCTGATCGAGGTAGCCGCTGCGGTGCGTGCCGCCCGTGCCTGGGCCGAGGCAGACGGCCTCGTCGGCCTCGCGTACGAACAGCGCGTGCCGCTCGACCTCGGTAAACAGCGCGATCAGCACGATCGGGTCGCGGCGCTGCTCGTTGAGCTCGCGCACCGCATGGATCAGGCGCATGGCCGGCTCGCCGCGATTCACGATCGCCAGCCGCGTGAAGGGGCGCTGCAGCATCCTCAGCGGTCAGCCCCCTTGGTCGCGGTGTCGCTCGACGTGCGGCGGATCATCGCGGCCGGCGGAGCCGGCCGCTAGCTCGCTCAGTGCTCACGGGCCTGGCGCATTGGCGGCCCATTGCGGCGATCGCCGGGTCGGCGCGGCGGAACTCCCGCGCGAGATCGCGCAGGTACTCCACCTCCCGCCCCGGCAGGTCGCTGAGCGGGCGGTGGACCGTGAGCGCCTCGCCCGGCGGCTCCTCGGCGGTGGGCGGAGCGACGCCGTGCTCCGTGAGCCAGCGCGGCAGGTGCTCGCCCGCCACCTTGCCCTGCGGCCACCAGAGCGGCGCACCCTCGGCGTCGCCGCGGCCTCTCAGGCGGCGCGTGCGGCGGCCGGCCAGCAGGCGGCCGTGGATAACCGGCTCCCCGGGGTCAGGTGGATCCTCGACACCGGCCTGCCGCGCGATGCCCGCTGCGGCGCGGCGCGCCTGATGGGTCGCGAGGCCGCCGAACCTGAGCGGGGAGACGACGGCGTCGCCGGCGGCCCAGGTGCGCCTGCAGCCCTGAACGCGTCCATCGTCACCGGCGAGGATGAACCCCTCGTCGTCGGCCGGCAGGCCATCGATGGCCGGTCCGAGCAGGCGCGGCACCGCGAAGACCCGCTGGACCTCGACGCACTCGCCGCCCGGCTCGACCACCAGACCATCCTTGTCGCGGCGCGCCACGACGCCGGTCTTGAACTCAACCCCCTCGCGTGCCAGCTCGTCGGCCACGGCCGCGCTCGCCTCGTCGCCGAAGAGCGACAGGGCCCGGCGCTCCGAGGTCACGACGGTGATCCTGACGTCGTCGTGGCCCATGTCGATGGCCTGGCCAGCCGTCATGAGCGCCAGCTCGTAGGCGGGTAGCGGCCACACCGCGCCGGGCGGCACGACGATCGCCATGCGCTTGGCGTAGCCCTCGTCCAGGTCGCGCAACAGCCCGCCGTAGATCTCCGGGTCGCCGCCGGCCACCAGGTCGTGGCGCCCTCGACGCGCTCACCGCACCGCCGCCGGGGCGACGAGCAGGGCGTCGTAAGCCCGTTCGCCGCCATCGCACAACCGCACCCGGCCCGCCGCGTCGTCCACCCCGACGGTCGCGTCCAGCACGAGCTCGGCGCCGGCGCCCTGCGCGAACCGCGACAGCGGCACGCGATAGGCGTGGCCGAGGGCGAACGGCTCGGCCACGGCCAGCGGCCGGTAGGAGAAGTCGGGCTCCGGGGCAGCGAGCGTGAGGCGTACGCGGTCGCCGCCATGGCGCGCAGGCCGAGCAGCGCCTCCAAGCCGGCCACGCCACCTCCGACGATCACGACGTCCATGGGCCGGACGGTACACCCGTGTGCGCTCAGCAGCGACGAGCTACGACGATGGGCGCGCCGGCGGGCGCTTCGCCGCGCTGCGTAGCTCGGTGGCGCTCCTCACGAAGCGCCTCCCGCCTCGGCGTTGCGCCGCCTCCAGCACGCGGGCCACGCGGCCCTCTCGGCGGATCCAGTCGCGCTGGGCGGCAGTGAGCGTGGTTACGTCGCGGTCGCGGCTCGCGGGCGAGTCGGACATCGGAACCTCCAGATTCATACCGGGGGGGCGGCCTCCGTGCCTTTGTCGCTTCCGTGAGTGTACGCGCCGCGGCGCCGCGTCTCAAAGCGCGACTGCGGCTGACGGTCAGCCGCGGTCGCGCTTGAGACCGCGGGTCGCCATTCGGGCTCGCCGCTCGGCCCCGAGGCACTCGCCGAGTAGCCCGATCGCCCTGTGAAGACCTGGCGGGTTCTGACGAGGACACGAGGCCCCCTCTCTCGCGAGGAGGTCCTCCATGTGGAACTCCGCTTGGTGATCCGCGGCGAGCCGACCGCCGCGCTGGGCGTCGCGCAGACGCGCCACGTGCTCGAGCTGGTCCAGCGTCTCGGCGAGCAGCAGCTCGCGGTGATCCTGATCTCCCACAATCTCCCAGGCGGGTCAGGGCGCTCCGGCGCCGACGGCGCCGAGGACGGTCGCCGATGGCGCGGCTTGGGCGTGCTGCTCAGGCGCTCGCCCGGCTTGGAGCAGCTGCCACTCGTCTCGAGCAGAGGCCGGCGGCGCCGCCGGACACCTGCGCAGCATGAGCCGGACCGGCATCCATGGAGAGCGCGGGCATTCGCTGGGTGCGGCCGGCGAGTACCGTCGCGGGCATGAGCGCACCGACCTTCCGCACGATAATCGAGCCCTTCCGGATCCACTCCGTCGAGCCGCTGCGGATGACCACGAGCCAGCAGCGCAAGGCGGCCGTGGTCCGGGCCGGCTACAACCTGTTCGAGGTGCACGCCAGGGACGTGCTGATCGACCTGCTCACCGACTCGGGGACGGGCGCGATGAGCCGCGATCAGTGGGCTGCGATTCAGCACGGCGACGAGTCCTACGCCGGCTCGCCGTCGTACTACGTGTTCCGGGACGCCGTGCGCGAGCTGTTCCCGTTCGAGCACGTGATCCCCACCCACCAGGGCCGGGCGGCCGAGAAGATCATCTTCAGCGTGCTCGCGGGGCCCGGGAGGGTGGTGCCGAACAACACGCACTTCGACACCACCCGCGCGAACGTCGAGTACACCGGGGCGCAGGCCATCGACCTGGTGATCGCGCAGGGCCTGGATCCGCAAGCCGACCACCCGTTCAAGGGCAACATGGATGTCGAGGCACTGGATGCCTTGCTGCGCGCGCGCGGGGACGACATCCCGGTCGTGTTCATGACGATCACCAACAACAGCGGCGGCGGTCAGCCGGTGTCGCTGGCCAACCTGCACGCGGTCCGCGAAGTGTGCGACGCGCACGGTAAACGGCTGTTTCTCGACGCCTGCCGCTTCGCCGAGAATGCCTGGTTCATCCACGAGCGCGAGCCGGGGCAGGCTGGCCGCGACGTGACCGAGATCGTGCGTGAGATGGCATCGATGGCCGACGGCATGACGATGAGCGCCAAGAAGGACCCGATGGGCAACATCGGTGGATGGCTGGCGATGGACGACGACGAGCTGGCCCGCGAGTGCCGGAACCTGCTGATCCTCACCGAAGGGTTCCCGACGTACGGAGGGTTGGCCGGCCGCGACCTCGAGGCGCTGGCGCAGGGGCTGCGCGAGGTCGTCGACCACGACTACCTGCGCTATCGGATCCGCTCGACCGGGTATCTCGGCGAGGCGTTGCAGCGGGCCGGAGTGCCGGTGCTGAGCCCGGTCGGCGGGCACGCCGTTTACATCGACGCCCGGGCCCTGCTCCCGCAGATCCCGCCGCTCGCGTACCCCGGCCAGGCGCTCGCGGTCGCCCTATACGAAGCAGGGGGAGTGCGCAGCTGTGAGATCGGCACGGTGATGTTCGGCCGCCAGCCGGACGGTTCGGAGGCGCCTGCCGCCCTCGACCTGGTGCGGCTCGCGATCCCGCGCCGGACATACACGCAGAGCCACATCGACTACGTGATCGAGGTCTGCGAGCACGTCGCCCGCGAGGCCGATGAGTTGACCGGCTACCGAATCGTCGATGAGCCGGCGGCCCTGCGCCACTTCACGGCCACCTTCGAACCGCTGGGCTAACCGTCGGTGGTCTGGTCGTGGTACCTGCCGTCGCTGGGCGGGTTCAGCGCCGTCGGTCCCGAAGCCGATCTCAGTACCCAATCGCGGAGTATGAGTTCTCACATTGCGACCTTTTCGGTTCGTCGAAGCGTTGCTCGAGACTCGCGCGTTTGCAGCGGTTTGGCGCGGTACCTCGAGGTGCAGGTCCGCGATCCAGGCCGCAATGGTTCGCCTCGCCAGGCAGCGGCGCCTCCCGATCTTCGGCTAGCAGTCAGCATGGACGCCTGGCCTGGTCCTTGTGCCTCGCAGCTTTCGCGGGTTGACAATCACGGGGTGTTGAGGCAACGGTCGCCGCACAGCCAGTACCGCTACGGATAAGACCAGAGCGCCGCTCCGCCCGGAGGAGCAGCCGTCTCGAACAACAACGACGCGACGACCGTCTCGGACGAGAATCGAGCGTGCCAAAACCGCGTCGGCCCACGCCCGCTTGGGGCGAGTGGCAGATAACCCCGCCTATCTGCCGCTCCTCGACGACGCCGAAGCTAGTTCGGCGGTAGGACAGAATCGGCCCAGCCAGCCCGCGGGCAGAAGCCCTGGTTTCGCAAGCAGGCGGAAAGAGCAGCGCGCAGGCGACTGCGCCGCACGATGGGCACGTCAGCTAGCGGGGTTGCGTGAGCACGCAGTCGGGCCGAGGTCCTCCGCGCGGTCAGGGCAGGGCCTCCCGGCCGGTGCGCCGCGCGTGACCAGCTTGTTCGGCCCGGGGGCTTGTCAAGCGCTTCCCGGCGCCGAACTCGGGCGGCCTCCGACCAGCGGCCGTGGCTACCGCTTGCCGGCGAAGAACACGATCGCGCCAACCAGCAAGAGGAGCGGCGCGACGCACGCGACGATCAACACCGGGACGAGAGCCAACGGTCCAAGAGCAAAGCCCACGAGCAACAGCAGAGGCAACGCCATGAGAACGCCGGATATCACCGTTACAGCGGTCACCGAGATTCACCTCCTTCACATCTATCGTGGGTGAAACTTTAGGTCGGGATAGGGCGCTTGCCATCCGGGTAGTCGCGCAGCTCGCTGGGGGCGACTACGGATGCGCCCGACGCGCTCGTGCGCGCCGCCGCCTTGAGGCTTGCTGTTTCGATTTGCCTCTCGTCGGCGGCGTCCGACGTGAGGTGAAGGCTCCGCCACCGGCGGCGAGCTGACTCTGTTCAGGCTGTCGGTCGTTGGGCCTGACCACCTTTTGCTGTGTCGCTCGCTGCCGGTCGGGGATCCTCCAGCAGCGCCCTCCAGCGGCCGCTGCCGGAACGCCTGGACCTGCTCGTCGAGCAGCCCGGCGATCCGGCTGACCTCGGACTTGCTGATCCGCAGCCCGAGGCTCTCGACCAGCTGATCGACGCGGCGCGTCGAGACCCCGCACACATAGGCCTGCTGGACCACTGACACCAGCGCCTGTTCCGAGCGCTTTGCGCGGCTGCAAGAAGCTGGGGAAGTAGCTGCCCTGGCGCAGCTTGGGGATCTGCAGCTCGATCTCACCCGCCCGCGTGTCCCAGCGCCGCGGCCGATAGCCGTTGCGATGCGTCGCTCGGTCATCGGGCCGGCGCTCGCCGAGCTCGGCGCCAATCAGCTCTGAGACCTCGGCCTCCATGATCTCGCGCGCGACCGTCTTCACCGACTCGCGGATCACGTCCACGTGCTCATCCCGCAGCACCTTCCTGACGACCTCCTCGATCGTCATCCTCTCCTGACCGGCCATCGCCGGCCTCCTTTCGTCGAAGCGTGAGAACTCCGACGATCATCAGCGCCGCGGTGGCCGGAACCACGTTCCCTCCGACCCCGACCTACACCACGCTACGGGACGTGACCCGCCCAAGCTTGACCGACAGGCGGTTGCCGGTGACGCCGATCTCAGCACCGGTGTCACCAGCGCTGGCAGGCTGATTGGCGCGCACGAAGGCCACGATGGCGTCTTCATCGATGCCGCCACGGCTTCTGCGCCCGTTGCCCTGCTTCGCTCTCGGCGCTCCGCTGGCCAGTGCGACATTGCCCTTCAAGATCTCCGGAGCGGCCTCAATCCGCGACAGCTGCGCCTCGTCCTCGCGGGATCTCTTCGCGCTTTGGCCCGATTCGCTCCCGGATCGCTGCGGCTTCCTTCTCAAGCTGCGCAGTGATGTCAGCCATCTCGCTCCTTGACGCGATCATTGACAGTGCGCCGAAAGCATAGGCGGGAGCGGCATTCGGCGGCGCAAACGCAGTCTTTGCGGATGATCCCGGACCCGAGGGGAATGCGTAACCAAGGGCATGGCTTTCTTCCCGGCACTCGCCTTCGTCGTCGGCATCGTGGCGTTGGTCCTGCTGGCCGAGCCGCCCACTGTGGTCGTGGCAATCATCGCCGTCATCGTGGTGGGCGTCTTGCTCAAACCGTTCGCGCCCTCATCGGCCCTGGGACGTGCCCGGTGGCGACGCACGCGCGTCAAGAATCGCGCCGTCGCGCATCGGCCCCAGGGCGCGACGACCGATCCCATCTCTACGACCAAGAGTCGTGACGGTGGCTGGAGCTTGTCAGCAGTGCTGGTGGGCGGGAGGAGTTCTCACCCCCCAGCTAGGAACTCAAGCTCCTGAGGTCGCCAGCAGATCATGGGAACGTTCGGGAACGCGATGCCCGAAGCGATCGCTGCGTTCTTGGAGAAGCGACCGGCGCAGTTCGCCGACTAGCGAGGAGCGACTTGTTCGACGTGTCGGGAAGGCGGCGCTCGTGACCGGCGGCTCGCGGAGCTCGGTCGCGCGCATGAGGTCCAGATCCGGGACGCGGCCGAGCACGAGAACTTCGAGAGGCGACGGATGCGCTCCGTGCCACGCAGCGGGTCGTCGCAGTCGTCAGCCCGCGGTGCCAGCGCGCAAGGCACCCACGGTCATGGGCGGTTGCGCCCGAACAGGTCGTGCGCCTTGACCCATTCCTCGGAGACGATGGCCGAGCCGAGCGATATCTCGCCGCACAGGACCGTGGCGGCGACGATCTCCGCCAGCTTGCGGACCTTGCCCGCTCCGTAGCAGCCGAGCATCTCGAGGCACTCGCGCTGCGTGGGCAGCCCTGTGCCGCCGCCGTAGGTCGCCACGATCAGCGACGGGATCGTGACCGAGTAGTAGAAGTCGCCGTTGGGCCGGTGCTCCGCGAAGACGAGCGCCGCGGAGGACTCCGCGACATTCGCCGCGTCCTGGCCGGTCGCGATGAAGATCGCGGTGATGCCGTTGGCGGAGTGCGCGCCATTGTTGTTCACACCGGCCATGAAGCCGCCCAGGTTGGCGACCTCGCGGGCCCTGAACAGCAGCTCGCTGCTGGACCCCATCCCGTGTTGCAGGAGCGCGTCGGGGATGGTCGCCTCCGCGACGACGCGCTTGCCGCGCGTGTGCAGGATGTTGACCTGCGAGCTCTTCTTGTCCGTCGCGAAGTTGGACTCCAGGAAGTACTGCTCAATCGCGGGGTACTGTTCGACGATCCAATGGCAGGCGGCCTGCGTCGCCTTGCCGGTGAGGTTCTGCCCGGCGGCATCGCCCGTCGTGAAATTGAAGCGCGTGAACAGCATGCGGCTCGCCGAATACTGCTCGATCTCCTGAAGCCGGCCCGAGCGGGTCGTCGACTCGGCGACGGCCTTGATCTCCTCGAAGCTCTCGACCAGCCACTCGCCGAACGCGCGCGCCTCGCGGGCGCTGTCGAACAGGAAGCAGGGAGCGCGCTGCATCCGGTCGTCGAGGACCGTCGTCTTGACGCCGCCCGCCGCGTGCAGCAACTTCATCCCACGGTTGTAGCTCGCAACCAGCGTCCCCTCGGCCGTCGCCAGCGGAACGTAGAACTCACCCTGCGCGTGCTCGCCGTTGACCAGCAGCGGTCCGGCGATGCCGATCGGCACCTGCGCCACGCCGACGAACTGCTCGATGTTCCCGGCCAGCTCGGCGGGGTCGAACGCGTAGTCCCCCACGTGCTCCAACGACGTGACATCCGTCCGCTCGCTCAGGAACGCCCGGCGGGCGTCTGCCGCGCGGCGCGTGTAGTCGTCCTCCGGGTCACGCGGAACCGGTACGCGGCCGTCGCTCATAGCGGTCATCGAGTCTCCTCGCACAAAGGGGGTCGAAGACACGCTCGCAGATCGCCACGATCGCGCGCAGCTCGTCCATGCGCGACAGGCCGCGCTCGAAGACAGCGACGCCCCCGCCGCGGGCGGAGACGTCGGTGAGCGCACAACGCCGCTCGGAACTACTCGTTTAGGCTTCTGCGCCGTTCTGCGCCTGCCGGATGTGTCGTTCGTAGAGTTCGATGGACTGGATGAGGGTGCGGGTGCCGAGGAACCTTTGGCGCACGCGCTCCTTCGCCTCGCGCCCGATCGCCTCGGCCCGCGCCGGGTCGTCGAGCAGCGAGCGGACCGCGGCGCTGTAGGCGGCGAGGTCGAGCGGATCGTCGAGCAGCATTCCGGTCTCGCCGTCGACGATCTGGTCCTGGATGCCCCCGATCCGACTGGCCACGACCGGGCGCGCCTTCCACATCGCCTCCGCGACCGTGAGCCCGAAGCCCTCGGCCAGGCTCTTCTGCACGACCACGTCGGCGCGACGCTGCAGCGCGTTGACGATCGCGGCGTTCTCCTCGACGTCGGTCATCGGCAGCGCGACGAGGTGCACACGCTCGGCGACTTCGTCGGGCATCGCTTCGTACTCGGCGATCGCCTGGGAGAGCACCTGGCCGCCCTCCGGGTCGTCGGTCACGGACTCGACCGCCGGCCCGGCGTAGACGAGGTGCGCGTCGGGCACCACGGGCGCGACGTGCTGCGCGAAGCCGCGGATCACCCCGATCGGGTCCTTGAGCGCGTCCCAGCGCGAGACCTGGACCACGACCCGGTCGGACGAGCGCAGCGGGCGCCGCTCCCAGCGCTGAGCGGTGCGGTCGACGCGGCCCGGGCTCCCGTCCAAGCGCGTGAAGGTCGGCCGGGCGGCCCCGCCGTCCTCGTTGAGCCCCGCGACGGTGAGGATCGAGAGGACGCGCTCGCGGTCGAGCTCCTGGTTCTTGGGCGCGAAGGCGTCGATCGAGGGCGGGATGATCGTGACCTCCTTCTTGAGCCCCTCCCACTCGAAGGCCTCGCGCGAGAAGACGTAGGCGTCCGCGTCGCGGACGTAGGGAATGAGGAACTCCCACGCCCTGCGCGCGAGCGCGTCGGGCCGGTCGAGGCCGACGTGACAGCGCCACACCGTCGGGCAGCCGATGTCGCGGATCGCCGGGATCAGGCCGGCCGGCTGCGGGTCGTGGATGATCACCACGTCCTCGGGCTTGATGAGCTCCCGGAACTCGGCGGCGTTGCGCTCAGTCACCTCGTCAAAGACGCGGCGCGCGTCGTCGTCGAGGTCGCCGCCATCGCCGGACGAGCCGTGCAGGAAGTTGTGAATCCGCTTGGTTAGAACGAAGAAGTCCTCGTTGCCCGCGATCACGACCCACCGCGCGTCGATGCCGGCCCCGCGCGCGTAGGCGAGCAGCGAAACGAGCATCTCGGCAACGCCGCCGCCCCGGGCGGTCGAGTTGACGTTCCACACGACGCGCCCGTCGAACACCTCGCGGCCGCGCCGCACGGTGCGCAGCATGCGCTCGTAGTCCTCGGGCGGGAGCACCGACTCGAAGCGCTCCAAGTGGAGTGCGCCGACGGGCACGTGAGAGAGCGCGGCCATCGTCGCCGATCATAGGCATCCTGACGCGACGCGCCACCACACCCGATGAAGAACTGCCGCGAGCCGCCCAGTGCCCGTGAGAGCATCACGAGGCGGCTGCGGCGGGCGCTTGGAGAGCCGCTAGATGGCTGTTGGCCAGGATCGGCCGCCGAGATCGTGGGCATCGCAGCCCTCGAGCGCTTGCGCGAGGAACCGGACGCCCCTCCCCCTTCAATGCACCTCACGCGTGTGACCGGTCCGGGACGGCTCGCGCAGCTCGGCCCGGGCTCCCCCACCACGGACTGCTCCCAGTGGACGGTTTGCGCTCGCGCCTCCTCTGCGGCGCCCGCGTACACCAGCGTGCCGAGCGAGGGGCAGAGCTCGCCCAGCTCGAGGTTGGCGGTCGGCGGAGCAGCTGTTCATGATCGAGGGCTGCGCGCCGGTGGCCCCAGTCATCGACGACGACCACTTCGAAGGCGGCCGGGTCAGCCGCACGAAGCCGTCGACGATCGCCTCGCCGCCCGCTTTCAGCGGGGCAGCGCGCCACAGCGGCCACGCAGGCGTTTCGTAAACGTCTCCTCTTTTCCGGATCCTCGTGCCAGCGCCGACCCTCGAGGACGCGACCATCGCGAATCGGGATGAACCGCACAATGTGCGAATGGACGCGAGACGCGATTCGGAGAATGACCGCGCGAAGACTGCTCGAGGACCCGCCGCCTACGCCGCCGTCCGATCCGCGGACGGGAGATCATGGCCGCCACAGCAACGCCGCTGGCTGAGCTGGCCGTGGACGAGACGGTGGACGGGGTCTCGCCCACCGCCAGCGGGGTGAGCACGCTCACGACGAGCGACCAGGTGAAATCGAGGTTGAGTTGCTGCGTGTGGCGATCGACCGGGCGCGGCTCGCAGCGGTCTTCAGCTCGCTCCCGACCGGCTGCTCGCGGCCGGTTTCACGCGCCAGCCTGCAGACGCGCTGCTCGTCGCCGAGATCGCAGACCTGACGCTTGACGTGCCACCCCCTCCGGGCATAGAACTGCGCGGCGGTCGGTCGGCGGGGGCGCGGGATGGTCGACGGTGGTTGGACTGCTTCCTGCGAGCCTGGCGGCGGCGGCGCGGTGAAGATCCTCGACCTCGCCGAAGAACTCGACCCGGATCCGTCGCCTTGGAACACGCCGGACGTTGGTTCTGCGATCCTTGATAGGCACCGATGTCAAGGTCAAATGGATGGGATGAGAGGTCACAGCAACGGTGCAGCGGGGCCCAGCACACAAGGGCAACGGGTCGCGGGCGGCCCGCGATCCGGCTGCCGTGGCCAAGGGCGGGAGCGCCGAGCGCCAATCCGAAGGTCGACTCCAAGGCCTGATCGCCAAGCGTGCCGCCGCGGCTACCGAACACGCCCTCGAAGGCCCTAACCAGAAACTGTTGCGCGCTCAGAAGCACGTCTGGATTGCCCTCTGCGACCACTACTTTCGGCTTGAGACATCCGGTTGGGAGCGCTTGCCTCAGGAGACGTCGCTGTTGATCGGAAATCATTCCGGAGGCGCCCTGACGATGGACGCTTGGACGCTCGTCTTCCAATGGTGGAAGCGATTCGGCACCGAGCGCGTGCTTCATCCAACCGCTCACGACGTCCTGATGGCCGCGCCCGGCCTCGGCGACTACTTCCGCCAGGTCGGCGTGATCCCGGCCTCCCGCCAGGGCGTCAGTGCGGCACTCAGCGCCGGCCGCGACGTGATCATCTGGCCGGGGGGCGAGGTCGACGCGATGCGCAACTGGCGCAGGCGCGATCAGGCTGTCCTCGGCGGGCGCAAGGGCTTCGTCCGCCAGGCGATCCGCTCAGGGGTGCCGATCGTTCCCGTGGCCACCGTCGGCGGCCATGACACGGTCTTCGTCCTCTCGGAGGGCCGCTGGCTCGCGAACGGGCTCGACCGCTTCACCGGGCTGAAGAAGAAGCTTCGCGGCGTGACGATGCCGATCGTGCTCGGCTTGCCCTTCGGCCTGACGGTCGAGACGATTCCGACGCACCTTCCCCTGCCAGCGAAGATCCGCACCGAGCTGCTCGACCCGATTCACGTCGACAACGACCCGGAGAGGGTCAACGATCGGAAGTACGTCGACTCGATCTACGTTGAGGTGGAGTCCGCGATCCAGGACGCGATGGATCGCCTCGCCAAGCAGCGGCGCTTCCCGATCTTCGGCTAGTGGTCAGCATGGACGCGGGGGGTCCTCGTGCGTCGCAGCTTTCGCGGGTTGACAATCGCGAGTGTTGAGGGCCGCAACGGCCACCGCATAGCCAGTCACGCCAGTGATGCCAGACCAGAGCGCCGCTCCGCCCGCAAGAGCAGCCGTCTCGAACACCGACGACGAGACGACCGCCTCGGACGACGACCAGACGTCTCCCGTCAGGCCGCCCTCGCTCCTGCTCATCGCGCAAAGCGGCACTCAGCGGCGGGCCTGCCGCGCATCCGTGCGCGGCGGCTCGGTCGCTCCTGGAGAGCTCGGCACTCAGTGCCGGGCGTCCACTGCCGTGTGAGAGAGAACGCATCTGGGGCGCAAAGGTTCGCCACGTCCTGGTCGTAGGTGGAAGCGGACGTCGTGGGCGAATCGGGTGGCCGCGCGTGCGGTCAGGCTGGGGCCAGCGACTGAACCTTGCGCTTCTCGCGCAAAGGGGTACTCGGCGTGCTTCGACTGGACCCGCCTGGCGTCGCGGCTTGGCTAGCGGCCGTGGAGGGCTTCGAGGAGCGAGCCGATGGCCGTTGCGTAGTTCTGCTCAGGATCGCCTTGGAGGTGTGCGACGAGGGGGCCGCCCCAGCGCTTGTGCATCAGCTCGATGGTGACGAGGCCGTGCATCGTGGCCCAGATGAGGTGCGCGTCGGCCGCTGGGTCGGTGAAATCGGGGCGCCAATCGGCGACGCGGGTCGCGAGCATTTCGAATGTTGAGAGTCCGGCCAGGCGGCTCGCGTCGGACGGGATGAAATCAGGGGTTGCTCGCTCGAACATGAGGCCGTAGAGCGCCTCGTTGTCGAGCGCGAATGCGCGGTAGGCGTGGGCGAACGCCAGTAGCTCTTGCCGGCCTTGGCCATCGGAGGGAACGCTGTCGAGCCGGTTCTCTAGGCGTCGGAAGCCGTGCAGGTAGAGCTGCTCGAGCAGCCCTTGCTTTGACCCGAAGTGCGTGTAGACGCCCATCGTCGACTGCTCGGCCGCCTCCGCCAGGTCGCGGATGCGCAGCGCTCCGGGTCCGCGCTCCTCCAAGAGCCGCAGCGCAGCGTCGAGCAGGGTCTCCCGCGTGGTCGATGCAGTGGGCACGCACGCATGCTAGCCGTACTAGGCACGTTTCAATAACTAAGTTATGTTCCGGTCATGCCAACTCACACCAGCTCACAGATGGACAAGCCCGCTGGGCGCCCCGCCCGGCTGCTGCTCAGCCTGACCGGCGCCCTGCTCGCGCTCCTGATCCTCAACCTCGCCGTCTTCGACGACCTGCGCATCGACCCGTCGGCCGGAGTGCTCGAAACGTTCGCCAAGCCGCAGCACCTCTCAAGCCTCATCGCTGTCCTCATCGCCGGCGCCCTGGTCGCGTTCAGGCACCGATCCGCGGCCCGAGTGGCCGTGGTGGTCGCGTGGATCGAGATCTCCGCGTTCATGTTCTTTCACGTCATCCCGGTGGAAGTCGGGCCCTCCAAGCCCTACTGGGGTGACGGCATGGGAGACCCACTGCAGTGGGTCGGCCTCATCTCGATCCTCGCCGTCAGCGCAGCCATCGTCCACGTCGCCCGGCGCTCACCGAGGGTGGCCGTCACACCGGCCGCCGCGAGCCTCTCGTGAAGGCCCTTGGCCTATCAGCGGTCATCGGCCTACGGGACGTGCTGACGGGCGAGGCGCGCGCCACGCGCGTCCGCCGATTGGCGACGCCGTCATGGCTCTCAGCCCGCGCCAAGCGGGTCGTCGGACGGCGCGCGCCGCGAGGGTCGCCACGGACGGTCATCAACGCAGGCCCGCTACCGCGGCCGGAAGTTGCCAGTTTCTCGCTTACGCTCTGGCTGGTGAAGCAGGACGACTGCGTAGTCCGAGGCCGTACCGGCACCGTGCACTGAGCCGGCTGCGGCCTGTCGCTTCTCGCGCAAGCAGCACTCCAATCGACGGAGGGTCGCACGGTCCGTCGGCGGTGCGGCGGCGTAGGCTCGGGTGGATTTGATCATCAGATCAACTTCGGCTAGGAGCGAAGTCCGCGCGTCGAGCGTCGGCACTCTCGAAAGGGGGAGCGGTGGACGAAAAGGTCTTCAACATGTCAGTGCGGAGGTTCCTCAAGGAGCTAGGCGTGACCGCGCAGCGGGAGATCGAACTTGCGGTCCGCGAGCAGCTGGACGGCGGTGACCTGCAGGGCGACGAGACCCTCGACGCGACGGCGACGATCGCGGTCGCCGGCCTGTCGCGCGACGTGGTCGTGACCGGGCAGATCTCCCTTTCCTAGAGCACCTCTGCATGGGCTGCGCTGCGCCGCGCGAAGTCCCGGCATCCTGGCGCGTCGTGGTGTGCGCGGCGCTGTCGCTTTGGCGAGGCGAAGACGGCCGCGCGTCCGCGCCGCTCGCGCGTCTGACCCACCACACAGTCCGGTCGACCATCGCGGCGCTGCTCGTATTCGTCCATGCCGGTCATCGGCCACCAGCGCCATCCCGAGCAGCAGCCGCGCCTGCAGCACCGACCGCTCGTCGGGCGCCCGCGCGATCGCCCGGCGCAGCACGTCGATCGGTCGTGTTCTTGCGTCGCCGTCCGTTCGAGCGCCCGGGCGGGTCGGCCGGCCGCGCGGCCCGTCGCACCCAGGCGCTGAACGGTCAGCGGATCACAAGGGGCCGCGGCGCCACGGCCCGGTGACGGCGCATGTCATCCCCTCAACCGGGTCCTCGTCGAAGCGGGCGCGACCGAAGAGGTTGAAGAACAACGTCCGTCCGCGAGGGCTGAAGCTGACGCCGGCCAGCTCTGAGCCGTTGAGGACGTTGACCGCGAGCTCGAACGCCTCGCCCGCCCGGGTGATCCCGATCAGGCGGTTGACGTTCTCGATGCCTGGCGCCAGCGGGTGCGTATCTACATACACCGACGATGCGTCGTCCTCGCACGCGATTAGGCCGCCACGCGGCGTTACCGTGAGATTGTCGGGCGAGTCGAGCTCAGCTCCCGACGGGGACTCGTAGACGAGCTTGAGCGTCCCGCCGCCCGCGCCGGGCCGGTATGCCCACACCTGGCCGAAGCCCTCCTCATAGCCGTCGGAGTTGACGTCCCCGTTCTTGACGTCGCCGCCGCTGGTGGAGACGAAGAAGATCGTGCTGTCGTCCTCCCAGCAGCCCTCGAGGCGGTTGAACTTCGCCCCGCCCTTCGCCCAGCCCTGATTGAACGTGCTGCGGGAGTCGCCGACGCTCGTGAGCGCCGGGTCCGGCTCGTCGATCCGCACCCACTCCACCGGCAGCCGCTCGCCACGGGTGCGGCCCTCGCGCAGGTCGACGTTTGGCTGTCCGGCAATCGCGAGCATGTCGAGCACGCCGCCTGCCGTCAGGTCGTGTGGGTCGCTCGGGGTGTAGCGGTAGAACCCGGCGCCGACGCCGGAGCCGGGGTCCTCGGTCTCGTAGACGATGCCGGTCGCCTGATCGACGGCCGCCGCCTCGTGCGAGAACCGGCCGGCGGCGACGATCGGCACGCCGACCTCGAGCTCGTTCGGGCCCCGATCGACGGGCGTCTGGAACAGGTAGCCGTGACGCCTCGCGAACCGGGCCAGGGGATCGGCCGAATCCGGCCCGCCCACGGTTTCCTCGCCGGTGAGCCAGGAGCGGCGGCGGTAGGAAATGCCGCCCGCGCAGTTCACCGTCGTGCCGTTGAGGCTGACGAAGTCCTCCACGAGCTCGCGCCGGTGCTCGTCGTAGACCAGCGTGGTCGTGCCGCCGAATGCCGTCGGGTCGTACGCCGCCGAGCGGTCACCCAGCAGGCCGCCGACTGTGCCCGCCGCGTTGCGGTCCTCGGAGTTGCGCACGAGCCGCACCAGGTGGTCTTTGCCGCGGCCGTGGAACCGCCCGCCCGCGAACGAGCCCATGCCGTCGAGCGCCAGCGGCGTCGGGTACCCGTCCGACATCATCGAGCCGGTGTGGCTGAACGTCACGTAGCTGAAGCCCACCGGTAACGCGAGGACCTCCACGCCGCGCTGGTCTGCCACCCGCCGCAGCGGGCCGTACGGCTCAGCACTGGTCCGTCGCCCGTGTCCCAGGGCGTCCCTGGCCACCAGCCGCTCGACCGCCCCCATGCTGAGCAGGCCGCCGCCCGCCACCGCCGCGCGCGTGAGAAACGTGCGCCTGTCAAGCCCTGTCTGCATCCCTTCCCCTCCCTCGCCACCGGTCTCCACAGGACGAGCGGCACACATTACCTCCGGGCGGCGTTTGGACGCGCCACCGGATGTCAGCGCCCTATCGCAGCCGCCCCTAACCGTCGGCGGACTCGGCAGGCCTCGCTGCTGCTCGCGCGACGAGCCGGCGTCTCAGAAGACCTTCGGCAGACGCCCGTTCGGGACGCCAAGCAGGCTCTCGCGCGACCCTGCGCCTCTCCTGCTTCTCGCGCGAAGCAGCAACCGCCGGGTCGCGCGGGGCCGTGCCGCGAGCGGATTCGTTCCCGACGGGTGTCGCGGAAGATTGCGGGCATCGTGCAGCACTGGTCTCGCGAGCACATCGCCGCGCTGGTCGCGACCGCCGTCGTGGCTGGGTTGCTGGTGGCGGGCGCACGGCGGTGGGGGGAGGGCTGGACGAGGCCGGTCGGGCGTGGGCTCGCGGTCGTGATCCTGGCCGGCTTCGTGGGCGAGCAACTCACCTACGCCACGCGTGGCGAATGGACGGCGCGGGTGAACCTGCCGCTCCAGCTCACAGACGTCGTCACACTGGCGTCGATCGCCGCCCTCTGGCGTCCGCGTTCCGCGTTGCTCGTCGAACTCGTCTACTTCTGGGCGTTCAGCGCGTCGCTGCAGGCGGTGCTGACACCTGACCTCGGACAGTCGTTCCCGGACGTGCTGTTCTTCACCTACTTCGCAACCCATTCCGGCGCGATCGCCGCTGCCTCCCTGCTGGTGCTCGGTGCCGGCCGCGCGCCGCGGCCGGATGCGGTGTGGCGGGTGTATGGAGTCACGGCTGCCGTCTTGGTGGCTGCAGGGGTGGGAACACTGCTGACCGGCGGCAACTACATGTTCCTGCGGCACAAACCCGTGCACGGCTCGCTCCTGGACCTCATGGGCCCGTGGCCCGTCTACATCTTCGTCGCCGCGATCGTTGCCCTCATCATGTTCGTCGCGCTCGCGAGATTGGCCCGCCTCACTACCGCGCCCCGCCGCCGGACCGCCTAGCCACCCGACGCAACAGCGCCAGGGTCGCTGGCGGCTCGCGCGAAGCAGCACTCAGTGGCTGGCCGACGGCGTACCGCGTGCAGGCGGAAGCACGAGCGCTGACCCGAACGACGCGGTCGCCGAAAGCAAATAGCGTCGATACGAGACCCTCGAGGCCCAGTGCCGCGGCCGCGCTGGCACGGTGGGAGCCGACTCGGAGCTAGGTAGGCGAGATGTTCTGGGTGAGTCGGAAGAGGTTTTCCGGGTCGTAGCGGCGCTTCAGTGCCTTCAGCCGGTCGTACTTCGCCGCTCCGTAGGCTTCGCGGACGCGGTCCTGCCCCTCGTCCATGAGGAAGTTCACGTAGACACCCGTGTGGTGGGGAGTGCGAGGCGGTGGAGGTAACTTCGGCATCGTCACCGAGTTCGAATTTCGCCTCCATCATCAGGCTCAGGTCGATCACGATGCCGCCGTCGCACGTCGACAGGCCGGGGAAGCTGTGCCCTCCGCCCCTGACGGCGACTTGCAGGTCCTCGCGCTTCGCGAGATCCAGCGCCGCGACCACGTCCGCAACTCCGGCGCAGCGCGCGATCAGCGCAGGGCGGCGGTCGATCGACCCGTTCCAGATCTTGCGGTGCTCCTCATAGCTGCCGTGCCATGGATGAATCACGTGCATCGCCGCGCACTTCACCGACACCGGAACGCACCGCCGGGCATTCTCGGCGACCGGTCGCTTGGTCGCCGTCCCCGAGTTCGCTGTCTGCCGCGTCGATGCCGGGCACATCGCCGATGTGTGGGGCTCGGCCTTCCACGTGCATCTCCTCGAACAGCTCCGGAAGCCGATGTCGAAACCGCCGCCAGACGATCCCGCTGCGACCGACGAGAACGACCAGCCTCGAAACCGAAGCCTCTCGTTCGCTCCGTGCCGTAGGCGTCTTGCTACGACGGATATGGCGATCGCTGTGCGGGCGGAGTGTGGTAGTCGAGCGTGCGCGGCTCACGGTCTACGGGACCGCGGCGCTGTCTTACGACGACCACTGATTCACTCACGCGCTGCGGCTGGAGCTACAGCTCGATGACGAGGTAGCGGAAGCTCACCGGTCCGGGATCCGCGGGCGTGCCGGTGAAGTTGCAGGCCAGGACCGAGATGCTGCGGTCGCCCGGGCCGAGCAGTCCCGTGACCTGGATCGCCGGCGGCCAGTTCGCGGGCGCCGTGACGAGTGCGACGGCGTCGGCCGCCGCGCTGGAGAGCGCGATGGGAAGCGCTTGGCAGCCGCCCGGTCCGATGGGACCGAAATCCAGCTGCGCGTGACCCTGGTAGCGGCCCAGGTCGCGCGCCCGCAGCGAGCCGTCGGTGACCGCGGCCGAGCCGACGGCTCCGTGGGCCAGCTTGGACGCGCCGATGGCTCCTGCGCTGATCGCGGGAGCGCGCACGGCGCCGGCGGCGAGCTCGCCGGGACCAACGGCGCCGCGGGCGATCGCGGCGGACCGGACTGCGTTGGGCCGCAGCTTCACCGCCGTCACCGAGCGGTTGGCGGGCGTCTTGAGCGTGCGGCGCGTGCGCGCCGAGAGGTCCTTGGCGGCGAGGCTGCCGTCGCGGATCTTGGCTCCGGTGACGGAGTTGCCGACCAGGCGGGCGCCGGAGATTTCCTGCGCCGCCCGTTGGGCTGAGGCCGGTCCGCCCAGCGCAACGAACAGGGCGACGGATGACAGCACGAGCGCGGCGGACGGGCGGCGCATGAGAACCCTCCAAGGAGCGGCGACGGTGCTAGACAGCTTCCCACCCGCGTCCCGATGCGTGCGAAGCGGTCGCCGGGTCGACCAGCGGGGCTGCTAACGACTCTGCTGCGTCTCGCGCAAAGCGACACTCGCCAGGCCCGCCTCGCGCTTCGCGAGGCCGACTCGGCGCGGCTCGCCTATTCCAACCAGCGCGCGAGTGCCTTGCGGCCGGTCAGCGTGAGCTCGCCGTCGGCCGTGACCCAGTCGGACACGCGAAGTTCTCGGAGTAGCGCGAGCGGCTCGCCCGGGCCCGGCCCGTCGTGCACGGAGAACGTGCCCGACTCGATCCTCCAGCGCCCGGACTCCAGCGCCGCCAGCGCGACGCCTTGCTCCGCGGTGGGCATGGCCCGCGGATGCGGGCTGGCGTGGTGCACGGGCGCATCTTCTGGACTGCGGGCGGCGTCGCCGGTCTGCGCCAGCGATCGCGCCAGATCCTCGATCCAGCGGCGCGCGCGCTCAGCTTCCTCGTTCGCCGCCCGAGCGATGTCGTCGAGGTCGATCGTCGAGAGTCGCTCGACCGCCTGGTGCACCTCGTCGGCGAGCGCTCGCGCGACGTCCTCGAAGCTGCGGCCATCCGGCTCGTCATCGGGCACGGCACCATTCTCGCAGCCCGACCCGGGCTCCAGACTGTCAACAACGCGGCGGGCGTTGTCCGCGGGGTGTGGGTCAACCGTCTCAACGCGCCGGTCCGCGTCGCTGGGCTGCTCGCAGGGCGCATCAACTCCCGCGAGGTTCGTCAGCTCGCCGGCTAAGCGGCAACGGTAGACGCCGCGCGAGGTCAGTCTCCGCCGTCGCGAGGGCTGCGCTGCAAAGCGGACATCGCCCCGCGCTGTCGGTGATCCGCCCCGGAGGTGCTGCATGTCGCGCAAAGCAGCACCCAGCAGCGCGGCGCGATTGAGTCTTCGGTCTCGTCCATGGCGGTGGCGAGTACGACGCCGATTAGGAAGGGCACGGCGTCGCTACGCCGACCGCTCGCCCACGCCGGCCAGGCGTCGTACGTCCTGCTCAGAGAAGAAGTCCGCCGCGGACGTGACCGCGCTGCCGACGTGCGAGAACCCATCCGTCGCGTCCTAGTAGCCGTGCACAGCGTCCAGCACGCGCTCGAGCTCCGGTGGCAGGGGCTTCAGCGTCGCAAGCCGTGTGGTGAACTCGTGGAACGGAAGCGAACGCCGATCGCGCTGGGAGTAATCGGCGGCCATTGCGTCCTCGAACGGATGGGCGCCGGAGAACGCTTGGTCCAGGGCTCTGGCGCATACTCTGGCGTCGCGGGAAGCGTCGCTGAGTTGGCCGAGGACATACCGACGAAGCGCGTCTCGCGCGCGCCGGCGTAAAGCGGGCGGCAACGTCGGGCACGATTTCGAGCGTCGCGAGGAAGTTGCCTTCGATGTCCTTTCGGTTCGTCGCCAGCTGCGAACGCTCGCTCGGCACGAAGGTGAACCTCGTATCGCCCGTCTATAGGCAGACGCTCACGTAGGTGTAGTACATCTCGAGCGCCGTGCTACGGCCGATCACTTCGATCTCCTTGCGGTTGGATTCGGTGAACCCTCGCCTCACCGACGATCAGCGGGCGCACCAGGCCCGGCATGCCGCGCCATTCCTCGCGCTCGATGCGCTCGATGCGCAGTGTTCGCTCGATCAGCCCGAGCGTCTCCTGGTTGCAGCGACAGCCATCGGCGAACGCCTCCCACGGGCCGGCCAGACGCTCCTGCCAGCGCGAAAGGCGGTTTGAGTCGGAGCGGACGTGCTCGCAGAACAGGAGCCGGCCGCCCGGACGCAGCACCCGCCGGATCTCGCCGAGCGCGGCCTCGGGATCGGGCACGGTGCAGAGGACCATCGTCGAGACGACCGTGTCGATAGAGCTGGTGGCCACCGGAAGCGCCTCGGCACCCGCGCGCAGGACACTTCCACGGACACCGCTGCGCCGCAGTCGCGAGTCGAGACGGCGAGCCATCGAGTCAAGCGGTTCGCTGAGGAGGAGCTCGTCGAGACCACCGGGATAGTGCGCCAGGTTGAGACCGGTCCCGGCTCCGATCTCGAGCACCCTCCCCCGCGCCTCTCGGAGAAGGCACAGGCGTCGCTCGCGCATCCCGCGACGCTCGCCCAGTGCAAGGAACGGGTCATAGGTCGCGGCGACGAACCGGGACCAGATGCCGCGCGGCCCGGTCGGCGCAGTGCTCGTGTTGAGCGTGTTCAGCACTGCGGGATCGGGAATCGTCGGTGGCATCGCTCTACAGCGGATTCCATCGCGATCGGGCGCGCCTGACTTCGCCGTTTGCGGCCAAATCCGATGGCCGGAACCGGCCAGCCGGGGGATAGGCTCAGGCCATGTCGAGCCACGAGCAACTGGTTCGGTTCACAGAGGTGAATGGCCGTCGGGTCGCCTGGGCCGCTGTCGGCGAAGGTCCGCCGATGGTGATGGGCGGGTGGTGGATGAGCCACCTGGAGCTCGATTGGGGCAACCGGAGACTTCGCGAATTCATCAAGGCCCTTGCGCGGTACAGGACGGTGGTTCGTTACGACCCTCCAGGCACCGGGCTCTCAGATCAGGACGGCCCACCTCCGATGAGTCTCGACGACGAGGTCGAGGTCCTTGCAGGCGTTGTTCATGCCGTAGGTGCCGAATCGGTCGTCATGTTCGCCGGCTCGGCGGGCGGGCCGATCGCCGCGCGGTACGCGGCGGAGCATCCGCACCAGATCGAACGGCTCGTTCTGTATGGCTCCTATCTGAACGGCGCCGCGATAGCGGACCCGGCCGCGCGGGAGATGCTGACCAACTTGATCCGAAGGCATTGGGGACTCGGCTCCCGCGTCTTGGCCGACGTGTTCATGCCCAGCGCGACGTCCGCTGAGCGCGACGAGTTCGTCGCCTTTCAGCGCGAGTCGGCTCCGGCGGAATTCGCGGCGCGGGCGCTCGAGGCGACGTACACCTTCAGCGTCGAAGACGCCGCCGGCCAGATTCGTTCACCTACCGCGGTTCTGCACCGAAAGAACGACCGAGCAATCCCGTTCGAGCTCGGTCGTCAGCTCGCCGCCCGCATCCCAGCCGCAGTATTCGTCGCCCTCGACGGCGCCGATCATCTCCCCTGGTTCGGGGACGCTGGAGCCGTGGCGCGAGCAGTGCTCGAATTCGCGGGCGTCGACCGGCCCGCGGTCGAGATCGCGCCATCGACCGGCGCCCCGCGGGCTGCGGCCGACACCGACTTATCCCCGCGCGAGCTGGAGGTCCTTCGCCTGGTCGCAGAGGGCCTCAGCGACGCCGAGATCGCGGAGCGGCTGGTGCTGAGCCCGCACACGGTGCATCGGCATGTCGCCAACATCCGGACCAAGCTGGGGCTCGCATCACGCGCAGCGGCGGCTGCACACGCGGCGCGTCATGGGCTGCTCTGACTCGCGCGATGCCGCCGTCGCTCCTTCCATTCGCCCAAAGCAGCACTCAGCGGGCGCCCGGCGGCGCCTCACCTGACTTCGGCACCCGGGTGCCAGATGCTGTGGCGGAGCCTCGCGGGAGGGCAGGGCGCTCGGGTAGGCTCCCGCGCGGCTGTGGACGGCTGGTGAACGGGCGCGATGAGTACGAACCGGATCGACATCGCACGTGAGCTCTACGAGGGCTTTGCGACGGCTGACCGTAGGGCCGTGGAGCAGCTGCTCAGCCCGGACTTCACGTTCTCCGCGCCGCCGGATCCGTTTCTCGACCGCGACGGCTACTTCGAGCGCTGCTGGCCCGGTGCTGGGTCGGGTGACGCGTTCGAGTTCGTGCGTCTCGTCGAGTCCGGCGACGAGGTGATCGTTACGTATGAGCGCACGCGCCCCGACGGTGGGCGTGGCCGCAACACCGAGGTCCTCACCTTCAATGGCGGTCAGATCGCTCGCGCGGAGGTTTACTTCGGCTGGGATGTGAGGTGACCGCGCTAGCGGGCGCCGCCTTGCAATAGACACTTGCCGGAGCTGCCCTGCCGCTTGTCGCGCATAGCGGCACTTGCGCGCCGTATCTTGCGGAACAACCGATGGGGCCATCGCGCGATCAGTCGGCCATCTGCGAGCGGTTCGGGGTACCGCCGCAAGCACCGCGGATGGGCAGCCGCGTCGGCGTGGCGTGGAACGTACGCGACAGCGTCAAGTGGCCGCTGAACGGATTGCGACATCCTCCGGAGCGAGGCACAAACGGCTGGTACATCTGGCGGGGGGAGACCCTGAGTCAGGCTGAGGACTTCTTCCAACCCGTGCACACGGAGCACCTCGCCGACTGGTCCCCACAGGTGTTGCCGTATCTCGCGCTGCCGCCCGGCTGGCGATTTCTCCTCGCACCAGGTCAAGAGGACGTGTGGTACGACGCGTCGCTGCTGGAGATCTGAGTCTCACCGTTCTGCTTGAGGCACAACCAGTAGCGCCGGCGACCCGCGCTTCGCTCACGCCCGTCGCGCAAAGCGACAACGCCGGGCCGGCAGCGCATCGCCGGGTTTGCCGAGAGACCGGTGCGGGTCAGCTCTGGTGTTGGCCCGCCCACGCCATCAGGGCGAAGACGAGCGCTGTACCGCATGCGACCACGACGGCGGCAATCTGTCCAAGGTCTTCCACGCGACCGAGTGTCGCGCGAAATCCACAAGGGTCCATCAAGGCCGCCTAAGAAGATCTGCAGACTGACAATCCGCCTGCCAGCAGCGGGCGACGCGCCCCCGCTCGCCTGCCGCGAGCGCTCCGGAAGCGAGCATCCCTGAAGTCGCTGCGTGGGCGGCGGCCGGTGGACGTGCGCGTCGCGCTCCCGCCTTTCGCGCAAAGCAGCATTGAGTCGCCGACGAGTCGCGCTGCTGGTCGCAGGGGAAGCAGCACTCGGCCGTCTGGCCTCGCGGGCTGCTGCTTTGCGAGTCCCTCCGTGCCTCGGTCAAGGCCACATTCACACCTTCATGGTGGCGCTGGATCGCGCTTCCGATGAACGCCCGGAACCGGAATACTGCGCCCGTGGACGTGCAGGACTGGTGGTCAGGCGGCGACCTTGTTCCGCTGGAGCTGAGCGGAACCGAGCAGGGCGTGTTCGTTCGCCGCGAGGGGTCGGGGCCGTCCATGACGCTGCTGCATGGGTTCCCCAGCTCATCGCACGACTGGGCGAAGATCGCCCCTGCCCTGGCCGAGCGCTACGCGCTCACGATGCCCGACCTGCTGGGCTTCGGCGCATCTACCAAGCCGCGCGAGCACCGCTACTCGCTGCTCGAGCAGGCGGACCTGGTCGAGGCGCTGTGGGGGCACGAGGGGATCGAGTCCACGGTGGTCGTGGCGCACGACTACTCGGTCAGCGTCGCGCAGGAGCTCCTGACGCGGCGCGCGGCCGGCACGCTCGCGGTCGACTTGCGCGCGCTCCACTTCATGAACGGCGGCATCTACCCGGACCTGCACCGGCCCCAGCCCACGCAGGTGGCCCTACTCGATCCGGAGCACGGGCCGCAGATAAGCGCCGCGATGAACGGCGAGTTGTTCATGGCCGGCCTCGCGCCGACATTCCCGGAGGGGTACGACTCGACTGCCGACGCCGCCGGGATCTGGCAGAGCTTCCACCTGCACAACGGGCAGCGGAACGCGCATCTCCTGATCCGCTACATCGAGGACCGCCGCGAGAACGCCGAGCGCTGGACGCGGGTACTCGAGACGACTGACGTACCGCTCGCCTTCGTCTGGGGAATGCTCGATCCGGTCTCCGGCGCGCACATGGCCGAGCGCATCCGCGAGCGAGTCCCGGACGCACCGTTCACGGCGCTGGAGGACGTTGCGCATTGGCCGCCGCTCGAGGCACCGGAGCGCGTGGCCGCCGCGCTACTGGACCAGCAGCCCTAGAAACCTCTTCTCACCTGGCTCGTCGGTCTGGCCTTAATCGGCCGGCCTCCGCTTTGGACGACGAGCGGGAGCGCAGGTCGAGACTGGCTCGGCTAAGTATGTGCACTGCTCCTCCGAGGCAGAAGCGGCACTCTTGCTCACAGGTGAGGGCGGAAGCGCGCTAGCCGAGGCGCAGGAGACTCACATACCCCCAGCCCCGGCGCCGGGATGGTACGGCGGGTTCCCAGACTTGTTTCGCTCTGCTTCTAGCTTTGCCATGCGCTTCTCGTTGCGGAGTATCTGGCGCTCGGCATCGCGCGACGACCGTGCGGCACGGCGCTCGGAACCGGGCAACCTCCATTCGCCCATCCACGTCAGCGCTGCGCGCCCTCGGCTGGCGGTCCGACTCGTGCGGAACATCCTGGCCTGCTTGGTGAGCCGGAACCGACCCTATCCCCTGTGGACGGACCGCGCCCAAAGGCCGCTGCTGCTCCGAGGCAGATCCGGCACTCAGGAACAGATCACGCGCCGCTGCCGCTCGTCGCGCAAAGGAGCACCGCGAGGCACCGGGAGCGGCGAGGATCAGGCGGATTGCACGGGCTCGAAGACGTGCTCCGCACCGCCGGGCGAGATCACGATCAGCCCCAGCATCGGCGCGTTGCCAGAGTTCCACGCTGTGTGCCGGGGTTCCCCGCGGGATGAAGACGAAGCCGCCCGCTGGGACCTTGAATCTCTCGGTCACCGAGCAGGCAGGTGATCTCACCGCTTGCCACATCTGTGCACCCGTTGATCGTCTCCATAGCGGGCGACGCTAGACGAGCCCCGCACCCGCTGTCCAGCGCCGTCCGGCGGCGGCTCGCGTCAGCGGGAGTGAGTGCCGGCGCTAGGCGAAGCGGAAGCGCCTTACTTGCCGATCGTGCCGGTGAAGGTCTCCCGGAGGTTCTCTGAAGCGTCGCTTTCGGACCTGGCCACCATCGAGCCGCCCCCGCGCAGCCCAGCGAAGCTGCCGGTGCCGCTCACGACCTCCCAGACGGCGCTCTGAACCGGGCTTCGCTGCATCGGTGCGAAGCGGATCTTCAGGCGGCCGTCGCGACAGCGGAACGTGGTGATCACCGTTGGATTGCCGCCTCCGCTGGCCTTGCCGCCCGGGCAGAACGCCGACTCGCCAACGAAGGACCCGCTGAGGACCTCGGCCGTGTGGCGTTCAACGTTGGTGATGCGCGTCTCGATCAGGATCGCGTCGCCGATCACCGGGGCATCCTGCTCGGCCTCGGTCGTCGTGACCGGTCTGACCTCCGCGCCGTCCTCATCGCCGCAGGCCGCGAGGCCAATTGCCGCCACTGCCAACGCCGTGAGCCATCGATGAACCGTCCTCGCCATGCTGCGACGCCTCCCCGGGTCACCTGCGATCGGCTGTCGGACTGCAATCGTATGGCTCTCGATGCCGGGCGAGGGCATCTTTCTACTACCTCGCAGTTATTTCCGGCTGTGGAGCCGGCACGGCTATCCGACTGGTGCGCCGAGGAATGAAGAGCAGCGGGCCGGAGCTCGTGCTGGCCAGCGGCTTTCGCGCAGAGCCGCACGCTGGCTGCTGGGCGCGGGTTTACTCAAGTCTTGGAGCAGACGGCCATGACCATTGCTCCGCGCTGTTTTCGACGTTGCGGGCGAGGGCTGCCATTCGCGGCTCGAAGTCGGGCATCACGAGCGCGAGCGTGATGCCCTGGACTCCGGTCGTCATTCCAGGGCTACCGGAGGCGGCGTTGGTGCCGATGCGGGCGATCAGGTCCTGGCCGTCGAGCCATTCCAGGACGGTGAAGCCGGCCGACTCGGCGAGCCGGCGCAGCTCGTCGGAAGAGACGAGGAAGCTCTCCGCGGGCCCATTTGCCCAGGGCACCGGGCCGTGGCATGACCGATCATGGGCTTGGCGAGAGCCTCTTCAGCGCGTCGTCCACCTCGGCCCGCGCCGAAGCTCTCGCCGCGACGTTCTCCAGGTGGATCTCGAGGTAGACCTCCTTTCGGAACACCGGGATCGCCCGAGGCGCGTCGATACCGATCCGGACCTTCTCGCCATTGATCGAGAGGACCGCTAATTCGATGTCGTCCCCGATCATGATCGACTGGTTGGACTTGCGTGTCAGAACGAGCATGGCCCCGCCTCCCTGGCCTGGGTCGATTGAGCGAGAACATAGTCAACGATCCATGAACAATCAACAAAATCGAGCATTCGAGCCCGATCCCCACACGAGACCGCTCTGCGCAAGCGTGCGTGCGCGCTTCGGTTGCGTGCCGGCCAGGAGCGCTGTCCGGCCGTTCTGGGAAGTGCCTCACGCCGCTGACTCCTGGCGGGGCGCGCGGGTTTCAAGTTCCTGACTCACAGCGCCCTACCCGTTGTCTGAACGCAGACGTGCAGATAACGCCGCGGTTGGGTATCTATATGCCCGTCACGGAGGACGCGTTCCGCCACGAACGGTGAGCTTTCGGGATGCGCGGGGCACTGATGGCCCCGCGCGTCTCGCAGGACCCCTGAACCCGGCGAGTGAGATCGACGGGATGCCTCCCAACCGCGCGCGACGTGGAGTCGGTGTCGAGGAGAATTGGCATCATGGCGACTCTGCCTGGGCTACCGCCCGGCCCGCGCTTGCCACTCCCGCTGCAGACGCTGCGCTACGGCCTCGATCCTTACGGCTTCTTCGAATCGGCGCATCGGGCGTTCGGCGACGTCTTCACTGCGCGTGCGATGGGGGAGACATGGGTCGTGCTCGCGCACCCGGATGCGGTGCGTGAGCTCTATACCTACGCGCCGGACGAGGCGGACTCGGGTGTGGCGAATATGGCGCTGCGCCCGCTGCTGGGAACGCGCAACGTCCTGCTGCTCGACGGGCCGGACCATCTGCGTCGCCGCAAGCTCGTGCTGCCACCCTTCCACGGTGAGCGCATGCGCGCCTACGAGGCGCTCATCCGCGAGGCGACGCGCCGCGAGATCGCGACCTGGCCGATCGGCGTGGCGGTGCCGACCCTGTCGCGCATGCACGCAATCACGTTGCACGTCGTGCTGCGGGCGGTGTTCGGCCTCGACGAGGGCCCGCGTCTCGATCGCCTCGGCGGGCCCCTGCGGCGCCTGGTGAGCTGGACGACCGACCCGCGCCGAGGGCTGATCTTCGCTTTCCTCGGCCCGGACCGATTGATGAAGCTGCGCGGATTCCGGCGTCAGCTGGCCGACGTCGACCGGGGCATCCTCGACGAAATCGCCCGACGTCGGGAGGTCGCCGACCTCGAAGCGCGCACGGACATCTTGTCGTTGCTGCTGCTAGCGCGGGACGAGGATGGCGCGACCCTTTCGGACTCTGACCTGCGTGACGAGTTGCTCACGTTGCTGGTCGCCGGGCATGAGACCACCGCGGGGTTGCTCAGTTGGGCGCTGACCGAGATCGCAGCGCACCCTGACGCGCAGATGCGTCTCGCGGCCGGAGAGGCAGGACTCGCGGGGGCGGCGGTCACCGAGACCCTGCGACTGCACCCGCCCGTGCCGCTTGGCAGCCTGCGCCGGTTACGACGTCCGCGGCAGATCGCTGGCTGGCGGCTGCCGGCGGGCGCGACGGTCGCGTCCTGCAGCTTGCTCATCCACCGCCGCGCGGACGTCTACGAGCAACCGGACGACTGGCGGGTCGACCGGTTCGTTGCGACACGTCCGCCCGCCGGCGCGTGGCTGCCGTTCGGCGGCGGGGTGCGTCGGTGTGTCGGCGCCGAGTTCGCCCAGTTCGAGGCGCGGACGGTAATCGACGAGCTACTGCGCGCGCTCGAGCTGCGGCCCGAGGCCCCAATGCGACGCCGTGTCGGCCGCCGCGGCATCGTCATCGTCCCGGCGCGCGGCGGTCCGGTGGTCGCGACCGTTCGCCGCTGACCTCGCCGCGGCTGCGGCGGGACGCTCACTCGGGCCGTGGCACGTGCAGCGTGAAAATCGCTGCGGCTGGTTGGAGGACTAGCCGAAAGGACGGGCTTTCGCGCAATCAACCAACCCCGTTCAATCACGCGCGCTCTAGTCGACGAACGTCGCCGAGGGAGCGACGCGGACCAACAGGAGGTAGGTAGATGGTGACGATCAGGCGCAGACTCGCGGCCGCGTCGGTCGCGGCCTTGCTCGGGGGCGGCGCGTTGGCGCCGGCAGCGGCGCTCGCGTGGGACTGCCCGCCCCCGCCCCCGCCGCCCGACACCAAGTCGAAGTGCAACGCCGGCAACGGCAACGGCAGCGACGCGATCACGTTCGTGGCCGGCGAGCACTGCTACGGCGGCGATCCCGGCAACTCCTACAACGCCGACAACCGCGGCGGAGACGAGATCCCGACCTCCGGCGGCGTGCCGAACCCCGGCGGCAACAACGACCCGGGCGAGTAAGAGTCGAGTTGGCGGGCCCGGTCACTCCGGGCCCCGCTGACCCTCCGCGAGTGCCTCGCGCCAGCGGCTCGCGACACCGCTCCAGCTAGGAACTGGCGGCCCTTATGCCTACTTCCGCGGCGGGTACGTGCGCTGACCAGGCGCTGCGCAACAGGCGCCATGGAAATCGGCAGTCGTAATCACCGTCGCCGGCTGAGTCGTCCAGCCACGAGCGGCCGAGGCCGATAGGCGACCGTCGTTCTCGGGCGTTGCGCCCGGTCGCCTGCCGCTTCCCGCCTCGAAGCTCTGTGGCGGGCCATCGGCGCGCGAGCAGCACCGGGGGTCCGTGGAGCCTGTTGCGAAGGCCTCTTCTTGGTCATTGCGTGCTCCTCGGCCCGCAATGTCGAGATGCGCGCGAAGATACCCGCGGACCAGGCGGCAATCGAGCAACCGACGCGTCCGCTGAAAGCGTGGACCATCGTGCGGGCTCGCAATGGGCTCGCACGAGGTTGTCGTCGACGCGCCACGGTCCTCGGCGAGCCCCGAAGCTCGCGTCGGATGTAATAGCCGAGGCCGACCGTAAAGACGATGGCGAGTAACAACGTGAGCAGCAGTAGCGGCACGTTGTAGCCCGGGAGGCTGTCGACGGTTACCAAGCGAGCCTGCTGACCATCGACCGGGACAGCAGTCGCCTCGGTGACGTCGTCGGTCGCCAAACCAGGCTCGCGTCCTGGCGCGGCATTGGCCCCTCCGCGGGCCACGGGGATCGCGTCGGCGGAATCGCCGCCGCTGCTGGCGGAGCCCGTTCCCGATGGTTCTGGGCTGGCGGCACTGGCGCGGGAGGCTGCGAGGGACGGGGCGGTCGTGGGGCTCGGCGAAACGGTCGTCGTAACCCGGCCGCGTGGCTCCCGTGCAGGCTCGTTCGGCTGGGCGCTCGGCGAAACGGTCGTCGTAACCTCGCCGCGTGGCTCCGGTGCAGGCTCGTTCGGCTGGGCGCTCGGCGCGTTGGCCTGTGCCGGCTTCGGCTGGGCCGGCGTCGGTCTCTTCGGCGTCGCGGCGGGCTTCTCGGCCTGCGGCTTCTGGGCCTTAGGCGGTTTCTCGGCATTGGGCGGCTCGGCCTTGGGCGGCTTCGCGGCCTTGGGCGGCTTCGCGGCCTTGGGCTTCGCGGCCTTGGGCTTCGTGGCCCCGGGCGGCTTCGTGGCCGTGGGCGGCTTCTCGGCCTTGGGCTTCGGCGTCTGCGCAAACGCCGTTCCAGCGCCGATCATGGCGACGGCCAACAGGAGGGCGAGGACCCCAGCAATGCTCCTCGTTCTCATGAGGTCACCCCTCGTTCCGAAAGCCGACCATCCGTGCGCGTCACGGGAGCGTACCGTGTTCCGCGGCCCAGACCTGGGCGCGTGCCGAACAGCTCACTGGAGAGGCGGTTCATGGAATCGAAGTAGTTGGGGGCCATCCGTGGCCCCCTGGCTCGCAGCCGGAGTTTCGATTTGCGGGCCATAGCTCGAAACGCCGGACGACGCGAATAGTTGGACGATCGAAACACCGAAGACAGAAAACCGTCGGAAACTCGAAACGTCTTCAAATTCCGGTTGTTCCCATCCCGACCCGCAACCTTGCCGAGGGCCACTGGCCCGGAGATGGTGCCCATGCGGGTGGTGCCCGTGGGGGGTTGCGGTGATGAGGTCTTCCCCGGCCAGGCTCGGCACTTGCCGCCTTCCAGGCCCGCGGCTGGCCGCGGTCGCCTCAATCGCGACCGCGGCCTGCGGGATCGGCTCACCCAGCGCGGTCGGGGTGCGTCAGCGGTCGCCCACCAGCGCCGCGGCTGCTTCGTCGCGCGAGGCGTAGAGAAACAGCAGGTCCGCGATGCCGGCCAGCTCGAACAGGCGCTGGACGGGACCGGGCGGGCAGACGATCGCGAGCGCGCGGTCCTCGCGCGCCAGCAGCGCTCGAGCGCGCAGGATCAGGCGAAGGCCGCTTGAATCGACGAAGTCGAGGTCGCAGACGTCAAGGACGAGCGCTCCTGCGGTGTAGCGGATGGCAGCGTCGAGCGCCGGCTCGAGAGACGGCACCGCATCCAAGTCGACCTCACCTCGAACGGCGACGCCCGGGGCTCCGTTCAGCTCGGCCTCGACGACTTTGAAGGATTGGGTCGCGCTCACCGCTTCTTCTTGCGCGGACTGCGACGCAACCGCTCCGTGACAGTGGTTCGCGGCGAGGTCTTTGCTCGGCTGCTTTTGACGAACCGCCCCGTGACGGCCGATCGAACGCGCGTGATGTAGTTCGACTTCCTAGACATAGGAAGTGCCCACCCGTACCCGGGAGGTTTCCACGCACTGGGGCGCTGGCCCGCTGCCCAGCAAGGACAGGGACACGCTGCGCGCGGCGCACGGCCTTGTCGGGATCCTTCCGTCGCGGATCGACGCTGACCTGTAGACCAGGATGTACGTCCAGCCGAACGCGGCCCGAACAAACGTCCTGGCGGAGCACCCGAGTGCTCCGTTGGCTTAGACGGAGCACCCGGCCTCGAGTGCTCCTATCGCGTGAACGCGGCACTCGCCCTCACCCTCGACGCCCGGCCGTAACCGCTCCTCCGGTGGGTGGCAGGAAAGGGCGCTTCGGGCCGGCGAGCTTTTCGGCCCCGGCGCGGCGCACGCGCGCTACACGGCGAGGAGAAAAGTCGACGGCGGGTTCCATTTCCTGACAGGACCCGCCGGCCACCCCCGCCGATCCCTCGCGCGCCAACCCTGCGGCCTACTCCTTCGAGTACGGCACCCCGTCCGCCGCCGGCGGGATCGACCGCCCGACCAGCCCGGCCACGGCGATCAGCGTCACCACGTAGGGCAGCGCCTGCAGCAGCGTCCCCGAGCTCTCGCTGAACACGGCCAGCCGCTGCGCCAGTGCTTGCGTGAAGCCGAACAGCAGCGCCGCCGCCAGGGCCGCGCCCGGGCGCCACTTGCCGACGATCACGACCGCCAGCGCGATGAACCCGCGGCCCGCGGTCATGCTCTGGTTGAACGAGTGCACGAACCCGATGGACAGGAACGCCCCGCCCATCGCCGCCAGCATCCCTGACGCGATCACCGCGAGGTAGCGGATCCAGTACACCGAGATGCCCACCGTCGCCGCCGCACGCGGGTTCTCGCCGACGGATCGCACGCGCAGACCGGTCGGCGTCCGGAACAGGAACAGCGACATGAGCGGCACCAGGATCAGCGCGACCCAGACCAGCAGGTTGAGCTTCTCCAGCGCGGGCCCGAAGAAGGGGATCCAGTCGATCGGCAGCGTGATGTCGGGGACCTGGGGCACGCCGTCCGGCGTGCCCTCCTCGCCGTAGTGGTGGAGGAAGACGTAGCCCGTGATGCCGAGCGCGAGGAAGTTGACGGCGAAGCCGGACACGATCTGGTCGGCGCGCAGCGTGATCGCGAAGAACGCGTGGATCAGCGCCAGCGCACCGCCGGCGACCATCCCGAGCAGCAGCCCCGGCAACCAGCCGCCGAGCAGGTCCGCGCCGTAGATCCCGAAGAACGCGCCCATCAGCATCATGCCCTCGAGGCCGATGTTCACGACGCCGGAGCGCTCGCTGATCACCCCGCCGAGCGCGCCGAACACCAGCGGCGTCGCGAAGCGCAGCATCGCCGCGGCCAGCGCCGACCAGACGATGACGTCCTCGAGCTTGCCCGTTCCCGACTTCGTCGACGCGACGGCGCCGACCCCACCGGCCACGCCCGCCACCACCGCGCCCCAGCCGAGTCGCTTCTGGCCCTCGCGCACGGTCACCGCGCCGAGCCCGATCGCGACCAGCGCCAGGATCACCGAGGGGATCGGCGAGCGGATCAGCAGCGGCGGCAGCGCGATCCACCAGGCGAGGATGCCGACGGCGACGCCGCCCCAGCCCGTCCAGGTCGCGCGCTCGACCGCCGCTGAGGTCGAGCCGCCCGCGCGTGGCGGTCGCGGCGGTCACGAGCCGGCCTCCACCTGCCCCGGCTCGTCATCCGGCCGCGTGCGTCGCGGCCGGAGCCGGTAGAGCGCCGTCACGATCACCGGCGCCGAGACCAACAGGACGATGAGGCCCATGATGATCAGCGTCAGGCTCGGGGCGAGCTCGGGCGGGAACACCTCCGGATCGAGGTTGCGCACCGACGTGCCGTTGATGGAGCGCGCCGAACAGGAGCGCGCTGAACAGCACGCCGGTCGCCGTGTTGCGCCCCAGCAGCGCCACCGCGATGCCGATGAAGCCCGCGCCCACGAGACTGGCGTTCTGGATGTCGTTGGTGGCGATGTGGAACTGCCAGCCGAGCACATCGATGGCGCCCGCCAGCCCGGCGAAGCCTCCGCACCACAGCGTCACCCTCACCCAGGTCCGCCCGGCATGGATGCCGCCGTACTCCGCGGCGTCGGGGTTGAAGCCGACCGCGCGCGCCTCGTAGCCGGCCACCGACCGGTTGAGCAGCACCCAGAACACGATCAGCGCGATCAGCGCGATGAAGAGGCCGATGTGCAGCCCCTGGAGCTCGGGGTCGCCCCAGAACACCGGCAGGTGCGCGTCGCCCTTGATCGTGTTGGAGATCGGGACCGACGCGTCCGCCGGGTCGTCGGAGTGCAGCGGCCCGCCGAGCCCGAACGCCCACACCCCTATCCACAGCGCAACGTAGTTGAGCATGATCGTCGAGATCACCTCGTTCGCCCCGGTCTTCGCCTTCAGGAACCCGGCGAGCCCGCCCCACAGCGCGCCGGCCAGCGTGCCGAGCACCATCGCGAGCAGGATGTGGAGGAACCCCGGCAGCCCGTCGAACGACGAGCCGACCCAGACGGCGATATACAGCCCGATGAAGTACTGCCCCTGGCCGCCGATGTTGAACAGGCCGGCGCGGAAGGCATACGCCACCGCCATGCCGGTGAGGATCAGCGGCGTCGTGATGATCAGCGTCTGCTGGAGGTTCAGCGCCGCGAGCGTCCGGTCCTCGGAGGAGATCCACGGGAAGAACCAGTTGAGGCCGGAGCCCTCGAAGATCGCCTTGTAGGTGCCGAACGGGCTCGAGCCGGTGATCGCGATCACCAGGCCGCCGATGAAGAACGCGATCAGCGCCGTCAGGAGCGGCGTGATGATGCCGCCCGCGCGCAGGTAACCCGACAGCTTGGAGGCGACCGTCAGGTTCGGCTGCGCCCCGCTCAACTCGCGCTCGCCTCCCGGCGCCCGCCGCATCATCGCGACGCCGAACTCCTCCTCCGACGCGTCGGGCGACAGCTCGGCCACGAAGCGCCCGTTGTACATGACCAGCACGCGGTCCGACAGCGAGCGGATCTCCTCCAGCTCGAGCGAGACCAGCAGCACGCCGCGGCCGGCGTCGCGTTGCGCGATCAGCTGCGAGTGGACGAACTCGATCGCGCCGACGTCGAGCCCGCGCGTCGGCTGCGCCGCGATCAGCAGCTTCGGCTCCTCGGCGATCTCGCGCGCGATCACGACCTTCTGCTGGTTGCCGCCGCTCAGCGACAGCGCGAGCGCGTCAGTACGAGCCGCCGCGGACGTCGTACTGCTCGAGCAGCGGCGCCGCCCGCTCGTTCATGCGCTTCGGCGAGATCAGGCCGCGCTTGGCGATCGGCGCGCGGTTGTAGTCGCGCAGGCACAGGTTCTCGGCGAGGTTGAAGTCGAGCACGAGCCCGCGCCGATGCCGGTCCTCGGCGATGTGGCCGATGCCGGCGTCGAGCTTGCCGCGCACGTCCATGCTCGTGACGTCGACCCCGTCGAGGCGGATCGTGCCCGCCTCGGCCTGCCGCAGGCCCGCCAGCGTCTCGACGAGCTCACCCTGCCCGTTCTCGTCGACCCCCGCGATGCCGACGATCTCGCCGGCCCGCACCTCGAAGGACACGCCCTGGACCGCCGGCAGCTTGCGGTCGTCGACCACCTCGAGCTCGCTGACCTCGAGCAGACGCCGCCCCGGGCTTCGAGGCCTCCTTCGCCACCCGGAACAGCACGTCGCGACCGACCATCATCCGCGCGAGGCTCTCCTCGGTCGCGCCCTCGGTCGTCACGGTCTCGATCTTCTTGCCGCGGCGCAGCACGCTCACCCGGTCGGCGATATCGAGCACCTCGCCGAGCTTGTGCGAGATGAACACGATCGACTTGCCCTCGGCGGTCAGCGTGCGCAGGATCCGGAACAGCTCGTTCGTCTCCTGCGCGGTCAGGACCGCGGTCGGCTCGTCGAGGATCAGCACGTCCGCCCCGCGGTCGAGCGCGCGGAGGATCTCCACGCGCTGCTGCTGGCCGACCGAGATGTCGCCCACGCGGGCGTCGGGGTCGACCGCCAGCCCGAACCGGTCGGAGAGCTCCCGCACTCGCCTGGCCGCCGCCTTGGTGTCCAGCAGCAGTCCCTTGCGCGGCTCGTCGGCCAGCACCATGTTCTCGGCCACCGTCATGACCGGGACGAGCATGAAGTGCTGGAACACCATGCCGATGCCGCGATCGATGGCAGTCCTCGGCGAGTCGATCACGACCGGCTCGCCGTTCAAGCACATCTCGCCCTCGTCCGGGCTGTAGAGCCCGTAGAGGACGCTCATCAGCGTCGACTTGCCGGCGCCGTTCTCGCCCAGCAAGGCGTGGACCTCGCCCTTGCGCAGGTCGAAATCGACGCGGTCGTTCGCGACGACCGCGCCGAATCGTTTGGTGACGCCCTTCAGCTCGAGGGCGAGCGGAGTCTCGGTGCCGCTAGCGGCTACTTGCCCAGCTCCGTGGGGATGTCGGTGATCTCGCCCGAGGCGATCTGCTCCTGGACCTTCTGCACGTCGGCCTCGAACGGCTGGCCGGCCGGCGAGACCTTGCCCAGGCCGACGGCCTCCGACTTCAGGTCGAAGACCGTGTCGGTGCCGCCCTTGAACGACCCCGCCTGCAGGTCCTTGGCGGTGTTGAACACGGCGACGTCAACCTTCTTGAGCGCCGACGTCATTACCTGGGGACCGATGTAGGACTGGTCGGCGTCGACGCCGACGGCCTGCACGTTCTTCTCCTTGGCCGCGTCGAGCGCGCCGAGGCCGCACTGGCCCGCGACGGCGAAGACGACCTGCGAGCCCTGGTCGATCTGGTTGAGCGCGATCTCCTTGCACTTCGCCTGGTCGACGAAGTCCTGCGAGTAGGCGAACAGCGTCTTGACCTCGGGATTGGCCTTCTTGGCGCCGGCCGCCCAGCCCGCGGCGTAGGCGTCAACGGCGGGGACCTTCTGGCCGCCGACGGCCGAGACGACCTGGTCGCCGCCCTTCTTCTTGACGTAGAGGCCGGCCATGTAGCCCGCGAGGTACCCCGGCTCCGCCTCCTTGAACAGCAGCCCGTGGACGTTCTTGGGCTTGCTCTTCAGCGCCCCGGACGGGAAGTCGACGATCGCGAAGTTCGTCTGCGGGAACGCCTTGGCGACCTTGTCGGTGGCGTCGCCCATCAAGAAGCCGACCGCGACCACGAGGTCGTACTTCTGGCGCGCGAGCGACGAGAGGTTCGGGACGTAGTCGGCGTTGGACTTCGACGTCACGACGCGGATGTCGGCGCCGAGGTCGGACTTCGCCTGCTGCAGGCCCTTGTAGGCCAGCGCGTTGAACCCGCGGTCGTTCAGGCCGCCGATGTCGGTGACCATCGCGACCTTGATCTTCTTCTCCGCCGGGGTGCTGCTCGCCTTGTCGCTGCTGGAGCTGTCGCTGTCATCGGAGCCGCAGGCGACGAGCGCCCCGGTTCCGAGTGCGAGCAGCGCAACGAGTAACAGGCGGATCACGGAATGCCTCACGAACGAACCCTCCTCAGGGATCGGAACAAAAGTTCGCCGGAGCCTAAACGAGATCCAGGAGGCGACGGCGTACATCGTCCTCGACGAAAGCCGCATTGAGCGCGGTCCGAGTGACGTCGCGGAGGGTCTCGTCGTCGAAGCCCATGCGTTCGGCGGCCACGGCGTACTCCCCGCCGATCGACGCATCCCAGTACGGCGGGTCGTCCGAGCCGAGCGTCACGGCGACCCCGGCGGCGCGCAGCGCGGGCAGCGGATGCGCCTCGTAGCTCGGGTAGAGGCCCAGCACGACGTTCGAGGTCGGGCATACCTCCAGCACCGTGCCTTTGTCAGCAAGCTCACGTACGAGCTCGGGATCCTCGCTGGCGCGGACGCCGTGGCCGATCCGGCTGACGCCGAGCGCGAGCCCGCCGCGGACGCTCTCAGGGCCCGCCCACTCGCCGGCGTGGACGGTCAGCCCGAGCCCGGCCTCGCGGGCGATCGCGAAGGCGTCGGCGAAGTCCTCGGGCGGGAAGCCGGCCTCGTCGCCGCCCATGCCGAAGCCGGTGACGTAGGGGTGCGGGCCCTCGACGGTGCGGCGCGCGACCTCGCGCGCCTTCTCGGGGCCGAAGTGGCGGACGCAGCTCATGACGATGCGGCCCTCGATCCCGGTCTCGTCGCGGGCGTCGTCGATGCCCTGGGCGAGCGCGGCGAGGTGCTCCTCGTCGGACAGGCCGACGTCGGCGGCGTGGTCGGCCGACGCGGTCAGCTCGACGTAGATCGCGCCCTCGGCCGCGCAGGCGACGAGGTACTCGTAGACGATGTCGCGGTAGTCCTCGCCGGTGCGGATGACGCTGGTGGCGGCGTCGTAGGTGTTGAGGAAGTCGAGGAAGTCCGTCCAGACGAACTTGCCGTCGTCGCCGATCACGCCGTCGGGGACGCGGATGCCGTTGCGGGCGGCGATCCGGCGCACGAGATCGGGCGACGCCGCGCCCTCGACGTGGACGTGCAGCTCGGCCTTGGCGACGCTCACGCGGCGGACGGTCGGTGCTCGAACGGCAGCTGGGTGGAGCGGACCTTGTCGATCTCGACGACGTACAGGCGCGAGGTCGGCGGCTTGTACGGGAACGGCTCGCCCGTGTAACGCAGGGCGAGCACGTCGGCGAGGTCGTTGCCCTCGTCGGCGCCGCGGACCTCGATCACCCGGCCCCGCAGCTGGGCGGTCTGGTACGGGTCCTCGTGGTCGGTGATGGAGATCGCCACGCGCGGATCGGCGGCCATGTTGCGGGCCTTCAGCGAGCCCTCCTGGGTGAAGAAGACGACGTTGTCGCCCTCCAGGCCGGCCCAGATCGCGGTCGAGCTGGGCGAGCCGTCCTTCGTCAGCGTGGCGAGATGGGCGAAGTTCGCCTTCTCGAACAGGTCGCGCACCTCAGGCGGCAGCTCCATCACTGGCGAAAATACTCGCTCCACTTGGCCGCCGCCTCGTCGAAGACGTCCTGGTCGATCGGGCCGCCGCCGACGTTGGTGGTGAGGATCGAGTTGAGCGCCTGGTTGAGCCGGCGCTGCTGGTCGCGGCTCGGGTCCCAGGTCGCCCACGTCCGCAGCAGCGCGGCGCCGATCCGCGGGTCCGTGCCCGTGTTGACCGCGGCGTAGGAGAGGTAGTTGGCGTACGCGCCGTCGACGCCGGTGTCGAACGTCCCGGCGCCGTAGAGGAAGACGCCCGAGGCGGTGCGCCCACCGGCGGTGACGGCCGCGGTGAGGAAGCCGGAGACGTAGCCGGCGCCGAGGATCTGCTCGGAGCCGGGGAACTGGCCGGTGACCTGGATGCCGATGCCGGGCAGCCCAGAGCGCGCGAAGAACTGCGGCACCAGGTTGGTCAGGCCCTCGCCGGCGGTGGCCGGGAACGGCGCGACCGGGAACGAGTTGGCGGCGAACGAGCCAGGGACGGCGCCGAAGAACGGCACGCCGAACGCGAACGAGCCCTCGGGCCCTGAGCCCTCGATCACGCCGGAGCCGCCGTTGTAGGTCCAGCCGGGGAGGTCGGGGACGGAGGCGGTGGCGCTGCCGTCGGGAGCGGTGAACGGCCGCAGCGGGATCGAGCCGGGCAGCGCCGCGACGCGGCCGCCGCGCGCGGTGTTGGCGATCCGGCGCAGGAGCGCGAGCTGGCCGGCGTTCTGCGCGGCGCCCGCCTTGCGCGCCGTGCGCGCGAAGCTCAGTACGACGAGGTTGGCGCCCTTGGCCCGCACCTCGACCCGCCGGCTGCCGAGGCGGCCGCTCCAGCGGCTGCCGGATGAGCGCACGCTCGTCGCGGTCGTCTTGGCGGCGCGCGCGAGCTCGGCGCCGGTGTCCGCAGGCGAACGCCCGCCCGCCTTGACGCGGGCGTAGGTGAGGCGCAGCCCGCGGCCGGTGATCCGGTAGATCCCCTTCTTCGCCTTGAGCTTGAAGCCCTGCGGAGCCTTGACCGAGAAGCCGCTGGGCCCGCGGAGCTTGACGGTGCGCGCCTCCGTGACGGGGGCGAGAAGCGCGATGGCGAGGAGCGAGGCCGCGAGGGCGGCGAGCAAGCGAGCGGGGAGCATGGCGCACGCTATCCGCGCGCCGGGCCCGACAGCAACCGGTTTTCAGAGCCTTTCGGCGAGCGGCGGCGGCGTGACCGGGCCGTCGCCGGTGCGCATCGCGGCGCGGACCGCGTCCTCGGCCCGCGCGGCGGACTGCTCGTCGCGGGCGTGGACTGTGGCGAGGAGCGCGGCGTCCTCGCCGAGGCCCGCGACGTCGGTGAGGCCGACGGCGGGGTCGATGTCGTCGGTCTCGCGGCGGCGGCCGCCGCCGAGCTCCATCACCACGAGGCCGAGCGCGCGGACGTCGATCGCCTCGACGACGCCGGTGCCGGTCACCTCGCGGCGCACGGGCGCTTCGGCGAGGTGCTTCTCGGGCGCGTCGAGCAGGTCGGCCGGGCCGCCGAGCTCGACCACCATGTGCGCGAAGCGCTCCGCCGCGGCGCCAGAGTGCAGCGCCGCGTCGACCTCGGCGTCGACGCCGACCAGCTCGAGCGCCGCGCGCGCGAGCTCCAGCGTCACCTCGACCAGCCGCGGCTCGCCCGTGCCGTCGCGCAGCACGTCGATCGCCTCCCGCACCTCGAGCGCGTTGCCGGCCGTGCGGCCGAGCACCTGGTCCATGTCGGTCAGCAGCGCCGCGCACGGCAGGCCGGCGCCCTCGGAGACGTCGGCGATCGCGCGGCCCAGCTCGGCCGACTGCTCGCGCGTGGGCATGAACGCGCCCGAGCCGGCCTTGATGTCCATGACCAGGCCGTCGAGCCCCTCGGCCAGCTTCTTGGAGAGGATCGAGGCGACGATCAGCGGGATCGACTCGACGGTGCCGGTGGCGTCGCGCAGCGCGTACAGCCGGCGGTCGGCGGGCGCGAGCTCGGCGGTCTGGCCGACGATCGCGCAGCCCGCGTCGGCCACGACCGCGCGCAGCCGCTCGAGCTCGGGGCGCGAGTCGTAGCCGGGGATCGCGTCGAGCTTGTCGAGCGTGCCGCCGGTGTGGCCGAGCCCGCGGCCCGAGATCATCGGGACGAAGGCGCCGCAGGCGGCGAGCAGCGGCGCGAGGATCAGCGAGACCTTGTCGCCGACGCCGCCGGTCGAGTGCTTGTCGAGCACCGGGCCGTCGAGGTCCCAGGACAGGACCGAGCCGGAGTCGCGCATCGCCTGCGTGAGCGTGACGCGCTCGGGCGGCTCGAGGTCGCGGAAGAAGACCGCCATCGCGAACGCCGCGGCCTGGCCGTCGGTGACGCTGCCGTCGGTGATGCCCTGGACGAGGAAGCGCAGCTCCTCGTCGGTGAGGGCACCGCCGTCGCGCTTGCGGCGGATCAGCTCCTGGGCGAAGAAGGTCGTCATTGCGTGCCCACCCAGCGCCGCAGCAGCGGGCCCGAGCTCGGCCGCCCCGCGCTTGCCCTCCTCGAGCGTCTGCTCGTGCGACAGCGCGACCTCGCCCATCCCCTCGGCGAGGTTGGTGACGACGGACACCGCCGCGACCCGCAGCCCGCAGTGGCGCGCGACGATCGCCTCGGGGACGGTGCTCATGCCGACGAGGTCGGCGCCCATCGTGCGGAACGCGCGGATCTCGGCCGGCGTCTCGAAGCTCGGGCCGGTGACCGCGAGGTAGACGCCGTCGTGCAGCGTGGTGCCGAGCTCGTCGGCGACGGCGTGCAGGCCGGCGCGCAGCTCGGGGTCGTAGGCGTCGGACAGGCTCGGGAAGCGCGGGCCGACCTCGTCGTCGTTGAGCCCCATGAGCGGATTGAAGCCCTGCATGTTGATGTGGTCGGTCAGCGCGACGAGGCTGCCGGGGCCGGCCTCGGGCCGCAGCGAGCCGGCCGCGTTGGTGAGCACGAGGATCTCCGCGCCGAGCAGCCGCAGCGTGCGGATCGGGGTCGTGACGGCGGACGCCTCGATCCCCTCGTAGACGTGCGAGCGGCCCTGGAAGCAGGCGACCGGGACGCCGTCGAGCGTGCCGAGCGAGAGCGCGCCGGCGTGGCCCGCGACCGTGCCGACGCGGAAGCCGGGGATGTCGGCGTACGGGATCGTGACCGCGTCGGCGAGCTCGTCGACGAGCGCGCCGAGGCCGGAGCCGAGCACGAGCCCGACGCGCGGCGTGAAGCCCGGCGCGCGCTCCTGGATCGCCCTGGCAGCGTCGTTCATCCGAGGCTCTCCGGGCCGAAGGACAGCGGCAGCAGCTCGGCGAGCGACGTCGTGCGGCGCACGCGCTCCATGTCGGCGAGATGGATCGGCGCGTCGGCCGCGGCGAACTCCCGCAGCCGCTGGCGGCAGCCGCCGCACGGCGCGCACTCCTGCTCGCTCGGTGCGGCGACGACGACCTCCACGACCCGCCCGCCGCCACCCGCCACCATCGCGCCGAGCGCCGAGGCCTCCGCGCACTGGCCCTGGGGGTAGGCGGCGTTCTCGACGTTGGCGCCGGCGTAGCGGCGGCCGTCGTCGGTCAGCACCGCGGCGCCGACGGGGAAGTTGGAGTACGGCGCGTAGGCGCGGCCGGCGGCTTCTCGCGCAAGGCGAAGCAGCTCGGGATCGGGCACGGCGTTGCGGACCGCGTCGGAGTACGAGCCCTCGCGGAGCTCCTCGATGCCGAGCTCTGCGCGAAGGCGCCCGATCTGGGCGTGCTCGTGGGCGAGGTCCGAGCCCGGGTCGGCCACGGCCTCGAGCTCGATGAACGAGCCCAGGCCCGTCACCTCGTCGAGGTGGATGCGCACCGTCTCCCACAGCAGGAGATGGCGCCGCTTCTCGACCACGACATCGACGCCGAGCGTGTCGGTCAGCGCGGCGAGCGTTTCCGCGTCGGCCGGCACCACCCGGTACGAGGACACGCGCACGTCAGCGTCATCCGGCCGCGCGTAGGAGATCAGGTGCGCCTCCCCCGGCTCCTCCTCGCGCAGCTTCAGCCGCCCGGAGGCCACGCGGAAGTACGTGTCGCGCTGCACGATGACGCCCTCGTCCGAGGCCCCGGACGCCAGCGCACGCTCGAGCGTGCGCGCGGGGTCGGCGTCGACGGCCTTGAGCTCGACGTTGCGGCGCGGCCCACTCACCGCTCCGAGGCTATAGCGTGCGCGCGCGTGGACGGAGTGACCGTCGTCGACCACCCGCTCGTAGCCCGCCATCTGAGTGTGCTGCGCGACGTCGCGACCCCGAGCGGCGAGTTCCGCCGCCGCCTGCGCGAGGCCGCGATGCTGATCGGCTTCGAGGCGCTGCGGGACCTGCGCCTCGAGGGGATCGAAGTCGACACGCCGCTCGAGTCGACGCAGGGCGCGCGCCTCGGCGACGACATCGTCGTGATCGCGATCCTGCGCGCCGGGCTCGGCATGGTCGAGGGCTTCCTCGGCCTGATGCCGGAGGCGCGCGTCGGCCACCTCGGCATGTACCGCGACGAGGACAAGCTCTCGCCGGTCGGCTACTACGAGTCGATCCCCGACCACGGGCCGGAAGCCGAGATCGTGCTCGTCGACCCGATGCTCGCCACCGGCGGCAGCGCCAACAGTGCCCTTACGCGCCTCAAGGAGCGCGGGGCGAAGCGCCTGCGCTTCGTCTGCCTCGTCGCCGCCCCCGAGGGGCTCGAGGCGGTGCGCTCCAAGCACCCCGACGTGCCGATCTTCTGCGCCGCGATCGACCGCGAGCTCGACGAGCGGGGCTACATCCGCCCCGGCCTCGGCGACGCCGGCGATCGTCTCTACGGCACCGACTGAAGGAAGCGCCGCACGGCGCTCAGGTACGCCTCGTTCTCCTCGGCGAACGTGAGGTGCCCACTCGCCTCGAACACCGCGAGCTGCGCACCGGGGATACCGATGGCGATCGCCTTCGCCGCCCTCGACGACGCAGGTGCGGTCGTGGCGGCCGGCGAGCACGAGCACCGAGTGGCTGACCTCGCCGAGCCGGTCCTCGACCTCGATCGCGCCGTACTCGGCGACCGCGAAGTGACGCAGCACGTCCGGCGCGTAGACGCATCCGGCGGTGCGGCGCTCGAACTCCGCGATGCGCGGATCGAGTGGGTCGCCGAAGTGGAAGGGGAGCTGGTCGTGCAGCAGCGCAGCGCAGTCCTCCTGGGTCTGCGCGTCGGCCTCGCGCGCCCACGACGCCGTGACCTGCTCGCGCAGCTCGATCGGCTCGAAGGCGGCCAGGTTGTCCTGCACGGCGGCGAGGTAGCGGGCGCTCGGCACGCCGTTTGAGACGATCGTCGCCGCCGGCTCGCCCGCGCGGTCGATCGCGTGCTGGAGCACCACGAACGCGCCGTAGGAGTGCCCGAGCGTCGCGTAGCGCTCGAAGCCCATCGCCTCGGCGAGCTCGGACAGGTCGGTCGCCATCCGCTCGAGCGTCCACGTCTCCGGCGGCGTCGTGTCGGAGAGCCCCTGGCTGCGGAGGTCGACGAGCACGAGGTGGACGTCGCCGCCGAGCGGGTCGAGGTAGTCGCCGAACAGGTGGTGGTCGAGCCCGGGCCCGCCGTGGACGACGAGCAGCGGCAGCCCGTCGCCGCCGCGCTCGACGACATGGATCCGGGTGTCGGAGATCTCGACGTGGCGGCTCACGCGAGCACCTGCACCGACGGCGTGCCGCGGGCGACGCGGAAGCGCGCGAGGGTGAAGGAGGTGGCGCGTGGCTGCAGCACGGTGCGGGGCGATTTGTACTGCACGAGCAGCTCGTCCGGCCGTGCCTCGAGCACGCCGTAGCACGCGACGCGCCTCGCTGTACGCGGCGCGGCGCTAGCCGGACGCCGGACGCCACCGCCCCGAGAACCGCATTATCGCCGCGGCGGCCACGAGCGCGGCCAGCGCGATCAGCGACGCCCTCCGGCCACAGCGGGCTGTCGGCGTCGGCGGCCACCGGCTTCGGCTCGGGCGGCGGGGCCGCGCCGATCAGGCCGGCGGCCGGGTACGGCTTCTGGCCGAGGGTCAGCTGCTTGACGATCCCGGTCATCTCGTCCGGCATCCGCATCCAGGTGCCGTCATCGGCCCGCGCCGCCTGGCGGTCGGGCACAGCGGCGAAGCTCCAGGTGTGGGTCTCGTCGCCCGCCGCCATCGTGATGCGGACCTCGTAGTACGGCGCCGCGGTGGGCGGCTTGGTCGGCGGGCCGCCCTGCAGCAGCGTCATGCGCGTCTGCTCGTCGTCGGCCGACACGCAGCCGTCAGGCCCGCACACCTCGGCCTTCTTGACCTCCTTTGCCACCGCCGCGGGGGCGGCGACGAGGGCGAGTGTGGCGGCGGCCGCCAGGACCAGCATGCGTCGCATGGTGGGCTCCCTTCTCATTCGACCGAGCGGGCGATCGCAAGCGCCCGCTCCTTGGTGATGTCGGCCTCGAGGCGCAGCGTCAGCGCGCCGCGCCGCCAGACCAGGGTGTTGCCGGCGAGCCGCGCCGGAGCCTCGCGGACGCCGCCGGAGGGGTGCTCGTAGAGCAGGCCGTGGGAGGCGCCGGCGAGCCAGAAGCCCGGCTCGCCGTCGACCGTCACGCGCTCGATCGTGGTGTCAGGGCCCGCCAGCTTGCGCATGTACACCGGGTTGGTCCGGCCGGGGATCTGGCGTCAGCAGCGCGCCGGCGCCGGTGTTCTCAGACTCCGGCAGGCCGCCGCGCGGGCGGTAGAAGAGCGTGACGATGTCGTCGGCGCGGAAGACGGCGTCGGGCGCGCCGAGCTCGCTGGGGACGAGCGTCGCGCTCGCGAGCGGGACGCGCTCGCCGAGCTCGAGCGGCGTGATGGTCGGCGCCGGCGTCGGCGCCTTCGGGACCCGCTCGATCTTCACGCCGTCGAGGCCGAGCCAGTCGAGCACGGTGCTGCGGGCAGGCGGGACGGCGGCGACGAGGGCGAGCACCGCGATCGGGATGGCGATCCGCGGCCACCGCCGGCGCTGCGGCGGCGCCTCCTCGAGTCGCGCGCGCACGCGCGGGGCGACGTCCGGCGCCTCGGGCCACTCCACGGCCAGCTCCGAGAGGCGGGCTTCGAGTTCGCTCACAGCTCCCCCTCGAGGTTCGCCAGCGCCCGCGACAGCCGCGACTTCACCGTGCCGGGGCGGCACCCGAGCACCGCCGCGGTCTCGCGCTCGGAGAGCCCGAGCAGGTAGCGGCACGCGATCGCCTGCCGCTGCTCCTCCCCGAGCGTGTCGATCGCCGCGAGCAGCTGCGCGCGCTGCTCGCGGACGAGGAGCGCCGCCTCCGGAGACGGGGCCGCGTCAGCGGAGGGGCGCTCCTCGACCGCATGCAGCTCGAACCGCGCCCGGCGCGCCAGCGAGCGCCGCCGGTTGCGCGCCTCGTTGGCGACGATCGCCAGCAGCCAGGGACGGAACGGCGCACCCTCGCGGAAGCGGCCGCGAGCGCGGTACGCCTTGACGAAGGCGTCCTGCACAACCTCCTCGGCGTCGGCGGCCGAGCCCGTGATGACGTATGCGGTGCGGAAGGCGATCACCTGGTGCTCGCGGACGAGCTGCTCGTAGTCGTCGAGATGACGTGGTCGGCCCACCACTGCCACTTCTACACGGGCCGGGAGAACCCGGTTCCGCGCGGTTGACGATCACCCGCCCCGGTGGGACTCTGAGAACCCCACGCTCCAAAGGAGCGCATCATGGACCAAGCGCAGCCGCACCGGACCCTGGTCGTTGCGAACCGCACCGCTGCGACGCCCCTCCTGCTCGCCGAGGTGAAGCGCCGCGCGAGCGAGCAGCCCACGCAGTTCTCGTTGTTGATCCCCAACGTCGACTCGGCCAAGCACGCCGACTGGACGCTCGAGCGAGGCCTCGAGGCGCTCGCGCGTGCCGCCGGGAGTCACGTCGAGGGTCTCGTCGGCGGACAGGACCCGTTCGAGTCGGTCAAGCAGGTGATCGACGAGCGCGACTTCGACGACGTGATCATCTCGACGCTGCCGAAGCGCAGCTCCGAATGGCTTCGCCGCGACCTGCCGCGCCGGGTCGAGCGCCTGGGCATCCCCGTCACCGTGATCACCCAGGCCGCCGAGGGCGACGCGGGGGCACAGGCGGCGTTCAAGGCCGGTGCCATTCAGGGCTTCGGCGGCTGAGCATCTTCTAGCCTCAGAGGGTGCCCGCCGCTCGACAGGACCTACGAAACGTCGCCATCGTCGCCCATGTCGACCATGGGAAGACGACCCTCGTCGACGCCATGCTCTGGCAGTCCGGCGCGTTCCGCGCCAACCAGGACGTCGCCGATCGCGTCATGGACTCGATGGATCTCGAGCGCGAGAAGGGCATCACGATCCTCGCCAAGAACACGTCGGTCCGCTACCGCGACGTCAAGCTCAACATCATCGACACGCCCGGCCACGCGGACTTCGGCGGCGAGGTCGAGCGCGGGCTGACGATGGTCGACGGCATCATGCTGCTCGTCGACGCCTCCGAGGGCCCGCTGCCGCAGACGCGCTTCGTCCTGCGCAAGGCGCTCGAGGCCCGGCTGCCGGTGATCCTCGTCGTCAACAAGGTCGACCGGCCGGACGCCCGCATCGCCGAGGTGGTCGACGAGGTCTACGAGCTGTTCCTCGACCTCGACGCCGACGAGGAGCAGATCGAGTTCCCGATCGTCTACTGCAACGCGAGGGCCGGCCGCGCCGGACTCGAGCCCGACCTCGACGCGCTCGCAGACGACCTCGCGCCGCTGATGGACCTGCTGCTCGAGAACATCCCGGCGCCGACCTACGATCCCGACTTCCCGCTCCAGGCGCACGTCACCAACCTCGACGCCTCGCTCTACGTGGGGCGCCTCGCGCTCTGCCGCGTGCGCAACGGGACGATCCGCAAGGGCCAGGCGATCGCCTGGTGCCGCGCCGACGGGACGATCGAGAACGCCCAGGTCGGCGACCTCTTCGTCACCGACGCGCTCGACCGCGTCGAGGCCGACGAGGCCGGGCCGGGCGAGATCATCGCCGTCGCCGGCATCCCCGAGGTCACGATCGGCGAGACGCTCGCCGACCGCGACGACCCGCGCCCGCTGCCGGTCATCACCGTCGACGAACCCTCGCTGTCGGTCACGATCGGCATCAACACCTCACCGCTGGCCGGTCGCGACGGCGGCAAGCTCACCGCCCGCCAGGTCAAGAACCGGCTCGACCAGGAGCTGATCGGCAACGTCTCCCTGCGCGTGAACGACACGGAGCGCCCCGAGGTCTGGGAGGTCCAGGGCCGCGGCGAGCTCCAGCTCGCGATCCTCGTCGAGATCATGCGCCGCGAGGGCTTCGAGCTGACCGTCGGCCAGCCCCAGGTGCTCACGCGCGAGATCGACGGCAAGATCCACGAGCCGCGCGAGCGCATGACGATCGACGTGCCCGAGGAATACGTCGGCGTCGTCACGCAGCTGCTCGCGCTGCGCAAGGGCCGCATGGAGCACATGGTCAACCACGGCACCGGCTGGGTCCGCCTCGACTACGCCGTGCCGGCGCGCGGGCTGATCGGGTTCCGCACCGAGTTCCTCACCGAGACGCGCGGCACGGGGATCCTCCACCACGTCTTCGACGGCTGGGAGCCCTGGGTCGGCGACCTGCGCACGCGCCCGAGCGGGTCACTGGTGGCCGACCGCCGCGGCACCGCGGCGACCTTCGCGCTGATGAACCTCCAGGAGCGCGGCACGCTGTTCGTCGGGCCGGGCGAGGAGGTCTACGAGGGCATGGTGGTGGGCGAGAACGCCCGCGCCGACGACCTCGACGTCAACGCCACCAAGGAGAAGCAGCTCAACAACATCCGCTCCTCCACCTCCGAGGTGTTGGTGCGGCTGGTGCCCCACCGGCAGCTCTCGCTCGACCAGGCGCTGGAGTTCCTGCGCGAGGACGAGTGCGTCGAGGTCACCCCGGAGCGGGTGCGCCTGCGCAAGGCCGTGCTCCCGAAGACGGAGCGCGTGAAGGCCGGGCGCCGGGCTCGCGCCAACGCCGCTCCGGTCTAGCGTTCGCGGCAGTTTCGGCGGAAGTCAACGGCGGGCATTGAGGAAGCAGGTTCGGGCCGGCGCGGCGACGAATGTCGTCTCAAGGTCGCATACCGACCCTGAGGTGACATTCGTGGCCGGCGCGGCGGCTCGAACCCGACCCCTACCCAGCCGCCGTTGACGTGCGCCTTCGTCGGCGCACCGCTAGCGCGTCAGGTTCGAGACTCCAGGGTCTTGACCCCCCGCGCGCGGCGGGCGTACGTTCGCATTGGTGCGGTCGCCCATCGCAAGATCATGGGTGGTCCTCGGGCTCTGCCTGGCTGGATGTGGTGCGCCGGACGAGCCGACCCTCGAGTCGCGTTCGCTGCTCGACGCTAAAGCCTCGGCGCCGGCGCCGTTCGCCGCCGCGCGCGACGCGGAGCCGAAGCCGGCCGCCGGCGCGCGCCAGCCGGTCGGCGGGTTCTCCGCCCTGTTGAAGGCCGGCGGCGCGCACACGTTCTACGCGCTGGCCGACAACGGCTTCGGCGCGAAGGCGAACTCGCATTCGTTCCTCCTGCGCGTGTACCGGGTGCGCGAGGACCACGGCGCGCTCCGCGTCCTGGACTGGATCACGCTGCACGATCCCGACCGCAAGGTGCCGTTCCGGATCATCAATGAGAAGCCTGCGGACCGCCCGCTGACCGGCGGGGACTTCGATCCCGAGTCGTTCCGCCGCGACAAGGCCGGCGGCTTTTGGTTCGGTGACGAATTCGGGCCCTACCTGCTGCACACGGACGCGGCAGGCAAGGTGCTCGAAGCGCCGATCTCGCTGCCGGGCGTGCGCTCGCCCGACTCCCCCGACAAGGGGCACGCCAACCTCCCGCGCTCCCGTGGCTTCGAAGCCATGGCGCTGTCGTCCGACGGCAAGCTGCTCTACCCGATCCTCGAGGGGGCGGTGGCGGGGGACGACCCGCGGGCGCGGCGACTGTACGCGTTCGACATCGCGCGCCGCGCCTACGTGCCGGGGCACCGCGTCTACACGGTCGCGGACGCGAAGAACCTCGTCGCCGACGCGGACGCGATCGACGCGAAGCGGCTCGCGGTTCTCGAGCGCGATGACTTCGAGGGCAAGAAGGCCCACGTCAAGCAGATCGTCGTCGCGGACCTGCCCGAGGGCCGTTCCGGATCGCTGAAGCGCGAGGCCGTCGCGGCCGACCTGCTCGACCTCGCCGACCCCGACGAGGTGTCCGCGCATGGCCACCCGGGCGATCTCGGCATCGGCGAGCACTTCGCCATGCCCTACACGAACATCGAGTCGCTGGTGCTCCTCGGAGACGACCGCGTCGCGGTCGTGAACGACACGAACTTCGGTGACCACGCGCGGAACCCAAAGCGCCTTGACGACACCGACCTCATCGAGCTGCGAGCCCCCGCCCTCAAGGGCGAGGGCTGAGCGCCGCTAGCGGCGGTTGTTGCGCTGACGGCCGCCGCGGTTGCGGTTCCCGCCACCGCCGCCGCGTGCGCGCCGGCGCGTGGCCGTTCTCCGCGCTGGTGTGCGCCGGGAACTCCAGGCCGAGGCGCTTGGCGATCGTGCCCATCTCGCGCGCCTGGTCGCCCAGGACGAACGTGATGGCGACGCCGTCGCGGCCCGCGCGGCCGGTGCGGCCCGTGCGGTGCACGTAGCCGTCCTGGTCCTCGGGGGCGTCGAAGTTGATGACGTGGCTGACGTCGGCGACGTCGATGCCGCGGGCGGCGACGTCGGTCGCGATCAGCACGTCGACGTCCCAGCGCTCGAACGCGGCGAGCGCGCGCTCGCGCTGGTTCTGCGTCTTGTTGCCGTGGATCGCCATCGAGTCGACGCCGCGGGCGCGCAGGCGCTTGACGAGGCGGTCGGCGCCGCGCTTGGTGCGGACGAAGACGAGCGCGAGGTCGCGCTTGCCTTCGAGCTCCTGCACGAGCGTCTCGAGCTTGGCCTCGTGGAGGACCTTGACGAAGCGGTGCTCGACCTGCGCGGACTTGCGCGCGGTCGGCGTGTGCGTGTGGCGCCGCGCGTTGCGCGTGTACTCGCGGGCCAGGTCGCCGGGGGCGCCGGCGAGCGTGGCGGAGAACAGCAGCGTCTGGCGGTCGGTCGGCGTCTGCTTGACGATGCGCTCGAGGTCGGGGCGGAAGCCCATGTCCATCATGCGGTCGGCCTCGTCGAGGACGAGGATCCGGATGCGGCTGAGGTTGATGTCGCCGCGCTGCATGAGGTCGAGCAGGCGACCGGGGGTCGCGACGAGCAGGTGGGCGCGGCGGGCGAGCTTCGCCTGGCGCTCGATGCCCACGCCGCCGTAGACGGCGGCGACGGTGAGGCCGTGGGCCTCGGCGACGTCGCGGGCGTCGTCGACGATCTGGCCGGCGAGCTCGCGCGTCGGGGCGAGCACGAGCGCGGCGGGGCGCTGGTCGCTCGAGCTCAGGCGCTCGAGGATCGGCAGAACGAAGGCGAGCGTCTTGCCGGAGCCGGTGGGCGACTCGGCGAGGACGTCGTGGCCCTCCAGCGCGTCGGGGATGACGAGCTTCTGGACGGCGAAGGGTTCGGTGATGCCGCGGCGCACAAGGGCGCTCGTAGCGGCTGACGACACGCCGAGATCGGCGAACGTTCGGGAAGACATATCGGTGCTGCTCCTAACAATGGTGATACGGGAGATTCGAAAAGACCCGGACCACGCGGAGCGCACTCAAAGGCTCAAACCTCACGGGCAGCGGCGCCACCCATGCCCTGCACGGTAGCAGGGCTCAGACATGCGGCCACTTTCGTCAAGCCGCGGCGCAGCGCGGCCGACAAGTATCCGGTGTCTCGGAGGGTCTCCCGTCGTTCGCTCGCCACGCTCGCTTCGCTCGTGGCGGTCCTCGCGCTGCCCGCGAGCGCCTCGTCGATCACCCCGACGCCGCGCATCACCGAGTTCGCCCCGCTGACGCTCGCCAACGCGCCCGGCGACATCACCGCGGGACCCGACGGCAACCTCTGGTTCACGGAAGAGGGCGTGCTGCCGGGGATCGGCAAGATCACCACCAGCGGCACGATCACCGAGTACACCGCCGGCCTCACCTCCGGCTTCTCGCTGCTGATGACGCCCAAGGGCATCACCGAGGGCCCCGACGGCAAGCTCTGGTTCACGGAGCAGGGGGTCACCGCCGACGGCGTCGCCAGCCTCGACCCGACCAGCGGCGACGTCACCGAGTACTGGCTGTCGGCCGGCGCCGACCCGACCGCCATCACCACCGGCTCGGACGGCAACCTGTGGTTCATCGAGCGCGGCGCGACCAAGATCGGCCGCATCACGCCGGACGGCGACATCGACGAGTTCAACGCCGGCCTGTCCGGGAGCGACACGCTCAACGACATCACGAGCGGACCCGACGGCCAGTTGTGGGTCACGATCGCCTCGCCCGGCGGCGACAAGATCGAGAGCTTCAGCCCCTCGAACCCCAATGACCCGTGCTTCTGGTCGACCGGTCTCACCGGCACCCCGAACCAGATCGTCACCGCCTCGGACAACAAGCTCTACTTCACCGAGTCCGACAACCCGGCTGCAATCGGACGCATCAAGACCGACGGCAACATCAAGGAGTACCGCACCGGCTTGACCGCTGATTCCGCCCCCGCCGGCCTCGCCGAGGGCAACAAGGGCATGCTGTGGTTCACGGGCGCCGGCAGCCCGGGCCGCATCGGCCGCATGGACATCGGCAAGCACGAGTTCGAGGAGATCACCGCCGGCACCGGGCTCGGCATCGATCTCACGCCCGACGCCGCTCCCGCCGGCATCACCCGCGGCCCCGACGGCAACATGTGGTTCACCGAGAGCGGCCTGACCGGCAAGATCGGCCGCGTCTACCTCGGGCCGACGGCCGAGCTATGGCTCGACAACGTCGAGATCCCGATCGGCGCCCGCCATACGATCGCCGACGGCGTGATCAAGGCCACGGTCGGCGCCAACTCGCAGGACACGACCTACTTCGTCGAGTACGGCCCCGACGAGCAGTACGGCACCGAGACCGAGGAGCAGTCGGCCGGCCACGAGGCCGACCCGATGACCGAGAACGTCGAGCTCCCGCTCGAGCCCAGCTCGCACTACCACGCCCGCCTGGTCGCCAACAACGGCGCCGGCGAGACGGCCTCGCCCGACCTCGAGCTGTGGACCGACGAGCTCGGCCGCATCAGCGACTTCGATCCCGCCCCGGCGGTCGACCCGGTGCCGACGGTCACCCCGACCCCGACGCCGACGCCGGAGAAGCCCGGCAACTCAGGCGGCAACGGCAATGCCGGCGGCAACGGCAACCCGGCCGCGGGCATCCCGGCGCCGGCCGCCGATATCGCCCCGCCGGTGCTCGGCAAGCAGGTCGTCGTCCACCCGCTCAGCGGCTCGATCCGGATCAAGGCCCCCGGCTCCCGCAGCTACAGCGCGCTCGCCGCCGGCGCCAACCTGCCGGTCGGCACGCTGGTCGACGCGCGCGCCGGCAAGATCGTCCTGCAGAGCGCGCGCAACGCCCACGGCCGCACGCAGAACGGCACGTTCTGGGGCGGCGTCTTCCAGATCCGCCAGGGCCGCAAGAGCAAGGGCATGACCGACCTGCACCTGCGCGGCGGTGGCTTCGGCCGCTGCGGCACTCGCGCCGGCACCTCGGTGGTCGCGCACGAGTCGGGCGGCAAGCGCCGCGTCGTCCGCCGCCTGTGGGGCAAGGACAAGCACTCGCGCTTCCGCACCCACGGCCGCGACAGCGTCGCCACCGTGCGCGGCACGAAGTGGGTCACCACCGACCGCTGCGACGGCACGCGGACCAAGGTCACCGAGGGCAAGGTCCTCGTCCGCGACCTGCATCGCAAGCGCAGCGTGCTGGTCCGCGCCGGCCACGCCTACCTCGCCCGGCACCGCCACCACCGCTAGCGCCATGGCCCGGGGCAGGGGCAGAGACGGGATGGCGATCCTGGTCGCGGTGCTCATCGCGCTCGCGCTGGCGCTCGTCGCCAAGGACGCGCACCTCCTCGACGGGGTCGAGGACGAGACCGTCGCCATGCGCTTCCAGGCGCGCGGCGCCCAGGTCGACCAGAAGGTCGCGGTCGTCGCCATCGACGACGTGACGTTCTCCGACCTCGAGCGCCAGTGGCCGTTCCCGCGCTCGCTGCACGGGCGCGCGATCGACGCGCTGCGCAAGGCCGGCGCGCGCCGCATCGTCTACGACGTCCAGTTCACCGAGCCGACCAGCGAGCGCGAGGACCTGGCGCTGTTCCGCGCGATCTCGCGCGCCGACGACGTCGTCCTCGCGACCACGGAGACCGACGGCCGCGGCGGCACCAACGTGCTCGGCGGCGACGAGAACGTGCGCGCGGCCGGCGCCCACGCCGCGGCGGCGAACCTCGAGACCGACCGCGGCGGCGTCATCCATCGCTTCCCGTACTCCTCGGGCGGGCTGCGCAGCGTCGCCGTGGTGGCGGCCGAGCTCAGCACCGGCCGGCCGCTGCCGGTGCAGGCGTTCGACGACGAGGGCGCCTGGATCGACTACGCGGGCCCGCGCGGGACGATCCCGACCTACAGCTTCAGCGACCTGATCGCCGGCCGGATCGACCCCGACCGCCTGCGCGGCCGCATCGTCGTGGTCGGCGCCAGCGCCCCGACGCTGCAGGACGTCCACTCGACCCCCACCGCCAGCGACCGCCTGATGTCGGGCCCGGAGATCCAGGCCAACGCGATCTCGACCGCGCTGCGCGGCATGCCGCTGCGCCAGGCGCCCGCGTGGACCGGCCTGCTGGCGCTGCTGCTGCTCGGCGCGCTGCCCGCGCTCGCGCACCTGCGCGCACGCGGGCTGAAGGCCGCGCTCGTGATGCCGCTCGCCGGGATCGCGTTCGCGTGCTTCGTGCAGGCGATGTTCGCCCGCGGCTGGATCGTGGAGGCGACCTACCCGCTGCTCGCGCTCACGCTCGGCACGCTCAGCACGATGATCGGCGCGTTCATCGTCGAGCGGCGCGAGCGGCGCCGGGTCGCGATGCACAACGACGTGCTCGAGGAGCGCGTCCGCGAGCGCACCGCGCAGCTGCGCGAGACGCAGCTCGAGATCGTGCAGCGGCTCAGCCAGGCCGCCGAGTCGCGCGACGGCGACACCGGCGAGCACATCCAGCGCATCCGCCGCATGACGCACAAGCTCGCGCTCGCCGTCGGGCTGCCGGAGGACGAGGCCGAGCTGATCGGCCACGCGAGCGCGATGCACGACGTCGGCAAGATCGGCATCCCCGACGCCGTCCTGCTCAAGCCCGGCAAGCTCGACGCGGACGAGTGGGTGGTGATGCAGTCGCACGCGTCGATCGGCGGCTCGATCCTCGCCGGCTCGAGCTCACCGCTGCTGCAGGTGGCCGAGCAGATCGCGCTGACCCACCACGAGCGCTGGGACGGCAGCGGCTACCCCGCGGGGCTGCAGGGCGAGGCGATCCCGCTCGGCGCGCGCATCACCGCGATCTGCGACGTCTTCGACGCGCTGCGCTCCAAGCGCGTCTACAAGGGCCGCTGGACGGTCGAGGACACGCTTGCCGAGCTGAAGGCCCAGCGCGGGCGCCACTTCGACCCCGCGCTGGTTGATGCCTTCCTGGAGCTCGTCCCGTCGTTCGAGCCCGACCTGCTGCAGCTTGCCGACGCCCAGGGCGATGACCAAGTCGACCCGGGCGTCGGCGTCCTCACACTCGGTCAGTCAACGCCCGAAGGCGCCACCGAGCGGATCCACTCGCGAAGTTCGTTGCCGCCCACGCGGGCGTAGACGCCGGGCTTGCCGGGCCGCGCGCAGCCCTCGCCGTAGCTCGTCGCGCCGACGACCTTCAGCGCGCCGGTGGCGTCGCGGCCGAACATCGGGCCGCCGGAGTCGCCCTGGCAGGTGTCGGTGCCGCCCTGCGGGTAGCCGGCGCACACCATCGAGGTGGCGTCGAAGTCGTCGTAGGCGCTCGCGCAGTAGGCGTCGGTCGTGATCGGCACCTTGGCCTTCTGCAGCGTGTCGGGCGTGTCGCCGCCCTCCGACGTCGTGCCGAAGCCGACGATCTCCTCGAGCGTGCCGGCGGACCAGATGCCCGCGCCGGCCGCGCCGACGACCTTGGTCGGCGTCTTGGTGGAGTTGCGCGACAGCTTCAGCAGCGTGATGTCGTAGCCCGAGTTGAGCAGGTACTTGGGCTCGACGGTGACGCTCGAGACCGGGACGTTCTCGCCCTGGCCGGGCTTGTTGGAGCCGATGTAGACCTGGATCGCCTGGGGCGGGAAGGCGGCGGGCGAGGCGACGCCGGTGCCGCCGGTGATCGAGCCGCAGTGCCCGGCGGTGAGCACGTAGTTCGGCGCGATCAGCGTGCCCGTGCAGAGGAAGGCGTTGGCGATCGAGACCTCGGTGACCGAGGGGTACTCGCCGGCCGCGGCGTCAGAACCGCCGACGATGGCCATCGAGGGCGCAGCAGTCAGCGCCAGCGTGGCGGCGGTCGCGGCCGCCAGCGTGAAGAGTCTGCGGGAGAAGGTCATGGGGACTGCAACGCAGCCCCCGGCCGGAACTTGCGCCTAGAAGGACGTGAACGGCCCGGGCGCGAGCGTCTTGAGGTCGTACGCGTGCAGGCCCTCGTCGCTCAGCGTGAACAGGCGCGGGCCGATCACCAGCGTGCGCAGCACGTCCGCGGTCTCGCGCGTGCGGCCCGTCTCGACGATGCCCTTCGTGCGGTCGACGTTGAAGCCGATCGCCTGCGCGGGCTCGCCGCCCTCGTAGTCCGACACCGGCACCACCGCGAGCCGCAGCGGCTCCCACCACAGGAAGGCGTGGTGGTCGTACTCGGCCTCGCTCGAGGTCAGCTCGCCCAGCGCGACCTTGTGCAGCAGCTTCGGGTTCGCGGGGTCGTCGACGTCGAACAGCGAGAGCTGCGTGCCCTGGCGCACGCCCTCCGCGCTCGCGTCCTGCCCGATGCCGAGCAGCTCGTGGGTGCCGACCGGATGCAGGTAGGCCGAGTAGCCGAGGATCTTCAGCTCGCCGCGCACGCGCGGGTGGGCCGGGTCGGCGAGGTCGAGCGTGTAGAGCGGGTCGACCTGCCGGAACGTCACGACGTAGCCGCGGTCCTCGATGAAGCGCACCGCGTAGATCCGCTCGCCGCGCCCGAGGCCGCTGACCTGCCCGATCTTCTCGAGCCGGCCGGCGCGCGCCTGCAGCGAGGTGACGTGGCTCTGGCTGTCGTCCGAGAACCCCTCGGTGGTCGCGGCGCGCAGCACGCCCTTGTACTCGGAGAGCGCGAACTGGTTGAGCAGGTCGCCGGGCACCTGGCCGCTCGCGCGGTAGACGGTGTCGGCGTCGCCCGCGAGGTCGAAGCGGTGGATCGAGGTGTCGTCGCTCTGCCAGCCGCCGCTGGTGGCGACGTAGAGGCTCGTCGTCGACGCGTAGACGGTGTCGGCGTCGGTCATCACCGAGTCGGTGTCGAGCTTCTGCAGCCCGACCGCAAGGTCGATCGTCGCCACCGTCAGCATGCCCGCGCCGGTGAAGCGCGGCGTGCGCCGGACGTCGTCGCAGGCGACGAGCGCGCGCTTGCGCTTGCGGCCGCTGCGGCGGTTGCGCAGCGTCGCGTTCGGCACCCAGCCGGCGCGACGGGCGCGCAGCGGCTTGCGCTTCTTCGCGGAGGTTGTTGCCTCGACCGGGATCGGCTGCGGCGCGGGGATCGGCACGTCGAGCGCGCGTGGCTCCGAGGAGACGACGACGCGCGCGGTGTGCCCGTGCAGGCGCGCGCTGACGTACTCGCCGTCGATGTTGAGCGTGCGCAGCACGCGCATCGCCGCCGGATTGGCGATGTCGATCTCGGTCAGCACCGTCCCGGCGCCGCCGTTGGAGATGGTGAGCGCGCGGCGGCCCTGGATCAGCAGCTCGCCACCGAAGCCGGGGATCGTGACCGCGTCGAGCTTGCGCGGGACCGGTGAGCGCGCGTCGACCGCGCGCAGCCGCCCGCCGGTCAGCGCGAAGACGGTGGTGCCGTCGGTCTTGACGATGTCGGGCTCGTCGACCCCCGCCTCCTGCACGTTGGTCGTCGAGGAGTCGGGCGCCGTGCTGCCGCTCTCGGGCGCCGGTGCCGGCGCGGCGATCGGGCCGGAGCCGCCGTCCTCGCCGCCGCCTTGGATCGGGACGCTCGGGACCCGCCGCGGCGGCAGCAGCAGGCGCGGCGGCGGCGCGTGCCGGCGCGCGTAGGAGATCAGCCCGGCGCACGAGGTGAACGCCTTCAGCCGCGGCGACTTCGCGCGCTTCGCGGCCGCCGCAGGCGCCACCGTCACGGCCAGGCTGATTACGACGAGCAGTGCGAGGGTGCGGCGCACCCGCCGACTTTACTTCTCGCCGACGTACAGCAGGTGAACAGTTCCGCCGCGCTCGAAGACGACGTAGTTGCCGTGCGGGCTCGTCATCGGGTTGGTGGTCGGCCCGCCCGAGCTCCGCTCGCCGAGCAGCCAGCGATCGCCCGACGGCTCGGTGGCGAGCATCGCGTCGCGCACGCCGTTGGTGTCGGGCTGGCGGTTCGAGGTCACGCCGACGTCGGTGGCGTCGGACTCGAAGAGCACCCACGAGCCGGCGGCGGTCAGGCTCGGTGCGGCGCTCGCGCCGTTGCCGGGTGCGCCGCCGGGCGTCGTCGAGGCGAGCCGGACCTGCGGCCGCCCGGTGCCGCTCGGCACGTCCGCCTTCGCGATCTGCGCGACGCCGCCGGTGCGCACGAGGTCGCCCGCGGTCGTGGTGAACGCGACGATGCTGCCGTCGACGTTGTTCGCCGGCTGGGTCGATGCGCCGGAGCCCGCGAGGCCGTTGGAGCCGACCGAGACGAGCTTCGTGTCCATGCGCAGGTACTGGACGCTGCGGCCCTTGATCTTCTTGCCGTAGCGGCGGCTCATCGAGCGCTGGTAGATGTCGCTGACGCCGTTGCGATCGCTCGACGACAGGTTCGAGGCGTCGGAGGCGAACGTCAGGCGGTCGGCGTTGACCGCGTAGGCGATCGAGTGGCTGTCGGCGTTGCCGGGGCGCCCCTTGTCGGTCGCGGAGGCGAGGAAGGTCAGCTTCTTCATCGCGCGGTCGATGCTCGTGCTCCCGCCGAACAGGTGCAGGTAGACCTGGCGCTTGCCGGGCGGGTTGGCGCGCGTGACCGCGCTCTTCCAGTTCCGGTTCTTCGTCTTGCGCAGCCCGAGGTCGGTGGCGTCGGAGACGAACGCGACGCGCCGGCACAGCCCGTCGACCGCCACCTCGGTCACGGTGCCGTTGGACTGGCGCCCGCGGCTGGTGATCGAGACACGCTTCGTGACGCCTCTGCGCAGGTCGCGCACGAACGCGTCGGGCTTGCCGTTGGTATCGCCGCGGACGAGGTTCGAGGCGGCGGAGACGAACGCGACGCAGTGCGGCGCGACGCGCGAGGTGCCGTCAACCGCCGGCGCGCTCGAGGGGCCGTTGGCAGGCGCGCCGCCGAGCCCGACCGAGACGAGCTCGCGCTTGCCGGGCTGCCACGGCGTGCCGTTCTCCCCGTAGGGCTCGGCGCGGTGGACGGCGAAGACGTTGCCGCCGGACTCGAAGGCGACGAGGCGGCCGAAGCGCTTGTCCTGCGAGATCGCCGGGTTGCCCGCCGGCGCGTCCGACAGCTGGGTCAGATCCGCACCGGGGAATGCGGCGATCAGGGCGACGGCGATGGCGGCGTGCACGCCGCCCAGGCTAGCTCAGACCGCGTACGCGAAGGGGTGGTGGAAGACGTCCATCGCCTGATTGCGCGCCTTGACCGGGATCTCGAAGTTGTTGCCGGCCTTGCGGTCGTTGACGCGGACGTGGACGCTGTCGGTGCCCGGGTCCCACATCAGCCAGACGTCGATGCCGTCGCCTGAGCGGTGGTGGAGCTCGCGGTGGGAGGTGGTGGAGGCCATGGCGGAACTGTCTCGGAACGGCCGGGTGCGCGACATGGTGGTGCCCTGCGTCATCACGGTGGGGAAAGCTGCCTCACCTCGGTACGGTCAGCCCCCATGATCGGACGCGAGCGCCAGACGGCCATCTATCTCGGCGGGGTGAGCGGGCGCCGCCCGCGCGTCCCGATCGACCCCGACCGCCTGCAGGAGGCGGCGCGCAAGGCGATGCCCGCCGACCACTACGCCTACGTCGCGGCGGGCGCCGGCACGGAGGACACCGTGCGCGAGAACCGCGCGGTGTTCGCCCGCAAGCGGATCGTGCCGCGGATGCTGCGCGGCGCCGCGCAGCCCGACGCGTCGGTCGAGCTGTTCGGCCGCCGGCTCGACTCGCCGTTCCTGCTCGCGCCCGTCGGCGTGCTCGAGCTCGCGCACCGCGACGCCGACGTCGCGGTCGCGCGCGCCGCGCGCGAGACCGGCGTGCCGATGATCTTCTCCAACCAGGCCTCGCGCCCGATGGAGGAGTGCGCGGAGGCGCTCGGGTCCAGCCCGCACTGGTTCCAGCTCTACTGGAGCACCTCGGACGACCTGGTCGAGAGCCTCGTTGCGCGCGCCGAGGCGTGCGGCTGCGAGGCGATCGTGCTGACGCTCGACACCACGACCGTGGGCTGGCGCCCGCGCGATCTCGAGCCCGCGTTCATCCCGTTCCTGCGCGGTCAGGGGATCGCCCAGTACACGAGCGACCCGGTCTTCCGCCGCCTGATGGCCGAGGGCTCGAGCAACGGCGACGCGCCCACGCCGCAGCCGACCCCGCAGGCGCTGCGCACGCTCGTCCAGCTCACGCGCGCGTATCCCGGTCCGTTCCTGAAGAACCTGCAGAGCGGGCGCGGCCGTGACGCGGTGCAGCGCTTCACCGAGATCTTCGCGCGGCCGCAGCTGTCGTGGGACGACCTGCCGTTCCTGCGCGAGCGCACGAAGTTGCCGCTGCTGCTGAAGGGCATCCTGCACCCCGACGACGCGCGGCGCGCGCTCGACGCCGGTGTCGACGGCATCGTGGTCTCGAACCACGGCGGCCGCCAGGTCGACGGCGCGATCTCGACGCTCGACGCGCTGCCGGGCGTGGTCGACGCCGTCGGCGGCAAGGCGCCGGTGCTGCTCGACTCCGGCGTGCGCAGCGGCGCCGACGCGTTCAAGGCGCTCGCGCTCGGCGCGACCGCCGTGCTGATCGGGCGCGCCTACGTCTGGGGCCTCGCCGTCGCCGGCCAGGCCGGCGTGCGCGAGGTACTCGAGAACCTGCGCGCCGAGCTCGACCTCACGATGGCGCTGGTGGGCTGCGCCTCGCTCGCCGAGGTCGGCCCGGAGACGCTGCAGGATGTGGGCTAGGCGCGGGGCCGCGCTGCTGCTCGCCACCGTCGCGCTCGCCGGCTGCGGCGAGAAGCCGGAGCCCGACGTGTCGAAGCCGACCGCGGTGACCGGCACGCTCGACCTCGCGCGCCCCGCCCCCGCCAACCCCGACGCGGGCACGACCGCCGGCCACCGCGCGCCGGACGCGACCGCCACGACGCGGCGCTCGGCGCTCGCGTTCACCGGCACGGTCGAGCCGCCGTCGAGCCGCGTCACGCTGGCGCCCGCGGGCGGGCAGCCCGCGGCGGTGGAGGTCGGCGCCGACGGGCGCTTCCGCGCGCGGGCGCGCAAGCTCGAGCGCGGCGCCAACCGCTTCGTGCTCCAGGGCAGCTCGCCGGGGCTGCGGCCCTGGACCGTCGACGTCTCCATCACGCGGCGGTAGCCGGGTGCTCGATGTCGCGACCGCGGCGGGCAGCGTGCTCGCCGCCTTCGGGCTCTCGGGCGCGGCCGGGCTGAACGCGTGGATCCCGCTGCTTGCGGCGGGGCTGCTGGACCGCGCCGGCCAGCTCCAGCTCCCCGAGCCCTACGACGTGCTCGCGACCACGCCGGGGCTGATCGTGCTCGGGGTGCTCTTCGCGCTCGACTTCGTCGGCGACAAGGTGCCCGCGATCGACTCGCTGCTGCACGCCGTCGGCTCGATCGTGCACCCGGCGGCGGGCGCGATCGTGTTCGCCGCGCCGACCGAGACGCCGACCGACATCCCCTCGATCGTGCTGTTCGCGCTGGGCGCGACGGTGGCCGGCTCGCTGCACGCGACGCGCGCGACGATCCGGCCGGTGTCGACCACGCTGACCGCCGGGGCGGGCAACCCGGTGCTGTCGTTCGCGGAGGACGTGGCGTCCGCCGCGCTCAGCGTGATCGCGGTGCTCGCGCCGCTGATCGGGCTGTTGCTGTTGCTCGTGGTGGTGGTCGTCGCGGTCCTGTGGTGGCGCCGGATTGCTCGCGCGCGGCGACGGCGCGAACTACGCTGACCCGCTCCCCGTCGTGCTCTCGCTTCTGCTGACAGTGCTCGCGCTCGCCGCTCCGGCGGCGACCGATCGCCCCAACGTCGTCGTGCTGATGACCGACGACCAGACCTACCAGGACATGGCGGCGATGCCGCGCACGCGTCGGCTGATCGGCAAGGCGGGCGCGCGCTTCACGCGCTCCTACGTCTCCTATCCGCTGTGCTGTCCGTCGCGCGCGACGTACCTGACCGGCCAGTACAACCACAACAACGGGGTCCACACGAACACGCCCCCGAACGGTGGCGTCGAGGCGCTCGACGCCGAGCACACGCTGCCGGTGTGGCTGCGCGCGGCCGGCTACCGGACGTCGCACATCGGCAAGTACCTCAACGGCTACGGGCTGCGGCGCAAGCCCGACGTGCCGCCCGGCTGGACCGACTGGCACGGCACGATCGACAAGAGCACGTACCAGATGTACGGCTACCGGATGTACGAGAACGGCGCGGTCAACCGCTACGGCAACTTCGACGTCGAGGACCCGGCGCTCTACCAGACCGACGTCCTGCGCGAGAAGGCGGTCGCCTCGATCGAGGGCACCGCGCCGGACACGCCGCTCTTCCTCTCGCTGATGTTCGTGGCGCCGCACGGCGAGTCGGTCGACCCAGGCTCGACCACCGAGCCGTTCATCCGCGCCGCGCCGCGCGACGTCGGGCGCTACCGCCATCTGCGGCTCCCGCGCTCGGCGCACGGCGAGCGCGACGTGCGCGACAAGCCGCCCTACGTGCGCAAGCTGCACCGGGCGAGCAGCGCAACGGACGCGCGCATCCGCGCCGACTTCCGCTCGCGCCGCGAGTCGCTGATCGCGGTCGACCAGGCGGTCGAAGCCGTGGTGAGCGCGCTGGCGCGCACCGGGCGACTCGACTCGACCTACATCCTCTTCACCTCGGACAACGGCTTCTTCCAGGGCGAGCACAACATCTACAAGGGCAAGTACCTCGCCTACGACCCGTCCTCGCACGTGCCGCTGCTGATCCGCGGCCCCGGCATCCCGGCCGGCACGGTGTCGGGCGAGCTCGTCACCAACGCCGACCTCGCGCCGACGATCCTCGAGGCCGCCGGCGCCACCGCCGACCGGCCGTTGGACGGGCGCTCGATGCTCCCGTTCGCCCGCGACGGGCGCCTGCGCACGCGCCGGCCGGTCCTGCACGAAGGGCTCGAGGCGGGGGACATCGACCGCGACGGCGCCCAGCGCAGCGGCACGGTCGGCGAGTACCACGCGATCCGCACCGCGCGCTACCTCTACGTCGAGTGGATCAACGGCGCGCGTGAGCTCTACGACCGGGCGCGCGACCCGGGCGAGATGCGCTCGCGCCACCGCGACCGCCGCTACCGCCGCATCCGCCGCTCCCTGCACCGCGAGCTCGTGCGCCTGCGCAACTGCACCGGCGACGTCTGCCGCCAGCCGGTCGGGCCGCTCGGCGGCTGAAACCGCAACCCACGGCCCAGAAATCTGTTGGAGACTCCGCCGATGCCGCGACTCGTTCTCCGGGCCGTCCTTCTGACGCTGCTCGCCCTCATCGCCGTGCCCGCCTCCGCGCTGGCCCAGACCGGCCCGTACGCGGAGCTGCCCGGGCCGATCAGCGCCTACCCCTCGCCGGGCACCGTTTCTGCCAGCCCGAGCACGCAGATCTCGCTGCGCGGCGCGCCGGCCAGCCGGCTCCGCGGCGTGCGCGTGAAGGGCGCGAAGAGCGGCCGCCACAGCGGCCGCCTGCGCGCGCACTCGGACGGCAAGGGCGCGAGCTTCGTGCTCGCCCGGAAGCTCCGTCAGGGCGAGCGGGTCACCGTGCGGACCGATCTGCCGATCCGCGGTACGAGCAACGGAGATTTCACGTTCCGCACGGCGCGCATGCCCAAGCGGGTGACGATCCAGAACCTCATCCTCGAGAACATCCCGGCCAAGAAGACGCGCAAGTTCCACTCGCGCCCGGACCTCGCGCCGCCGTTCGTGAACGTCAACACCTCGCTCCCCGGCCAGGCGCCCGGCCTCCTGTTCCTGAGCCCGAAATCCAAGCGCGACGAGAAGCAGGCCGGCCCGCTGATCGCCGACAACAGCGGCCAGCCGATCTGGTTCGCCCCGCTGCCCGGGATCACGGCCGCCACCGACTTCCGCACGCAGACCTACAAGGGCAAGCCCGTGCTCACGTACTGGCGGGGCACGTCGCGCCAGGGCATCGGCACCGGCGAGATGGTGATGCTCGACCAGTCCTACCGCGTCATCCGCCGCATCCGCACGGCCAACGGCTTCCGCCCCGACCTGCACGAGTTCCGGATCACGCCGGACGACAAGGCGCTGATCATCACCTATCCGATCGTGCGCCAGAACCTGAAGGCGGTGAAGGGCCCGAAGCGCGGACTCGTCGTCGACTCGGTGCTCCAGGAGATCGACCTCGAGACCGGCCTCGTGACGTTCGAGTGGCACTCGCTCGGCCACATCGGGATCAAGGAGAGCTTCGCCCAGCCGCGCCCGGGCACGCCGTTCGACTACGCGCACACCAACTCGGTGAACCCCGACGGCGGCGACTTCCTGATGTCCGCGCGCAACACGTGGGCGGCCTACCGGATCGACCGCGAGACGGGCAAGATCCAGTGGCGCCTGGGCGGCAAGAAGAGCACGTTCAAGCTTCCCCCCGCGGCGCGCTTCGCGTGGCAGCACGACGCCCACCGGCGTGCCGACGGCGCGATCACCGTGTTCGACAACTCCGCCTTCCCGCCCGTGCGCAAGTTCTCGCGCGCGCTGGCGATCCGGCTCAACGAGGGCGCCAGGACGGCGTCGCTGATCTCGGCCGCCTCGCACCCGCGCAAGGTGCTGGCGGCGACGCAGGGCAACCAGCAGACGCTCCCCAACGGCAACTTCATGGTCGGCTGGGGCTCGCAGCGCCAGCTCACGGAGTACGGCCCGGCGGGCAACGTCCTGTTCAACGCCGCGCTGTCCCTCGGCTACGAGTCCTACCGCACCTACCGCCTCCCGTGGGTGGGGCTGCCGCGGTCGCGGCCGGTGGTCGCGGCGGCGGACGAGCCGGGCGCGGGCACCGACGCCTACATGAGCTGGAACGGCGCGACCGAGGTCGCGACGTGGGAGCTGTTCGCCGGCTCCAGCCGGAGCACGCTGCGCTCGGTGGCCCGAGTCCGGCGGACCGGCTTCGAGACGAAGATCACGACGCGGGGCGTGCCGCGCTTCGTGCAGGTGCGGGCGCGCGACGCCGCTGGCAACGTGCTCTCGACGTCGGCGCCGACGCGCGTTACGGGCTGACCAGCACGCGCTGAACCTCGAGCCGGTCGTCGAGCACCACGACGCCGCGCGGCGTGGTGCCGGCGAGCCGCGCCGGCACGGTGATCGCCGCGTCGAGCACCTCCTCCAGCGGGATGCCGAGGGCGTGGGCGTTGCGCACCGCCTCGGCCATCGTGAGCGTGCTGCCGGCGAGCCGGCCGCGCTCGCCCTTTCGGCGGCCGCCAATCGTGGGGCCGGCGCAGTCGGTGACGAGCGCGATCCGGCCGCGGGCACGCTCGAACGCGTCGCGGACCTTCTCGTCGGGCACGTGCTGGCCGTCGACGATCAGCTGGATCGTGACGCGGGGGTCGGCGAGTGCGGCGGCGGCGAGCTCGGGCGCCATCGCGTTGTAGAGGTGCGTGACGGTGGGGAACGGAGCGCTGTGCGCCGCGCTGTGGCCGGCTGAGATCAGGATGCCGCGGCGGCGGAGTTCGTCGATCAGCGCGTCGGCGCCCGGGCAGCTCGGGCGCGAGCGTGACCTGCGTGACGGGCCCGGCGTCGAGCAGCCGGCGGAGCAGCGCGAGATCGGGCGCGCGCAGGTGCTCGGGCGGGTGCGCGCCGCTGCGCTCGGGTGAGAGGAACGGGCCCTCGAGGTGCACGCCGAGGCAGGCTGCCGGCCAGGCGCCGCCGCAGCGCGCGGGTCAGCTCCGCCTCGGGCGCGGTGATCAGCGTGGGGCGCCAGGCGGTCGTCCCGGCCTCGGCGAGCGCGGCGTCGAGCTGCGCGCGCCCGGCCTCGTCCGCGGTGTGCAGGTCGACGCCGGCGTGGCCGTTGACCTGCAGGTCGACGAAGCCCGGCACGGCGAGGCCCTCACCGCGCGGTTCGAGGCCGGTCGCGGCGATCACCCCATCGACCAGATCGACGTCGCCGGGCACGATGCGACCGCTCGCGAATGCTGCGCTGACGCCAAGCCGCATGCGCACAAGTTTCCCCGCCGCGCCCGTCCGGGAACACAGGCGGGGCCAGGGCGTGGCGACAACCGAGGGGGAAGGCATGTCCGCAGCCGCTAGTGAAGCTCGCGTCATCGAGACAAACATCCCGGCGCGACTCGACCGGCTGCCGTGGGCGCGCTGGCATTGGATGGTGCTCGTCGGGCTCGGGACCGTGTGGATCCTCGACGGGCTCGAGGTCACGATCGTCGGCACGATCTCCGCGCGCCTGACCGAGAAGGGCTCGGGGATCGACATCTCGGAGGCGCAGATCGGCCAGGCGGCCGCGTTCTACGTCGCCGGCGCGTGCATCGGCGCGCTGTTCTTCGGCTGGCTCGCGGACCGGCTCGGACGCAAGAAGCTGTTCCTGATCACGCTCACGGTCTACCTCGTGGCCACGGTCGCCACCGCGTTCTCCGGCTCGTTCCTCTTCTTTGCGATCTGCCGCTTCTTCACCGGCGCCGGGATCGGCGGCGAGTACGCGGCGATCAACTCCGCCATCGACGAGCTGATCCCCGCCCGGGTCCGCGGCACCGTGGACCTGCTGATCAACGGCTCGTTCTGGCTCGGCACCGCGGCCGGCGCCGCGCTCTCCATCCTGCTCCTGAACGAGGACATCTTCGCCGCCGACGTCGGCTGGCGGCTCGCGTTCGGCCTCGGCGCCGTCCTGGGCGTGGGGATCCTGATCGTGCGCCGGCACGTGCCCGAGAGCCCGCGCTGGATGTTCATCCACGGCAAGCTCGACGAGGCCGACGAGCTCGTCGACGACATCGAGGGCCAGGTCAAGGAGTCCGCCGGCGTCTCCGAGCTCAAGCCGGCCGACAAGTCGATCAAGGTCGTCGAGCAGGAGAACGTCGGGCTGCTCACGATCGCCAAGACCGTGTTCGGCGCCTATCCGCGCCGGACGATCGTCGGCCTCGCGCTGTTCATCGGCCAGGCGTTCCTCTACAACGCCGTGTTCTTCACCTACGCGCTCGTGCTGAGCAAGTTCTACGGCGTCAAGCCCGCGAGCGTCGGCTACTACATCATCCCGTTCGCGCTGGGCAACTTCCTCGGCCCGCTGATCCTCGGCCGCCTGTTCGACTCGGTCGGGCGCAAGCCGATGATCTCCGGGACGTACATCCTCTCGGGCGTCCTGCTGATCATCACCGCGTTCCTGTTCAAGGCCGACGTGTGGACGGCCCAGACGCAGACCGCTGCGTGGTGCGTGATCTTCTTCTTCGCCTCCGCGGGCGCCAGCGCCGCCTACCTGACCGTCAGCGAGATCTTCCCGATGGAGACGCGCGCGATGGCGATCGCGTTCTTCTACGCGGTCGGCACCGCGGTCGGCGGCATCACCGGGCCGCTGCTGTTCGGCAAGCTCATCGAGACGGGGAAGGAGACCAACGTCTTCTGGGGCTACGTCCTCGGCGCGTCGCTGATGATCGTCGCGGGGATCATCCAGGCCGTCATCGGCGTCGAGGCGGCGAGGAAGAACCTCGAGGACATCGCGAAGCCGCTGTCCGCGGAGGAGGCGGAGGAGTCAGAGCCCGCCAAGCCGTCGCCGGGCCGCCCGTACTCCGTACTCCGCCGTTCCAGTCCTCCTCCTCACGCGTGCCCGACGAGGACATCGACGAAGAGGTCGCGGCGCTGGCGGGCGCCCTCGCCGAGGGCGAGCTCTCCCGCGACGAGCTCGGCCGGCGCGTCAACTGCCGCCTCTGGGGCCCGGGCCGCTACCGCCACGCGCTGGCGACGGCGCAGGCGCGCGGGGAGATCCGCCGCACCGGCCGCGGGCGGTTTGCGGCGGCGTCGGGCGCGCCAACTGCGCATTGAGGGAAGGTCCAGGCGGGGCGCCGAGTTTCTGCGACGTCCGACCCGGATCGGGCACCGAGATCGCGGAAACTCGGCTCGGGGCACGCCACCCCAACCGAGCCCACCCCTCAATGAGCCGTTGCCGTTCGCCTAGAGCTCGCGCAGCTTCTTGCGCACGGTCGCCCGCTTCTCGGCGAGCTCCGTCGACAACGCGTCGATGTCCTCGCGGCGGCGGCGGACCAGCTCGAGCTGGCGGTCGATGTGCCCGAGCGCCTGCTCGAGGATCTCGCGGCGGCGGTCCTCGCCGGGATTGCGCTCGCGCCACTCGGCGCGCAGCTCGGCGCGGGCCTCCTCGGCCTCGAGCAGCGCCTTCAGCTCGTCGAGGCTGAGGCCGAGCAGCTGCTTGAAGCGCAGCGCGTCTGAGAGGCGCTCGACGTCGGCCTCGTCGTAGGTGCGGTGGCGGCCGGCCTCGCGCTCGCCGCCGCCGAGCAGCCCGATCTCCTCGTAGTAGCGGATCGTGCGCGTCGTGGTGCCGAGCCGCTCGGCGACCTCGCCGATGCGCAGCGCCGTCGCGGTGCTCACGCGGGCACCGCCTCGGCGACCGTGCGGTTGGAGGGCCGCAGGAGCGACACGCCGGCGCCGACCACCGAGGTGGCGGCCAGCACCCACAGCGCGGTGTGCATGTTCTGGATGAACGGGTCGAGGCGCGCGTCGGAGAGCCCGGTGGCGAGGCCGGAGAAGATCTGCAGCAGCACGTCCTTCGGCACCGCGGCGGTGACGATCGCCATCACGAACGCGATCGAGAGGACGGCGCCGGTGTTCTGCAGCATCATGCGCGCGCCTGCGGCGACGCCGCGCCGGTTCGCGGGCACGACGCCCATCATCGCCGCCGTATTGGGCGAGTTGAACATGCCCGAGCCGATGCCGACGAGCAGCAGCCACAGCGAGCTCTGCCAGTACGGCGAGTCGACGGCCAGCGTCGTCATCAGCGCGAGCCCGACGGCGCTCACGATCATGCCGCCGGCGGCGAGCGTGCGCGAGCCGTGGCGGTCGGCCCACATGCCCGCGAGCGGCGAGGAGATCAGCATCCCGATCGCCATCGGCGCGAGCTTGATGCCGGCGGTGATCGGGTCGTCGCCCTGCGCGCCCTGGAAGTAGAAGACGAACACGAACATCAGCGCGAAGCGGCGAAGGCCGTTGATGAACGCGGCGCCGGTGGCCGCGGAGAACATGCGGTTCTCGAAGATCGTGAGGTCGAGCATCGGCGCGCGGCCGTGGCGCTCGATGACGACGAACAGCGGCAGCAGCACGACGCCGGCGACGAGGCCGCCGATCACGACCGGGTCGTTCCAGCCCGAGATGCCGCCCTTGGAGACGCCGAGCACGAGCCCGGTCAGGCCCGCGACGAACGTCGTGGTCCCGAGCAGGTCGAGCCCGCGGTTGGTGTCGCGCCGCGCGAGCTCGTGGAGGACGGCGTAGCCCCACGCGGCGCCGGCGAGCGCGAACGGGACGTTGAACCAGAACACCCACTGCCACGAGATCGAGACGAGCACGCCGCCGAGCACCGGGCCGAGCACGAGGCCGACCGCGGCGACCATCGTGTTGGTGCCCATCGCGAGCCCGAGCTGCTCGCGCGGGAACGCGTCGGTGACGAGCGCGGCGGCGTTGGCGAACAGGAACGCGGCGCCGATGCCCTGGAGGATCCGCCACAGGATCAGCTCCGTGCCGTTCTCGGCGAAGCCGGCGCCGAGCGAGGTGAGCGCGAAGACGACGAAGCCGCCGACGTAGGCCTGCTTGCGGCCGAAGAGGTCGGACAGCCGGCCCGCGGTGAGCACCAGCACGGTCGAGGCGATCATGTAGGCGAGGATCACCCACACGAGCCCGAGCAGCGTGGTGTGCAGCGCGCGCTCGAGGTCGGGCAGGGCGATGATCAGCGTGCCCGAGTTGATGGTCGCGAGCAGCATCCCGAGGCTCGTGCAGGAGAGCGCCCACCACTTGTAGTTGGGGTGCTCGGCGTAGATTCCGAATCTGTTCTTCACGTCAACGTCAACTTTAGCGCTCACCCGTTCCGGATGAGGCGTGCTCACCCGCCGCCGCGGACGATGTCCCGTGCGGGCGGTCGTCGCGTTCACGGTCGTGTTGGCGTTGGTGGTGGCGTTCGGGTCGTCGGGCGCCGGCGCAAGCAAGGCGCCGCAGAAGGCGCAGGCCGTCAGACGACTGCATGGACCTGATCCGCTCGGCCCCGTGCCCGACTGGAACATCGTCGTCATGGGCGACCTGAACCTGATGAACACCGACTCCGAGGGGCGGATGGTCATCGGGCGGGACGCGACGCTGCAGAACTTCGGCGTGGCGTCGAGCTACCCGAACGACGCGAGCCGGATCGACCTCGCGGTCGGGCGTGACCTGAACGCGGTCAGCACCGGCATCAACCACGGCAGCGCCACCTACGGGCGGAACCTCTTCGGCACCCTGACGAACCCGCTGCCGAACGGGACGCTCACGCGGGCGACCACGCCGTTCGACGTCGGCGCGCTGTTCGAGGCGCTCGCGATCCGCTCGTCCGCGTGGGCCGAGCTCGACCCGAACGGGACGATCTCCGGGCCGCAGTACGGCGCGCTCACGCTGCAGGGCACGAACCCGACGCGCAACGTGTTCACGCTGTCGGCGTCACTGCTCGCCTCGGCGCAGGAGATCCGCATCAACGTGCCGTTCGGTTCGACGACGCTGATCAACGTGACCGGCGAGTCGTACTCGAGCTACGACCGTGAGCGCGATCGCGTACTGGGACGGGTCGGCGTACGTCCAGCTGCAGAACCACGGCCTGTCCCCCGAGCTCGAGGGGCTGCGGACGAAGACGGTGTGGAACTGGCCCGACGCACCGAGGTTGACCTCGGGCCGAACACCGCCTGGCAGGGCACGATCCTCGCGCCGCGCGCGGTGGTGCATGTCGGCTACCAGCAGGTCAACGGCCCGATCGTGTCGGGCGCCCTGTACGGCACCGGCGAGACGCACCTGCATCCGCCGAACCCGTGCCTGCCCGACCCGGAGCCGTGCCCGCCGGAGCCGCCGATCCCGACCCCCACGCCGACGACGACCCCGAGCCGACGCCCGAGCCGACCCCGGAGCCGACGACGACACCCACGCCCGAGCCGACGACAACACCGACGCCCGAGCCGACGACACACACCCGACGACCCGACGCCGACGACGACACGCCACGCCCGAGCCGACGAACACGCCGGCGCCGATCACCACCCCGACCCCGACGCCGAACCACACGAGCCGAGCCAGCCGCTCCCGCCGGGGACGGACAACAGCGGCTCGGTGCGGGGCTTCAACGCCGACGTGAAGATCTGCAAGAAGGTCATGACGCCGAAGGGCCGCGCGCTCGAGAAGGTCCGCCGGCACGCCGGCGGGAAGGCGAAGTTCCGCATCCGGGTGACGAACATGGGGACCGACGCGGCGCGCAACGTTCGCGTGTGCGATCTGCTGCCGAAGCAGTTCAAGCTGATCAAGGCGTCGGTGAAGGTGACCTATCGCAACGGCCGCCCGTGCGTGCGGCTGCCGCTGCTCAAGGGCCAGCGCCAGGGTTTCATCACCGTTCGGATCGCGAAGACCGCGAACGGCACGGTGACCAACGTCGCCGCGGTCACCGCCCGCGACAGCGGCAGACGCCGCAACACCGCCCGCGTGCGCGTGCTGCCGGCCAGAGCGGTGGGCGGCGGGGTCACCGGCTAGTGCGCGGCCGCGCGGCGGCGGCGATGCTCGCGGTCGCGGCGGCCTGCGCGTCGGCGGCGCCTGCCCACGCCGAGCAACCTGCCGCTGCCGCCGACCGCCCCTCCGCGCCCACCCGCGCGCGCGCCTGGATCGCGGACCTCGTGGCGCCGACGCCCGCGTGGCGCCACCCGCGGCCCCGGGGCTCGGCGCGGATGCTCTCGCCGCTCGGGAGGTGGACCGGCGGCCCGGTCGGCTTGCTCGTGCTGAAGGCACGGCCGGGCTGGGTGCAGGTGCGGCTCCCGAACCGCCCGAACCGCGCCGCCGCCTGGGTCTCGGCCGGCCGCGTCGTGCTCCGGCCCACGCGCTGGCGCGTCGAGATCGACGTCGCGAGACGGCAGGTGACGGCGCTGCGCGACGGGCGCCCGGTCCGCCGGTTCGGCGCCGTCGTCGGCGCGCCCGGCACTCCCACCCCGCAGGGGCCGCTTCGCGATCTACGAGATCGACCGGCAGCCTGATCCGTTCGGCTTCCTCGGTCCGGTCGCGCTGCACCTGACCGCGCACAGCGCCGTGCTCGACAACTACGGCGGCGGCCCCGGCCGCGTCGCCTTGCACGGGCGCGGCGGCGCGAGCCTGCTCGACCCGCTCGGCTCCGCGGCCTCGCACGGCTGCATCCGCGTCGACAGCGGCGAGGCCGCGTGGCTCGCAGGCAGGCTGCGCCCGGGCGTCCCGGTCACGGTCCGCTGACCGCGGCGGCCTAGGCTTACGGGCATGCGGCTGAGCGTGCTCGACCAGTCCCCGATCCCGGAAGGCTCGACGGGCGCCGACGCGCTCGCCAACACGCTCGACCTCGCGCAGCTGTGCGAGCGGCTCGGCTACCACCGCTACTGGCTGGCCGAGCACCACGGCGGGCCGACGCTCGCCGGGCCGAGCCCGGAGGCGCTGATCGGGCCCGTCGCCGCGGCGACGTCGACGATGCGGATCGGCAGCGGCGGCGTGATGCTGCCGCACTACTCGCCGTTCAAGGTGGCCGAGACGTTCTCGCTGCTGTCCGGGCTCTTCCCCGATCGCATCGACCTCGGCATCGGCCGCGCGGCGGGCACCGACCCGATGACGACGTTCGCGCTCCAGCGCGACCGCCGCACCGCCGCGCCCGACGACTTCCCCGAGCAGCTCGCCGAGCTGCTCGCGCACTACGACGGCGCGTTCCCCGCCGACCACCCGTTCGCGCGGCTCGGGACGCACGCTCCCGGGCGCGCCGCACCAGCCCGAGGTGTGGCTGCTCGGCTCGTCCGCGCAGAGCGCGATCTGGGCCGGCCAGCTCGGGCTGCCCTACGCGTTCGCCGACTTCATCAACGCCGAGGGCGCGCCGATCGCCGGTCGACTACCGCGAGCGCTTCACCGCGTCGGAGCGGCTCGCGCAGCCGCGCGATCGCGGTCGCCGTGTGGGCGATCTGCGCCGACACCGACGAGGAGGCCGAGCGGATCGCCTCGAGCGGGCGCATGACGTTCACGCTCCTGCGCCAGGGCCGGCTGGTCCCGGTGCCGCCGCCCGAGAAGGCGCTGCGCTTCCTCGCGACGCAGGAGAGCGTGCCGCGCCGCGGCGTCGTCGGCTCGCCCGAGACCGTGCGCGCGGGCATCGAGGAGATCGCGTCGCGCTACGGAGCCGAGGAGGTGATCGTGGTCAACATCAGCTACGACCACGGCGCCCGGCGGAGGTCCTACGAGCTGATCGCCGACGCGTTCGGCATGGCGCCGCGCGAAGCGGCCGCGGCGCATGCCGGCTGAGTACCGCGCCGCCTTTCTCGACTGGGCGGCCTGCGCCGTGCGCGGCGCCTCCGAGCCCGCCGCCCGCGCGGCCGCCGCGGCGGGCGACCCGGTCGTCGCGCTCGGCACCGCCGGGCACGTGCTCGACTTCGACGACACCTACCTCCCGGGCATCGCGCACCTGAGCGCGCCGGTCGCGCCCGCGGCGCTGGTGCTCGGCGCGCACGAGAACGCGACCGTCGACGACGTGCTCGCCGCCTACGCCGACGGCTTCGAGGCGATGGGCGCGCTCGCCGCCGCCGGCCACCCCGCCCTCTACGACCGCGGCTGGCACCCGACCGCGGTCTGCGGCGCGGTCGGCGCGGCGGTCGCCGCCGCGCGACTGCTCGGCGCCGACCGCGACACCGCCGCCGCCCTCGCCGCGCTGCGCGCCGGCGGCCTGCGCGCGGCGTTCGGCTCCGACGGCAAGTCGATCCAGGTCGGCCTCGCGGCCGCGACCGGCGTCGCCGCCGCGCGGCTCGCCGCAGCCGGCGCGACGGTCCCGGACGACCGCATCGCCGCGGCGTGGGAGGACGCGTACGGCGGCCGCTGGGACACCGCGCCCGCGAGCGCCATCGACCAGAACTGGATCAAGGCGTGGCCGTGCTGCCTGCAGACCCACGGGGCGATCGAGTGCGCGGAGCGCGTTGACGGCGTACCCGACGGGCCGCTCACCGTGCTCGCCCACCCGGTGTCGCGCCAGGCCGCCGGCTACGACGGCGTCGAGACGCCGCTGCAGGCCAAGTTCTCGATCCCCTACACGACCGCGTTCACGCTCCTGCGCGGCGGCCCGCGCGTCGACGACTTCGCCGCGCTCGACCCCGAGGTCCAGCAGCTCGCGGAGCGCATCGAGGTCCGCACCGACCCCGCGCTCGGCGAGTCGGAGTTCGCGCTGCTCGCCGGCGACGAGGAGCTCGCGCGCGTCGACGCCGCCCGCGGCTCGCCGCTGCACCCGCTCTCCGCCGACGACCTCCGGCCAAGGTCCACGACCTGGCCGGCGACCGCTTCGACGAGCTCGCCGACGACACGCCCGCCGGCGAGCTGCTGACCCGGCTCTAGCGCTTCAGCTTCAGCTTGCGCGTGGTCGCTCGTCGTCGGGCCGCCGCGATCGTCGTCCTCGCGCGCAGCGTCACCTGTCACCTTGCGCAGCCGGCTGGAACCGCTTGCGCGCCTTCTTGACGACCTTCAGCGTCAGCCGCGCGGTGCCCGCCGACTGCGCAGCGTCTTCTTGCCGCGCGCGAGCACGCGCGACTTGCCCGAGCCGCAGCTTGCGCGCGGTCTTCTTGTCGACGCGCAGCTCGGCGCGTCACGGTGCACGCCGCCGGGCAGTCGGCCGTGAATCACGAGGCCCTTCGAAGCGATCCGCCGGATCGAGCAGCTTGCCGAGCCACCTTCGGCGCGCCCGGCGGCCAGATCCACCGTTGATCACGATCACGACCTGCGGGCCGGCCGCCAGCCGGTCGACCGACTCGCACCCGACGACGACGTCGCTCGCGTCGACCTGCGCCGTATCGGGCCCGATGCCGCAGTCGATCTGCTCCGCGTTGCCGTCGCGCGCGCGGATCTGGTCGGCGCCGACCGCGATCACGTTGCTCTCGATGCGGTCGCCGCGGAACTGGTCGACGCCCGCACCGCCGTCGAGCACGTCGTTGCCGAAGCCGCCCTCGAGGAAGTCGTTGCCGTCGCCGCCCTCGATCGTGTCGTTGCCGTCGTAGGCGACGAGCTTGTCGTCGCCGCCGAGGCCGCGGATCGTGCTGCTCGTCCGCGTCGACGAACACGTCGTCGCGCCCGTCGGTGCCGGCGTACCGTGACGGCGGCGCCGACGACGTAGAGCTTCTCGACCGAGATCACGTTGTCGCCCTCGCCCGGCTCGCCGTCGTTGGCGACGCCGTCCGTTGGTCACCGACACGTCGTCGGTGGTGCCGCGGTTGTAGTCGGAGGGGGCGGTGGGGATCGGTGTCGAAGCCGGGGCCGCCGTCGACGACATCGGCTGACGTCGGGCTCGGGATCCTCCTTGCCGGCGCTGACCGTGTCGTCGCCGCCCTCGCCGCGGACGATGTCCTCGCCCTCGGTCGACGAGATCGTGTCGTTGCCGTCGCCGCCGTGCAGCTCGTCCGGGCCGCTGGCCGCTGGTCGATCGTGTCGTTGCCGGACCCGCCCTCGATGTAGGTCTCCGGCTGCGGGACGCTGCGCGGGGGTCGCGCGTCGCCGTGAGCGTGTCGTTGCCGGCGTCGCCGTAGGCCTCGCCGTTCACGGGAGCGAGGACGCCGTTCTCGTCGACCAGGTCCATGGTGATCGTGTCGTTGCCGCCGTTGCCGTCCACGATGACCGCGTCGAACGTCGCCTGGCAGGACACCGTCGGTGGGTTGGCGCCGCTCACCGTCTGGCAACCGGCGTTGCCCGGTCGTCGCCCCGCTGCGGGCTCCTGCACCGACGACGACGGGCTGCCCGGAGATCGGACGCGTACGGCGGTCTCGATCGTCGGCGGACGCCGCCGTCGTTCTCGGCGAGCACGATCGTGAACGTCCGCCTGAGGCGTGGTCACATCGCCCGCGCTCACCGTCGTCGCGGCGCGCGCGAGCCCCGGTGCGGTGAGCATCGCCAAGACGGTGACGGCGAGGATCCTGCGGACCACGAATCCGACTTTCTCCGATCCGGTGCGCCGTTGTCAACCGGGGCGGCGCAGCAGGCTCGCGGCCGTTCGGCCGACCAGCACGTAGACGACGAGCGCGAGCCCCCAGTTGACTGCGACCTCGAGCTTTGCGTCGTCGAGCGAGAAGAAATCCTCGAACGGCCCGACCAGCCAACGCGCCGCGTCGAGCAGCGCGTTGACGATGTCGTTCGCCGGGTTCGCCTCGAGCACGACGAGCAGCACGCCGATCGCGATGATCGCCGCCACCACCGCGACCACGACGTCGATCACGCGTGCGAGGAACCCGAGCGCCCCGTACGCGTGCTTCACGCCCCGGGGCCCGCCTCGATCGCCGCCCGCACCTCGTCCTCGCGCGGGTCGCTCCCGAACCCCGTCAGGCACCACGTCGCGCCCGCCGCCTCCCACGGGCCGAAGTCGGCGCCCGCGGGGTTCGTGACCACGAAGTCGAACGGGCCATCGCGCACCGCCCGCACCTCCGCCACCAGCTCGGCCAGCGCCTCCGGTCCGGCCAGCTCGACGGGGAAGAGGCCGTCCCAGCGCGCCGCCCGCGCCACCGGCCGCCGGTTCGGCCAGCGGGCCGCCACCCACACGGGGATCCGCGGCTGCTGGATCGGGACGGGCTGGAACTCGCCGCCCCACAGCTCGACCAGGCGCTCGAGATCCGCGTCGAGCTGCCGCGCCCGCTCACGCGCGTCGGTCTCGTCGCCGAACGGCCCGAACTCGCCGTGGCGGTCACCGCCGATGCCGACGCCGAGCACGAGCCTTCCGCCGCTCAGCCGGTCGAGCGTGACCGTCTCGCGCGCCAGCTTCGCAACCCGCCGGCGCGGCGTCGGGGTGACGAGCGCGCCGATGCGGACGCGCTCGGTCGCCGACGCGATCGCCGCCATCGCGACCCACGGGTCGGCGACGTGGGTGACGTCCGTGTAGACGAGGTGATCCCAGAGGAAGAAGCCGTCGAAGCCCGCCGCCTCAGCCTCGGCGGCGAGCCGCGCCAGCACGCGCGGCTCGGCGAGCTCCCCGAAGGGGGCGACGAAGATCGCTCTCTGGGCGGGCACGGCGCGGGACGGTAGCCGGTTCTAGCCGAAGACGGGGAACGTGCGCCGCCGCGCGAGCGCGTCCATCCCGTGCTGGATCGACTCCCGGACCTCTTCGTACTTGCGGTCCACGTAGTCGTCGTCCTTCGCCTTCGCCGGGTCGCGCGAGACCTTCACCGGGGCCTGGAAGGCCGTGCGGATCTTGGTCGGCAGCGGCAGCTCGGGCAGCATCGCCGGAGCGATCCCCCACGGCGCGCTGAGCGAGATCGGGAACATCTTCAGGCGCGCGACCTTGTCGAGCTGGAGCGCTTCGCGAGCCGCCGCCCGCGGCAGCACCGGCATCGAGTCAGGGCCCCGACCGTCGCGATCGGCACGATCGGACGCCCGCCTTGATCGCCATGCGACGAAGCCCTTGCGCCCGCGAGCACGGCCTCGTCGCGATCGGTCCACGGCCGCAGCGAGTCGATCTCGCCGCCCGGCCACACCGCCACGTCGTGGCCTTCGGCGAGCGCCGAGGCGATCGAGTCGGGCGCCGCCGGGACCACGCCCATGCGGCGGAAGTAGCTCCCGATCAGCGGCGCCGCCATCAGCGCATCGTGCGCGGTGCCGTGCCGGAGTCGTCAGTGCCCTCGAGCGTCCACTCGCCGGCCCGCTGTGCGAGCCAGCCCGCGGCGCCGTCGGCGTCCTCGCGGCGAGCGTCCATCTTCTCGCGCGCCTTGGCGGCGTGGCGCTCGCGCTGGGTCGTGGCCATCAGGCGCTCCGCTTGCGGCCGACCACGGCGACGTACTCGAGCGGCTCGCCGGCGGTCGACAGCCGGTGGATGTAGCGGCGGGTCGCGAGGATCTCGAGCGCGCCGTCGCGCACCATCCGCCGGATCAGCCCGCGGAAGCCGGTCTCCTCGTTCTCCTCGAGGAAGTCGGCCTTGATGTTGAACGCGATCCACGCGCCCTCGGCGGCGGTGCCGTAGGCCTCGGAGAACGCCTCCGGCGGGATGTCGTCGAAGCCCAGCGCGGCGACGGTCGTCATCAGCGTCGGCGTGCCGAGGCGCGCGCGCTGGCCGTCGTCGAGCGCGGTGAGGTCGCAGACGACGTAGTCGTTGTAGACCGTCGGCCGGTCGCGAGCGGCGGCCATGGCCGCCTCCTCGATGATGTCGACGCCGACGATCGAAGGCACGCCGAGCCGGTCGATCTGCTCGCCGACGAGCCCGTTGCCCGCGCCGACGTCGAGCGCGTTCAGCGTCGCCGGGTCGACATTGGCCGCCACGAGCTGCTCGGCGAGCAGCCCGATGACCTCCTCGGGCGAGGCGCACTCGAGGTGGTCGTGGAAGATGTGCTCGTAGAGGCCGGCGACCTCGTAGATCTCGTGGTAGTCGTGGAAGCGGATGGTCCGCTTCTCGTCGCCGACCATCACCTCGCACCACTCGGTGTCCTGCGAGGCGGCCGCCTCGTCGTCGGTCGGGAAGCGGACGGTCAGGTTCGGGATCGTCTTGGTCATTCCCTAAGTCCTGCCCGATCCCGCGCGGGATAACCTCCCGCCTCTGATGGAGGAGAGCGCGCCGGCCGGCGTGCACCTGGTGGGCAGCGTCCCGCTGGGGAGCGCCGAGGAGGTCTTCCGAACCGTCGCCGATGCGATCGGCGACCGCGTCCGCCGGCTGCCCGACGGCGAGACCGGCGCGCGCTCGGACTGGATCGTCTGGCAGTACCCGCTGTTCAGCTCGCGGCCGGAGTTCGAGATCGGACCGCCGGGCGCCTCGTCCTACCGCGCGCTGCCGCAGCTGCGGCTGCGCACCGGCGAGGACGCCGACGGCATGGCGTTCGAGGAGCTCGGCTACGCGTCGGCGGCGATGGACTCCTACCGCACGTTCGCGCGCCTCAAGCGCGACGGCGTGATCCCGCCGGCCTGCCGCTTCCTCGTCTCGCTGCCGACGCCGCTCGCGCCGGTGAGCGCGTTCGTGGCGCTCGAGTACCAGGCCGAGCTCGAGCCGGTCTACGAGGCACAGATGCGCACGGAGGTCGAGCGCATCCTCGAGGCGATCCCGGCCGACCAGCTCGCGATCCAGTGGGACGCGCGCTACGAGTTCGCGATGCTGGAGGGCGCGATCGCGGTCTGGTTCGAGGACGTGCACGCGGGCGTCGTCGAGCGTCTGCTGCGGCTCGCCGGGATGGTGCCGCCGGCCGTCGAGCTCGGCTTCCACCTCTGTTACGGCGACGACGAGCACGGCCACTTCGCCGAGCCCGCCGACGCCGGCAAGCTCGTCGGCGTCGCCAACGCGCTCGCCGCCACGCTCGACCGCCCGCTGAACTGGATCCACATGCCGGTGCCGCAGGAGCGCGACGACGACGGCTACTACCGCCCGCTCGACGAGCTGCGGCTGCCGCCGGAGACCGAGCTCTACCTCGGCCTGATCCACGCCGGCGACCAGGGCGACGGCGCGCGGCGGCGGATCGCCGCGGCGCGGCAGCACGTCGAGCACTTCGGCATCGCCACCGAGTGCGGCTGGGGCCGCGGCGGGGCGGCCGCGGTCGCCGGGCTGCTGGCGCTGCACCGCGAGCTCAGCGCGCCGCTGGCCGACGGGCACGGCCCGCCGCCGGGCGCGAGCGCGTTCGCGTGGCCGGAGGGCTTCGTCCGCGTCCCCGACGAGGACTGGACCAACCGCGACGTCGACGAGGCGGGCATCGCCTACGACCACGTCGACGCCCACGGCTGGTACCGCAACCTCGACCTCACGGTCGAGGACCTCGCGCGCACGCTGCGCGACGGCGACCTGCTGCTCGACTACTCCGGCGGCACCGGCATCCTGCTCGACCGCCTGCGCCTGCGGGTGTTCGACCGCCGCGTCGGCGTCGTGATCGTCGACGCGTCGGCGAAGTTCCTGCGCGTCGCGCTCGAGAAGTACCAAGGCGATCCGCTGGTGGCGCTGCGGCTGCTGCGCTACCTCAAGGACGAGTCGCGGCTGCAGCGGCTCGACGAGGTGCTCGACGTCGAGTTCGACGCGCTCGCCTGCACGAACGCGATCCACCTCTACCCCGACCTCGAGCAGACGCTCGGCACCTGGATGCGCGCGCTGCGCCCCGGCGGCGGCGTGTTCATCAACTCGGGCAACATCCGCAACCCGCGCGCCAAGCCCGCCGAGTGGATCCTCGACGAGACGGTGTGGGTGATCAACGACCTCGCCGAGGGGCTCGTGCGCTCCGACCCGCAGTACGTGCACTACCGCGAGGTCGGTCGACGACGTCGAGCGCATGAAGGCCCACGCCGAGTACCGCGACCGGGTGTTCGTGGCGCCGCGGCCGCTCGACTTCTATCTGGAGGCGCTGACCGACGCCGGCTTCGAGGTGCTCGACGTGCGCGAGGAGACGATCGAGGCGCGCGTGAGCGAGTGGTTCGAGTTCCTCAGCGCCTACCACTACGCCGTGCTGGGCTGGGTCGGCGGCTCCGATCCCAGCCCCGGCGCGCTGCGCGACCGCCTGCACCTGATCCGCCACGCGATGGAGACGCTGTTCGGCGGGCGGCCGTCGTTCAACGCCTGCTGGACCTACATCTCAGCGCGCAGACCGACGTAGCCTTTCTGACCGGCGCGGGCGTCAGTCTTGCCGCGTGACTCCGGCCGCACGGACGCTGAGGGCGCTGGTCGTCGCCACCCTCGTGGGTGGCTTTGCGTACGCCTGGGGTGGCGAGGGGTTCTGGGCGTGCGTGCCGGGCGCGCTCGTCCTCGCCTCTGCCGAGCCGAACGCGCGGGCCGCCGTCGCCTCCGCCGCGCTCGTCGTGCTGGTGGCCGCGCTCGCCGCCCCGCCGCCGGTGCTGCCCGCCGCGGTCATCGTGCCCGCCAGCCTCGGCGTGCTGCTCGCACTGCGCGCGCGGCTAGAGCGCGAGCGCGATGCCATGCGCCGCTTCGCCCTGCGCGACCCGCTGACCGGGCTCGCCAACCGCCGCGCGCTCGACGAGCGCCTCGGCTACGAGATCGCCCGCCACACTCGCCACGGCGAGTCGTTCGCCGTGCTCGCGCTCGACCTCGACGGCTTCAAGGCGGTCAACGACCGCTTCGGCCACGACGCCGGCGACGAGCTGCTGTGCGAGGCGGCCGGCGCGCTCGTCGGCGCGGTGCGCGCGCAGGACACGGTGGTGCGGCTCGGCGGCGACGAGTTCTGCGTGCTGGCGCCGCAGACCGACGCAGCGCACGCCGAGCACCTCGTCGGGCGCGTCCGTGCCTCGCTGGCCGGCGTCACCGCGGGCCTGACCGGGCTCAGCGCGAGCATCGGCACCGCCGTCTTCCCCGCCGACGGCACGACGCCTGAGGACCTGCTCGCGGCCGCCGACGAATCCGCGATGCACGCAAAGCGCCGTCGGCGGGTACGCCGGGCGGCGTGAAGCTCGCGCGCCGCTGGCTCGACCGGATCGAGCTCACCACGGTCCGCGCCTGTCTCGAGTTCGTCGAGGACCGCGGCCACCGCGACGCGGCGCAGATCGCGTTCTTCGCGCTGCTCTCGTTCATCCCGCTCGCGCTGCTGCTCGTCGGCGCCTTCGGGCTCGGGTTCGACGACGAGGAGGTGCGCGAGCGCGTGATCGCCACGGTCTTCGACCACATCCCGCTCGCGCGCGAGTCCGACCGCGACCAGCTGCAGCGGGCGGTCGACGACGCGCTGGAGAGCGCCGGCCACCTCGGCCCCGCCTCGATCCTGCTGCTGCTCGCGGCCGCCACCGGGATCATGGGCGCGCTGCGCCACGCGATCAACGAGGCGTGGGACATCCACACGCGCCCGCCGCTGGTGTGGCGCAAGCTGCTCGACCTCGCGCTCGTCGTCGGCGGCACGCTCGTGCTCGCGGCGGCGTCGCTGCTCGACACGATCGGCGACGCGCTGCCGTGGCTGCTGACCGGGCTGGTGGTGCTGTTCCTGTACCGCTGGCTCCCGGACCCGCGCCCGAAGACGCGCGAGATCTGGCCCGGCGCGCTCGTCGCGGTGCTGCTGCTCGAGCTGGTCCGCGAGCTGCTCGAGTTCTACTTCGAGGATCTCTCGGACTTCGGCGCGCTGTACGGCTCGCTCGGCGCGCTGATGGCGCTGCTCGTGTTCGTGTTCGCGGCCGCCAACGTGCTCGTGTTCGGCGCGGAGTTCGCGTCCGAGTGGTCGAGGCTCCCGGCACCCGACGAGACGCGCGCGATCGTCGCCCGCGGCCACGCCCGCATCCGCCGGGCGCTCCGGCGTTAGGCTGGCCCGGCATGCACGCCCCGCGCGAGCGAACGGAGCGGTCGCACGACCCCGTCGCGTCCGTGCGCACCGCCGAGCCGCAGCAGGCACTCGCGCTGGCCGGCGCGATCGGCAACCGCGCCTTCACGAGCGTCGCGCGCGCCGTGCGCACCCGGGCCGCCATCGACCCCATCACGTCCGGCGCGGCGTGCTGGACCCGGGCGCTGGGGCACGCGGAGCGCTTCGTCGCGGACCTCAACGCGCACGTCGTCTATGACGAGGAGACGCGGCGCTGGAACGAGAACGAGGGCCGAACGGTGGGCGACTGGGGCCGGTCGCTCTACGACGCCTGGGGGTACTGCTACATCGCCGCGTGCCACTCGCGGGGGAATCCGGACTGGTCCACGTGGCTGTTCGGCAACGCCTACGACGTGTTCGCCGTTGCCATGCACGAGGCCTGGGGGGCGTGGTCGTTCGGATGGATCGCCCCCTCCACCGACCGCGACACCACCACGCAGGACGCCTTCAACCGGAACGTCGGCATCGAGATCGGGAACGAGGTCCCGGAGGGCGAGGCCGATCTACCAGCCGTGCTTCGACGCGATGGTGGCGGGCCGGCTCGACCTGACCGACGCCGGCGTCGAGCGCGGGCGCGCGCTCACGACGGTCTAGGCCGTCGCACGGCTCAGCCGCCCCGCGAGCGCCTGCAGGTGCTCGACCAGCTCGGGCGGCTCGTGGACCTCGAACTCGACGCCGAACATCGTGATGCGCGCTGCGAGCCAGTCGAGGTTGTCGTCGCCGGTGCGGTACTCGCAGCGGTCCTCGCCGACCGGCTCGAACGGCCCCCAGTAACGCGGCATCCGCTTCGCCATCGTCGTCCGCTGAGGCGTGCAGCGTGAGCCGCGCCTCGTAGCGGTTCGGCCGCGCAGACAGGCTCTGGGAGACGTAGGCCGCGCCGTCCTTGGCCGGCAGCTCGCGCGGCTGGAAGCGCGCACCGGGGGCCGGGCGCGTGAGGCGGTCGATGCGGAACGTGCGCCAGTCGCGGCGGCCGCAGTCCCACGCCACCAGGTACCAGCGGCGGCCGACGTTGACGAGCGAGTGCGGCTCGACCTCGCGCCGGCTCTTCGCGCCGTCGCGGCCCTCGTAGGCGAAGCGCACCCGCTCATGGTCGCGACACGCCGCGGCGATCTGCGTCAGCACCTGCGGGTCGGCGGTCGGGCCGCCGCCGCGCTCGAGCGTCATCGTCGCCGAGCTGAGCGCCTGCACTCGCCGGCGCAGATGCGACGGGAGCACCTGCTCGAGCTTGACCAGCGCGCGCACCGACGTCTCCTCGATCCCGGTCACCGACGTGCGCGCCGCGGTGCGCAATCCGACCGCGATCGCGATCGCCTCCTCGTCGTCGAGCAGCAGCGGCGGCAGTGCCGTGCCGGCCGCGAGCCGGTAGCCGCCGGTCGGGCCGGTCAGCGACTCCACCGGATAGCCGAGCTCGCGCAGGCGGTCGATGTCGCGCCGGACCGTGCGCCCGGACACCTCGAGGCGGTCGGCGAGCTCGCCGCCGGGCCAGTCGCGGCGGCCCTGCAGCAGCGAGAGCAGGGTCAGGAGCCGCGAGGAAGTGGTCTCGCTCACGCTGCGCATCCTCTTCGATATTGAGGACAGAAGCTGACCTAAATGACTGGGAGGCTTCCTCGATGCATTCCCTCCCCCCAGCGATCGAGGTCAGCGGCCTCGTCAAATCGTTCGGCGCCGTGCGCGCGCTGGACGGCGTTGACCTCGAGGCCGCCCCCGGCACCGTTCTCGGCGTGCTCGGCCCCAATGGCGCGGGCAAGACGACGACGGTCCGGATCCTCTCCACCCTCCTCTCCCCCGACGCCGGCACGGCTCGCGTGGCCGGTCTCGACGTGGTCCGCGAGGCCACGAAGCTCCGCTCCCGCATCGGCCTCGCGGGCCAGTACGCCGCCGTCGACGACCACCTCACCGGCCTCGAGAACCTCGTGATGGTCGGCCGCCTGTACGGCGAGCGCCGCCGGACCGCGCAGGCGCGCGGCCGCGAGCTGCTCGAGCGCTTCGGCCTCACCGACGCCGCCGACCGCGTGGCGAAGACGTACTCCGGCGGGATGCGCCGCCGGCTCGACCTCGCGGCCGCGCTCGTCGCGCGCCCGCCGGTCCTCTTCCTCGACGAGCCGACCACCGGGCTCGACCCGCGCAGCCGCGTCGACCTGTGGGAGACGATCGAGGAGCTCGTCGCCGACGGCACCACCGTGCTGCTGACCACGCAGTACCTCGACGAGGCCGACCGGCTCGCCGACCGCATCGCGGTCATCGACCACGGCCACGTGATCGCCGACGGCACCGCCGACGAGCTCAAGGCGCGCGTCGGCGGCGAGCGCCTCGAGGTCCACCTGTCCGACGAGAAGCAAGGCGATGGAGGCCGCGTGGGCGCTCGGCGGGATGACCGAGGAGGCGCCGCAGATCGAAGGGAGCTCCGTGCGCCTGCCGGTCGAGCCCGGCGACGGCGCGATCATGGAGGCGGTCCGCCGCCTCGACGAGGCGAAGCTGACCGTCGACGACGTGGCGATCCGCCGCCCGACGCTCGACGACGTCTTCCTGTCGCTGACCGGCCACCAAGCCGAGCCCGAGATGGAGGAGGTGGCCGCATGACCCGGCTCGCGTCCGACGCGCTGGTGATGGCCGAGCGCAACCTCGTGCGGCTTCCGCGCGCCCCCGACCTGCTGATCGGCTTCACGATCCAGCCGGTGATGTTCGTGCTGCTGTTCGTCTACGTGTTCGGCGGCGCGATCAGCACGCCGGGCTACGACTACGTCGACTTCCTGATCCCGGGGATCATCGTCCAGAACATCGCGTTCGGCGGGTTCGTGACCGCGCTCGGCCTCGCCGAGGACCTCAAGAAGGGCCTGATCGACCGCTTCCGCTCGCTGCCGACCGCGCGCGCCTCGGTGCTCGCCGGCCGCACGCTCGCGGACGTGCTGACGAACCTGCTGTCGATCGGCGTGCTGCTGGCGACCGGGCTGCTGATCGGGTTCACCTTCGACGCGAGCGCGCTCGAGATCCTCGGCGGCGTCGGCCTGCTGCTGCTGTTCGGCTTCGCCTTCTCGTGGATCTTCGCGCTGATCGGGATGTCGGTCTCGTCACCCGAGGCGGCGAACGGCGTCGGCTTCACGCTGATCTTCCCGATCACGTTCATCTCCGCCGCGTTCGTGCCGGTCGAGTCGATGCCGTCCGGGCTCCAGCAGGTCGCCGAGGCCAACCCGATCACGGTCGTGGTCGATGCGATGCGCGCGCTGTGGCTCGACGCGCCGGCGGGCGACAGCATCTGGGGCGCGGTCGCGTGGTCGGTGGCGCTGATCGCGATCTTCGCGCCGCTTGCGGTGGCCAAATACCGCCGCACCGCGACGCGATGACGGTCCGGGTCGGACCTGCGGCTAGCCCCACTGTGGCGCCCGCGACACAGTGGAACCATCAGAGCCATGGTTCGGACGGTGCTCGTGGTTGACGATCATGCGGGATTTCGGGAGCTCGCGCGGACGCTGCTGGAGGATGGCGGCTACGCGGTCGTCGGCGAAGCGGGCGACGGCGCGTCGGCGTTGCGAGCGGCACGGTCGCTCCATCCCGACGGGGTGCTGCTCGACGTGCACCTGCCCGACATGGACGGGTTCGCGGTTGCCGCGGCGCTGGCCCGGGAGGAGCCGGCGCCGCGGGTCGTCCTCACCTCAGCCGACATCGACGAGGCAGTCGGCTCGCTGTTGCGGCGCGCGGGGGCGCTGCGGTTCGTAGCCAAGGAGGCACTGGCGGGCGCGCGAATCGGTGCGCTCTGGGATCCCGCTTCGTGAGGAGTACCGTTCCAGATCGGGAGGCTCGGCAGATGCGAGTGGTGATCGGCGAGGACCAGGCCCTCCTGCGCGAGGGCATCGTGCGGTTATTGGAGGAAGCCGGCTTCGACGTCGTCGGCCAGGCGGGTGACGCCGTCGACCTGCGGCGCAAGGTCGGCGCCCACAAGCCGGACGTCGCGGTGGTCGACATCCAGATGCCGCCCGAGCGCACCGACGACGGGCTGCGCGCGGCGATCCACATCCGCTCCGCGCATCCCACCACGCGCGTGCTCGTGCTCTCGCAGTACATCGAGGAGCGCTACGCGGTCGACCTGATCGGCGAGAGCGCCGAGGGCGTCGGCTACCTGCTCAAGGACCGCGTCGGCGACCTCGACGAGTTCGCCGAGGCGGTGCGCCGCGTCGGCGAGGGCGGCTCCGTGCTCGACCCCGAGGTCGTGACGCGCATGCTCGCGCGCACCCGCGAGGCCGACCCGGTCGAGGAGCTCAGCCCGCGCGAGCGCGACGTGCTCGAGCTGATGGCCCAGGGCCGCTCCAACCACGGGATCGCCGAGTCGCTCGTGGTCACCGAGAGCGCCGTCGAGAAGCACGTCACCGCGATCTTCGAGAAGCTCGATCTCGAGCGCGACTTCGAGCCGCACCGGCGCGTGCTCGCGGTGCTGACGTTCCTCCGCTCCCCATGATCGAGGAGAACGACGGCACCGTCGCACGCCTCGAGGCGCTCGTCCAAGAACAGGCGGCGCTGCGGCGGGTGGCGGTGCTGGTCGCGCGCGACGTCCCCGCCGCAACCGTCTTCGAGAGCGTGTGCGAGGAGGTCGGCTGCGTCCTCGGGGTCACGACCACCAACCTCGTCCGCTACGAGGACAACGGCACGGCGTCGATCGTCGGCGCGTGGGCGCTGGAGGGCGCGCCGTTCTTCCCGGTCGCGTCGGTGCCGCTCCCGCTCGACGGCGAGACGGTCGCGCCGCGCGTGCACCGCAGCGGCCGCACGGTCCGCGTCGACGACTACAGCGAGTTCGACGACGAGCTCGCGCAGCGGCTGCGGGCGGTCGGCATCCGCTCGGCGGTCGGCGCGCCGATCGTGGTCGCGGGCCGCCTGTGGGGCGCGGTGATCGCCGCCGACGCGCGGCCCTACCACCTGCCCCCCAACGCCGAGCGCCGGCTCTCGACCTTCGCCCAGCTGATCACCGACGCGCTCGCCAACACCGACGCCCGCGAGCAGCTCGCGGCGTCGCGCGCGCGCATCCTCAAGGCCGGCGACGAGGAGCGCCGGCGGGTGGGGCGCGACCTCCACGACGGCGCGCAGCAGCGGCTGGTCAGCGTGGTCATCAGCCTGCAGCTCGCGCAGAAGCGCTGGGGCGACCCCGGGCGTTCCCGGGAGCTCGTCGACGAGGCGCTCGACCACGCCCAGGCGGCGATCGGCGACCTGCGCGAGCTGGCCGCCGGCATCCACCCGTCGGTGCTCACCGACCGCGGGCTGCACGCCGCGCTCGAGTCGCTCGCCGGGCGCGCGCCCCTGCCGGTCGACCTCGACGCCGAGCTCGACGAGCGATTGCCGATGTCGGTCGAGACGACCGCGTACTTCGTCGTCGCCGAGGCGCTCACGAACGTCGGCAAGTACGCGCGTGCGTCGCGGGCGTCGGTCGGCGTGCGCGTGGTCGGCGAGGAGCTCGAGATCGAGGTGCTCGACGACGGCGTCGGCGGCGCGGACGCGTCCGCCGGCTCCGGCCTGCGCGGGCTCGCCGACCGGGTCGCCGCGCTGCAGGGCGCGCTGCACGTGTCGAGCCCGCCGGGGCGCGGCACACGGATCCACGCGCGGATCTCGCTGAACTAGCGCGCTTCTAGCCTGGACGGCGTGCGGCGCCTGACGATCTGGGCGGGGATCGCTGCCGGGGTGGTCGCCGGCGGGCTGCTGCTCGACGTCGCCGGGCTCCCCTCCTCCTATCTGTTCGCGGCACTGCTGGTCGGCCTCGCGATCGCGCTCGTGCGCCCGCGGGAGCTCGACGTCGACCCTCTGGCGTTCCGCGGCGCGCAGGCCGTCGCCGGCGTCTCGCTCGGCGCCTACCTCGAGGCCGACGCGCTGAGCGCGCTCGCCGACTCGTGGCTCCCGGTCGCGCTCGTCTCGCTCGCGACGCTCGGGCTCAGCCTTCTCTGCGGCGAGGTGCTCGCGCGCACGACCGCGCTGGACCCGCCGACCGCGGCGCTCGGCATGATCGCCGGCGGCGCGTCGGGGATCGTCGGCATGTCGGGCGAGCTCGGCGCCGACGACCGGCTCGTGGCGTTCATGCAGTACCTGCGCGTGCTCGTCGTCGTCCTGCTCACACCCGTCGGGATCGCCGTGTTCTTCGGCGGGCAGCACGGGGGAGGCGGCGGCAACCTGCCGAGCGCGGACACGTTCGGCGAGCCGGCCGCCTGGCTCGAGACCGCCGCGCTCGCGGGCCTGGGGGCGGTGGCGGGCGTGCGCGCGCGCATCACCGCGGGCGTGCTGCTCGTCCCGATGCTGCTCACCGGCGCGCTCGTGCTGTCCGGCGTGCTCGACGACTTCGCCGTGCCGTCGCTGGTCAGCGAGACGGCGTTCGCGATCATCGGCCTGCGCGTCGGCCTGAGCTTCACGCTCGACACGGTGCGCCTGCTCGGGCGCCTCACGCTCCCGGTGCTGGCGTCGATCGCGTTCCTCCTCGCCGCCAGCTTCGGCCTCGCGGCGCTGCTCGCCGCCACCACGTCCGCGACGCTGCTCGACGCCTATCTGGCGACCACGCCCGGCGGCCTCTACGCAGTGCTGGCGCTCGCGTTCGGCGCCGGCGCCAACACGACGTTCGTCGTCGCGGTCCAGACGCTGCGCGTGATCGCGATGGTCCTGCTGGCGCCGCTGGCTGTGCGGTTCATGCTGCGGGCGCGGTCAGGCGCGCGAGTCTGAGAACCTGCCGTCCGACCATGGTTCTGAAAGTCCCTCAATCTCTCAGGCGCGTCGTCGTCCCTCGCATGGACGACTTCGTGATCCGCCGGTACCGGACGCTCGCGTCGCGGCGCGTACGCAGCGAGGCGCTGGATGAGGCGACGCTCCGCGCGGCGACGCGCATCGCCCAGCGCGCGGTCGAGGACGGCCGGCCGGCGGACGGCGCCGACACGGCGCTCGCGAAGGCGTTCCGCACGCTCGCCGAAGGGGAGCTGTGGCACGGCCGGCCGTCACCCGCGGTCCGCAAGGCTCTCATCGAGCAGTTCCACCGCCTCTACTACCACTCGCCCAGACAGACCTGGAAGAACACGCGCTTCGAGGGCGTGACGGTCTGGAAGAACCCGATGGACCTCTGGCTCTACCAGGAGATGATCCACGAGTTCCGTCCCGACGTGGTCATCGAGGCCGGTACGAAGTACGGCGGGAGTGCCTACTACTTCGCGCGGCTGTTCGACCTCATCGGCCACGGGCAGGTCATCACGATCGACACGAAGCCCGAGCCCAACCGGCCGGACCATCCGCGGATCACCTACCTGACCGGCTCGTCCATCGACCCGGCGATCGCGGAGTCCGTCGACGAACTGGTCGGCGACGGCAAGCCGCTGATCGTGCTCGACTCGAACCACTCGCGCGATCACGTCCTCGCGGAGCTGCGGCTGTGGAGTCCGCGCGTGCCGGTCGGCTGGCACATCGTCGTCGAGGACAGCCATGCCGGCGGCAACCCGGTGACGACCCGCGTCGCCCGCGGGCCGTGGCCCGCCATCAAAAAGTTCCTGGCGGAGAACGACGAGTTCGAGATCGACGAGTCGATGCACAAGTTCTTCCTCACGTTCAACCCGCGCGGGTATTTGAAGCGCGTGCGCTGAACCTCAGTCGTCGAACACCACCTCGCCGTTGAGCAGGACGTCGTCGCCGCCGCTGCCGATCAGGATGTCGTCACCGGGGCCGCCGTCGAAGAAGTCGTCGCCCTCCTCGCCGCGCAGGATGTCGTCGCCGCTCCCGCCGAAGCCGACGTTGTCGCCGCTACCGGCGAACACCACGTCCGCGCCGTCGCCGCCGGACAGGACGTCGTCGCCGTCGCCGCCGAGAAGGACGTCATCGCCGGCCCCGCCGTCCGCCCTGAACTGCATCTCGGCCGGTGGCAGGCCCGTGCTGTCGATGGTGTCGATCCCGGCGAGGCCGTTGATCTCGAGCCGGTCGCCGGCGGCCGCCGTGCCGGTCAGTCTGACCTTGGCGGAGAGGCCGGTGACGTTGATGACGCTCGCGTCCCCCGCGGCCGTGACCTTGTCGTCCGCGCCGGTCCCGTCCACCCGAACGACATCCTGATTACCGCCCGGCACGGCGAAGTCGAAGAGGCTGGCGTCGACGAGCGTCAGCCCGCTCCCGGACAGGTCGCCGACGCCCAAGCGGTCGGCCCCGCCGAACGAGAACACGCTGAGCGTCTCGACGCCACCGGCGTCGACGGCGACGGCGCCGCCAACGCTGAGGCGCGCGCGCTGCCCGGCGGCAGAGACGTCGAACTGCTCGCCGGCCGCGGTGCCGCTGAACGAGATGGCGTCAGTCCCCGACTGCCCCTCGAGCGTGTCGCGGCCATCGCCGGCCCGCATGCTGACCAGGTCGTTGCCGGCTCCAAGGTTTACGACGTCCGCCCCGCGCCTGCCGTCGACGAAGTCGTTGCCGTCGCCGCCGCTGAGCGTGTCGGCGCCACTGCCGCCGAAGAGGTTGTCGTTGCCGGGGCCGCCGTCCGCGACGAGCTTGAACGCGTTGGCGGTGCCGCTGGCGTCGATCCGGTCGTTGCCCGCGAGCCCGTTGATCGTCAGCTCGTCGCTGGCCGGGTCGGCGTTCACGACGTCGACGAAGGCCGGCAGGCCGATGATGGAGGTCCTCCCGGCGGTGGCGCTGATGGCGTTGACGATGTCGTCCTTGCTCGTGCCGTCGAGGATCAGCCGGTCCGACCCGCCCGCGAGGTCCGGGTGGACCTCCTGCACGCCGGTGCCCGCGACGTCACCGAGCGTCAGCGTGTCGTCTCCGCCGAGCGGGGCGATGTCGAGCCGCTCGACGCCACCGCTGTCGAGCGTGCTCGCTCCGACGTCTCGCGTGAGCCGTGCGCGCGCGCCATCGGCGGTCAGTCGCAGCTGGTCGGCGCCCGCGCTGCCGTTGAAGCTGAGCGTGTCGAACCCAGCGCCGCCCTCGACCGAGTCGTTGCCGCCGTTGCCGTCGACGAGGTCATTGCCGTCGCCGCCGTTGAGCGTGTCGGCGCCGCGGCCGCCGATGAGCGTGTCCGCCCCGCCCTGGCCCTCGAGGGTGGTGGGCGGTGCGGGGGCGCCGCGGACCCCGGCGTCATCGACGCGGACACGGTCGGCACCGTCGCCCGCGAACACGCGGATGCGGTCGAAGCTCGCGCGCGGGAGCCTGAACTCAGCCGATCCGTTGTCGCCGACGTCGATCTCGAGGGTCGTCGGCGCATTCGGCGGAATGCGCAGCGCGAGCTTCTCGCTCGTGGCATCGCCGGTGACGAGCAGTGTCCGGTCCTTGACCGCGGGCGTGAAGGCGGCGTCAGCGCGATCGGCCGTCATCGCGAGAGCGGCGGCGAACGTGGCGGCGGCGAGCACAAGGCGCGCGCGGATGGCGAGAGACATGGGTTCTCCTCAGAGGGGACGAAAAGCTATGACCCATAGACTCGACCGCCCGTGGATTATTCCCGGGACCTGCTGCCAGTAGCGTCTGCCCCATGCCGCGCAACAACACCGTGCTCTGGACCCTGGTGGCCTTCTTCGCGGGCACGCTCCTGTTCGGCGGCCTGCGGCGGGCGACCGAGGACTCGAGCACGGCCGTGTCGCTGCTGGTCCAGGTCGTCGCGCTGGCCGTCTTTATCGGCATCGTCGTGCTGATCGTGCGCCGGCTCGACCGAGATCAGTAGAAGAGGAACGGCCACCAGTTCTTCATCGGACGGCCGTCGTCGTCGAGCGCGGTGGTGTCGAGCCCGGGCATGTTCTGGCGCCAGTAGACGACCCAGCGACCCATGCAGTCCGGCGCCAGCTCCCGGTAGCGCTCGAGGACGTCAGGAGTCCACGGAAGTGCGACCTCTCCCGGCTGCCGCCAGGTCTCGATGGTCGAGAGGACCGGCGCGCGGTTGTCGAGGTCGTAGTCGTCGCGGCCGTTGGGCATGAAGTGGACGTTCCCGCCCGCGACCACGTAGTCGTGCACGGTGCGCCGGCGCCAGCCCGCGCGGTACTGCAGGCTCGAGGGCGTCGGGTAGGCGACCGGGTGCTCGCAGAGGTACAGCGACTCGAAGGGCAGCCCGAAGCGCCGATCGAGGTCGAGCATCGCGAACTCGCGGAAGTAGCGCTCGTAGTAGGGAAGCGCCCCGCAGGTCGCCATCCGCTCGAGCGAATGGGCGAGGCTCTCCATGGCGCAGCCGACGCCACGGGCGAAGTTGACGAACAGGATCCGCAGGCTGCGCCCGATCCAGGGCGCATCGTGCGCGCCTGAGTTGCCGGCCTGCGGCTCGAACCCCTGCGGCTGGAAGTCGTAGTCGTAGGCCCGCTTGACCTCGACGGTCTCCCACGGCGCGCTGTGGGCGGTGTGATCGGCGAGCAACCAGACCTCGTTGATCAGACCGCGCTCCGCCAGCTCGTCCAGGCGCAGCCCGTCGTAGAGCCGCATCTCGTGCAGCGCGCCGTAGTCGAAGCCGACGCCGTCGGCCGTGCGGGGGAAGCGCGCGGAGTTGCGATCCACCGTTCCGCGCGGCTCGGTCAGGTCCGCGATGTGGACGATGCGGTAGTCCAGGAACGCGGGTGCCGCGGGGTCGCGGAAGCCTTGCCAGCGCGAGGACTCCCCCAGTGCTCGGCACAGCCACTCGACCTTGTCGCGCGCCTCCGCCTCACCGAGGCCGTGGACGAAGTTGACGACCAGGACCCGCGGCTGCATCAACCGGATGCGGTCGTGATTGGCGATCAGCCAAGGATCCGAGTTGGCGGCGCTCTCGGCGTTCGGCCAGACGAGGTCGTGCTCCACGGAACTCCTGGATCGAGGTGCGGCTAACCCCCGGATCTCGCAGGCGAGGGATGAGTCACGGCGATTGTGGCGTCTACATCCTTGCCATGACCTCCCGCCCCGCTCACCTCGATGCTTGGCGCACCGCTCCGTACGACGCGGTGGTCGTCGGCGGCGGTCCCGCGGGCCTGAGCGCGGCGCTGGTGCTGGGTCGGGCGAACCGGCGCGTGCTCCTGCTCGACAACGACCGGCCGGCCAACGCCGTGTCCCAGGGCGTCGGCGGGTTGCTCGGGCACGATCGGGTGAAGCCGGCGGACCTGCGGCGCAGCGGGCGGCGGCAACTCGAGCAGCATGCGAACGTCGAGGTCCGCCATGGCGCCGTCGAGGATGTCGAGCCGACGGCGGACGGGTTTGTGGTGGCGCCGACGGACACGGCGCCGGTCCGCGCCCATTCGATCGTGCTGGCGCACGGGTTGCGCTACGACCCGCCGCCGCTGCCTGGCATCGCGGCGCTGTGGGGGCAGTCGGTGTTCCACTGCGCGTTCTGCGACGGCTGGGAGGTGCGCGACCGGCCACTGGCGTTCCGCGGCAGCGGGCCCGGCGCCGTGCGCTCGGCGCTCGTGCTCGCCGGGTGGAGCAACGACGTCGTGCTGTGCACGGACGGCGCGCCGAACCCCGGCGCCGCGCAGCTGGCCGCCGCGGGCGTGCGGGTCCGGACGGAGCCGATCGCCCGGCTCGTCGGCAACGATGGCCGCCTCACGCAGATCGAGTTCTCGCACGGCCCGGCCGAGCGCCGCGAGGCGCTGTTCGTGAACACGCGGCGGGACCAGCCGAACGGACTCGCCGCCGCGCTCGGATGCGACTTGACCGAGGCCGGGACGATCGTCACGGACGCCGACGGGCGGACGAACGTCGCCGGCGTGTACGCGGCAGGCGACGCGGCGACCGCGCACTCGCGGTCGGTGGCCAACGCGATCGGCACGGGATCGCGCGTCGCGCACGCCGTGGCGCTCGACCGCGTCGCGCCGGTCATCGCCGCGGCCGCCTGAGGGGGGTTACGCCGCGCTTGACCGCGCGCGGGCGCTCGCGTCTGCGTAGCGCTTGATCCGCTCGCCGCGCAGCCGCGCCTCGGCGGCGCGCAGTCGCTGCTGGCCGGTGCGTACGCGCTGGCCGGCCCGCCGCAGAGCGGGGGCGGCGAATCCGCCGAGGATCGCGAACGCAACGAGCGCCCCCAGGCCCGGGATCGCTCGGACGCTCGGCCCGGCCATGCTGAGCGACGCCTCACGCACCGCGGCCGCGCCGAGGGCCGCGTCGGCGCCGGACACGTGCGGGCGAACGCCGGTGATCCGTCGCGTGGTCGCGAACGCGCCGTCGGCGGCGCCCAGCAGCACCACGGCGGTAAGCACGTTCGCCTGCTCGCGCGACAGGCCGAGCGTGTGGTTCAGCGCCTGGTACCGGAGATGGTTGAGCAACGCGAGGACGAGCCGCGCGTCGGTCAAGAGCAGCTGCGAGCTGCCGAACTCAGTGCTGGTGGAAGCCATGCCATAACGGTACGCGCCACGGCCGCGCGGCGCATCGCCCTGTCAGGGTGATCTGTGCCTCCGGTTGTCCTCCTGAACGGATGATGTGGCCCGCCTCCGATCCAGCGACAGTCGGGCTGGAGCATGGCCCCTTCCGACACAGCCCCAGAGAGCTCGCAGGTCGACCGGCGGCTGGAGACACCGCGTGCCGCGGGCGTCGCCGGACTCGCCTTCGCCGGCCTCTTCGTCGCGTCGATCCTGATCTTGCGCAACCACCCGTCAGCCGGGAGCACGGCGGCCGAGATCCGGGACTTCTACCTCGGCAAGCACGCCAGCCGCGTCTCGCTCGTCGGCGTCTACCTTGCGCCCTTCTCCGGCATCGCCTTCCTCTGGTTCATCGCAGCGGTCCGCAACCTCATCGGCGACCGCGAGGACCGGTTCTTCGCGACCGTCTTCCTCGGCAGCGGCCTGCTCTTCGTGGCGATGCTGTTCATCGCCGCGGGGGCCGGCGGCTCGCAGCTGGCCGCGGTCAAGTTCAACAACTCACCCGTCCCGGCCCCGGAGACCATCGTGGCGGTCCGCGCGCTCGCCTTCGGGTTCCTCTTCATCTACGCCATGCGGATGGCCGCCGTCTTCATGATCGTCGCCTCCACCATCGGCATGCGCCTGGGCGTCTTCCCGCGCTGGCTCGTGGTGACGGGCTATGTCGCGGCACTCGTCCTGATCCTGAACGTGTCCTACACCGAGTTGCTGATCCTCGTGTTCCCCGCGTGGGTCGCCGCCGTCAGCGTCGTCATCCTCAGGGCGAGCCGGGCCCGCATGGATTCGGTCGGCTAGGGCCTGGCTTGCGGCAGGCAGGAATCACGAGGAGCGGGGCGAACCACGGGATCCCTGTCGTTTCCGCTCTCGGGAGGCACGCACCATGTCCACGAACGCTGCTGACAACCTGCGGCCCGTCACGAGCTTGTGGTGGCTGCCCGTGCTGTTCGGTGTTGTGACCCTTGGTATCGGCGTGTTCTTCGTCGTCTCGCCCCATGAGACGCTCAGCACGTTCACGGTCATCGCCGGCATCTTCCTGCTGGTCGACGGCCTCCTGGCGATCTTCGGCTCGATCTTCGGCAAGGGCGATGGCCGCGGCCTGCTCGCGCTCATCGGCGTGCTCAGCGCGATCGCCGGCCTGGTACTGATCAAGAAGCCGTTCGACACGCTCGTGGTCTTCACCCTGATCGTCGGCGTGTGGTTCGTCGTCACCGGCGTCGTGCGGTTCGTCGTCGCACTGGGAGAACCCGAGGGGCGCGGCGGAAACATCGTCACCGCGATCTTCGACCTTCTCGCGGGCATCGTGATCCTGGCCTGGCCTGATCTCAGCCTGTCGACGGTCGCCGTGATCATCGGCATCGTCCTGATCGCGCGCGGAGCCCTGTTCATCGTCGCCGGCTGGCAACTCCACAAGCAGAGCGGCGAGCTGCACGACGGCCCGATCGCGCCCGCCCCGGCCTGAGACGTATCGGATACCGGCCTTCAGCTCGCCCGGCGGTAGCGGATGTGCGTGGCCAGCGGCGAGTGCAACACCTCGATGGGCTCCAACCCGAAGGACTCGACGCCGTCGAAGATCCGCTCGCCGGACCCGAGCAGAACCGGTGCGATGTCGAGCGTGAGCTCGTCGACGACCCCGGCGACGAGCGCCTGCCGCACGGTCGAGGCGCCGCCCGCGATGTCTACGCCGTCGTCGCCGGCCGTCTCACGCGCCTGTGCGTAGGCGGCGTCGAAGCCGTCGGTGACGAAGTGGAAGGTTGTCCCGCCCTCCATCTCGATCGGCTCGTGAGCGTGATGGGTGAGCACGAACACCGGCGCGTGGTAGGGCGGCTCGGGCCCCCACCAGCCACGCCAGTCCTCCTCCCACTCGCCGCGGATCGGCCCGAACATGTTGCGGCCCATGACGTAGGCGCCGCGCGGGCGCATGAGCCAGCCGGCCGCCGTCTCGTCGGCCTCGTTGGCGCGCTCGTCGCCGAGGTGCCAGGCGTGGACCTCCCTTCCGCGCTTCCCGAGCGGGTGCTCGCGACTCTGGTCCGGCCCGGCGACGAAGCCGTCGAGCGAGATCGACATGTGGCAGGTGGTGTCCGGCATCACGCGGCGACCTGCTCACCGAGGAAGGCGGCGAGCCCGTCGAGCAGCAGGCCGGTGCCGTGCTCGCGCTCCGCCGGATCCTCGAGATTGTCGAAGAACGCGCCGTGCTCGGTGAAGACGAGCCGCGTGCCGGCGCCGTCGGGCCGCACCTCGACGGTCGTCAGCGACACGGAGATGAGCCGCCCGTCGAGCAGGAGGTCGTAGGCGAAGACGATCCGCTCACCGTCGACGATGTCGTGGTACCGGCTGCGGAACTCGTGCACCGTCCCGCGCGGATCGCGTCCCACGCTCACCTCGCTGCCGCCGACACGGAAGTCGAGCTCCCAATTGGCGTCGGTCCAGCCCTCGGGCACGCCGAACCAGCGCCGCTTGAGCTCCGGGTCCGCGAACGCGCGGAACGTCTGCGTCGGGGTCTGGCGGAAGCGTCGCTCGATCGTGAAGTCGTGCTGGCGGATGCTCATCGGCGGTCTCCTTGGTCGGTGGGGAAGGCGTCGTCGAGGACGCCGGAGAGGCGGTCAAAGTGCCCCTCCCAGATCGCGCGGTGCTCGACGATCCACTGCTCGAGCGTGCGCATGGGGCCGGGCTCGAGCCGGCACGTCCGGACGCGGCCGACCTTCTCCGAGCGCACGATGCCGCTGCGCTGCAGCACGTCGAGGTGCTGCATCACGGACGGCAGCGACATGTCCAGCGGTGCGGCGAGCTCGCTCACGGAGGCCGCGCCGCGCGACAGGCGGACGACCATCGCGCGGCGGCTCTCGTCGGCGAGCGCGTGGAACGCCCGGTCGAGCTGTGCTGCGTCGGCGGTCGCCATGGGCCGCATCGTAGCGCACACTTAGGCAACTACCTAAGTGTCTTGTGCTGCTTTCGGAACGCGCTCCGCGTTCAGGAGACCGAGCGCCTCTTCGGTCCCGACCCGTTAAGCACGAAAGCCGCCTGGCGAGAGGCGGCTTCCGTATAGGTCTGTGCGCCGAATACCGACTCATGGGAGGCTGACGCCATGCGGAAACTGACCTTCGGCATGAACCTGAGCCTGGACGGCTACATCGCCGCGCCCGGCGACGACCTCGGCTGGAGCGTGCCGAGCGACGAACTGTTCCAGTGGTGGTCCGACCGGGTGGGGGCGACGGGCCTGGCGCTGTACGGGCGCAAACTGTGGGAGACGATGAGCTCCCACTGGCCGACCGCCGACCAGCAGCCTGGCGCCACACCGGCGCAGATCGAGTTCGCCCGCCGCTGGCGGGACATGCCGAAGGTGGTGTTCTCCTCGACGACCAGCGCGGTCGACTGGAACGCCCGCCTGGTCACCGGCGACGCTGTCACCGAGATCACCCGGCTGAAGACTGAGGACGGCGGTCCCATGGACGTCGCCGGCGCCACACTCGCCGCGGCGGCCATGCGGGCCGGGCTGATCGACGAGTACGCGATCGTCACCCATCCGGTCCTGGTGGGCGGCGGCACGCCGTTCTTCACGGCCCTGGACAACTGGGTGAACCTGAGCCTGGTGGAGACCCGGACGTTTCCCGACGGCGTGCTCCTGACCAGGTACGAAACCAGGCGCTGAGTGCCCGACGTCGGATCAGCGCGGGCTTCGGGGCACCCAAGGATCTCGTGACGGCTTCCGATAGCGGGGGCCCGATTCGTCTCTAGGAGCGACGCTCGCATCACACAGCAGTTCCGGGTGACGTCGTAGCTGCCGCCGGCGACCCGCCTGTCTGCCTGTCCGCGCGAACCCGCGGATACGAGCGGCGGTCGTTCCGCGGGTTGTCCATTGCGATAGCGCAGCGGCGATCCCCCGGCGCTGCTACTACGCCCGCGAGTCGCTCTCAGAGCCGGGCGATGCTTTCGATGTCCTCGGTGAACTCGTCGAGCATCGCCCGGGTGAGCGTCGGCCGCGTCTGCTCGAGAGCAGCGAGGTAGTCGGCGGTCACGGGCCCCTGCCGCTGAGGTCGGTCGTCCTCGCCGCCGTAGACGGCCGCCTCGAGCGCGTGCTGTGAGCCCTTGCGCGCGGCGAACTCGATGTCAGCCGGCGTGAAGAGCTCGCTGGCGGCGACAAGCGCGTCGACATCGATGGCTCCCAGGATTCCCGCGGGGATGTAGCGCCGCCAGATCGCCGCCCGGGCGGCGGCGTCGGGCGCCCCGACGGGAATCACGTAGTCGAAGCGCCCGTGGCGCAGCAGCGCCGGGTCGAGCGACCGGACGAAGTTCGTCGCGCACACGAGCAGCCGATTTCCGCGCTCGCGGAACGCGGGGATGATCTTGAGCAGCTCGTTCGTCACGCCCTCGGTACTTGACGGCGGCCTGCCGCCGCGCTGGCCGGCGATCTCCTCGACCTCGTCGATGAACACCACGGCGTGCTCGAGCTCGTCGATCTCGGCGAACGTCTCGCGCAGCGCCAGCGCCTGCCCACCGCCGGCTGCAGCCAGCCGCGACGGGAACACCTCCAGGAACGGCCAGCCAAGGCGCGATGCCACCGCCTTGGCGAACGTCGTCTTGCCGGTCCCGGGCGGCCCGAACAGCACCACCGCACGTGGCGGCTGAACGCCGTACTCCTCTGCCATGTCGGGGTCGTCGAGCGGCAGCACGATCCGTCGCTCGATGACCTCCTTCTCGCGTTCCATGCCGGCGAGCGCGTCCCACAGATCCGCGGGCAGGATCCGGCCACCGAGCTCGCCGAGCAGCCCGACCTCGGCGGGCTGCAACGGCACCACGCGCTCGAAGTACGCGAGGTCACGCTGCTGGTAGCCGCGGTTGCGGAGCGCCTGCGCGCCGGTGTCGTCCTCGCCCAGCAGCGCCGAGAGCCGGTGCACACCGCGAGCCATGAGACGCTTCTCGAGTTCGATCAGCATCGCGCTGCCGAGGCCCTGCCCGCGCCAGTCCTTCGCGATCGCAACCAGAACCACCCACGCGCGGTCGCCGGTGACGCGTGCCGCAGCCGCCGCCACCACGACCTCGCCGACCGTCGCGACGACAGCGACGCCGTCGTCGCGGATCGCTGCCAGCACCTCGGCCAGCCCGTGCACCGCATGCCGCCCGGGCGCCCGGGACTCTTCCCAGACGCGGACGACCTGGTCGAGATCGTCGTCATGGAAATCGTGCACCCTGGGCGCGGGCATCCGCCGAGTGTTCCAGACCGGACCGATTCCGGCCGCAGGTCGGCGACGCGCTCGACGAAGTCAGACTTCGCGGTCTGTCGCGTCGCTCGGTGTGAGCGGGATGGTGGCGCTGATGCGGGTGTCGCGACGTCAAGAAGGATTGGATGACGCGTCGTTGCCCGGCTGGGCTGGACGTACACCTTCCTCAACCGTCGCCATTCGACAACCGTGCCGCTGCCGACCAAGCGCACGCCGCCGGTGCGCTGGAAGCGCGGGGACGTGAGCCCAAGCGCTGACTCAAAAACGGGTATCGCGATGAGACGCCTGCTCGTGCCTGGACTGCCGACGACTGCGGCAAGTGCCCCAGCGCACGTCCGGGCAGGGCGTTGGACTATTCAGGGGGGGTCGTGGGATCGAGCATCTGCGCCAGCGCGGGGCGGCTTATTTGCGCGATCGTGGCGAGATCCGTCTTGGGAATGCCCAACGCTGCGGCCTTTTGAAGCAGGGGCGCGAGTTGGTGACTGAGCTCGAGAGCGTGTGCCCGGGCCCGGGCACGCTCGGCGCCGAGTTCGCGGATCAGCTCGAGCGTGGGATTGGCTTCTGCGTACATCTGCGCGCGATCGCGTTCGGGCATGCGGACACTGTAACGTACTTGTCGCTCGCGACGATGTACGTGACGGATCGCGGAAACCAATTGAGCGCACCTTCGTGGTTCTGCAGCTTTGTTCAAGCGGACGTAAAGATATTTCTCTAACTGTAACGTGCTTTACGTTCTTAGGTATGTGTCTACGGAGTCCGAAGGACAAGGCCCTCCACTGCAGGGATCACCGGGCGGGGCGCGCCCTGGGGGGACGCCCCGCCCGTTTCGATGTCCACGAACAACGAAGAAAGCAATCGATGAAGAAGCTCCTGATCGGCGTCGCTGTCGCGGTAGCCGTAATCGCCACCTCGGCGGGCACGACCGTTGCCACCGCCCGCTACGCCCCCCAGCTGCTGCCGCAGGGCCCGCAAGGCGAGCAGGGTCTCGTCGGGCAGCGCGGGCCGAGCGGCGCCCCGGGGAAGGACGGCACTGACGGTGCCGACGGCCTCGCCGGCGACGAGAACGTCACCTACGAGGAGAACTCGGACGACGACACCGACGAATGCAGCAGCTACGCGGGCGGCACCGGTGTGTGCACGGAGGGCCCGGAGTACGAGGAGATGTGCCGTCAAATCTGGGAGGACATGCAGGACGGCAAGATCGAGACGGGCGGCTACACGGACGAGGGAAGCGAGGCCGTCGACCGCTACAGCCGCAACTCCTGCGACCAGCGATGAGCGCGATGAAGTCAGCTGCTACAGCAACTGCGGGATCTCGCCTCGCTCGATTCCGGCCGATGGCAGTCAGGACCCCTGTCCAGAGAAGCGCCGAAAGAACCCAATGAAGACCAAGACGATGTTCGCTGCCGCGATCGGCGCCCTGGCGCTGGTCGTCGCGGCTGCCCCAGCAGGCGCGAGCGCGGCCGTCCGTACGGGTTCCGTCCAGGATCCCCAGGGTGACGTGTCCGCGCTCAGTGGCCCGCTGCTCGACCTCAAGACCATCGCCGTGAGATACGACGATACGGCTGGAACGATGCGCGTCAGCTGGATGTACTACGGCGACGTGCGGACCGGCGCTGACCCGGGCTCCAGTGTCGACGGAGTAATGGAGGCATCCGACATCGCACCGCCCGGCGTGACGTACGACATGGCGATGGTGAGCTGGTCGGCTTTCGCGACAGACGATCGTTCGTGGTCGGTGACGACCTCGCTGTCATTGAACAAATCCGGCGGGAGCCTGTCCGGCACGGGCACGATCAGTGGCGACGGCCATACCGTCACGGCTGAGTTCACAAACTCGGCCCTCATCGGTCACGACTGGAGGCGGATCCCGATCGGCAGTTCGCACGGCGACGACCACATCGAGTCGTGGTTTGATGGCTACAGCGATCCGAACCCGCCGATATACCCGCCGAGTCTGCCGCCAGCGCCCGGGCCTGGAGGTGGTGATGGTTCCAACGCCGATCAGGGGATGACGATCAACGGCGGAGCGCTCTACACGAACGATCCCGACGTGACGCTGTCTGTCAACTCTCCCGAGCTGGGCGTCCTCACTTCGCGTCGCGAATGACGGCGGCTTCGGTGCCGCTAAGACGTTCCCGGTCAGGAATACCATCCGCTGGCGTCTCGCGGAGTCCGGCCGGGAGCGCCTGCCCAAGACGGTCTACCTGCGCTTCAGCAACGACGCGCAAACGTTCACGGACGACATCATCCTGGACCAGACTAAGCCGACCGTCAGCTCGGCGACTGTCGGATCTGGTGGCGCGACGAGCGCGGCGGTCACGGCGACCGCGTCGAAGGGCCGGACCTACCGCGTGCGCATCCGCGCCAAGGACGCGACGTCGGGGGTCGCGAAGGTGCAGTTCGCGCACCGCAAGCGGCACCCGAGCACGCCTCGCACGTTCAAGCGGATCAGCCAATACAAGGCAACCCGCGCGCCGAAGTACGTGCGCGTGCGCGATCGCGCGGGCAACTACAGCCGCTGGCGCTCGATTCGCTAACCGACCGCAGGCGTGGCCCTGGCCGAGCGCACGCCGCCGACCCGCTGGGCCGAGCCCGCCGCGCGGACCACCGCCCGGACGAGGGAGGCCGTGTGATGACTCAGAGTCGGAGCTACCGCAGCAGTGGGATGTCGACCAGCGCGTATTCGCCCGATGCAACAGGGCGAATCACCGTCCAGAGAGGCGACCGATGACGATGAATTGGGGCAACAAGTTGACGCTCGGGGCCGTTTTCGTGGCGGCCCACGAGGAGGACCGATGAAGGTCCGGGGCGGGATGGCCCGCGATCGCCGCGGGCCGGTGTCCAGGATTTGGCGCGCGCCGCTGGCCCGCCTGAAGTTGTTCACCATCGTGCCGGTTGTCGGCGTCGGCGTCCTCGTCGCAGCGCTGGCGGGAAGTCCGACGGCAAGCGCGGCAACGTCCGCGCCAACCGCCGCGCCGACCGTCGTGGGCATCGGCGAGCAGAACCCGTCGATCTTCGCTGACGCCCACTGGGCGGCCATGCGCTCGCGCGACGTCCGCTACATCGCGCCGTGGGACTCGCTGATGGGCCCACGCTGGCAGATCGACGAGACCGACGCGTACATGACCGCCGCCCACGCCGCGGGCGCGCGCGTGCTGCTCGGCTTCGGCCACTCGCGCGTGCACAAGCGCCGCCGCATGCTGCCGTCCGCCAAGGTGTTCCGGCGCGAGTTCCTGAAGTTCCACAAGCGCTACCCGTGGGTCACCAACTACCTGACCTGGAACGAGGCCAACCACTGCTCGCAGCCGACCTGCCACAAGCCCGGGCGGGCGGCCCGCTACTACGACATCCTGCGCAAGAGCTGCCCGAGGTGCACGGTCTCGGCGCCGGCGCTGCTCGACACGCGCGACATGCCACGGTGGGTGCGCGTGTTCGAGGGAAGGCGAAGCACACGGTCAGGATCTGGTCGCTGCACAACTACATCGACGCCAACCGCTTCCGCACGCGCGGCACGCGCTCGATGCTCAAGGCGACCAAGGCACGGATCTGGTTCGCGGAGACCGGCGGACTCGTGCGGCGCGGCAACGGCTCAACGATCGAGTTCGCCGACTCGCCCAAGCACGCCGTCAAGGCGACCCGCTGGGTGATCAAGCTGGCGCGGCTCAGCCGGCGGGTGCAGCGCGTCTACTTCTACCACTGGGTCGCACCCGACCCGAAGTCGACCTGGGACTCGGCGATCACCGACCGCCGCGGCCGCCCGCGGCCGCAGTACGCCGTCGTCCGCTCCTACATCCGCCATAGCCGCGCCGCCAACCGCCTGATCCGCTCGAGCCGCGCCCAGCGCCAGCGGTACACGGGCGGGCACGCGCGCGGCTAGTGCCAAACACCGCTCGTTGGGTCGTCGGGCGCATCGGCACGCACATTCCCTGCTCAGCGCCGAATCGACGCGGTTTCGAGTCGGCGGCCCGATTCGTCCGCACGAGCGACGCGCGGATCTGGCACGAGTACCGCGTGGCGGCGTCATAGACGGGCCGGGTGCTTGCGTCTGTCTGCCGTTCGAGCGGGCGTCGCGTTAATGAGCGGCTTGGTTCCGCTTGACGTCCGGGGCGACCGGTGTGCTTCGCTTGGCGTACTCGCATGGCGACAGATGTACGTCACGCGCCGATAGCTAGCCCCGGGTGTCCGGGTCAGGCCTGGGTTCGCGCTATGCGCTCGAGCAGCCCGCCCATCCCGAGCGCCTCTGCGGTCGCGTGGGCTTCCGTTAGCAGCCGCTCCGCTCGTTGGCGGTCGTGGGGGTCGCCGTGGGCGAGCAGCATGCGCCCGTACTCGCACCGCGTCAACGCTTCCCAGGGCTTTGCGCCCATGCGCGCGTTGGCCTCGAGGGCGTCCTCGAAGTGCTCGGCCGCCGCTTCTTGGCGCCCGGTCGTGGCGGCGAGCGCGCCGAGATACATCGCGGCAGGTCCGAGCTGGGGGCTATTGCCGCCGCCGCCCGACACGTTGAGCTGGGCGTAGGGGCGCAGGAGCTCGTAGAGCGCCTGCGCCCAGGCGCGCTCGTCCAGCAGCGCGACTGCGATCGCGGCCGTTGCGAGGGAGGTGGCCCAGTTGCTGTTCTGCGGAATGCCGGCGAAGCCGTTCGCTGCGAGTGGGGCCAGCATTCGGCGCGCCTCGGCGTCCTGGCCGATCCAGGCATACAGCGAGGCGAGCGCGATTCGGCCACCCCGGCAGGTGTGGGTATTCCGCGGCGAGCGCGCGCGCCGGCTCGATCAGCTCGCCCACGCGGCCCTGCACGAACCGCACAGCGAGCAGCTGCCCCGCATAGTCGGCTCGTGCGCTGGGCGCTTGGGCGCGCATGCCGATCTGGAGCGCCTCGTTGGCGAGCCGCTCGCCCTCGGCGAAGTCGCCGCGGAAGATCGTCAGTGCGGCCCGCAGCCGGGTCGCCGTCCAGCGGTGCAAGGGCTGGCGCAACGCCTCGGCTTCGCGCTCACAGGCCTCGAGTTCGCGCTCGGCGGCGACGATGTCGCCGAGCTCGCACAGGTCGGCGTAGCGCCAGGCGTGGCCAACCATGACGAGCTCGCGCTCGCCTCCCTGTTCGGCGGCGGCGAGCAGCTCGGTGGCGAGCGGGAGGCGCTCGGCCGGGTTGGCGACCCAGATTGCGATGTGGCGCGCGTTGAGCGCGGCGGCGAGCGTCGCCGGATCGCCGAGCCGGCGGGCCTCCTGCACGGCCTCGGCACTGAGCTCTTCGCGGCGTCGCTCCTGTCCTGGCGAGTTGAGCAGTTCGGCGGCCACGCGGGCCTGGAGCCGGACGCGCAGCTTCGGATCGCTGTCGCCGATGCGGCCGAGCGCGTCCTCGCCGAGTTCGAGCAGCACCTCGTCGACCTTGTCCACACGCATCCACTCGCCGCCGAGCCCGAGCGCGGCGCGGCCGAGCAGCGCGCCGTCGTCGAGCTCGCGCGCGAGCTCGGCGGCGGCCAGGAACGCCTCGCGCGCGCGCACGCGCTCGCCCGCGCGCCAACGCGCATGCCCGAGCGCGACGAGCAGCGCGGCGCGCTCGCGCGCATCCACCTCGGGCTGCAACCGGAGCGCGGCGAGCGCGCGCTCGTAGTCCAGCGCCGCCTGCTCGTAGGCGAGCTGCCGCAGGGCGTGATCGGCGGCGAGCAGGCTGTAGCGCACGGCCTTGCTCGGGTCGGCGTCGGCGGCGTTGGCGAAGTGGTAGGCGAGGTCGGCGAGCGGAAGCTCAGGCGCGCCTGCGGCGGGTGCCTCGAGCGCCTCGCCGACGAGCTGATGCAGCCGCGCGCGGCGCGCCGCGCCAAGCCCGCGGTAGAGCGTGTCGCGGATCAGCGCGTGCGCGAACACAAACCGGCCGACCATGTCGGGCGACTCCTCGACCAGCCGCGCGACGGTCGCGCGTTCGAGCGCCTCGAGCAGCTCGTCGAGCGGCCGTCCGCTGACGCGCTCGAGCACACGCAGATCGAACCGCGGCCCCACGACCGCGGCGATCGAGAGCACGCGTCGCACCTCGTCTCCGAGGCGCGCGACGCGCTGCTCGATCAGCTGCCGCACGCTCTCGGGAAGCTCGAACTCGTCCGAGCGCAGCGCGCGCTCGATCTCCTCCGGGTCGCGGCCGGCGAGGCTGCGCAGGACCTCGCCGACGAAGAACGGGTTGCCGCCGGTGTGCGCGTGAAGGCGCCGCGCGGGGACGATCGGGTCGCGCTCGCCCATGTGCGGCTCGATCATCGCCGCGACGCCAGACTCGTCGAGGCCGGCGAGCCGTCGGCGGGCAAACTTTCGTTCGGTCACGAGGTCTGCCAATGCCTGCTCGAGCGGATGTGACGAAGGACTTCGGTCTGGCGGTAGCTGCAGAGAACCAGCAGCGACGCCGTCCGGGAGTCGCGCGCGACGTGGCGCAAGAGCAGCAGCGAGGCGTTGTCGGCCCAGTGCAGGTCGTCGAGGATGAGCAGCAGGGGCGCTGGCGGCCGAGGCCTCGACCAGCAGCGTGGCGACCGCCTCAAACAGGCGGAATCGCTCGCCCTCGGGATCGCCGCCAACGGGCTGCGGGGCGCGCGGCAAGCGGCGCTCGAGCCCAGGCACGATCCGGCGCAGCTCGCCGCCCGCGGCCGCGACCTGGCCGGCTAGGTCCTCGACCGGCGCAAGCTCGACGTAGTGGCGCAGCGCCTCCACGAACGGCTGGTGCGGCGTCAGCGGCTCGGCGTCGCAGCGCCCATACAGCACGATCGCGCCGTCCGCCTGCGCGCGGCGCCCCAGCTCGGTGGCCAGCCGCGTCTTGCCAACGCCCGGCTCGCCGCACATGAGCACCATCTGGCGCGCGCCCGCGCGCGCCCGCGCGAAATGCTCGCTCAACGCGGCCAGTTCCTCGCCGCGTCCAGCCAGCGGCTCACCGTTGCCACCGATCAACGCAGGAGGAAGCGGAACGGGACTGGCGCGAGGCGCGTCCCAGACGACTTCGCATGCCGCGACCGGCGTGGCGACGCCCTTGAGCGCCACGTCGCCCACGGGGCGGAAGCGGTGGCCTCCGCGCGAGCCGACGATGCCCTGCACCAACTCGGAGGTCAGGATCTGGCCGCCCTCCGCCGCGTCGCACAGGCGCCGCGCGATCACGACCGGGGTCCCGAAATAGTCGTCCTCGTCGCGATCGGTTCGCCGACGTGCAGACCGATCCGCACGCCCAGCCGCAGCCCCGGTTGGCGGCGATTGTGGCGCAGCACGGCCTGCTGCATCGCGACCGCGCAACCGACGGCACCGACCGCGCTGCCGAACACCACCATCAATCCGTCGCCGAGGCTCTTGACCTCGTGGCCGCCGCGCGCAGCCAAGACATCACGCAGCAGCCCGAAGTGCAAGCGCCGCAGCCGCTCGGCCTCGTCGTCGCCGATCCGCTCGAGCAGCTCGGTCGAGCCGACCAGATCGGTGAACAAGAGCGTCACCGTGCCGACCGCTGCGACGTCGTTCTCGCGACCGACGGTACGATTCGAAGGCGCCGACAACCCGCGGTCGCTGAGCGCGCCTGGAGACGTCTGCCGGCCGTCCCGCTCATCAGCCGATGGGCTGCTCGTGTCGGGTGGGACGTCGATTCCGGGAGCGTGGGCGAGGATCGCCTCGTGGAGGTCGTGCAGCTCGGCGCCCGGCTCGACCCCGAGTTGCTCGACGAGGACCTCGCGGGCCTCGCGATAAGCCTCCAGCGCGTCGCCCTGGCGGCCGCTGCGGTACAGCGCGAGCATGAGCTGCGCGTGCAGCCGCTCGCGCCACGGGTGCCGGCTGGTCAACTGCTGGAGCTCACCGACCAGCTCGGCGTGGCGCCCGGCGGCGAGATCGGCCTCGACGCGCACCTCTAAGGCGGCGAGATGCTGCTCCTCCAAGCGCGCGATCTCGGCCGGCGCGAACGGCGTCGACGCGAGCTCGGCGAGCGGTGGCCCTCTCCAGAGCTCCAGCGCCGCGCGCACCTCCGCGGCCGCGTCCTCGCCTCGTCCGGCCGCCAGCGCCCGGCGGCCATCGGCGACCTGGCGCTCGAAGCGCTCGGCGTCAAGCTCGCCAGGACCCACCCGCAGGCAATAACCGGCCGGCGTGGTGACCAGCACGCCCGGGTCGTCGAGCGCCTTGCGCAAGCGCGCCACGTAGACCTGCACCGTCTTGGCCGCGCTGGGCGGAGCGTCCTCGCCCCATAGCGCAACCGCCAGGCGCTCCGCGCTGACCGGCTGATTGGCGTGCAAGCGCCAGCACCGCCAACACCGCCCGCGGCTTGAGCGCCACCCAGCGGGACCATGCGGCCGTCGGCGCGCACCTCCAGCGGCCCAAGGATCCCAAATCCATCGGTCCCCGCGGCGCACGCTACAGCGCCCAGTGAAGCTGAAAGCGCCTGTTGCGATCCCGCAAGCCTCCTGCAAGCAGCCCGCGGGCCGGTGGTCACCATGACCACCCAGCCCATCACTCCCAGCCGCCGCGCCCCCAGCGCGCCCGGCCCCGCCCACCACCGGCGCATCCGCACCGCCGCCGCCATCGCCGCCATCGCCGCGCTGATCGCCACCGGCGGCTACATCGCCACCACCACGATCGGCCCCGACGCCACCCCCCGCACGGCGGCCACCGCCACCAACGTGAACCCCAGCGCCCAGGCGCTGCGCGAGCTGCACCACAGCATCGCCGGCCAATACCGCAGCCGACCCGCGGCCGGCACCGTCGTGAACCCGACCGCCCAGGTGCGGCGTGAGCTGCACCAGAGCATCGCCGGCCAGTACGCCAGCAGACCCGCGGCCGGCACTGTCGTGAACCCGTCCGCCCGGGTGCGGCGCGAGCTGCGCCAGAGCGTCGCCAGCCAGTACGGCGCGGCCCGCTGAGCAGCGCATCCACACCCGACAGCCCGGAGGCCGCGCCAGCGCGGTCTCCGGCCCCAAGGCAAGTAACGGGCTGACTCTCTGGAACGGCCCGCGCGTCAGCTGCGTTGTGCACAGACCGTGGCGCTTGCGGCGAGCGGAGGTCGCTGCGCGTCATCGCCGCGGCGCTGAACGACGACGTCGTGCCGACCGCTTACGGCGGCGCGAGTTGGCACGCCTCGACGGTTCGCGCGGTGCTGCTCTCACCGGCATGGGCCCGACCCTCTCCCAGTCGGCGCGCGCTCGCCATCGTGCGGCACCTCCGACAACGGGTGGCTCCTATCCGAGACCGCCCATCCCTGCGGGGGGAAGCCCGGTGCTTTCCGTATCGGATAACAGGTCGCGCACGCGGTGGCGCCCCTCGGGGGTGATGACGTCAACGGGCACACCGAGGGCCTCGACGCGCTTGGGCAGGTTCCGTCGCAGCCACTTCGACACGCGCCGCGGCAGGGTCGAGATGATCACGCGGTCGTAGGTGCCTTCCGAGAGCTCCTTACGAACGGCGTCGAAAGGGTCGCCGCTCGTGCCCGTCAGGCCCTCCACTGGGCCGCCGGCCGCGCGTTCGAGGCTCGGCAACGCGAGTTCCAGCGTCCAGTCCGTGTGCTCGCTCTTGGGCGACGGTTTCGAGTCGCTGGCCCGATTCGTCCGTGGGAGCGACGCCCGGATTGTTCAGGGATTCCACATGCCTGGGTAGGCGTTTCTTCAGACTCCTGGGCCGGCGAAGGCGATCCACGCCGCCTCGGCGCCGCCTTTGAGCGTTTCAGAGGTCGTCCGCGGCTGCTCCGTTTCGTCCAAGCGGGCGGGCGGTTCATCTCAAGCCGGTCGCTGGAGAGCGATGCTTTCATCGAGGAGCAGGCGTCTCGACCTGCGCTCCTGCTCGTCGTCCTTTGCGAGCGTGTGAGGATGGGGCCGGGGCACGCTCGCATCTCGTCCCGAGCAGGCGTGAGCTCCCGGCCGGTGAAGCGCCCGCTTGTCAAAGGAGCAGCGGGCGTCTTGCCCCGCTCGCGGTGCCGGCCGCTGCTCGTATTCGTCCAACGGGCAGCCGCTCCTCGGGGCAAGCGGCGACTCGCACGGCCATGACCGCGTCGGCTACTCCCGGCGAGCGGAGTCGACAAGCCGAGTGTTGAGTCGCCTTGGACCGCGAAGGACGGACGAGCGGCCGCAGCAGAGGCCCGACAATGGCCGGTCTCTCGCGGCTGCTGGCTTGTCCGGGCGAGGCTACGCGCCGCCTGCGTCGGGCGTGTTGACGGCGCATGCGCCCAGGGCGGAGGATGACCGTGTCGACACGGGATCGGAGGATGCTGTGAGCCAGGCAAATGTCGAGTTGGTGCGGGGCGTCTATGAGGCGTTCGGACGCGGCGATGTCGACGCGGTGTTCGCCGCGATGGAGCCCGACATCGAGTGGGACGAGTCCGAAGGGATGCCGTACGGCGGCGTGTATCGGGGCCGCGAGGCGATCGTCGAGAGTGTCTTCGGGCCGATCCTCGCGGATGTGGAGGAGTTCACGGCGGATCCCGACGAGATCCTGCGGTTGGATGACGCTCGCGTGATGGCCAGAGGCCGGCACGGCGGCAATGGTGCGCGCGGCCCGGTCGATGCCCGCTTCGTCCACATCTGGACGGTCACCGACGGCAAGGTGTCGCGGTACGAGCAGCTCGCCGACACTCGCCGGTTCTGCGATGCCGTCGGCAAGTGACGCCGTCGGACCTCGGCCGCCAGCGCCCCACCCTAGATCGCCAGAGTGCTCCTGAGGCACGCCGTTCGGTCGGGCTGCGCAGCGATCGACTTATGCGGGGCGTGCCTGCAACTTTGAGAGACCCGGAGTGCCCCTCCCCACGGAAGCGAGCGTCTCGTGTTCCGGACCGGACACACTCGCGTCGGACGAGGACCAGGCGTCTGCCGGCGCACGATCGGCGCTCGCACCGCTCCTTCAATCGGTCGCAGATCAGCTGCGATGGCGCCACTGCCCCTCCCCTCTGAAGGAGCACCGTTCGATAGTCGGAGTCGACCCCCGATTCGCCTCCGCGGCGAGCATCGGCACGCACATTCCCTGCTCAGCGCCGAATCGGCGCGGCTTCGAGTCGGCGGCGGGATTCGAACCCGCGACCTTCGGGTTATGAGCTGGCTCGACGGGGTTGCGTGGGCCTGAGTTTGGCTCTCTAGAGCGAAACCACTTGGCCTCGGTTGACCCCAGTTGCGCTCAAATTGGTATCCAAATTGGTACCCCGCGCAGGTGGGCGACGTCCCCCCTCACGGGACGTAGAGCGCCCAGCCGAGGACAACGCCATTCGGCGAGATCCGAATCACGTGGTCCGTTGCTCGGCGGCGGTCGAAGTCCGAGTTCCAGTTGGTCTCGGGCGGTCGATAGGCGCCGGGCGGCAACTGGCCGGCACCCTGGGCCTTACAGCGGAAGAACTCGAGCGTCCGGTCGTCCTCCTCGATGCGCACCGTGGCACACGTCATCTCGACGCTCTCCCAGTAGGACGGAAGGTCGGCGAAGCTGACCCGGCCCGAAGGATCGCTGACGATCACGCCGAGGAGGACCGCAAACGCGACGAGGGCCACAATCGCGAGCGCTGGCCCGGCCGGGAACGACGGGGGCTTCGGCTTCGCGGGGGCCTCCGGCTTCGGCGAGGGCTCCCTTCTCAGGCTCTCCGCCCACAGCGGCTCGTAAGGCTCGCGGTCATCGTCCATCTTTTCCACCACAGGCTAGGCCAGCTGCGCCGCGCGAGCGCGCCCCTTCTGGCGGTCGCCGTGACTTATCGCGAAAGCCTCGCCGGAGCGGGGCGTTTCGTGCCGTCGGCGACGGCGCTGTCACCGTCATCGTTCGGCGGATAGCGGGAATGACAGCGCCGGGTGCGGCAATCGGAGGCAGCTGAGAGCCCCGCTGCCGGCAACTTGGTACCCAATTGGTACCCAGCGTTCCGAGACACCTCCGACCCGTTAAGCACGAAAGCCGCCTGGCGAGAGGCGGCTTCCGTATAGCGGGGGCGGGATTCGAACCCGCGACCTTCGGGTTATGAGCCCGACGAGCTACCTGGCTGCTCCACCCCGCGACGCTGACGTCAGTTTACCAAGGCTCGCAATCGCTTTGCGTTCCTTGGGGCGAAGACCTCCCAGTCGTTGTTGAAGTACGCGAAGACGTCCGCCTCGCGCGCGAGCGCGCGCACGCGCGAAGCCCACTCCTGCAGCTCCGAATCGGAGTAGTTGCCGCGGTGGCCGCGGCGGCCGTAGTGGAAGCGCAGGTAGGTGAAATCGGCGGTCAGGACCTCGGGCGTCTCGCGCCGGCGCTTGTCGTCGTGGATGACGAACGCGGCCCGTGGGAGCGCAGGAGGTCGAACACCGGCTCCGCGAACCAGCTCGGGTGGCGCAGCTCGAACGCGTGGCGGCCGGGCGGGAGGTTCGCGAGCGCGTGCGCGAGCCGCTCGTCGTCGCGTGCGAAGCGGTCGGGCAGCTGCCACAGCACCGGGCCGAGCTTCGGCGACTCGACCAGCGGCGCGATCGACTCGTAGAAGCGGCCCACGCCACGGTCCATGTCAGTGAGCCGCTTCATGTGGGTCAGGTAGCGGCTCGACTTGACCGCGAACACGAAGTCGGGCGGAGTGTGGTGCACCCAGCCGTCGACCGCCGAGGGCGACGCGAGCCGGTAGAAGGTCGCGTTGACCTCGACGGTGTCGAACTGCGTGGCGTAGTGCTCGAGCCACCGCCGCGCCGGGAGGCGCGGCGGGTAGAACGCATCTTTCCAGCTGGCGTAGTTCCAGCCGGAGCAGCCGATCCGGACCGTCAGCCGACCTTGAACTTGACGATCGGGCCTTCCTGCCGGCAGTCGGAGATGTCGCCGCCCTCACAGGCGATCCGGTGAGCCTGCCAGTAGTACGTGCCCGGCGAGTTCAGCCAGAACTCGGGGAAGTCGAAGAACGGGAGCTTGACGCTGAACTTGCCGCCGGACTTCTTGGCCTTCTTGATCGCTTCCTTCGTGCAGATGACGCCGTCGGCGTCCTTTTTCTTCGACTTGCAGACGTGGACGTAGATCTGGCCGGACCCGGTGAAGCGGCCCTTCATGGTCGGGCGCTTGCCGACGGGAATCGTCTTGCCCGCCTTGGGCGAGGTCGGGGTGATGCCGTTCTTGGTGGCGGCGAAGGCCACCGTCGGGACGGCGAGGAGTCCAATGAGGACGAGGGAGAGAAGCAGGCGTCTTGGCATGCGCGCACCCTAATGACCAGAATGCGGCAGCTGGCAATGGCCCGCTGCTTCGTCACCCGCCGCATCCCCGGTCCCGCGCTCGACCGCTTGATCGCCGAACACGACGTCGAGGTGTGGCCGCACCGCCTGCCGCCCACCCCGGACGAGCTGCGTGAGCACGTCTCGAACGTCGAAGGGCTGCTGAGTCTGCTCACGGACACCGTCGACGAGGCGCTGCTGGATTCCGCCCCCGAGCTGCGCGCGATCTCGAACTACGCGGTCGGCACCGACAACGTCGACCTCGAGGCCGCGACGCGCCGCGGCATCCCCGTCGGCAACACGCCCGACGTGCTCACCGACGCCACTGCCGACCTCGCCTTCGCGCTGTTGCTCGCGCTCGCGCGACGGCTGCCCGAGGGCGAGCGCGACGTCCGCGAGGGGCAGTGGGTGACGTTCGAGCCCGACCGCAACCTCGGCGCCGAGGTGACGGGCGCGACGCTCGGCATCGTCGGCTTCGGCCGCATCGGCCAGGCGGTCGCGCGGCGCGCCGAGGGCTTCGGGATGGAGGTGCTCCACACGTCCGGCTCCGGCGGCGTGGCGCTGGAGGAGCTGCTCGAGCGCTCGGACTTCGTCAGCCTCCACTGTCCGCTCACGCCCGACACGCACCACCTGATCGACTCGGCCGCGCTCGAGCGCATGAAGCCGACCGCGCTGCTCGTCAACACCGCCCGCGGCCCGATCGTCGACCCCGCGCGCACTCGAGCGCGCGCTGCACGAGCGGGCGATCGGCGGCGCCGCGCTCGACGTCACCGACCCCGAGCCCCTGCCCGCCGACCACCCGCTGCTGCGCGCGCCGAACCTGCTCGTGGTGCCCCACATCGGCTCGGCAACCGTGCGGACGCGCCACAAGATGACCGAGCTCGCCGTCGACAACCTGCTCGCCGCGCTCGCCGGCGAGCCGATGCCGCACCAGGCCAACTGACCCGCGTCGCGGTCGTCGACATCGGCAGCAACTCGACGCGGCTGCTGGTCGCCGACGTCGAGCCCGGCGAGCTGACCGAGGTCGAGCGCCGCTCGGTCGTCACCCGGCTCGGCGAGGGGGTCGACGCCAGCGGCGCGCTCGGCGAGGCGCCGCGGCAGCGCGTGCTCGACGTGCTCGAGCAGTACGCCGAGGCGATTGCCGAGCTCGGCGCCGAGCGCACCACCGCGGTCCTGACCTCCGCCGTCCGCGACGCGTCCAACGGCGCGGCGTTCGCCGACGCGGTGCGCACCCGCTTCGGCTTCGACGCTCGCATCCTCGATGGCGACGAGGAGGCGCGCCTCACCTACCTCGGCGCGACGACCGCGCGCCACGCGCCCGCCGGCGAACGGCTGCTCGTGATCGACATCGGCGGCGGCTCGACCGAGCTCGTGATCGGCGAGGCGGGCGAGGTCGCCTTCCACGTCTCCACCCAGATCGGCGTCGTGCGCCACTCCGAGCGCCACCTGCACTCCGACCCGCCGGCGCCCGAGGAGCTCGCGGCGCTCGCCGCCGAGGTGGAGCGCACGATCGCCGACGCGGTCCCCGCGCGCGAGCGCGAGCGGGTCACCGCCGCGGTCGCCGTGGCGGGCACCGCCACGCAGTCCGCCGGCATCGATCTGGGCGCCGAAGGGCTCGACGTCGAGGGTCACCGGCTGTCTGCGGAGCGCCTGCGCGCCATGCTCGACGAGCTGGCCGCGATCCCGCTGGAGCAGCGGCGTGCGGTACCTGGTCTGGACCCTGACCGAGCGCCAACGATCGTGGCCGGCGTGGTGGTGCTGATTCGCGCCCTGGCTGCATTCGAGCTCGATGGCGTGGAAGCGTCGGATCGCGACATCCTCTGGGGAGCAGCGGGTGAGACAGGACGGTCCACCACGTCCAATTGATACCCCCCATATGGGGGGTTTCTGGACGTTTGTTTGATTGCTGCCGCTGCGACGACAGGAAGAGAATCGTGCGGTCAGTAAGGGCGGTCGTGCCTCCCGCCGCCGTCCGCTGACGCATAGGCCCGGGCGATGCCGCATCAACGGCGCCTCCCGCCGTTCGGGCCACCCAATAGGCCCCCCAAGGCACGTACCCCTGCCCGTCCTGACGGGGCCAACCGTGAAGCCGCCCGCCCCCGCCGCGGGCGGCTTCTCGTTTTTGAGGGGGTTTGTTCGGGTGCCGCCAAAGGGCGGCGCCGGCCTTACGCGAGGTTGGACGACCTCGGGTAGGCCACCGTCGGGTCCGTCAGCACGTTGACCAGGGCCGGCTTGCCCGACTCGAACGCGCGCACGAGCGCCGGCTGCAGCTCGGCCGGCTTGCGCACGAGCTCGCCGTAGCCGCCGAGCGCCTCGACGACCTGGTCGTAGCGCGTCTCCGGCCGAAGGTCGGCGGCGACCGAGTAGCCGTAGAGGAACTCCATCGGGTGCTTCTCGAGCCCCCAGATCCCGTTGTTGCCCATCACGCCGACGACGTTCACGCCGTGGCGCGCAAGCGTGTCGTACTCCATCCCGGAGAAGCCGAAGGCGCCGTCGCCGAGCAGCAGCACGACCTGGCGGTGCGGATGAGCGAGCTTCGCGGCGAGCGCGTAGCCGGGGCCCGAGCCGAGGCAGCCGAACGGGCCGGGGTCGAGCCAGCAGCCCGGCGCGTAGGAGTCGATCACGCGGCCGGCGTAGGAGACGAAGTCGCCGCCGTCGCCGATCACGATCGCATCGCGGTCGAGCACCTCGCCGAGCTCCGCGTACAGCCGCATCGGGTGCAGCGGCGAGCGCCCGTCCTCGCGCAGCTCGCGCTCGGCCTCGCGCTTCTCGCGCTCCGCCGCACGGATCGTCTCGACCCACTCACGGGTGTCGGGGCCGCTCCCCTCGGCAAGTCCGGAGAGGATCGTCGCGACGTCGCCGTAGAGCTCGTCGGCCACCTCGCGCGGGTGATCGCGCTCCGGCTCGGCGACGTCGATCACCACGATCTCGGTGTCCTCGCCGAACGACTTGCCGAAGCCGAGCCGGAAGTCCATCGGCACACCGACGACGAGCGCGACGTCGGCGCCCTTGAGCGCGGTGCTGCGCGCGCGAGAGAAGAACAGGTCGTGGTCGGCGGGGATGCACCCGCGCGCGAGCCCGTTGAGGAAGACCGGGATCCCGCGCGCCTCGACGAGCGCGCGCAGCGCGTCCTCGCCGTGCCCCCAGTAGAGGTTCGTGCCGGCCATGATCACCGGCCGCTCGGCCTCGGCGAGCAGCGTGAGCGCGCGCGCGAGGTCCGGCACCGGCGGCGCCGGGCGCACGGGCGGCTCCTCGTCGCCACGCTCGTCGTCGGCCTCCATGAACACATGGTCGAGCGGCAGGTCGACGAACGCCGGGCCGGAGTGCGGGCGGACCGCGGCCTCCCACGCCTCGTCGATCAGCGCAGGGATCTCGGCCGTCGAGCCCGCGGTCGCGGCGAAGCGCGTGAGCGGCCGCACGAACGGCACGTGGTCGATCTCCTGCAGCGAGCCCTGGCCCCAGCGCATCGCCGGCGCGCGGCCGCCGAGCACCAGCATCGGCGAGTGGTTCTGCAGCGCCGACCCGAGTGCGCTCATCCCGTTGGTCACCCCCGGCCCCGCGGTGAGCGCGCACACACCGGGCGTGCGCGTGACCTTCGCCCACCCCTCGGCCGCGAACGCCGCGCACGACTCGTGGCGGACATCGACGATGTCGATGCCCTCCTCGCGGCAGCCGTCGTAGACCGAGAAGAGGTGCCCGCCCGAGAGCGTGAACAGCTTGGTGACCCCGTGGGCGGCGAGGCGGCGGGCGACCAGGCGGCCCCCGTGAACAGCGGTCGTCTCCGTCGTCATGCGGCGGAATCTACCCCCCGGTCGGGGGGTCCGACCCCGCACAGCCCGTGCGAATCGGCAGACGCGGTTCTAGCGTCACGGACATGGACGAACCTCAGATCACGGTCATCCCGGGCAGCCACACGCCCTATGCGGATCTTGACCTGCTTCTCAACGAGACCGACTACGCGTGGGCGAGCCTCGCGCCGATCGAGGACGACGCCGAGCGTCCTGACACGGTCGACGCGATGAACGCGCAGATCCTCGCGGGTCTCGTCAGCCCGTAGAGCAGCGAGCTAGATGCCCCGGCGCGCGAGCGCCGGGGTGGACTGGCGCACCGACGCCGCCGCAGCACCGACCTTCTGCTCGCCCCAGAACAGCGACCGGCCGACCCGCAGCACCGGCAGCCGGTCGGCTCCCGCCGCCAGCAGCCTGCGGCCGACCTCCTCCGCAACGCCGTCGCGTCCGAAGTCGCCCGCGGCGTGCAGGCAGTCCTCGAGCGGGATGCCGGCGGCAGCCGCCGCCTCGGCCAGGATCTCCGGGTCGTCGAGGTCGAAGCCGCCGGCGAACGCGAGCCGGCCCGCGGCCAGGACGAACTCGCCGCCGCGCCCCTGCTCGGACGCGTACGCGGCGGCGCGCATGGCCGCCGGTACCTCACGTGGGAAGTGCTCCGGCCAGACCAATGGAAGACGCAGCTGGGCGGCGCGTCGCTCCGCCGCGGCGCGCACAAGATCGACACCATCAGGGTCGTCGGCCAGGCGGCGTCGCTGCAGCGTCTCGGACGAGGTCGCGGTCCACGTCACCTGCGGGAACGCGCGCTCGACGCGCTCGATCGCGAGATACGTGAACGGGCATGCGAGATCGAAGAACAGCTGTGCCCGGAGTGGCTCGCGCCTGCGCGTCTTGCGCTGAGCAGCATCCCTGCGCTGTGCGAGATCGATGACTTGACCCATTGCCCCTTCTTCGGCTTTCTGCGGTTCGATAGTGAGGACCGCGTCTTGCGGCTGACCTCCTGCCTGATGGGTCCAACGTCGCGCTAACAGAGAACTGGCGGCAAGTTAGTGGTATGCCAAATGAGCGAAGACCGGTATGCTGGGTTTCTCCAGCACTACTGCCGAAAACCGGAGTCCTCTCATCCCGGCTGCGCCTCCCCCCAAGCGTCATCCGTATGACCAGTGGTCCCCAGATGCACGGGCCCTCGATCTGGTCGGCGACAAGTGGACGTTGCTCATCATCCGCGACCTCGCCGCAGGCCCTCGTCGTTTCGTCGAGCTGCAGCGCGTGCTGCCCGGCATTTCGACCGAGCAGCTGCGCTCGCGCCTCAACCGCATGGTCGCCGACGGCCTGCTCACACGCCAGCGCTACCGCGAGGTACCGCCGCGCGTCGACTACGAGCTGACCGAGCGCTCGCGCGAGCTGATGCCCGTGCTCGGCGCGCTCGCCCAGTGGGGCTACGACTGGACGTGGACCGCACCACGCGCGGGCGAGGACGTCAACGTCGGCGCGATCTTCCGCCTCGCTCCCGGACTTCTCGAGCCGCCCGCCGGCCTCGAAGGCGCAGTCGAGCTCATCGTCGACGCCGAGGGTGAGGCGCCCGAGCGCCGCTACCTCGTCACGATGCGCGACGGCAGCGTCGAGATCGCAGAGCGCGAGCGCGAGGGCACGCCGACCGCCACCGTCCGCGGGAGCGTCGCGGCATGGGTGCGCGCGCTCGGCCCCGAGGGCGACCTCGACGACCTCGAGTTCGACGGCAACCGCAAGCTCGCCGACGGGCTCCTCACGGGCTTCGCCGACGCCGCGGCGCGCAGTCACGCAGAAGCCGCTTAAGCGGCGCCGCGGCTACTTCTTGCCTGCGGAGTAGTCCGCCTCGTGGACATGCGGGAACGTGCCCTGGGCACCCGCCACGAAGTCCTGCGGGTCGGCGGTGCGGCAGCCAGGGTTGCCCTCGGTGGGCGCGACTTCGCCGCCGCTCGGCTTGCAGTCGTAATTGGGGAAGATGCCCTTGCCCTCGAGGTCGCCGAACAGCGCGAGCGGGCCGGGGTAGGAGTTGCCGCGGTTCGTCTTCAGCCGCTCGCGATGGATCGCGAGGCTCTCGGCGCCGAGCGGGCCGAACTGGCGGAGGTAGTGACCGACCCCGCCACTCGTCGAGGGCTCGGTGTCGGCGAGTGCGGCCGCGCCGTTGGTGATGAAGTCGGAGACTTGGAACTGCGACGCCTCGAGGTACTGCAGGATCGGGTTGATCTGCGTCAGGAACGGGGTCAGCTCGGCCAGCGTCGGCTTGAGCCCGCGCAGGACCTCGCTCCCCGCCGGCAGACCGGTGCGGCTCGCGGTGATCAGCGGGTCGAGGTCGTGGAAGAAGCGCCGCAGGTCGGGTGAGAGCGCGCGTACGTCGCGCAGCGTCGGCTGGAGATCGCGCGCGACCGGCTGCAGGTCCTCGATCAGCGGCTGCGTGTTACGCGAGAACGTGCGCAGGCGCTGGACGGTCGCCTTCGACTCGTCGAGGAATGTCGGCAGGATCCTGATCGTCTCGGCGAGGTTGTCCTGCTGCGAAGCGGTGGCGTCGAACACGCGGCCCGCCGAGGTGATCAGGTTCGAGAGCTGCTGCTCGTTCTGGGTCAGCGCGCCGAACGTCACGCCGGTGTTCTTGACGAGCCCGGTGACCGCGCCCTCCTGCGAGTCGAGCACCTCGACGATGTCGGCACCGTCGTGCGCGAAGCCGGGCAGCGTGCCGAGCGCGTCGTTGAAGTCCTGGCCGCGGCCCTGGATGCCCTCGGCGAGGTCCTGCTGCCAGGTGCGGAACTGCGCGCGCGTCTGCGGGTCGAGCGCGCGGAAGATCTCGTCCAGCTCGACGGTCGGCTTGACGCTGCCGTTGGGCAGGCGCCCGCCCTCGGGCACCGTCTTCTCCGACGAGCCCGGCGTCAGCTCGACGTAGGTCTCGCCGAGCAGCGACTTCTGGCGCAGCGTCGCCTTCGTGTCGGTCTTCAGCGGCGCGAACTTGCGGTCGATCTCGAGCACGGCGAGCGTGCGGTTGGAGTTGGGGTCGAGCGTCTTCTTGCGCAGCTTGCCGACCGACACGCCGGCCACGCGGACGTCGGCCTCGAGGCCGAGCTGGGTCGCCTCGGGGAAGCCGACCTGGACGCGGTAGCCCTTCGGCTTCAGCGGGATCGGCCCGCCGAACGACAGCCACAGGAACAGCAGCAGCCCGAAGCAGGAGAGCGCGAAGACGACCATGACGAGGACGCGCGAGAAGGAGGGCGTTGAAGTCTGCATCAGCCCTTCTTCTTCTTGCCGATCGGGAGGTCCGGGAGCTCGGGGAGCTCCGGCTGGTTGCCGCCGTCGGTGCCGCCGTTGCACGCCTTCGAGTCGGTCAGCAGCGGCGTCAGCACCGACGTGAACTCGAGCTCGGGCTGCGCCTGCAGCACCTGCGTGAGCGTCGCGCACGGCGCGGCGATCGTGACCGGGCGCAGCGTGCCGTGGGCGTCGGAGCTCGAGAACAGCTGGGTCGCCGAGTGGTTCAGCCAGGCCAGCCAGAACAGGTAGCCCTCCTGGCGGGCCGCGTTCTCCGGGGCCTCCTTGCCGTTCTGGTTGTAGCTGAGCAGGTTGAGGAAGCGGTTGAAGCGGAAGACCACCTGCGTCAGGTCCGGGCCGGCCTTCGCGAGCTGCGTCGAGACGGGTCGCAGGTCGCGCACGAGCGGGCGCGACTCGCGGACGAACGGCCGGATGCTCTTGCGCAGCTGCGGGGTCGCCTCGCGGGCGAACGGGCGCACGGCCTCGTTGGCGGGGGCGAGCGCGCGCGCCGCCGGCCGCAGCTTCTCGGTCGTCGGGCCGAGCAGCTCGGCGAACGTCTGGACGCGCCCGAGCGTGTCGGTGGTCTGCTTCAGCGTGCTCGGCAGCTCGCTGACCGCGGAGGAGACGTTGGCCTGCTCCTTGGCGAATGAGTCGAACACCGCCGAGGAGGAGTTGACGAGCTGGGCGAGGTCGTCGTCGCGCGACGCCAGTTCCTTGGAGAGCACGTTCAGCGACGTGACGAGATGGCGCAGCTGCTTGCGGCGCGTCGCGACGGCGCCGTTGACGAGCGCGAGGTCGCGGTGCGTCGGCTCGAAGCGCGCGAACAGGTCGCGCAGGTCGCCGCCGCGCCCCTCGAGCCCGCCGCCGAGGCCGTTGACCAGCAGCTGCAGGTACTCGCGCGTGTCGGTGTCGAGCACCGAGAGCACCTCGTCGGGGTTGACGTCGGGCTGCGTCGCGCGGATCGGGATCGTGAAGCCGCGCTTGGCCACCGGCGCGTCGCCGCCGCCGGGCTGGAGGTCGATGAACATGTCCTTCAGGCCGGTCTTGGGCCGCAGCAGCGCGGTCGCGTTGGTGTGGACCAGGTCCTTGTACTCCTGGTCGATGTCCATCTTGATCACGGCGTGGCCGTTCTTGAGGTCGACGCCGCCGATGTCGCCGATGCGCACGCCGGAGACGCGCACCGTCTGGCCCTGGCCGGCGACCACGGCCTGCGCGGTCGAGAACTCGGCCTTGAGCTGGTAGGGCTTGGGCTCGAAGAACGGGATCCGCAGCCGCTGCTGATCGAGGATGTACAGCGACACGCCCGCGGCGACGATGATCAGGCCGATGATCGCGGCAAAGTTCCCGAGATTCTTCTTGATCGCGGTCACTTGTCGTTCGCCTTCGCCATCTTCTTGATGTCCTCGAGCGTGATGTCCTTGTCGAGGACCTTGAACTTGTCCGCGACGCCCTCGCGCTTGAGCTGCAGGCGCATCAGATCGATGCCGTACTGGCGGACCTTGGTCCAGCGGTCCTTGAACAACTTGCTGCTCGTGTCGACCTTGTGCTGCGGCGGCGGCGCGCCGGGGGTCGAGCGCAGGTCAGGCGTCTGCTGGTTCTCGCACGGCGCGTCGGCGTTCAGCGGCGGGCGCGCCTTCGGCTTCTGCGGGTTGACGCCGAGGATCGGCAGCGCGGTCGTGCCGTAGACGCCGGGGCCGAAGGTCACGAGGTTCGTGCCGCCGGCGGCGAGCACGCGGAACCACTGGCCGTTGGCGTCGCCGGAGCGGCTCTCACCGGCGAGGCCCGGGAACGGCTTCGGCAGCTCCTGGTAGACCGGCCCGGTCGACGGGAACTTCTTGTCCTCGAGCTTGTCCTTGCTCCACGGCAGGATGACCTCGGTCTGGCAGCTCGACGCCTGCCGGACCTGCTTGCTGAGCGGCACGCTCGCGTTCGCGAAGCTCGCGAGCGCCGGAACCGTCGGGCGCAGGTCGGCGGTCAGGCCGCGCAGCTCCGGCTGCGAGACGAGCCCGCGCAGCTGCTTGAGCAGCGGCAGCGAGACGTCGATCGTCTCCTCGGAGTTCTCGACGCCCGGGCGGATGTCGTGGGCGAAGCCGCGCAGGCCGGGGAACGAGCGGTTGAGCGCGGCGAGCGCCGGCTGGGCGGTACGCAGCGTGCGCGGCAGCTCGGCGATCGCGGCCTCGAGGTTGCCGTTCTCGCGGGCGAAGGCGCCCGCCGTGACGCGGAAGTTCGTGATCAGGTCCTTGAGCTGCTCCCGGTGGCGGTCGAGCGCGCCGGCCACGATGCCGGCGCGGTCGATGTAGCCCGAGAGGTCGTGCTCCTTCTCGCCGAGCGTCGCCTCGGAGACGATTGCCGAGTCGCGGTAGGCCGGCTTCCAGTACTTGATCGAGCCGTTGAAGCCCTTGGCGCCCTTGCCCTTGAGGCCCGACGAGTACTCGCGCAGCACGGTCTTGAGGTCCTCGCGGGTGTCGGTCTGCAGCGCGGTCAGGACCTCGTCGAGCTGCACCGGCGTGTCGGTCTGCTGGACCGGGAACGTGTGGTTGTCGGCGACCTCGCGGCTCGACGTGCCGGGCGTGACGTCGACGAAGAAGTTGCCCTCGAGGAAGATGCGCGGGCGGATCTTGAAGTGCGCGTCGGGGTGCAGCGGGCGGCCCTTGTCCTGGATCCGCATCGTGAGGACGGCGCCCTCGTCGCCCTCGTGGCCGCGCTCGATCTTCGTGACCTTGCCGACCTCGACGCCGGCGATCCGCACCGGCGATCCGCGGCGGATGTTGTTCGCGCTCTTGAACGCGGCCTTGACCTCGTAGTGGGAGCGGAACGGGATCGACTTCGTGAAGCCGAGGTAGACGCCGACGATCGTGACGACGAGCGCCAAGAGGCCGACGGTCAGCGTGCTCATGCCCCCGCGACGCTTCCTCATCGCTCACCGCTCGAGGAAGGGGCGATCTCGGCGTACGGCCCGGTCTCCGGGACCGAGGTGTAGGTCTGGCCGGCGGGCACGCGCGCGCGGCCCTTGTACGTCGGGCCCTGGGCGCCCGGCGTCCGCGCGTCCTGCTCGATCTTGTAGCGCTTGTCGTAGAAGCGGGCGTTGCGCTCGAGGTAGCCGCGCTGGCCGGCCTCGCAGTCGGCGCGGCCGTCGGGCGTGATCGCCGCGCCGTACGGGTCGGCGTGCAGGTACTGCTTGTTGCCTTCCTTGACCTCGTTGCCGTTGGCCGGCTCGTCGGCGCCGATCGCGCCGATCGAGTCGTCCTGCTGGCCCGCGAAGTTGAGCAGCGCGCGCTGCGACTCGCCGGTGCTGTCGGCCTCGGAGAAGTGCTCGGCGAGGTAGGTGAAGAAGTACGTCGGGGCGTTGCAGACCGTGACGAACGGGCCGTAGAAGCGCAGCTGCGGGTTGAGCGTGGTGACGGTGGCGGTCAGCGCGCGGATCGCGGCGTTGGTCGACGGCGCCGAGGTGAGGTCCTTGAGCGCCGCGAACGTGCCCTCGAGCTTCTCGTTGAGCTCGGGGACGCGCTTTTGGACCCGCGTGCCGGTCTCGAGCGCCGGGTTGATGTCGGGCAGCGCGCCGCGCAGCTCGCTGGTCGCGCCCGAGAAGTCCTTCGAGAACGTGGTCAGCTCGCGCAGGAACGGGCGCTGGACCTGGAACGACGAGATCGCGGCGTCCATCGTCGGCGACTGCTTGGTGAGGAACTGCTGCAGCGCCTCGGGGTCGCGCCCGATGGCCTCCCACGTGTCGGCCATCGTCGTGAACAGCCGCGCGTTGGTCTCCGAGATCGGGGCGACGATGCGCGCCGCGTCGCCGAGCTCCTTGAAGAACTGCGGCAGCTGGGTCTGCGGATCGGCGAGGTTGTTCGCGACCGGCTCGAGGTGCTCGAACAGGCGCGGCAGCTCCTCGACGCTGCGCCCGACGGCCGCGCCGCGGCCCGCGAACGCGTCGCCGAAGCCGTGCAGGTTCTCCTGGCTGGCGCGCCGCGTCTTGGCGTCGAACATCTTGAAGACCTCGTCGAGGTCGACGTTGGTCGCGGTCTGCTCGAGCGGCACCGTGTCGCCGTCCTGGAACGCCGTCTTCGAGCGGCCCTCGGTCAGCTCGAGGTACTTGAGGCCGAGCGCGGAGCGCGGGCGGATGCGCCAGCGCGAGTCCTCGGGGACCTTGCCGATCGTCTTGTCGAGCTTGAGCTTGAGCTCGGCGCCGACGCGACCGGCCGAGAGCTGCACCGGCTTCATGTCTTCGACGACGCCGATGCGGAAGCCGCCGGAGCGGATCTCGTTGCCCCTGACCAGGTTCTCGCCGTTGGCGAAGCGCACCTTCAGCGTCGTGGTCGGCACGAACGGCAGGCCGTTGTTGGCGTTGTAGGAGAGGAAGACCGCGACGATGATCACGAGCACGGTCACCGCGCCCACGAGCACGGGGTTGGCGAACACGGATGACGCGTTGCGGCCTCTCATGGGCTCAGCAGGTAGTCGAGGAGGTCGTTGGGGTTGACCGACTGGCCGCTTGAGCCGCCGCCCCCGGTCACGCCGGGCACGTTCGGCACCGGCACGTTGGGCAGCGGAACGTTGGGAAGGGGCACGTTCGGCAGCGACGGCGTCGGCACGTTCGGGGTGTTGCCGCCGCCGCCCTGCTTGAGCAGCTTGTCGAGCGCCTTCTTGAGGTCGGGCTGGCCGGGCGCGTTCTTGCTCTGCTCGCGGTCCTTCTCCTGCTTGGTCTTCTTCTTCTTGCTCTTCGCCTTCTTCTTGGACGCCGGCGGCGCGGCGCCGGGGTCCTCGACGCCGGTGTCGGTCGGGTCGGCGGTGGTGACGCCGGGCTGGTTCGGGCCGAGGCCGGCGAGGCAGCGGGAGATGAAGCCGGGGCTCTCCTTCTCCTTGCGCTTGATCGAGTCCGCGTTCTGGTACTCGCTGCACTCCGAGGCCGACAGGTTGACCTTCAGGATGTAGCCGTTCTCATCGAAGATGTTGATGGCCATCATCTGGTCGAAGACGTAGGACAGGAACGCCTCGAAGCCGGTGTAGCCCTGGCCGCCCGGTGAGCGCTTGTCCTTCTCGACCGCGCGCTTGCGGTCGTCGAGATCGCGCAGCACGATCTCGAGGTTGTTGGCGAGCTCGGGCACCTTCTCCGTCGTCTTGGTGAGCTCGGCGACCGTCGGCTTCGCCGACTCGATCGCGGGCCGCGCGGTATCGGCGGTCTTGGCGAGCGTGCGGACGTTCTCCTTGCTCGCGTCCGCGAACGGGCCGAGGTCGTTGAGGAAGCGCTCGAGCTGCCCGGCCGACGCGTTGAGGTCGGCCAGGTACGGGGTCGAGGCGTCGGCGGTGGCGCCGAGCTCGGCCATCGTCGGGCGCAGCTCGCGCAGGAAGGTCGGCAGGCGCTGGAGCCCGTCGGCGATCTCGCGGCGGCGCGTCGCCGAGGTCGTGGCGACGTCCTCGGCCTCCTTGACGAAGCGCCCGACGTTGCGGTGGTTGCCGGCGAGGTCGCCGATCACCGTGTCCGCGTTGCTGGTCAGGTCCTTCAGGACCTGGTTCTGGCGGCCGAGGATCTCGAGCACCCGGTCGGTCTCGCGCAGCGCCGGGCTGGCGCGGCGGATCGTCGCGTTGAGGTCCTCGGCGCGGCCGCCGACGCCGGCGCCGAGCTCGTCGAGGATGATCCGCAGCCGCTCGCGATAGGGGCGGCGCATGACGTTGGCGAGCAGGTCGGCGGGGATCGTCGAGGTGGTCTGCTCGACGGGGATCGTCGCGCCCGGCTTGAGCTTGTCGCTCGACTTGCCAGGCGTGCAGTCGATGAAGTACTCGCCGATCAGCGACTGCGGGCGCGACTCGCAGGTGGAGTCGGTGCGCAGCGAGCCGAAGCCCTGCTTGGTGAGCTCGAAGTCGACGAGCGCGCGGTGGCTCTTCTTGTCGAGCCGCAGCTTCGAGACCGTGCCCGCGCGGACGCCGGCGACCTTGACGTCGCCGCCCTTGACGAGCCCGAACGCGTTGTCGAACTCGACGGTGAACTTCGAGCCGCTCTCCTCCTTCGCGCCGGTCGACGTGAGCGCGTAGGCGCCCGCACCGGCGAGGACGAGGATGACGACGAGGGCGCGCCTCATTTGCCGGGGAGCACCTGCGACGGGTCGCAGGGGAAGTCGGGGGTGGGCTTGTAGGGACCGCTGCCGTCGGCGGCCTTGTGCTCGCCGCCGCCGGGGCAGCGGTTGTTCTGGCGGCGCTCGAGCGTCGCCAGCAGCGCCTCGTCGCGCAGGTCCGGCGGGATCAGCTCGTACTGGCCCGCGCCGGCGGCGCCGGTGAGCGCGAACGGGTTGGCGTGGATGCCGACGCGCGAGGCGGCGCCGAGCGCGTCATAGGTCCCGGAGTGGCTGAAGTCGTCGAACCAGCCGAGCAGGTCGGGCGTGTAGGGGCGGAAGAAGGCGAACTCGGGCGTGTTGCCCTTGAGCGCGTCCTGGGAGACCTTGAACGCGCCGTCGCGCTGCTTGCCGTTGGCCTCGAACTTGCGCGTCGTGACGTCGCGCAGCGGCAGCTGCAGCTTCGTCAGCTCGATCAGGTCGTTGGCGCCGCCGGGGCGCGAGACGATCTTCGAGAGGTCGTTGATCGTCGGGCGCGCGTCGCGGGCGAGCGGGCGCAGCTCGGCGAGGAACGGGCGCAGCTTCTTCGCCACGGGCTTGGAGTCCTCGACGAGCGGGTCGAGGTCGTCGAGCGCGGCGCGCAGGTTGACGAACGTCGTGTTGGCGCGGCGCTCGAAGTCGGGCAGGCGGCCGATCGACTCGGCGAGCGCCTCCTTCTGGTTGCCGATCGCGGTCGTCGTCGTGGCGAGGTCGTCGACGAGGCCGGCCAGATCGTCGTGGCGGTCGGCGATGTCGGTGACGAGCTGCGACGAGGAGACGATGAAGCGCTCGAGCAGCGGCGTGTCGCGGTTGAGCTCGCGGAACAGGCGGCTCGAGGCGGCGAGCGACGGGTTGAGGTAGGCGATGCCCTCGTTGAACGCCTTGCCCTGGCCCTTGATCTGGTTGGCCGAGCCGTCGATCACGCCCTGCAGCGCCTTGCGCGTCTCGGGGTCGAACGTGTTGAAGATCTGGTCGAGGTCGACCGCCGTCGTCGTCGCGTCCTGCTCGATGACGCCCTTGTCGGGGATCTTCTTGGCGCTCTGCGGCGCCATGCGCAGGTCGATGTAGCGGTTGGCGACGCCCGACAGCGAGGCCTGGCGGACGGTGGCCAGCGTGCCGCGGCGCAGCGGCGCGTAGGCCTCGTCGATCTTCATCGTGATCTCGGCCTGGCCGTCGTCGGTGAGGTCGATGTTCGTGACCTTGCCGACCGGCGCGCCGCCGGTCTGGACGAGGTTGCCCTTGACGAGCTGCGCGGCGTTCTGGAAGTGCGCCTTGACCGTGTAGCTGCCGCCGGGTCCGCTCAGCAGAAGGACCGCGACCACGATGGCCACGACAAGAACGGCGGCCAAGGCCGCCGCGCGAACGATGAGATCCCCCGTAAGCCGCATTCCCCAGAGCCTCGAACGAGATCGCACCTCAGAACTTGCGGTCGTCCGTGACCGAGGTCACACTGCAAGCCGGTGCGTCTATCGGTGATGGGGGATACCCGCATCGTCAGGTTCATTGACCTCGGCCAATGCACCTAACACAAGCTCAATGTGCGCGACTCAGTGCGGCAACGGTGCGCGCGTGCGCGGCACCCGCGCATTGCGGCGCTCGCGCAGCAGCGTGCGCGGCCCGGACCCGGGCATGCGCCGCTCGACCATCATCTGACCGCCGCACAGCTCGCAGGGCTGTGCGGTGTCGGCGGAGGAGAAGAGACTCCAGCGCGCATCGCCGCACTCTGTGCAGCGCACGGCTTTCAATCGCATGGAGCGAATGGCGTCCATAGACCATCCCTACCCTGTCGAATTTCTTGAGCAAACTCAAGCTGCCCGACCAGTGCCCGGGGTGGGACTCGAACCCACAATGCCACAGGGGCAGCCCTCTTAAGAGGGCCGACTTTGCCAGTTTGCCTACCCGGGCCTGCCGCGGGAATCGTACGGCTACCCTGAAACGGAGCAACTTCCCTGCTGCTCTGGGGTTGTACGAGCGCAGGTCTTCTTCTCACGCGTGGAAGCTTCAGCCTTACAACACGCCGGCTCTGCCGGCCTACACGGCCGCTCGCCCCTGCTGCGGTTGCAGTCGGACGAGCGCTTGGTCGCGCTCGTACGGCGGGGCAACCAGCCCGCGTTCGAGGCGCTGGTCGCGCGCTACCAGGCGCGCCTGCTCGCGTTCTGCCGCCACATGCTCTCCTCCAAGGAGGACGCGGAGGACGTGCTGCAGGAGGTCTTCGCCGCGGCGTTCAACGCGATGCTCGCGGACGACCGGCCGATCAACGTGCGCCCGTGGCTGTACCGGATCGCGCGCAACCGCTCGCTCAACCACCTGCGCCGCACGCAGGCGGTGGGCGTCGACTCGATGGACATCCACCTGTCCGAGGGCGGCACCACGACGGCGGACAAGGTCCACAAGCGCGAGGAGTTCCGGCTGCTCGTCTCCGACGTCCAGGATCTGCCGGAGACGCAGCGCACCGCGCTGCTGCTGCGCGAGATCGACGCGCTCTCCTACGAGCAGATCGCCGACGCCATGGAGACCACGGTGCCGTCGGTCAAGTCGCTGCTCGTGCGCGCCCGCGTGTCGCTCGCCGAGGCGGCCGAGGCGCGGCTGCTGACCTGCGAGGAGGTCCGCGACGAGCTCGGCGAGGTCGCCGAAGGGCTGCGCCGCACCAGCGCGCCCGTGCGCCGCCACCTGCGCCAGTGCGACCGCTGCGCGACGTTCCGCAAGCAGCTGCGCGAGACCAACAAGGCGCTCGCCGCGATCTTCCCGGTCGCACCGCTGCTGCTGCTCAAGAAGACGCTGCTCGCGCACCTCGGCACGACCGCCGCGGCCAGCGGCGGCACCGCTGCCGCCGCGGGTGGCGGGACCGCCGCCGGCGCCGCCGCCGCAGGTGGCGCGCTGCAGGCGGGCGCGAGCGCGCTGGCCACCAAGGCCGCCGCCGGCCTCGCCGCCGCCGCGATCGTCACCGCCGGCGCCGTCGAGGCCAAGCACGTCGCCGTCGACCGCGCCAAGCCGTCGACCGCCATCGCCTCCGCGACGACGCCTGCCGCCACCGCGGCGCCCGCGCCCGCCGCCCCGGTCGCCGTCAACTCGACGCCGCAGCCTGCCGCGTCGAAGCCGGTCGCGCACAAGCAGCGCGCCGCCCGCAAGGACGACGCCGGCAAGAAGACCTCCGCGCCGACGAAGACACAGACGAAGACGAAGGAGCCGACGCTGGTCGCCGCCATCGACCCGCTGCGCGAGCAGCGCGAGGGCGACACCTCGACGCCGATCAACCCCGCCGGCTCGACGCAGCCGAGCGGCGGCGCGCTGCCGCCCGGCCAGTCGGCGCCGGCGACCCAGCCCACTCCGCCGCCGGCGGCCGCGCAGCCCACGCCGCAGCCGACCCCGGCGCCGACCACGACGCCCGGCCCGACGCCGACCGGCACACCGACGCCGATGCCGACCCCGTCGCCGTCTCCTTCGCCGTCGCCCTCGCCGTCGCCGTCGCCCGCGCCGACGACGACGCCGGTCCCGACCGTCCCTTAGTGGATCCGGGCGCCGACGGGCACGTCGGCCTCGGGTTGCAGCAGGATGATCCGGCCGTTCTCGTCTGACGCGCCGAGCGTCAGCACCTGCGACATGAACGGCCCGATCTGGCGCGGCGGGAAGTTGACGACCGCCACCACGAGCCGGCCCTCGAGCTCCTCGCGGGTGTACTCGCTGATCTGGGCGGACGAGCGCTTGACGCCGATCTCCGGCCCGAAGTCGATCGTGAGCTTCCAGGCCGGCTTGCGCGCCTCGGGGAAGTCGTCGACCGCGGTCACGCGGCCGACGCGCATGTCGACCGCGAGGAACTGGTCGAAGTCGATCTCCGGCGTGCTCATGCGGCCTGCAGGAGGCCGATGACCTTCATCCGCCGCTCGAGCGCCTTCATCGCGAAGGCGCGCGTCTCGGCCACCGAGACGCCGAACAGCGTCACCTCGTCGTCGCCGCCCTCCATCCACGGTGGCTTGAGGACGCCGTCGGCGACCGGGCCGACCTCGACGAGCGTGCGCTGGATCGCGTCGATGTAGCGCGGGTCGCGGCGGGCCATGTCGCGCAGGAAGCGCGCGCCGAACGCGACGTGGCGGTGCTCGTCGCGCGCGACCTTGGTGAAGCCCTCCACGAAGCCCGGCAGCGTCCCCACGCGCTCGTTGTAATCCATGATGAAGTGCTGGCCGGTGAGGGCGAGCATGCCCTCGATGACCATGTGGTAGATCGTCACGGTCTCGACGAGCGTCTCGAGGTCCTCGGGCTCGACCGCGAGCCGGTCCACCCGCGAGTGCAGCATCTCGTCGAACAGGACGCCGAACTCCTTGTTGATGTACTGGACGTTCTCCTCGAGGCGGTCCTGGAGGTTGTCGGACTCGAGCACGCCGACTTCGGCGTAGAAGCGGTCGAAGAACGCGACGTGGCGCGCCTCGTCGGCGATCTGCGTGCACAGGAAGATCCGCATGTCCTCCTGCGGAGCCGCGCGCATCATCGGCCCGAGCTCGGCGGCCACCCGCTGCTCGCCGATGAAGAACGACGACAGCCCGTACATGCGCTGGAAGCGCTCCTCGGGGTCGATGCGCTCGTGCCAGTCGATGCGGTCCTGCGTGAAGTCGATGTCCTGCGTCGCCCACTGCTGGCGCTCCCACAGCTCGTACAGCTGCCCGTAGTCGAGCAGCTTCGCCCCCCGGTCCGCGGATTCGAGCAGCGCGGGGTCGCTTGTCGCCTGGTAGTCGGTGCGCTCGGTGCGCGGGGCGGTATCGGACATGTGGCGCAGCCTACAGCCCCGACTGGCTGGCTGGCCAACCTAGGGCGTGGTGCGCTTCACGACGAGCAGCGCGCTGCCGGCCGGCTCGCTCACGATCCGGTAGCGGCCCGGCCGCAGGCCCGCCAGGTCGAGGTTCGCCCGTTTGCCGGGCCCGACCTCGAGCTTGCGCGACGGGCGGGTGCCGCGGACGCTCACGACCTGCTCGCGGCGCGTGGCGTTGCGGACGATCAGGCGGATGCCGAGGAACGCGTTGACCTGCACCCGCACGGGCTTGATCGCCTCCCGCCCGACGGTGATCGCCACGCGCTGGCGGATCGGCTCCTCGTCGCCGCCGCCCGCCGCCTGCGACGTGCGTCGCCTTCGGCGGCGCGGAGGGCTCGGTCTTCTCACCGCACCCCGCGAGCACGACCGCAGCGACCAGCGCCGCCGCTAGTCGCCGATCGAGAACAGCGCCTCCAGGTCGTGCTCGGAGAAGACCTCGAACGCGACCATCGTGTGCGTGCGCTTGATCCCGTCGATCTGGGCGAGCCGGCCGGTGATCAGCGGCGCGAGCTCGTCCGGGTCGCGGACGCGCATGATCGCCACGAAGTCCCACTCACCCGTCACGGAGTAGGCCTCCGCGACGCCCTCGACGTCGGCGAGCTGCCCGCCGAGGGTCGGCATGGCCGAGCGCTCGGCCTCGATCAGGACGATCGCGTGAGTCACGCGGAATGCGTCTCCCCGGGCTGCAGAATCACGACCTGCGCGCTCGTCTGGGACTCGACGTCGGCCTTGAACGCCTCGGCGTCGGTCTCGATCACCGGCATCGTGTCGTAGTGGACGGGGATCACGGTGCCGGGGTTGATGAACTCGACGGCGGTGACGGCGTCGTGGCGGTCCATCGTGAAGTGGCCGCCGATCGGCACGAGCGCGACGTCGACCTTGTCCCCGCGGCGGGAGATCAGCTGCATGTCGGAGAACAGCGCGGTGTCGCCCAGGTGGTAGACGAGCGTGCCGCCGATGTGGATGAGCAGGCCCGCGGGCGGCGTGACGGTGCCGTTGGGCGTCGTCGACGTGTGGACGGCGGGCACCAGCTTGACCCAGCCCCAGTCGAACGTGACCGTGCCGCCGAAGTTCGGGTTGACGACGTTCTCGACGCCCTGCTCGCCGATCTCGCCGGCGATCTCGGTCAGTGCGACCACGGTCGCGTTCGTGCGCTTGGCGATGTCGATGATGTCGCCGTAGTGGTCCTGGTGCCCGTGGGTCAAGAAGATGTGGGTCGGCTCGAGCTCGGAGGCCTCGACCGTGGCCTTCGGGTTGCCGGTGATGAACGGGTCCACCAGGACGGTCGTGTCGCCCGACGTGAGCTCGACGGCCGAGTGGCCCAGGAAGCGGATGTCCACTGCCATCAGTTTGTTCAGTCTCCTCGTGTCAGCTGTCTCGCGAGCTCGTACCCGACCGCGACGCCGATCAGCATGCTGACGCGGGTCTCCTCGGCGATCAGCGTGCGCACGGCGGCGATCCGCTCGTCGGGGTCTGCGACCCCGGCGGCGCGCAGCACCTCGGCCTGATGGGCGGAGCCGAACCAGTCGGACGACTCGAGCGCCTCGTTGAGGATCCCCTGCAGCTGCGGCGCGGTCGCGGCCACCAGCTGCTGGGCCTCTTCCAGCACCGCCGGGTCGCTGAGCGCCTCCACCGCAGCGTCGAGCTGCGCGTCGGTGTACTCGGGCACGGCCCGGCATCATAGGAGGGAGATGCCGCCTGCCCTGACCTCCCTCTCCCACGGCGCGGGCTGCGGTTGCAAGCTGTCCGCCGCCGACCTGCGGCCGATCGTCGCCGGTCTGCCGCTCCCCACCGACCCGCGCGTGCTGGTCGCCACCGACACCGCCGACGACGCCGGCGTGGTGAAGCTGAGCGACGACATCGCGCTGGTCCAGACCGCCGACTTCTTCACCCCGATCGTCGACGACCCGTACGCGTTCGGGCGCATCGCCGCCACCAACGCGCTGTCGGACATCTACGCGATGGGCGGCGTGCCGGTCTCGGCGCTCAACCTCGTCGCGTTCCCGCTCGAGACGCTCGGGCCGGAGGTGCTGGCGGAGATCCTGCGCGGCGGCGCCGACGCGGTCGCTGCCGCGGGTGCGAGCATCGTCGGCGGCCACTCGATCGACGACCCCGAGCCGAAGTACGGGCTCGCGGTGACCGGCACCGTCCACCCCGACGCCGTGCTCACCAACGCCGGCGGCGCGCCCGGCGACGCGCTGGTGCTGACCAAGCCGCTGGGCGCCGGGACGGTGGCGACCGCGATCAAGCGCGGGCTGGCCGACGACGACCTCGTGGCGCGCGCGATCGAGGTGATGACGACGCTCAACGACCGCGCCGCCGTCGCTGCCCGCGAGGCGGGCGCGCACGCGCTCACCGACGTCACGGGCTTCGGCCTGCTCGGCCACGTGCACGAGCTGGCGGCGGCGAGCGGCCTGGCGGCGGAGATCGACGCCGCCGTCGGTGCCGGCCATCGACGGCGTGCTCGCGCTGCTCGAGGGCGAGCAGGCGCTGGCCGGCGGGTCCAAGCGCAACCGGCTCGACGCGGAGTCGTTCACCACCTGGGGCGAGGACGTGCCCGAGCCGGTGCGGCGGCTCGCTGTGCGACGCGATGACCTCCGGCGGGCTGCTCGCCGCCGTGCCCGGAGCCATGGAGGGCTGGGTCGTCGGCCGGCTCGTCCCGGGCGAGCCCGGCACGATCTCCGTCGTCTAGCGCTGCGGCAGCCGGGCCAGGAACAGCCCGAGCACGATCCCCGTGATGCCGCCGGCGAGGCCGGCGAGCGAGTTCGGCTCGACCGATGCCACCGGCAGCAGCACGAGCAGGACCGCGATCGCGAGCACGCCGAGCAGGTCGGCGTCGTCCTCCTCGCCGCGGCGGCGGGCCAGGATGTCGCGCATCGACCACGCCGCGAGCAGCGCGAGCGCCGAGGAGTTGGCGCCGATCGTGCCGCCGGTCGGGTCGAGCACGAGCACGAGCGCGGAGCCGGCGAGGCCGCCGAGGAAGAACACGAGCAGCGTCGCCCACGCGCCGTGGCGGCGCTCCAGCAGCCAGCCGAACAGGAAGATCGCGCCCAGCGCGGCGATCTCGTAGCCGGTCGAGCTGTAGTACACGAACAGCTGCGTGATGAGCTTCCAGTACTCGCCGTCCAGCGGGCTGGTGGCCACGACGTCGTCGAGGTAGCGCAGCGGCACGATCGCCGGCCCGGAAGCAGAGCGAGACGACGACCGAGACGAGGACCAGCAGCATCGTCGCGTAGGGCCGGCCGTCGACCCGGACGCCGGGGATCTCGCCCGGCTTGAGGCGGCTCAGCTTCGGGCGCTCGCGGCGCTTGGCGGCACGCGGCGTCCCGCCCTTGTCGAGCTTGGGTGCGCGCTTGCGCAGGCGCGTGCCGCAGTACGGGCACTCCGTGATGTACGGGGACACCTCGGAGTTGCACTTCTTGCAGACGACGAAGAGCTCTGGACCGCTCGCCACGACTCCGAGTCTACGCCGACGACTACTCCGGGATGGAAGCTTCGGAGATCTCGCGCACGACCTCGTGGAGATCGTGGTTGGCCTCGTAGACGACCTGCTGGCGGTGCGCGCCGTTGCCGCGCTCGATCAGATCGTGATCCCCTCGAGGTCGTCGGACGAGCCGAGATCCTTGGCGTGCTCGGCGAGCCGGTCGTAGAGCCGCTTGGCGAGCGCCTTCGTCGGCACGCGCTCGAAGCTCGGGAGGTCGACCATCTCGCCGTCGAGGCCGTGGCGGGCGGCGATCCAGCGGTTCTCGTCGAGCATCTCGTAGGGATAGGCGGCGAGCTGCTCGCCCGCCTCGTAGTGCTCGGCCAGCTCCTTGACCATCGCCTGGATCAGCGCCGCCAGTGCCGAGCGTGTGCTCGACGCGCGTCTGCCCGTCCATCGCGCGGATCTCGACCGTGCCGAAGTTCGGGTGCGGGCGGACGTCGTACCAGAGGTAGGTGTAGTCCTCGATCGTCTTGGCGTCGACCATGAAGCCGATCCGCTTCTCGAAGTCCTCCCAGTCCTCGTAGTGGGGCGGCATCCCGACGCGCGGGAACTGGCGGAAGATCGGCATCCGGGTCGAGGCCAGGCCGGTCGCCTGGCCGCGCCAGAACGGCGAGTTGGCCGACAGCGCGAGCAGCACCGGCACGTGCACGCGCATCCCGTTGGCGACGTGGATGGCCTTGTCGGCGTCGTCGATCCCGACGTGCACGTGGAGGCCGAAGATGACCTCCTGGCGCGCGACGAAGCGCAGCGCGTCGATCAGGTCGCGGTAGCGCGGGCGGGCGGAGATCCGCTGGTCCTCCCAGCGCGCGAACGGGTGCGTGCCGGCCGAGCCGATCGTGAGGTTGCGGCGCTGCGGCGATCTCGGCGACCTGGCGGCGCAGCCCGCGCAGCTCGGCGCCCGCCTCGCGCGTGTCGGAGCACGGCTTGGTGGCGATCTCGAGCACCGACTCGTGGAGCTCGGGCTTGATGCCGCCCATGTCGTCGCCGTCGCTCGGCGCCCCGCTGTCGGACAGCAGGTCCTCGATCGCGTTCGCGAGGTCCCACGACTCGCGGTCGAGGATCATCAGCTCCTCCTCGATGCCCAGCGTGTAGCTCGGGCCGGTGAAGTTCGGCTTCACGGCGCGGGAGGGTAGCCTGTCGGCCACCTCACCAAGTCACGACAAAGGTGGACCCCAATGGCCCTTGGCTATGACGGAAAGCTCTACATCCTCGCCTTCGACCACCGGGGCTCCTTCCAGAAGAAGATGTTCGGGATCGAGGGCGATCCCACCCCGGAGGAGACGGAGACGATCAGCGACGCCAAGAAGCTGATCTACGAAGGCATGGAGATCGCGGTCGAGCGCGGCGTCGACGCCGAAGCCACCGGCGTGCTCGTCGACGAGCAGTTCGGCTCGGACATCCCCACGCTCGCGCGCGAGCACGGCCTCAAGCTCGCCCAGCCGGTCGAGAAGTCCGGCCAGAACGAGTTCGACTTCCAGTACGACGAGGACTTCGGGCAGCACATCCTCGACAACAACCCTGACTTCTCCAAGGTCCTCGTCCGTCTCAACCCTGACGGCGACGCGGAGATGAACGAGCGCCAGCTCGGCCGGCTCAAGGAGCTCGCCGACTGGCTGCACGAGCACGACCGCAAGTTCCTCTTCGAGCTGCTCGTCCCGGCTGAGGACGCCCAGCTCGAGTCGGTCGGCGGCGACACCGACCGCTACGACGCCGAGCTGCGCCCGGAGCTGATGCGGCGCGCGATCGAGCAGATCCAGGACTACGGCGATCGAGGTCGACATCTGGAAGATCGAGGGCGTCGACGCGCAGGAGGACGCGGAGATGCTGATCAAGCAGACCCGCACCGGCGAGGGCCGCGAGGGCGTCACCTCCGTGCTGCTCGGCCGCGGCGCCTCCGACGAGAAGGTCGACCACTGGCTGCAGCAGGCGGCGCCGGTGGAGGGCTTCATCGGCTTCGCGATCGGCCGCTCGATCTGGTGGGACGCGCTCAAGGGCTTCCTCGACGAGCGGCCTCGAGCGCGGCGCGCCGCCGCGGAGCAGGTGGCCGACAACTACCTGCGCTTCATCAAGGTCTACGACGACGCGGAGTCCGCCGCGCGCGGTCTAGCTGCAACATCTCGCCCGCGGCGACCGGGCGCCCGGCTAGCTTCGGGCGCCGATGTCGCGCCTCCGTCTCATCGCCGTCTTGCTGGTCCTCGCCGTCGCGGCCTACACCGCGACGGCGGGTGACGGCTCGCCCGCGCGCGGGCCGGAGTCCGGCGGGAAGGTGGTGCGCGTCGTCGACGGCGACACGATCCACGTGCAGGTCGGCGGGCGGGACGAGACGGTCCGCTACATCGGCGTCGACACGCCGGAGTCGGTCAAGCCCGGCACGCCGGTGCAGTGCTTCGCCAAGCGCGCCAGCGCGTTCAACGAGCGGCTGGTGGCCGGCGAGCGGGTGCGGCTGGTGCCCGACGCCGAGGCGCGCGACCGCTACGGGCGGCTGCTCGCTTATGTCTACCGCGACCGCGACGGCGCTGTTCGTCAACGCCGCGCTGGTCCGGCGCGGCTACGCGGTTCCGCTGACGATCCCGCCCAACGTGGCCCACGCGGACGACTTCCGGCGCCTGGCCGCGTCGGCCCGCCGGAAGGGGCGTGGCCTGTGGTCATCTTGCCGATCGTCATAAGATCAAAGGCGTGGCAATGCGGATGCGCAAAAGCCTGGCCGACATCGAGGCCGCCTTCGTCGAGGAGATCGACGCCGATCGCGAGCGCCGTGAGCGGATCCAGGCGCAGGCGATCCGGCGGACGCAGTATCCGCCACCGCGAGCGGGCGAAGAAGCACGGCTCGCTGCGGTTCTGGCTCGTCCTGCTCACGCTGATCGCGACCGCCGTCATCGTGACGATCGCGATGTTCGAGACGCTGTACTACGTGATGGGCTAAGTAACGTCGCCGAAGGCGAGTTCGACGAAGTCAACTCGCCTGGCAGGCGAAACCCTATCGAGTCGCTTCGAGCTCAGCCGCTTCAGAGCGTCGTCGACTTCAGCCCGCGCAGAAGCTCCAGCAGCGACGTTCTCCTGCTGGATCTCTAGATAGACCTCTTTCCGGAATACCGGGATATCACGGGGCGCCTGGATGCCGATGCGCACCTTCTCGCCCATGATCGACAGCACCGAGACCTCGATGTCGTCGCCGATCATGATCGATTGATTTGACTTCCGGGTCAGTACCAACATGCCGCCGTCTCCCTGCCGAGTCGAGCGCTGTCTCGTCCGTACCCCACGATGTGAAGGCTAGACCCATTTCGACGAGCGGGGAATAGAGCCTGCACCCCAGGGGTCGAGGTGGTGTGCGCTAGTCTCCCCGCCCGCCATGAGTCGCAGGTCGCTGCGTCCGCAGCTGAATCAGATTCGCGGGTGGGTCCGACAGGGCCGCACCGACGCCTGGATCGCTCACCAGCTCGAGGTGACCGTCCAACAGATCCAGTCCTTCAAGCGCGAGAACGAGCTCGAGGCCGACGGCGACAGCGCCGGCGCCCCCGAGGAGGTCGACCTCCGCGCTGAGGACGATGCCGCCATCGCCGCGGAGCTCGAGGCCGAGGAGGCCCGCCGCGCCGAGGAAGAGGCGAAGCTCGCCGAGGAGGCCGCCAAGCGCGCCGCCGACGAGGACGACGAGGACGACGGCGACAAGAAGCCGGCGCCGCGGAAGCGCGCGCGACGGCCCAGCCGCCGCAAGCGCACCGGCCCGCTCGAGGGCACCTTCGACCACGGCGAGGAGGGCTACGGCTTGTGGCTCGACCCCGCGGTCGAGGACGACCCGATCTACGCCGAGCACTGGGCCGGGCACCGACCTGTGGAGGTCACGATCGAGGAGGACCAGATCGTGATCAAGCGGGCCGGCGGCGGTGACGAGGACGACGAGGGCTGAGCTCGAGCGCCTGCGGGCCTACCGCCGGGCGCACTTCGAGCAGATCACCGCGCGGACCGAGCCGTTCGCGCACGGGATCGCCGTCTTCACGCCGGCGCACCCGACGAAGTGGGACCTCAACCTGCTCGTCGTCGATGACGCGACCGGCGTCTCCGCCGACGAGCTGATCGCCGAGGCCGAGCGGCTGCAGGCGCCGGCCGGGCTGCGCCACCGCAAGCTCGAGCTGCTGCACGGCGGCGACGGGCTCGTCGACGGCTTCGCGAACGTCGGCTGGACCACCGACCGTGTCGTCGTGATGGTCCTCCGCGGCGCCGACATCCGCGGCGACGCACCCGCGGAGGTGCAGGAGGTCGGCTTCGAGGCCGTGCGAGGGCTGCTGGAGCAGTGGTACGGCGAGTCGATGAGCGCAGCCGAGGCCCGCGACCTCGCCGACTCCGACGCCGACACGGCGGCCCCGGCGGGCGCGCGCTTCTTCCTCGTCGAGCGCGAGGGCGAGCCGGCCGCGTGCTGCACGCTGCTGGGCCACGGCGGGATCGGGCAGGTCGAGGAGGTCTACACCGCCGCGAACCACCGGGGCCACGGCCTCGCCAGCGCCGTCATCCGCACCGCGATCGCGGCGTCGCGCGAGCGCGGCGACGACCTCGTGATGATCCTGGCCGACGCCGACGACTGGCCGCAGAAGCTCTACGAGCGGCTGGGCTTCGAGACCGTCGACGAGTACCGAAGCGTTCACGAGGAAGCCGCCTACGTAGTGCGCCTGTCCGCCGGCGTAATCGGTGGCTTCGCGCAGATACCGCGCGAACGCGGCGTCGCCGACCACGCGGACGTCCCAGGCGTACGGCTGCTCGGGCGCCAGCGCGTAGGCGAGGTCGGAGGTCCAGCCGGTGCCGGCGTCGTAGAGGTCGGCGAGCTCCTGCGAGGTGAACGGGCCGCCGAGCCGGCGGCGGAGCTGGGCCTCGATCTGGCGCGTCACGCGCTCGAGCACGGGACGCTGCTCGGCGGGAGCCTCCTCGAGGCGGCGGAGGCCCGCTGCCCACTGGTCAGACGCGGTGTCGAAGGACACCGCATCCAGGCTAGCGAGCGGGTTTCGGCAGGCCCTCGACGATGTACATGCGCTCGCCGGCCTTGACCATGCCGAGCCGGCGCGCCTCGCGCTCGAGCGACGACTGGCGCTTCAGCGCGTCGCGCCGCACGCGCAGGCGCTCGTTCTCGGCGCGCAGCGTGGCGACCTCCTGGCGCTTCTCGCCCGCCTCGCGCCACGTCGAGACCCAGTTCTTCGTGGGACCGATGTAGAGGTACAGCACCAGCGCGAGGACGAACAGCAGCGCCCACCGACCCAGGCGGTCCCAGCGGATGCGGGTATGCGCAGTGGCCATCCGTTGCGCCTTCGTTCGACGCGCCGGAAAGTCCTTCCTTGAAAGAAAGCTTTCGCCTCAGCCTTGTCGTCACTTACCTTCGGCGACGTTACGATCGGAAAACCTCCGCCCCGGGAACTCGGCATCCCCGCCGAGCGCTTCCTCGATCCGCAGCAGCTGGTTGTACTTCGCCACGCGGTCGCTGCGCGACGGCGCGCCGGTCTTGATCTGCCCGCAGCCGGTCGCGACCGCGAGGTCGGCGATCGTGGTGTCCTCGGTCTCGCCCGAGCGGTGCGACATGACCGCGGTGTAGCCGGCCTCGCGCGCCATCCCGATCGCGTCGAGCGTCTCCGACAGCGTGCCGATCTGGTTGACCTTGATGAGGATCGAGTTGGCGACGCCGAGGTCGATCCCGCGCTTGAGCCGCTCGGTGTTGGTCACGAACAGGTCGTCGCCGACGAGCTGGACCTTGTCGCCGAGCAGCTGCGTCAGGCCCTTCCAGCCGTCCCAGTCCTCCTCGTCCATCCCGTCCTCGATCGAGACGATCGGGTAGCGCGAGCAGACGTCGCCCCAGTAGCCGGCCATCTCGTCGGGCGAGAGCTGCGGCCCTCGTGCTCGAGGTTGTAGCGGCCGTCGTCGTAGATCTCGCTGGTCGCCGGATCCATCGCGATCACGAGGTCCTCGCCGGGCGTGTAGCCCGCCGCCTCGATGCCCTTCATCAGCGCATCCAGCGCCGCCTCGTTGGACGACAGGTTCGGCGCGAAGCCGCCCTCGTCGCCGACGCCGCCGCCCATCCCCTGGTCGTGCAGCCACTTCTTCAGGTGGTGGAAGACCTCGGCGCCCATCCGCAGGCACTCCGCGAACGACGAGGCGCCGACCGGGACGACCATGAACTCCTGGAAGTCGACCGAGTTGTCGGCGTGCGCGCCGCCGTTGAGCACGTTCATCATCGGCACCGGCAGGATCCGCGCTGCGTCGCCGCCGAGGTAGCGCCACAGCGGCAGGTTCTCCTCCATCGCTGCCGCGCGGGCGGCGGCGAGCGAGACGCCGAGGATCGCGTTGGCCCCGAGCCGCTCCTTGTTCGGCGTCCCGTCGAGGTCGATCAGCGCCGTGTCGAGCCCGCGCTGGTCGAGCGCATCGACGCCCGCCACCGCCTCGGCGATCTCGCCGTTGACGTTGCCGACGGCCTGCGTGACGCCCTTGCCCATCCAGGCGTCGCCGCCGTCGCGGAGCTCCGTCGCCTCGAACTCGCCGGTGGAGGCGCCGCTGGGCACGGCTGCGCGCCCCTGCGCGCCCGAGCGCAGCGCGACATCGACCTCGACCGTCGGGTTCCCGCGGGAGTCGAGGATCTGGCGGGCGTGGACGGTCTCGATCTGGCTCACTCGGCGTCTCCTTGTTCGGCGAGGCGCGCCTGGGCGTAGTAGCCCAGCTGCGCGTTCGGCGAGAGATCGTCCCAGTCCGACCCCGCGCGTGCGGCGAGGGCGGCAGCGGCCTCTACGCGGCCGCGGAAGCGGTCCGAGGCGGCGCGCAGCGCGAGCTCCGGATCGACCTTGAGCTTGCGCGCGACGTTGGTGGCCGCGAACAGGACGTCGCCGACCTCGTGGAAGGCGGCGTCGCGGTCGCCCTCGGCCGCGCGCAGCTCCTCGAGCTCGCCCTCGACCGCGTCGTAGGGGATGTGGTCGAAGTCGAAGCCCGACGTCGCCGCCCGGCGCTGGACCTTGCGCGCGTAGAGCGGGCCCGGCAGGTTGTCGGGGACCTCGCCGAAGATCCCCGGCTCGCGGCCGGGCTCGTCGCGCTTGATCGCGTCCCAGTTCTTGAGCACCTCGCCGGCGTGCTCGACCTCGACGTCACCGAAGACGTGCGGATGGCGGCGAATCAGCTTCTGCCGGCAGTGCTCGGCGACCTCGGCCAGCGAGCCCGCCCCGCGCTCCTCGAGCAGCAGCGACAGGAAGTGGACCTGGAAGAGGACGTCGCCGAGCTCGTCGAGGAGCTTGGCGTCATCCCCGGAGTGGGCGGCGGCGGCCAGCTCGTAGGCCTCCTCCACCGTGTGCGGGACGATCGAGCGCTCGTCCTGCTCGCGGTCCCACGGGCACTCCACGCGCAGACGGCGGGTGAGCGCGTCAAGGCGCTCAACCGCCGCTGCGGAGTCCTTGGGGTCGCTCAGCGGCCTTCGGGCGTGGCCGAGGGCTGAACGGGCTGCGAGCCGGCGGGCGCTGTCGCGGTGGGCGTCGGCGTCGCCTTCGGAGCGTTCTTGCAGTCCTGCGTGCGGTAGCCCTCGCGGCAGTCCGTCTTTTCCTTCCAGCGCTTGCGGAAGGACTTGACGAACTTGTCGAGCGCCTTCTGCTGGTTCTGGGAGGCGAGCGTCTGCTTGATCGTCGCCTTGGCCTGGGCCAGCGACTGCTGGGAGGCCGGCGTGATCTTCGAGACGTCGAAGACGTAGTAGCCGAACTGGGTCTTGACCGGGCCGGTCAGCTCGCCCTTCTTGGCCTTGAAGATCGCCTCGTCGAGCGCCTTCTCCTGCTGGCCCTTGGCGACGGCCGGCAGCTTGCCGCCCTGCGCCTTGGAGGCCTGGTCGATCGAGTACTTCTTCGCGACCGACTTGAACGACTGGCCGCTGTCGAGCGCCTTCTTGGCCGCCTCGGCCTTGGCCTTCGTCTTGGTCAGGACGATCCGCAGGTCACGCCGCTCGGGCTGCGCGAAGCGGGTCTTGTTCTTGTTGTAGTACTCCTCGATCTGGGCGTCGGTGACCTTGTCCTTGCCCTTGGTCACCTTCTCGCGGATCTTGGTGGAGAGGGTGTCGAGGCGGACGCGCTGGAGGATGTCCTCCTCGGTCTGGCCCGACTCCTTGAGGAACTTCTCGAAGTCGGCGGCCTTGGGGAACGCCTCCTTCTTCTGCTTGTCGAAGGACTTCTTGACCTCGGAGTCGGAGACCTTGATCTTCTGCAGGTCGGCCTCGCCCTCGATCCACTGGAAGGAGATCAGCAGCTGCAGCACCTGGTCGCGCAGCGCGTTGTACTCCTGCTTGCACTGGGCCTTGAGCTGGGAGTCGGTGACCTTCGGCTGGCCCTTGGCGGGCTTCGGCGTGGTCTTGCGCTTCTGGTTCACGCAGGCGGCGTAGTCGGGCGGCTTGGGCGCCGCAGCGGTGGCCTGCCCGCCGGACTTGGCGGCGACGGTGAGCCAGTGCTCGAAGTCGTTCTTCTCGATCGAGGTGCCGTCGACCGTCGCGACTGAGTTGCCTGGGACGCCGCCGCAGCCGGCAAAGATGGCCGCGGGCACAAAAAAGGCGCCGAGCGCCAGGGTGTACAGCTTCGTCTTCTTCATCACGCGAACCGAGGGTAGCGGGTCAGTTCTCAAGAAACACTAAGAGCCAGAAGCGCGTCCGCAGCCCGCACCACGGCCGGAAACTGCTCCGCCGGGTCGTCCGGAACGCGCATCGACAGCTGTGACTTTCCGGACTCGTAGAGGATGCCAGGAATCTCTGCGCGCAGCTGCTTGGCACGCACCGAGTCGAGCTCGATCGGGGTCACGGCGAGCCTGCCCTGGCGGAACGTGACCGCGCGTGCACCGGCCTGGCCGAGCTTGATGCGGGCCTGCTGGAGCGTGATCAGGTTCTCGAGCGGCTCCGGCGGATCTCCGAACCGATCGGAAAGCTCAACCCGAAGCTCGGCGAGCTCCGACACCTCGCGCGCGCCCGCGATCCGGCGGTGGACCTCGACCTTGGCCTGCTCGTAGGGGATGTAGTCGGCGGGGATGTACGCGTCGACGTTGACGTCGAGCCGCACGGGCTCCGGCAGCTCCTCCTCGTCGATCGCGCCGTCGCCCATCGCGCGCACCGCCTCGTCGAGCATCTGCATGTAGAGCTCGAAGCCGAGCGCCGCGACGTGGCCCGACTGCTCGTCGCCGAGCAGGTTGCCGGCGCCGCGCAGCTCGAGGTCGCGCATTGCGATCTTGAAGCCGGAGCCGAGCTCGGTGTAGTCGGAGAGCGCCGAGAGCCGGTTGGCGGCCTCCTCCGTCAGCGCGCCGGCGCTGGGGTAGAGGAGGTACGCGTAGGCGCGCTCCCGAGACCGGCCGACGCGGCCGCGGATCTGGTAGAGCTGCGACAGGCCGAAGATGTCGGAGCGCTCGACGATCAGCGTGTTGGCCTGCGGGATGTCGATGCCGGACTCGATGATCGAGGTCGAGACGAGCACGTCCGCCTCGCCGCGCAGGAACTCGAACATCCGCTCTTCGAGCAGCTTCTCGTCCATCTGCCCGTGGGCGACCGTGAACGACATGCCGGGGCACAGCGCGCGCAGCCGCTCGGCGGTCTCGTCGATGTCCTCGATCCGGTTGTGGAGGAAGAACGCCTGGCCCTCGCGCGCCTTCTCGCGCTCGAGCGCCTGCTTGACGAGCATGTCGTCGTACTCGCCGACGTAGGTCTTGACCGGGCGGCGGCCCTCCGGCGGGGTCTCGATCACCGAGATGTCGCGGATGCCGGCGAGCGACATCTGCAGCGTGCGCGGGATCGGCGTCGCGCTCATCGAGATGACGTCGACCTTCAGCCGCAGCTGGCGCAGCAGGTCCTTCTGCTTGACGCCGAAGCGCTGCTCCTCGTCGACGATCAGGAGCCCGAGGTCCTTCGCGCGCACGTCGCGCGAGAGCAGCCGGTGGGTGCCGATGAGGATGTCGGTCTTGCCCTCGCCGAACGACTTGACCGCCGAGCGCTGCTCGGCGGGCGAGCGGAAGCGCGAGACGTGCTCGATCGTGAACGGGTAGTCGCGCAGGCGCTCGGTGAACGTCCCGAAGTGCTGCTGGGCGAGGATCGTCGTCGGCACGAGCATCAGCACCTGCTTGCCGGCGTTGGCCGACTTGAACGCGGCGCGGAGCGCGACCTCGGTCTTGCCGTAGCCCACGTCGCCGCAGATCAGCCGGTCCATCGGGCGCTCGGCCTCCATGTCCCACTTGACGTGCTCGATCGCCTCGCGCTGGTCGGGCGTCTCGCGGTACGGGAACGCGATCTCGAACTCGCGCAGCCAGTCCGAGTCGGGCGGGAACGCGAAGCCGCGGCGGCGGCGGCGCTCGGCGTACAGGTTGAGCAGCTCGCCGGCCAGCTCCTGGGCCGCGCGGCGGGCGCGCGACTTGATCGTCTCCCAGCGCGTGCCGCCGAGCTTCGAGAGCGGCGGGTGCTCGCCGCCGGCGCCGACGTAGCGCGAGATCTTCGCGAGCTGGTCGACCGGCATGAAGACGCGGTCAGAGCCCTGGAACTCGAGGTCGAGGTAGTCGCGAGTGACGCCGGCGACGGTCTTGGTGTCGAAGCCGGCGAAGCGCGCGAGCCCGTGGTCCTCGTGGACGACGATGTCGCCGGTGCGCAGGTCGGCGAACGAGCGCAGGAGACCGCGGCCGCGGCGCGTCGGGCGCTCGACCCGGCCGCGGCGGTGGATCAGCTTGTGCTCGGGGATCGCGGCGAGCTTCAGCGGCGGGGCGACGAAGCCGTCGCGCAGGTTGGCCTCGCTGAAGACGAGGTCGCCGGGGTGGCCGTCGTCCCACTTCACCCGCAGCCGCTGCAAGTTGTAGGCGGCGCGCTCGCCCTGGCCGTGCTGGGGCCAGGTGACGACGGTGGTGTACCCGGAGCGGGTGAGCTTCTCGAGCTCGGGCTCGGCCTCGGTCAGCGAGCGCGCGGCGAACTCGGCGGCCTGGGCGCGGAACTCGACCGGCTGCGAGCCGGAGATCGAGGAGAGCCGCAGTGGCTTGCGGGCGTCGAGCGCCGCGGTGATCTCTTGCGGCGCGACGTAGAGGTGGTGCGCGTCGGTGTCGTGGAAGGCGGCGCAGACGTCGTCCCAGTGGTCGCGCAGCGACGGCTCGACGTCCTCGTCGGCGGCGATCACGATGTCGGCGTGCTCGGGCAGCAGGCCGAGCAGGTCGCGGAAGCGGTCGACGGGCAGCAGCTCCGCGACGTCGGGGCGGCTCTCGGCGTCCTCGAGCGCGGCGATCTCGGCCAGCTCGCGGTGCTCGGCGGCGAGCTCGGCGGCGGGCGCGATCTCGACCCGCTTGCCCTCGCCGAGCGAGCGCTGGGTGAAGGTCGAGAACCAGCGCAGCGACTCGATCTCGATGTCGAACAGCTCGACGCGGACCGCGCGCTCCTCGGTCGCCGGGTAGATGTCGAGCAGGCCGCCGCGGACCGCGAACTGCCCGCGGTCCTCGACCTGGTCGACGCGGTCGTAGCCGGCGGCGGCGAGCTTCAGCGCGGTCTCGTCGAGGTCAAGCAGCTCGCCGACCTCGAGCGTGAAGCCGTGCGGGCGCAGCTCGGGGTCGGGGACCTTCTCCGACAGCGCGACGGCGGAGACGACGACGACCGGTGCTTCCTCGCTCGGGCTTGCTTCGAGGATCGAATCGAGCGCAGCAACGCGCAGGCCCACGAGGTGCGGCGGCGGTGCCAGGTGCGACTCGTAGGCGACACCGCGGCTCGGGTAGAAGCGCACCGGCCGCGGGTGCAGCCAGGCGCGCAGGTCGGCGGCGAGGTCGCGGGCGGCGCGATCGTCGCCGGCCACCACCACGGTCGGGCGGCGCACGTTGCGATCGGCGACCGCGGCGATCAGGAACGGCCGCAGCGCCTGCGAGACGAACGCGCTCGCACCCGGCTCCTCGAGCTTGGCTGCGTCGGGGTGATGCTCGAGGTGACGGAGGAGGGGGCGTAGGGACACCCCCGCCGAGTCTATGACGCTGCCGCCTCCACGACCCGGAGCGCCCACGCCACCGTGTCGAACAGCCCGCGCGGGACAGCCGCGGGCACCGCCGACCACTCGACCGGGCCCCAGTCCTCGAGCGCTCGCTCGAGCGCGTCGCCGAGCGTGGCGGAGCCCGGCTCGGTCGCCGGCAACTCGGGGATCGGGCCGACGCCGAAGGCGTGGACGAACCAGGCCGTCCCGTCGACGCCGGCGTGCAGGTGGAAGCCGTCGCCGACGCGCTCCTCGGCGAGCAGCAGCGTGACGTCGTCGGCGCGCGCGGTCAGCCGCGGGCCGGGCAGCCGGCGCTCGGAGAGCATCGGGATCAGCTCGAGCCGGCGCAGCAGGAGGTTGGCGGCGAGCACGCCCGCCGGGCCGATGGCGAAGCGGTCGAGCGGCGTCAGCGGGTCGGCGCTGTGCCAGACGCCGCAGAAGCCGGCGCCGAAGCCGGCGTAGTGCTCAGCGGTCGCCCAGTCGACGAAGCGACCCGCGACGGGCTGGACCGGCCAGCGGCGGCTGGTGGCGTCGAGGCACGGCGCCGCACCGTCGGCCGGTGGCTTGGCGGCGGTGTGGACAGGCTCGAGCTTGCGGCGGCGCCGCAGGAGACCCATGCCCATATGTCGGCTCGGGGCCCGTCTCAGGCTGGAGGGGCGGCGCGCCACGAGGTTCAACCGCACGTAGTCGATCGCCGGCTCGGGCAGCCGCTCGCGGACGGCCTCGACGAACGCCTCGCGCCGCTCCTCCGGGAGCCGCTCGAGGTGGGAGCCGAGCACCACGGTCGCGAGGTACTCGCTGAGATCGTCCGGCTCGACACGGACGTCCTGCGGCCAGGTGCGGATGTCGGTGTAGCCGATCCGCTCGAGCCGCGCCGCGGTGTCCTCGGGCGACTGGAAGTTCCACGGGCCGGGCCAGCCCGCCAGCCCCGGCTCGGCGACCGCGTCGATCGCCGCCTGCACCGACGCGACGTTGCCCGCGCCGCCGCACTGGGCGACGATCCGCCCGCCCGGCTGCAGCGCGGCGAAGAGGCGCTCGAACAGCCGGTCGTGGTCGCCGATCCAGTGGAACGTCGCGGTCGAGAGGATCGCGTCGACGGGCTCGGCCAGTTCGAGCTCGAGCAGGTCGGCCACGAACACCTCGACCCCGGGGCCGAGCCGCTCGCGCGCCTCCTCGACCATCGCGGGCGAGCCGTCGACCGCCACGACCTCGCCGCGCGGCAGCCGCTCGACCAGCGCAGCCGTCACGCGGCCGGTACCGCAGCCGGCGTCGAGCACGCGCTCGTCGCCGCGCAGCTCGAGCCGGTCGAGCACCTCGCGGCCCATCGCCTCGAGCGGCGCCGAGACCCGCTGGTAGGACTCGGCGTTCCAGTCGCGCGGCGTGCCGCTCATTCCCCGAGCACCAGCCGTTCGGCGTCGTCCGTCGCCTCGCCGATCAGCGCGGCGACCTCCTCCTTCGGCTGCCGCCACCCGCTGAGCACGTGGCCGGCGACGATGTCGGGATCGGTGGTGTCGGGCCGGCCCACGCCGATCCGCAGGCGCCAGAACTCCGCGCCGCCGAGCTCGCGCTTGAGCGACTTCAGCCCATTGTGGCCGGCGAGGCCGCCGCCCTCCTTGACCCGGATGTCGCCGAACGGGAGGTCGATCTCGTCGTGGATGACGAGGATGCGGTCGAGGTCGAGCTTGTAGGAGCCACGCGCTGGGCCGACGGAGCGGCCCGAGTCGTTCATGAACGTCTGCGGCTTGAGGACTGCGACCCGCGGGCCGCCGGGCCCGGTGCGGCCCTCGCTCAGCTCGCCGGCGAACTTCTTCTTCGGCTTCGGCAGGTCCCAGCGCTCGATCAGCGCGTCGGCGACGCGGAAGCCGGCGTTGTGGGGGGAATTCGCGTAGGAAGGCCCGGGATTACCGAGCCCGACGATCAGCCAGTCGATCGGGGTGGACGGTCTCAGCCGTCGTCGTCCGAGGAGGCCTCGGAGTCGCCACCCTCGCCCGAGCCCTCGGCGCCTTCGCCCTCTTCGCCCTCTGCGGGCTCGATGGGCTCGCCGTCCTCGCCGATCAGCTCAGTCTCGGTCTCGATCTCTTCCTCCACCGGCTCCTGCGTCGGCGGGGTGATCGTGGCGATGACGGTCTCGTCGACGTCGTCGAGCAGCGTGACGCCCTCTGGGACGGTGACCACCGAGAGCGTGAGCGTGGCGTTCATCTCGAGGCCGGAGACGTCGTGGGTGATCGAGTCCGGGATGTCGTTCGGGAGCGCCTCGATGTTGAGCTCACGCGTCCCCTGGCTGAGCACGCCACCCTCGGACACGCCGGGCGACTCGTCGCCGCCGGTCAGCTCGAGCACGACCACGGCGTGGATCGGCTGGTTCATGTCCACGCGCAGGAGGTCGAGGTGGATCGCCTCGCCGCGCACCGGGTGGTTCTGGACGTCCTTGACGATCACCGGCGTTGCCGCGGAGTCGCCGACCTTGAGCTCGAGCACGGCGCCGGCGTGCGCCAGCGTCGAGCGGAGCGTCAGCGCGTCAACTGCGAACGTGAGCGGCTCCTCGCCGCCGCCGTAGACGACACCGGGCACAAGCCCCTGCTTCCGCAGGCGGCGCGTCGATCGCGAGCCCTCGACGGGGCGAGCGGCGACCTGGAGTGCCTGATGATCCGAACCGGCCATAACGGGCGGCCATGCTAGCGAAGTGGTAGTAGAGGAACGCCTTCACGGGTAGATTGCAAGGGCGATGTCGCCCGACGCCGAGCTGATGCTCATCTTCGGCACGCTCCACCTGATCGCGGTGGCGCTCGGCGTCGCGCTGTTCGTGATGTTCCTGCGCTCGGAGACGACGCAGCCCTGGAAGCCGCCGGACGAGGACGACGGCGGCGGGGGCGGCAACGACCGACTCCCGGGTAAGCCCAAGACCTCGCCGTCAGGCGGCCTGCCGCTGCCCGACGCGGTCCAGCCGTCGATCCGCCTGCGCTCCCACGAGCGTCTGCGCGACCTCAAGCCGCGCACGGTGCGCCGCCCGGCCCGCGAGCCGGCGCCGACGCGCCAGCCGGTACGCCGCTAGGGGAACGCTGGCCCAGAGGGCCAGGTTCCCTTTCGGGTATTCGCCCAGAGGGCGAAACCCGCGGTACGCTTAGCCGTACTGCTTCGTTGCGGCGTAGTTGCGCCGCAGGTCCTCCCACGCGGGCTTGCGTGAGAAGTCGCCGTACTTGAGGAGCCCCTTCTGGTGCAGCGGCGGGTTCGGGCGGGGGTTGCCGCCCTCCCAGCCCGGGCGGACCTTGAACTCGTTGAGCGCCCAGTAGACCGCGCCGCTGAGCCAGGTCTTGCTGGCGTAGGTCGCGAGGTGGAAGTTCACGAAGTCCTGCTGGAAGGCCCACGTGCCCTTCTCCTCGACCGGGCCGTCGCGGTTCGCCTCGGCGCCGAACTCGGTCACCATCAGCGCCTGCCGCGGGTAGCAGGCGCGGACCGAGTCGAGGTAGGCGGGCAGCTTCGTGCGGTCGAAGACGAGGCCGCTCGGCCCGGGGTACCAGCCGAAGTAGTCGTTGAAGCCGATGACGTCGAGCGGCGCGTAGGCCTTCTGGCAGCCGACCGTCGGGTAGCCGGCGACCGCGAGGCCGACCGGGCGGCTCGGGTCGAGCGCCTTGGCCTGGCGGACGGCGTTCTTGATGTAGTTCGCCTGCGTCGGGCCGGGCCGTGCGGACAGCTCGTTGGCGATCGACCACAGCAGCACCGACGGGTGGTTCTGGTTGGCGATGATGTTCTTCTCGAGCTCCTTGGCGGCGAGCTCGGTCACCCCGGGCTTGGCGAGGTTCGCGGTCTTGAGCGCGTAGACCGGGATCTCCGACCAGATGAGCACGCCCTCCTTGTCGGCGAGCTCGTGCGTGTAGGGGTGCATCGGGTAGTGGGTGCGCATCAGCGTGGCCCCGACCGCCTTGGTCTCGGAGACCAGCCGCTGGCGGAACGCGTTGTCGACGGCGAAGCCCTGTTCCTTGGAGTCCTCGTGCACGCCGACGCCGCGGATGTTCACGCGCGCGCCGTTGAGGATCAGGTGCCCGTCGCTGGAGACGCGGATCGAGCGGATGCCGGTCTTGAGCCGGTAGGTCCCGACCGTGCGGCCGCCCGCGCTCGCGCGCAGGTTGACGTTGTAGAGGTAGGGCCGCGCGGGCGACCACACGCGCGGGTTGGGCATCCGGAACGTGGTCGTGAACGTCCGCACGCCGTTGCCGGAGATCCCCTTCGAGCCGAGGCTCAACCTCCTCGACCCGAAGTTCCCCGAGATTCGCACGTTCTGGCCGCTGCCGCGGACGTTGCGCATGATCACCTTGACCTGCACGCTCGCCGTGCAGCTCGCGCACGCGAGCCGCGGGATCACGCGCACGGACTTCCAGTCGACCGTGTCGAGCTGCTTGAGGTAGACCTCGCGCTGGAGGCCGGAGTAGTTCCACCACCCACCGGTCGGTGCGCCGTTGGTGGCGAGGCCCGAGGGCGGGAAGTCGGTCGAGCGGCGCTTGGAGTCGACGCGGATCACGAGCCGGTTGGTGCCGCGGCGCTTGAGGCCGTTGAGGCGGAACTCGAACGGGATGTAGGCGCCGCGGTTGGAGCCGACCGGCCTGCCGTTGAGCCACACCCGCGAGCGGTAGTTGACCGACTCGAAGCGCACCGCCCACTCGAGCGCCTTGCTCGCGTTGGGCAGCGAGAAGTCCTTGCGGTACCAGCCGACGCCGCCGATCATCGAGGCGGGCGAATCGTCCCCGAGGTTCCAGACGTTCGGGACCTTCACCTTGCTCCAGCCGGCGGTGCTGGAGCTGCGATTCCACTTGCTGCTGAGGCCCTTGTTGCTCGGATCCAGGCGGAAGAGCCAGGTGCCGTCCATCAGGTAGCGCCCCGACGGACCCTCGTAATACAGGGTCTTCTTCGAGGGTTTGTCGGCCGCCGCCGCGGCGCCGGGCAGAGCCAGCGCAAGCAGTGCGGCGAGGGGCAGGAGCAGTCTGAGTCGGCCTCGCATCCGCGGCATCACAACACAGCGCCCGGCGGGAAGTCGCGCCGGGGTCAGTTGCATGCCGCATCGAGCGTGATCGGCTTGGAGATCGCGAGCAGCTCCACCCCACCCCCGGTCAGCGGCCCCTCGCGCAGGGCCTTGACGCATTGGACCACCGGCAGCGAGCCGCCCGCGCGCCAGGCCACACGGCCGGTGCCGGAGCGCCGCGTCATCGTCACCCGCACCGACGGGTCGTAGTTGAGGATCTCGACTTTGCCGGGCCGTTTGAGCTGCGCGACCCGCTCCCGGGTCACGCGCGCACACGCCGGCTCGGCCGCGCACGCCGGCAGCTGCTTCAGCACCGCGTCGGCGTCCCCCCGCGCCTGCGCGCGCAGGACCTCGATCACGCGGGTGCGCTCGGCACCCGACCCGGTCAGCGCGCGGGCGAGCAGGAACGAGATGCCGAGGAAGACGAACGTCCCGAAGACGATCGCGGTGATGAGCGTGACGCGGCGCACGGCCGCGGCACGCTACCCCGTCTCGTGGAAGTCGTCGCCCGAGAGCTCGAGGAAGCGCTCGACCGAGGCCTCCTGCTGGGCGAGCCGCTCGCCGGCGCGGATCGCGTGCTCCGCGGCCTGCTCGAGGAAGTCCTCGAGGCAGCGCTCGGGGTCGTCGGGCAGCGGGTAGACGCGCGCGACGTCCTGCTGCGCGCAGACGATCCCCATCGGCGGGCGGCCCTCGGCCAGCGGGCGCGCGCTGCAGACCGCGGTGACGACGATCTGCTTCTCCGGCGCGACCAGCGCGGCCGGCAGGAGGCGGTGCGCCGGGAGGCGGACGTCGAGCCCGATCCGGCGGTCGACGGCGACGCGCGACTGCACGAGGTCCTCGAACGGCTCCTGCCACACAGACAGCACCGTGTCGGCGGCGGCCAGCGCATCGCGCAGCTCGCCGGCCTGCTGGGCGTAGAGCTCCTCGGCCTCCTCGCGGTCGCGCGCGGAGGCGAGGTCGAGGTCGCAGGGCACCCGCAGCAGATCGTCCGGGCCCACCGCGCTGCCCGCCCCGCGCTGACCGTGGGTGATGTAGGTCTGGATCGTGCCGAGATCGCGGCGGCCGTGGAAGACGACGGTCAGCGTGTCGCACAGCGCCAGGCCGCCGACCCGGAGCGCGACCGCAGCCGAGGCGTCCTGATCGATCAGGGCACGGCGGAGGAGGTCGTCGGCGTGGTCGTCCATGTCCATTTATCGGCTTGTCGTGAACGCATTGTTACCCACCGGCGGGACAGTGGATAGCCTCCGCACGGATGAAGCTCCTCTACAAGCCCTTCGGGCTGATCCTCGGCATCATCGGCGGCCTGCTCGGCAAGCAGGTTTTCGACTACGTCTGGACCAAGATCGACGACCGCGAGCCGCCGGAGGCGACGACGCTGCAGGCGACCTGGCCGAAAGTGCTGGCCGCCGCGGCCGTCGAGGGCATCGCCTTCAAGACCACACGCGCCGCGGTCGACCGCTACGGCGCGAAGGGCTGGTACTACCTGACCGGCTCGTGGCCGGGCGAGCGGGTTTCGGACCCCGACGAGTAGAGCTCGTCGATCTCGGCGGCGTAGCGCGTGGTTATCGCGCGCCGCTTGAGCTTCAGCGTCGGCGTCAGCTCCTCCCCGCCCGGCAGCCACTCGTTCGGCAGGATCGCGAAGCGCTTGACCCGCTCGGCGCGCGAGAGGCCGGCGTTGGCGGACTCGACCGCGGCGCGGACGGCGGCACGCACCTCGGGGTGAGTGGAGAGCGCGGTCACGGATGCGTCGTCGAGGCCGTGCTCGGTGGCGAACTCGACGGCGGCGTCGGGGTCGAGGGCGATCAGCGCGGCGACGAACGGGCGGCGGTCGCCGACCGCGGCGGCGTGGGCGATCAGCAGTGAGCCCGCCTCGATGCGCGACTCGACGTTGGCGGGCGAGATGTTCTTGCCGCCGGCGGTGACGATCAGCTCCTTCTTGCGGTCGACGATCGAGACGTAGCGGTCGGCGACGTGGGCGATGTCGCCGGTGCGCAGCCAGCCGTCGGCGACGAACGCCTCCGCGGTCGCCCCCGGGTTGTCGCGGTAGCCGCGCATCACCATCGGCCCGCGGACGAGCAGCTCGCCGTCGGCGGCGAGGTCGATCTCGACGCCCGGCATCGGCGTGCCGCAGGTGCCGAGGCGGATCCCCTCCGGCGGGTTGCCGGTCGCGGCGCCGGCGGTCTCCGACATCCCCCAGGCCTCGCTGATCGGCAGCCCCAGCGCCTCGAAGTAGCGCAGCACGTCGATCGGCATCGGCGCCGCGCCGCCGCCCAGGTGCTCGGCGGCGTCGAGCCCCAGGCGGGCGCGCAGGTCGGCGCGCTCGTCCTCGCCGAGCTTGTCGGGGTCCGTGATGCCCTGGCCGACGAGCGCCTTGTGGAGCTTCTCCCAGATCCGCGGCACCGCGCCCCAGCGCGTCGGCCGCACGCTCGGCAGCAGGAAGATCACGGTGCGCATGTCGCCGACCGAGGTGATCGAGAAGCCGTGGGTGATCGACGCCCACCAGTGGCTGCTCCAGCGGTCGACCACGTGCGCGCTCGGGAGGTAGGACATCGCGCGCCCGCCGGGCGTGAGCGGGAAGCGCTCCGCGGAGGAGACGCACTCGGCCATCGCGTTGGCGTGGGTGAGCTCGACGCCCTTCGGCGGCCCGGTGGTGCCCGACGTGTAGATGATCGTGGCGAGGTCGTCGGGCCCGACCGCCTGCCACGTCTCGGCGAAGCGGAAGCTCGAGAGCCCGGTCCCCTCGACCTCGGCGAGGCTCATGATGTCGTCGTCGGCGCCGTCGATCTGGACGACGTGCTCGACGGCGGGCACGAGCCGGCGGGCGGCCTGCACGGTCTCCAGGAAGTGGCGCTCGCAGACCACGACGCGGGTGCCGGCGTTGCGGAACTGATGGGCGACCTGCTCCGGCGTGGACGTGTTGTAGACCGAGAACGGGACCGCGCCGAGGTGCAGGGCGGCCGTGTCGACGAGGTGGAACTCGGGCCGGTTGAGCAGCATGATCGCCACCGCGTCGCCGCGCTCGACGCCGAGCCTGGCGAGCCCGGACGCGAGGCGCTCGACCCGCTCCGCGTACTCGCGCCACGTGAGCGCGATCTGGTCGCCGGGGTTGCGCAGGGCGATCTCGTCCGGCCGCTCGGCCGCGGTGACCTGGAACGCATGGCAGAGCGTCGGCGTGTCGAGCGCCGCGGGGCGCGTCGCGGCGGCCGGCGCGGCCGCGTGGAGGTCCATGGAGCGACCCTAAGTCAGCGGGCCGCCACCACGCAAGACGAACCCCCGCTCGGCAAGCGTGGCGAGCTGGTCCTCGAAGCGGCCGAAGTCGCGGGCGAGGAGCGCGTCGAGCGGGCGGCCCGCAGGCCCTTCGCGGCGGACCCAGCGCTGCAGCACGGGCGCGCCCGCCTGCTCCTCCGCCTCGGCCAGCAGGTCGAGCAGGATCGGCAGCTCGGGCCGGTGGTCGAGATCGCCGCCGACGACCTCGAGCGGGTCGGCGTCGAGCACCACGAGTAGCTCGTCGTCGTCCAGGCCGAGCAGCTCCTGGAGGCGCGAGGCGCTCAGAACAGCTGGTTCTCGCCGCCGAACACCTCGGACACGGAGTCGTCGGTGAAGATGCGGCGGATCGAGTCCGTGAGCAGGTCGGCGCACGAGAGCACGCGCACGTTGTCCGGCGCGTCGGGGCGGATCGGGATCGTGTCCGTCACCACCACCTGCTCGAAGTTCGCCGACGCCAGGTTCTCGGCCGTGACGTCGCTGAACACCGCGTGGGTGGCGGCAGCGTAGACCCGCGTGGCGCCCTCGTCGATCACGGTCTGGGCGGCGGCCTTGAGCGTGCCGGCGGTGCCGATCATGTCGTCGACGAGCACCGCGGTGCGGCCGGCGACGTCGCCGATCACGTAGCCGATCTCGGCGACCTGCTGGGCGGGGCGCTCCTTGTTGAGGATCGCCAGCTCGGCCCCGATCTTCGAGGCGAAGTTCTTGGCCAGCTTCACGCGGCCGGCGTCCGGCGAGACGACCACGAGGTCCTCGAGCCGGAGGTCGGCGAAGTACTGCGTGAGCATGAACAGCGCGGTCATGTGGTCGACCGGCTTGGAGAAGAAGCCCTGGATCTGGCCGGCGTGGAGGTCCATCGTCAGCACGCGGTCGGCCCCCGCGGACTCGAGCGCGCGGGCGACGAGGCGCGCGGAGATCGGCTCGCGCGGCGACGACTTCTTGTCCTGGCGCGAGTAGCCGAACCACGGCGTCACCGCGATCACGCGGTGGGCGGAGGCGCCGACCGCCGCGTCGATCATCAGCAGCAGCTCCATCAGCGAGTCGTTCGGCGTCATGCCGAGCGCCGGGTTGCCGCAGGTGGGCTGGACGATGAAGACGTCGGCCCCGCGGATCGACTCCTGATAGCGGCAGTAGACCTCGCCGTCGGCGAACGTCTTGAGCGTCACGCCGCCGAGATCGACACCGAGCTTGCTACCGATTCGAGCGGCCAGCTCGGGGTTCGCACGGCCTGAGAACAGCATCAGGCGCTTGCCGTAAGCAAGCTCGAGCGAGGTGGCCGGGAGGGGGTGAGGATCCAGCGCGCTCACTGCACGGCGGAGTGTACGCACGCTTCCCGACGTCACGTCGACAGAACTCACCGCTCTTTGCGGGGTGCGCGCTCCGCGTACCCCTCGATGTTGCGCTGGCGCGCGCGTGCGATGCCCAGCGCGTCGGGCGGGACGTCGTCGGTGATCACCGATCCGGCGCCGGTATAGGCGCCGTCGCCGAGCGTGACCGGGGCGACGAAGGAGGTGTGGACGCTCACCTTGACGCCCGCGCCGATCGTGGTGCGGTGCTTGTTGGCGCCGTCGTAGTTGGCGGTGATCGTGCCGGCGCCGATGTTCGAGCCGCCGCCGATATCGGCGTCACCGATGTAGGACAGGTGGGGCACCTTCGTGCCCTCGCCGACCTCGGAGTTCTTGATCTCCACGAACGTGCCGGCCTTGGCTTTGTCGTGGAGGTGGGCCTTGGGGCGCAGGTAGGCGAACGGGCCGACGCTCACGCCGTTCTCGAGCGCGGCTCCGTCGAGGTAGGAGTGGACGACGCGACAGTCGTCGCCGGTCGTCGTGTCGATCAGCGTGGTGAGCGGGCCGATCTCGCAGCGTGCGCCGATGCGCGTCGTGCCGCGCAGGAACGTGCTCGGCTCGATCACGGTGTCGCGCCCGATCTCGACGCCGGCGTCGATCAGCGTGGAGGCGGGGTCGACGATCGTGACCCCGTTGAGCGCGTGCGCCTCGTGGATGCGCTGCTGGGCGAGCCGGCGGGCGGTGGCGAGCTCGACGCGCGTGTTGACGCCGAGCGTCAGCGTGGCGTCGGTGACGACGTGGGCGGCGATCTCCTTGCCGTCGGCCCGCAGGAGCGGGAGCACGTCGGGCAGGTAGAGCTCGCCTTGGGCGTTGTCGGAGCCCAGCCACTCGAGCGTGGCGACGAGGTCGCGGCCGGCGAACGCGTAGATGCCGGTGTTGACCTCGCGAATCGCCTCTTCCTCGGGCGTCGCGTCGCCGGGGTGCTTCGTCTCGACGACCCGCTCGACGCCGCCTTCGGCGTCGCGCACGACGCGGCCGTAGCCGCGCGGGTCCTCGAGCTCCATCGTCGCCATCGTGGCCGCGGCGTCGTTCTCCTCGTGCGCCTGCGCGAGCGCGGTGATCGCCTCGGCGGTGATGAGCGGCACGTCGCCGTAGAGCACGAGCACGGTGTCGTCCGCGCCAATCTGGTCGGCGGCGGAGCGGACGGCGTCGCCGGTGCCGTTCGGCTCCTCCTGGATCGCCACCTCGACGCCCTCGGGCAGCGCATCGGCGAGCTTGCGCTCGGGGCCGTCGACGACGACGACGCGGCCGGCGCCGGCTTCGCGAGCGGCAGCGATCGGCCACTCGATCATCGGGCGCCCGCAGATCCGATGGAGGACCTTGGGGACGTCGGAGCGCATGCGGGTGCCCTCGCCCGCAGCGAGGATCAGCACGGTGGGAGCGCGCACGCGAAGCATCGTAGTATCGGCTCCGCGGAGCCCGCCCTTGGGGGGTCGTCTAATGGCAAGACACCGGTTTTTGGTGCCGGGTATCGGGGTTCGAATCCCTGCCCCCCAATGACAAGCAACGAGCCGTCAGTCCTGCGGGTGCAAGACGAACCACTCGACGAAGCGACTGCAGCGCCCGTCGTCGGCGAACTCGACCTGCCAGAGGTTCGAGAACACCTCGCCGTCGGTGTAGCGCGACTCGCCCGTGACGATGACCTCGTTGCCGGCGATCAGCGTTGGCTCGTAGGAGGCTTCCCACGAGCCGGGCTCGTCCTGGTTCTCGAGCCACGAGTCGGCGACGGCCTCGGCGCCGCGGATCGGCTCGTCGTAGGGGTGGTAGGAGTAGGCGACGTCGTCGGAGAACAGCGCGCGGATCGCGTCGCGGTCGTAGCTGCGCCAGGCGTCCACGTACGCGTCGAGCCACCGCCGCACCTGCTCGGTCGTCACCATGGAGCGAGTTTATGGTCATTGTCCGCTCAGAGCGCCCTGAGGATTACGATGCTGCCCGCGCCGTGAACGAGCGGGCGTTCGGTGACGGCTCGCCCGAGGGCGCGCTCGTCGATGCGCTGCGCGCGGACGCTGCGCACGTGCCGGAGCTGTGCCTGGTGGCCATCGACGGCGACGCGGTCGTCGGCCACATCTTCTTCAGCCGAGCGCGACTCGCGTCGGGGCACGAGGTGCTCGCGCTCGCGCCGATGGCCGTGCTCCCCGAGCGCCAGCGCGCCGGGGTCGGCTCGCGGCTCGTCGAGAGCGCAGTGCGCAAAGCGGCCGAGACGGACTTCCCGCTCGTGGTGGTGCTCGGCCACCCGGAGTACTACCCGCGCTTCGGCTTCGAGCCCGCGGCGGGGTACGGCGTCGAGGCGCCGTGGACGGTCCCGCCCGAGGCGTGGATGGTGCTCCCGCTGCCCGCCTACGAGCCCGCCGCTCGCGGCGTCGTCACCTACGCCCAGGCATTCGCCGCGGTGGAGTGACCCACGTGACCGAATTCTGGCGCTACTCTGGCGCGCGCATGGATGCACGTCACCTCGCCGCTGTCTGCGCAGCGGCCATCGTCGTGGGCCTGACGCCCGCGAGCGCGCGAGCCGGCGACCCGATCATGCCGCTCTCGGAGCTCCGGCCCGGCATGCAGTGCACCGGCTACTCGGTGATCCAGGGCACGCAGATCAGCGCGTTCGACGTCGAGATCGTCGACGTCGTCTCCGGCGACGCGTCGGCCAACGACGGCCCGCGGATCCTCGTGCGCGTGTCCGGCCCGGCGGTCGACCAGACCGGCGTCGGCCCAGGCTTCTCGGGCTCGCCGATCTACTGCGGCGGACGCAACGCCGGCGCGATCTCCGAGGCGATCGGCGAGTACGGCGGCAAGACCGTGCTGGCGACGCCGATCGAGGAGATCCTCAGCAACCCGCCCGACGCGCCGCGCGGCAAGCCGATCGCGCGCCGCTCGGCCCGCCGCGCGCGGATCGGCCGCGTGCTGCCGCTGGCCGAGCCGCTGACGGTCTCCGGCCTCAACCGCGGGCTCGCGCGCAAGCTCACCGAGGCGGGCGCGAAGGCGCAGCGCCAGGTGCTCGCGGCGCCGGCGATGCCGCTCAGCCCCTTCCCCGCCGCCCCGCCGCGCCCCGGCTCGGCGATGAGCGTCGGCTACTCGTCGGGCGACCTCGCGGTCGGCGCGGTCGGCACCGTCGCCTACGTCGACGGCAATCGCGTGTGGGGCTTCGGCCACCCGTTCGAGAACTCCGGGCTGCGCGCGCTGCTGCTCCAGGACGCCTACGTCTACACCGTGATCTCGAACCCGAACGCGGGCGACGACACCGGCTCCACCTACAAGCTCGCCGCCGTCGGCCACAACCTCGGCACGATCTCCAACGACGCGGCCGCCGCCGTCGTCGGCCGCGCCGGGGCCACACCGCCAACCGTCCCCGTGCGCATCTTCAGCCACGACGAGGACACCGGCGAGCGCTCGACGCTCGGCGCGCGCGTCGTCGACGAGACCGACGCCGGCACCCCCACGGGCGGCTCCGCGCTCAGCTTCGTCGCCCCGCTCGCGCTCGCGCAGAGCGCCTCGGCGATCCTGCGCAGCGCGCCCGGCAAGCTGAGCGGCACGGTCTGCATCCAGATCACGCTCCGCGAGCGCAAGAAGCCGCTGCGGCTCTGCAACCGCTACGTCTCGGCGATCGCGCCGTCCGACCCCGAGGCGGGCGCGAACATCGTCGCCGCCGGCGGCGCCTCGGACGCGCTGTCCGCGCTGACCGAGCTCGACAACTTCAAGCCGCGCGCGCTCCACGTCACCGAGTTCGCCGCGCGCGTGACGCTCCGCCGCGGTCTGCGCCAGGCCTACCTGCGCCGCGTCGAGCTGCCGCGCCGCGTCCGCCCCGGCCGCCGCGTCCGCGCCCGCTTGCACCTGCAGGTCGTCCGCGGGCCGAAGATCACGCGCACGTTCCGCCTGCGGATCCCGAGCGGGCTGCACCGCGGCCGCCGGCACCTGACGTTCGTCGGCCGCGACGTCGACGATCCCGACTCCGACCTGTTCGGCGCGCTCGTCGACACGATCATCATCGGCGGCGACGAGGAGGGCGACTCCTCCGGCCGCGAGGGCGCGCGCACGATCGACGGACTCGCCGGCCGCATCCGCGACCTCGAGCGCTACGACGGCGTGCGCCTGCGCGTCGGCGACATCCGGACGAAGGCCTACCGCGACCCGGACCTGCGCATCTCCGGCCGCGCGTCGACCGCCGTGCGGGTCGTGCGCAAGCGGCGCTGACTCGAGTACGGTCGGGGCATGGCCCCCGTGAAGCTCCACCGCTGCCCGAATACGTTCGTGAAGATCGGCGCGCACCCGTGTTGGAAGGTGCAGAAGGCGCTCGACGAGCAAGGGATCGAGTACGAGGTCGTCCTCGGCCCGCTGCGTCGCGGCAAGCGCGACGACCTCGAGCGCCTCAGCGGCCAGCGGCTCTACCCGGTGATCGAGCTGCCCGACGGCACGGCCTACCGCGCGGAGTCCAAGGAGATGGCCGCGCGGATCGCCTCGGGCGAACTTGGCGCCTAACCGCGCAACCCCTCCTCACCGGACCCGTTCCTTGAAGTAGTTCCATTCTCCAAACCCCGAGGGGGTTGCCATGAGGTCTCGCGCACTCGCCGCGCTCGCGGCGGGCACCATCCTGGCCGCGCCGGCGGCCGCGCAGGCGGACGTCTTCAACGGCCGCATCGCGTTCTCGAGCTTCCGCGATGGGGGCACTACCGGGGACATCTTCAGCATCAACCACGACGGGTCGGACCTGCGGAAGCTGACCACCAACCCCGAGGACGACGCGCAGTCGGACTGGGCGCCTGACGGACGCGATATCGCGTACCGCATCCGCAAGCCCGGGCAGACCTCGAACTTCGAGGTCTCGCGCATGACGGCAGCCGGCAAGGACCACACGCGGCTCACGGTCTCGCCGGAGGGGCAGGCCTCGAGCCAGCCGACCTGGTGGCCGGACCGCAGCCGCCTGCTGTTCCGGCGCAGCGCGCCCGGCGTCTCGAGCCTGTGGACGATGGACACCGACGGCAAGAACCAGGCGCTGCTGTTCGACCCGCCGGCGCATCAGTTCTATCCGTCGATCTCGCCCGACGCGAGCCGCTTCCTGTTCGCGTCCGTGAAGTCGCCGCGCGGCGACACCGACCGCGCGGTCGAGTCGATGGCCGCCGACGGCAGCGACCTGCGGATCCTGTTCGACGTGCCCGGGCGCCTTCGACTCGGCTCCCGCGTGGTCGCCGGACGGCACGCAGATCGCGTTCGAGTCCAACGCCAAGATCGGGACCGGCAACCCGGAGGGCGACGAGGAGATCTGGGTGATGAACGCCGACGGTGCGCAACCCCGTCCAGCTGACCTCCAACGCGCTTCACGACGAAGGCCCTGCGTGGTCACCCGACGGCACGATGCTCGCCTACTCGAGCGGCCTCGACAACAACCACGTCGACATCCACGTCATGACGCGCCTACGGGCGTGCACCTGCGCCACGCTCACGGACTCACGTCGCGCGCGACGAGTCGCCCGACTGGCAGCCGATCCCGGCGCCGGACACCGACCGCCGCTGCGGCGACGTGCGCGCGAGCAGGATGAGCTGCCACAAGGCGCGCCGCCTCGCCGCCCGCTGGGCGGACGGCCGGAGGCTGCGTCGCTGGGACGTCGAGGCCGAGGACTTCGGCGGCGTGACGAGGGTGATCCTCGCCCGCCACCGGAAGCTCGTGACCTTCCTCGCCGGCTAGGCCGCGGCGGTCACGCCGAGCTCGCTCGCGACGGCGTCGAGGGCGCCGGAGATCGCGTTCGCCGCGGTCTCCACGTCCTCGCGCGTCGCGATCAGCGGCGGCGAGATCGCCACGCCGTCGCCCAGCGGGCGCACCAGCACGCCGCGGTCGCGGGCGTGGGCGAACACGCGTTGCGGCGCCTTCGGCTCGCGCACCAGCGCCTCGCCGCTCAGCGCGACGGCGCCGAGCGCGCCCGTGCCGGCCCGCACCTCGCCGACCAGCGCGTGCGACTCGAACGGCCGCAGCGCTGCAGCGATCTCGTCCTGCAGCTCGAGCCCGCGGGCGAGCAGGCCCTCGCGCTCGATGATGTCGAGGTTCGCGAGCGCGACCGCGCAGCACGTCGGGTGCCCCGCGTAGGTCGGCCCGTGGCGGAACCACGGCGGGTTCGGCTCGTCCCAGAACGGGGCCGCGATCGTGCCGCTGATGACGACGCCGCCGAGCGGCAGGTAGCCGCTGGTGACGCCCTTCGCGAACGTGATCATGTCCGGGCGGATGCCCCAGCGCTCCGGCCCGAACCACTCGCCGAGCCGCCCGAAGCCGGCGATCACCGCGTCGACCACGTGCAGGACGCCGGTGCGCTTGCACAGCGCGTCGAGGCCCTCGATGTAGCCCTCGCGCGGCTGATGCACGCCGCCGGCGCCGATCACCGGCTCGACGAACACGGCGGCCACGCGGTCGGCGCCGACGCGCTCGATCTCGGCCTCCAGCGCCTCGAGCGAGTCGTGCGGGACCTGGGACGCGTTGGGGTCGAGCGGGCCGACGTCGGTGCGGTTGGCGGCGATGCCGCCGATGCTCGTCCCGAGCCCGTGCGTGCCGTGGTAGCCCTGCGAGCGCGAGATCAGGTGCACGCGCTCGGGCTGGCCGATCGCCGCGAAGTAGCGGCGCGCCAGCTTCGCCGCGGTGTCGATCGAGTCGCCGCCGCCGCTGGTGAGGAAGATGCGCGCGCCGTCGACGGGCGCGAGCGCGGCGAGCCGGTCGGTCAGCTCGCGCGCGGGCTTGTTGTTGAACGCGCCGAACGCGCCGTAGGTCGCGAGCTCGCGCATCTGCGCGGCGGCCGCGTCGGCGAGCTCCGTGCGGCCGTGGCCCACGTTGACGTTCCACAGGCTGGCGGTGCCGTCGAGGTATCGCCGGCCCTCCTCATCGGTCACATGGACGCCGTCGCCGCTGACGAGCGTGAACTCGGCCGAGCGGGTCGCGTGCATGTCCGCGAACGGATGCCAGAAATGTGAGTCTGTGGAAGGCATCGGTCCAACGTAGCCGACGCCTCCCGGCCCGAGTGTCACAAGCTGGCGACGCGGGTCAGCCGGAGCGGTGGAATCGATAGACGATTCCGGAGGGGGCGAGCGCGGCCTCCTCCACATGCGGCACCGCGGCCGCCAGCACGCGCGCGAAGCTGTCGGTGCTCGCCGCGATCAGCTCGATCAGCCGCTCGACCGGGGTCGCCTCCGGCTGCACGCCGTTGGCGTAATCGGTCGCGTAGCCGATCAGGGCGAACGGCAGCTCGGCCTCGCCCGCGAGCACGGTCTCCGGGCCCGCCGTCTGGGAGACCGCGGTCACGCCGGCCGCCGCCAGCCCGCGGATCTCCGCCTTGGTGTTGAAGCGCGGCCCGTCGACGTGGCCGTAACAGCCGCCGTCGCGCATCGTCAGCCCGGCCTCGGCGGCGCCCGCCAGCAGCGCCGAGCGCAGCGCCGGGGAGTACGGGTCCTCGTAGATCCAGTGGCCGCGCCCGTGGTGACCGGCCTCCTGGTGGAACGTGCACAGCGAGCCGTCGGGCAGCCGGTTGGCGAGGAAGTGCAGGTCGTCGAAGCAGATCAGCGTGCCGAGCTCGACGCCCGGGTCGACGGCGCCGCACACCGTGACCGCCAGCACCCCGCTCGCGCCGAGCTGCTTCAGTGCCGCGAGGTTGGCCAGGTGCGTGACGTGGTTGGAGAGCCGCAGGTGACCCTCCTCGTGGCGCGAGATGTGGAGCACCTCGACGCCCGCGAACGTGCCGCGCGAGACGAACGCGTCGCCCCACACGGTGGCCACCGGCTCCGGCCCCGTGCCCTCGAAGCCGGGGAGCGAGTACGTCCCTGAGCCGGTGATGATGCCCAGCGCCATCGAGCACCGCACTCTAGTCTGCGGCCGATGCGCTGGGTCGGCGTCAACCTGCTCATCGCGCTCGCGTGCGCGGTGGCCGGCTTCGTCGTCGTCGCGCTCGCCGGCGCGGTGGGCCTACGCGCCTCGGGACAGGACCCGATCGAGGCGGGCGAGTACGTGTTCACGCTCGTGCTCTTCGGGTGGCTGGCCTGGCCGCTCTACATGGGCGCGCTCTACCTGCTGGGCCGGAACGGGCGATTCCGCCTGTGGGCGCTGGTGTTGTGCCCGCTGCTCGCGATCGGGCTGACGATCGGCAACCTCGCGCTGGACGTGCCCGAGGTGCAGGCCACCGACGTCGCCTGCGTGCTGTTCGCGCTCACCGTTCGCCCGCCGGGTCCCGTGCCCCGCCGGGACCCGGTCCCGGCCCCAGGTTGAGGCCCCCGCCTCTTGGCGGGAGGCGCGCCAGCCGGTCTCCTGTCCGGCATGGTGCGCGAGCAGCGGGGACAGACGACGGCGGAGTACATGGGCGTGCTGCTGCTCGTCGCCGTCATCGTCGGCGCGCTGGTGGCCAGCGGCATCGGCACGCGGATCGCCGATCACGCCGGCAAGGCGATCTGCCAGATCGCCCAGACCTGCGACGCGACCGCCGGCACGAGCAGCACCGACAGCGCGAGCGAGCTGCAGAACCGCCTCGCGGCGCTCGCGCCGCTGGTCAACGGGAACGGCGGCGCGATCGAGGATCTCGCCCAGCAGGCGCAGGCCGCCATCGACCGCGGCGACCTCGACGCGGCGCGCGACCTGATCGAGCGGCTCGAGTTCTACCGCGCGCTGATCGAGTCCGGCCCGCGCGGCGCGACGCTCGCGGCGCTCGTGACCCCGGACGCCGCGGCCTTCGCCGACCTCGTCGAGCAGGGCACGATCCAGGCGGACGACGACGACACCAACCGTCGCTACTTCCAGCTCCCGCCCGCGCCGGGGCAGGGCATCCTCGTCATGGACCTCTTCATCCCGGGCGAGAACGCCGGCCCGCTCGAGGGCGACGGCCGCGACTTCGAGAACCCGCTGCGCAACCCCGACCTCGAGGAGACCGATTCGCGCGTGACGGTGATCATCGACCGCGAGACGGGGCGCGGCGTGGTCGTGCAGAGCCAGAGCTGCACGGTGTCCATCGCCGGCGCGGGCTTCTGCAACGAGGCGCGGCCGATCTCGATCAACGGCGACCTGGGCCTGATCGAGAACGACTCGGAGAACGACGCGACCGGCGAGGGGATCAACCTCGACGTCACCAACAACTACAACATCAGCGCCGATGGCGACGGCGTGCACCTCGACTACGAGTCGCGCAACAGCGTCTCTCCCGTGCCGGCCATCAGCGGCGACCTCACGTTCCAGCCCGACGGGGACGGCGACCTCTCGATCACCCATGACGACCGCGACAACTTCCCCGCTTACGCGACCTACCAGTACCAGCCCGGCGAAGCGGATCACGTCATCGAGCACAACGACGCCGGCAGCCCGATCGAGCTGATCACGCCGCCCGACCTGCCCGACCTGCCGAACCTGCCCGACCTCCCCGGCCCGCTGCCGGACCTGCCCGACCTCCCGGACCTGCCGCAGCTGCCCGGCCCGCCCAACCCGCCGAACCTGCCCGATCTCCCGGACCTCCCGGACCTGCCCGACCTGCCGGGGCCGCTCCCGAACCTGCCGAACCTTCCCAACCTGCCGGACCTCCCGGGATGACGGGTATACGCCACACGATGCTCGCCCGCTTCGTCACGCTCGCCGCCCTGGCGTCCGCCCTCGGCGGGTGCGGAAGCGACGGCGGCGGCGAGGCGACCCCGGACGCGAGCACCACGGCCCCGAAGGCGACCGTGACGCCGGACCCGGCGGCCGGCGAGTTCCCGTCCCGCCCGCAGGTGGTCGAGAAGTTCTCGAGGCCCGGCTCGGGCTGGCCGCGCGACGGCTACCGCGAGGGCGCCTTCATCCTGCCCGCGCGCGGCTCGGCGGCCGTGCTCGCGCCGCAGAAGGTCGTGCCCGCGACGCGCGGCACGCTCTCCGAGGTCACGACCCAGTTGCCCAAGCGCGGCGCCGCGGGCCTGCTGTGCCGCGCGTCCGCGAACGGCGGCACCGGATACGGGCTGCTGGTCGGCAACGACGCGAAGGTCCAGCTCCTGCGGCTCGACGGAGGCAAGGTGCGCGTGATCAAGCAGCACCGCCTGACCCCGAACGAGCGCAGCGACCGCGGCAAGCCGACGCTGCTGCGGCTCGGCTGCGGCACCGGCGCGCCCGGTCAGCCGGTGACGCTGATCTACGCGATCAACGCCACGCCGTTCGGCTACGTGACCGATCGCAAGAGCGTCGATCCCGGCAGCACGGCGCACGTCGGGCTGCTCGCCCGCGACGGCGTCGGCAAGTTCGACAACTTCGCGCTCTACCTCGCGGGCTGACGCGGGACCGTCACGACCGGGATCCCGCCCGCGTCGCGCACCGCCTTCGGCGTCACGCCGGGGATCTCGCCGACCGTGCGGTACATGATCGTCAGCGGGTCGAGCCCGAACGCCTCCGCGTGCTCGGGGTCGAGGCGCTCGACCAGCGGCTTGGAGGCGAGCAGCGCGCCGTCGCGCGCGCTCTGCTGGATGCGCGCGCACTCGTTCACCTCGTCGCCGAGCGCGGTCACCTCGAGCCGCCCGCCGGTGATCACCTGGCCGAGGTAGAGCGCGCCGCCCCAGTGCGCGCCGGCGTTGATCCTCAGCTCGCCGCGCTCCATCCCCGGCGGGCGCCAGTTGACGATCTCGCGGCCGGCCTCGAGCGCCGCCGCGCACGCCGCGGCGCGCGAGCCCGCGTGCTCGGCGAGGAAGAACGCGGTCATCCCGTCGCCGGCGTGCTGGCCGACGATCCCGGTGCGGCGGATCGCCGCCTGGTCGGCCTCGGTCAGGAAGTCGCGGATCAGCTCGAACCAGCGCTGTGAGGAGAGGTGGCGCGCGAGTGAGCTCGAGGCCTGGATGTCGGCGAACAGGATCGCCGTCTCGTGGCGGGCCGGCTGCAGCAGCTCCGCCATCCGGGCGAACATGCCCTGGTTGCCGCGGGTGATCAGCGAGACGATGCTCGCCGGGGCCGCCGGGAGGTAGAAGTTCGCCCAGCCGATCCGCTCGCCGTCAGGCTCGACGAGGGCGAACGTCAGGTAGCGGGTCTGGGCCGGCGGGAGCCCGGGCTGGAGGTAGGTGAGCTCGCCCCACCACAGCGTCTGCGGCTCGCGCGGCTCGAGCGGGCCGAGGTCCCGCGCCGCCTCGTCGGGCAGCATCGCGCGGATCGCGTCGGCGCCGCCCGGCGTGTCGTGCGCCATCAGCGGGATGTTCGCCCGCAGCCAGCGCAGCTCGACCTCGTCCGGCACCATCCCGTGCAGCTCGGCGGCGCGGATCGACACTGCGTGGCGGCCGACGCCGAGCTCCTCCAGCGACTTGTCGCCCGCGAAGAAGCGGAACTGGCTCGTCAGGTAGACGAGCCGCCACTCCGTGTCGTAGATCTCCGCGGCGCCGCCGGTCGTCTCGAGCTGCTCGGCCATGTCGGCCAGTCGCGGGTCCAGATCGGCGGTCCAGGACACCGGGCATTCGTACCACGCGCCCGGCGTCGGCTCTGTGCGTACGCTCCGCGCGATGGGCTCGCGAATCGGCCTCGTGACACTCGTCGTCCGCGAGTACGACGAGGCGCTGCGCTTCTTCGTCGACGCGCTCGGCTTCGAGCTGCGCGAGGACACGCCGCTCGGCGATGACAAGCGCTGGGTCGTCGTTGCACCGGCCGGAGGCGGCGGGACCGCCCTCCTGCTCGCCCGCGCGGCGACGGACGACCAGCGCTCGCGCGTCGGCGACCAGACCGGCGGCCGGGTGGCGCTGTTCCTGGAGACCGACGACTTCGCCGCGACCTACGAGCGGATGCGCGCCGCCGGCGTGCGCTTCGCGGAGGCCCCGCGCGAGGAGCCGTATGGCACGGTCGCGGTGTTCGAGGATCTCTACGGCAACCGCTGGGACCTGCTCGGGCGGAGGCCCTAGCGGTCCTTGGCGCCGCGGCGCACGCGGCCGGCGCCGGCGCCCGCCTCGCTCGCGGGGCCCTGCGGCGAGGCGATGCCGAGCACGCGCATCGCCTTCAGCCCGAGGCCGAGGCGCTCGCGGCCGTCGGTCGAGCCGACGTCGAGCCCGGAGAGGTCGCGCACGCGCTCGAGCCGGTAGCGGACCGTGTGGCGGTGGGTGTAGAGCTTCGAGGCGGTCCCGGCGACGTTGCCGTCGCACTCGAGGAACGTCTCGAGCGTCTGCACGAGGTCGGTGTCGTACTGCGCGTCGTAGGCGACGAGCGGCTGGACCGTCTCGGTGTAGAAGCGCTGGAGCTCGGCGGGGTCCTCGCTCATGGCGGGGAGCAGCAGGCGGTAGGCGCCGGTGTCCTCGAACGCGAGCACCTGGAGCGGGTCGTCGATGTGGGCGGGCCGCGTCTCGGCGACGTTGGCGGCCAGCAGCGCCTCGTTGCCGGCGCGGTAGAGGTCGACCGGGTCGTGGGCGACGCGCGAGTGGCCGACCGCGAACGTGAAGCCGTGCAGCGAGCTCTGGAGCTCGCGCGCGATCGTCTCGGCGACGCGGCGGACGCCGTCCTCCTCGGCCTCCGGCGTGAGCACGACGACCTGGCCGGCGCTCTCGACCGGCGAGGCGATCACCGCGGCGAGCGAGCCGGGCGCGCTCGTGCGGGCGGCGCGCTCGGCGGCGGCGAGCACCCGCGCGCGCCAGTCGTCCTCGCTCGGCGCGAGGTGGTGGGCGCGGACGACGATCACGGCGCCGCCGTGGCTGAGGTCGATGCCGAGCTCTTCTCCGCGGGCGACGAGGTCGCCGCGGTCGGTGACGTCGCGGCGGAGGACGGCGCGCAGGAACGCGCCCTGGGCGGCCTCGGAGGCGCGCTCGGGCGCGCGCAGGCGCTCGACCTCGGAGGCGATCAGCGTCGTGACCACGCGGAGGAGCGCGATGGGCGGCTCCTCGCCGGAGCGCCCGCGCAGGCGCAGGCGGCCGACGACGTTGTCGCCGACGCGCAGCTCGTGCGTCGTGACGCCCGGGGAGTCGGCCATCAGCGAGCGCTCGTCGGCGCTCGAGCGCGCGGCGACCGCGAGCACGCCGCTCGAGCGATCGATCAGGATCAAGGAGGCATCCAGCGCGCGAGCCGCGGCGCGCACGACCTCGGGGAGTCCGAGACCGCCCTCGACCGCCTGCGTGATGGCGTCGAGAGAGCCGAGGTCCGGCGCGGCCGCCACCTGGCGGGCCGGCTGGGACATCTCGTTAAGTCTAGGGCCGCACCCCCCCGCGGGTTCCGGGCCGGACCGGACCGCGGGTTTCGCCCTCTGGGCGAATACCCGCAAGGGAACCTGGCCCCCAGGGCCAGCGTTCCCCTAGATCTCGTCGTAGTACCAGAGGATCGCGGCGCCGAGCCCGGTGCCTGCGAGCCCAAACGCCGCAAGGATGTAGAGGCTCAGGAAGGCCGCCACGATCCGCTCCCACACGCGGGAGTACGACGTCCAGGCCGGCACGAGCACGAGGATGGCCCAGGCGATCACGGAGATCCCGGCGGCGGTTCCGGCGATGACATAGGTGAGCGTGTCGTTGCTCATCTCCCTCCAGTGTTACGCACCGCCCCGATGACGAGCACGACGACGCCGACGAGCGCGTAGATCGCGGTGCCGAGCGCGAGGCCGCCGAGGACGTCCGAGAGGTAGTGGGCCCGCAGGTAGATGCGGCTGGCGCCGATGGCGGCGGCGATCGCGATCGCGATCGTCACGATCGCGAAGCGCGTCGACCAGCGGTGACCGCCGCGCGCCAGCACGATCGCGCAGGCGACCCACGCGATCGCGTAAGCGGAATGGCCGGAGGGATAGGAGAGCCCGGTCGTGTCGGAGTGGGCGCCGCTGGGGCGCGGCCGCGCCTCCGAGTCCTTGGCGAGGTGGACCGCCACGAAGGTGAGCAGGTGCGCGACCACGAGCGCGATGCCCTCGCGGGCGCGCTGGTGCCTCGCGGCCCAGGCGGCGGTGGCGATCACGAGCAGCCCGGTGACCGGATACGAGCCGGCGTGGGTGAGGACCCGGATGACGTCGCCGGCAGTGTCGGTGTAGAGCCTGCCGAGGACGTCGAACGCCACGGCGTCGAACGGCGCGGTCGGCTCCTCCGCGCCGAGCAGCGCGGCGAGCCCGAAGAACACGTAGCTGCCGACCGCGGCGAGCGCGAGCAGCGTGGTCAGCTCGAGCCCGAACGTCGCGTGGTCGGCGACGAAGAACAGCGGCTTGCGCGCCCGCCGGTACATCGGGTTACCGTCGAGCTGGCTCTGGACCTTCGCGCGGAACGCCTGATCGCGCCGGAGCTTGAGGATGAACCAGACGACGACGCCGACCGCGACGAGCCCGCTGAACGCGGCGGCGCCGCGCCCGATGTAGGCCTCGACCTTGTCGAGCGACTGCCAGAAGAAGTAGCCGAGCAGGCAGAACAGCGTCGACCACAGACCCGCGCCCAGCACGTCGTAGGGGAGGAACTTGCGCAGCTCCATCCGCGACGCGCCGGCGATGAACGGCGCGATCGCGCGCACGAGCCCGATGAAGCGCCCAATCAGGATCGTCACGCCGCCGCGGCGGTCGAAGAAGTCCTCGACGTACTCCAGGCGCTGCTCGGTGATCTTCAGCCGCGGTCCGTGGCGCACGAGGAAGTCACGGCCGAGCCGGCGGCCGAGCGTGTACGAGGTGAGGTCGCCCGCGACGGCGCAGGCCCAGACGATCCCGATCAGCAGCGTGATCGAGATCTGGCCCTGGCCGGCGACCACGCCGCCAATGAGGATCGCGCTCTCGCCGGGCGCAACCAGGCCAACGAACGCGCCCGTCTCGAGAAACGCGAGCGCCCCAACGAGCAGGTAGGTCCACTTGCCCAGGCGCTGGCCGACGTCCTCGACCAGGCCGGTGAGGTTGGGCGGCTCGACGACGCCGAAGCCCCACAGCGCGAGCGCGATCACCGCGAGCACGCCAAGCGCGAGCGCGACCTTGCCGAGGTGGCGGCGGCGGACGACGAGGAAGATCGCGAGGCCGACCGCGCCGGCGAGCGGGAACGGATGCATCAGGCGGGGGTTACCCGGGCCCACTCCTCGTCCACGGGCTCGGCGGCGAACGCGCGCGGCCACCCGGTGGCCGCTCCGCGCGCGTCGTCCGGGTCGCTGAAGAGGCCGACGACGGTGGGGCCGGAGCCTGAGACGAGCGCATGGTCGGCGCCGGCGGCGGTCGCGAAGTCGAGCGCCGCGTCGATCGCGGGGCACAGCGAGCGGGCCGCGTCCTGGAGGTCGTTGTGGACCGCGCCGGGATCCGCCCGCACCTGGGCGTCGAGCTTCGCGAGCTCGGCGTGCGAGCGCGTGAGCCAGAGGCGGTCGGCCTCGCGATAGACGTCGGGCGTGGAGAGCGCGGCGTCGACCGGCAGCACGAGCACGCCGAGCGGCCCGGTCGCGGGCAGCCGGTCGACGTGCTCGCCCGCGCCGGTCATCAGCACGCGGCCCGGGCGGATGAGGCTGGGGACGTCGGCGCCGAGCTTCGGCCCGAGCTCGGGCGGGATCGCGATGCCGGCGGCGTGGGCCGCGAGCCGCAGCGCCGCGGCAGCGTCGGAGGAGCCGCCGCCCATGCCGGCGGCGACGGGAATGCGCTTCTCGATCGTGAGCCGCTGCGGCGGGCCGTCCCAGCCGGTCGCCTCGCGGAAGAGCTGCAGCGCGCGGGCGGCGAGGTTGGGGCCCTCGACGCCCGGGCAGACGACCTCGTCGGTGTCGCCGGTGGCGGGCTCCAGCGTCAGCTCGTCGGCGAGCGAGAGCGCCTGCACGACGGAGACGAGCGGGTGCAGGCCGTCCTCGCGCGGCTCGCCGACGAAGAGGCAGAGGTTGACCTTGCCGGGGGCGCGAGCGCGAAGGGTCACGCCATGGCCTCGTACAACGCGCGCCATTGCTCCGGCCCGAGCGTCTCGGCCCGCGCGTCCGCGCGCAGGCCGATCGCCTCCAGCGCCGCGCGTGCCCGGGCGCGGTCCATCCCCGCCAGCGCCAGCGAGCCGGGGAGCGCCTTCCTCCGATGCGCGAAGCCGGCGGACACCAGCGCCCGCAGCTCCGGGTCGGGCGGCGGGCCGGTACGGCGCAGGCCGACGAGGACGGAGTCGACGTTCGGCACCGGGTGGAAGACGTTCCGCGACACGGCCCGCAGCACGCGCACCTCGGAGGCGAGCTGGGCGAGCACGGACGGCGCGCCGTAGGCGGGGCTGCCCGGCTTCGCGGCCAGCCGCTCGCCCACCTCGCGCTGCACCATCGCCACCTGCGTCTCGACGCTCGGCAGCTCCTCGACCACGCGCAGGATCACCGTCGCCGCGACGCCGTAGGGCAGGTTCGCGACGACCTTGGTCGGCGCCGGGTCGAGCGCGCCGAGGTCGAGCCGGACGGCGTCGGCGAAGTGCAGCGTCGTGTTCGGGTGCGGGTCCAGGGCGTCGCGGAGGGCGGGCTCGAGCTTGCGGTCCACTTCGACCACATGGACATGAGCCACGCGTGAGGCCAGGTACTCCGACAGCACGCCGAGTCCGCCGCCGACCTCGAGCACTATGTCCGCGGGATCGAGCGCCGCCTCGCGCCCGATCACGTCGAGCAGGTTCGAGTCGATGAGGAAGTTCTGCCCGAGGTCGCGGTTGGGGCGGATCCCGAACGCCTTCATGCGGCGCAGGCTGGGCTGCGCCGGGAGGCCGCTCACCAGCCGAACAGGCGCGCGGCGTTCGCCTCGACCGCCTGCTCCAGCTCCTCGTAGGCGATGCCGCGGCGCTCGGCGATGAAGCGCGCGGTGTGCACGACGTACGCGCTCTGGTTGCGGTGCTTGCGCACGACCTGCGGGGTCAGGTACGGCGCGTCGGTCTCGACCAGCAGGCGGTCGAGCGGGACGCGCTCGGCGGCGGCCGCGAGCTCGGTCGACTTCGGGATAGGTGACGTTGCCGGCGAACGAGATCCACCAGCCGCGCTCGAGGCACTCGTCGAGCCGGTCGGGCATCGAGAAGCAGTGCATGACGACCTCGACGCCCTGGGCGCGGGTGGCGAGCGTGGCGACGGTGTCGTCCTCCGCTGCGCGGGTGTGGATCACGAGCGGCTTGCCGGCGTCGCGGGCGACCTCGATCTGGGCGAGGAACGCGCGCTCCTGATCCTCGCGCGGCGCGCGGTCGCGGTAGTAGTCCAGGCCGGTCTCCCCGATCGCGCGGCACAGCGGCGCCTGCGCGAGCTCGGCGAGCGCTTGCGCCGCGGCGTCGTCGAAGCCCTCGGCCGAGTTGGGGTGGCGACCGACGGCGGCGAAGACCTCGTCGAAGCGCTCGGCGGCGGCGAGCGCGGAGCGATTGCCCTCCTCGTCCATCCCGATCGTGAGGATCCGGTTCACCCCCGCGTCGCGCGCCGCGGCCACCAGCTCGTCCTCGGGCGCGGGGCCGTGGTCGAGATGGGTGTGCGAGTCGATCACTGTGGCTTCGGGAAGAGCTGCGGGAGCTCGCCGACCGAGCCGCCGCCGGGGCCGTCGCCGAACGTCGCGGCGCTCAGCTCGATCCGCTCGTCACCGAGCGCGGCGAGCAGCTTGGCCGTCGACTCGGGCATGTAGGGCGCGAGCAGCACCGTCACCACGCGCAGCCCCTCGGCGAGCGAGCGCAGCGTGGTCTGGAGCTCGGCGGCCGCGCCGGGATCCTTCGCCAGCTTCCACGGCGCCTTCTCCTCGACGTAGCGGTTGAGCCGCCGCACGCGCGCCCAGATGCGGTCGAGCGCCTGGGTGATCTCGGCGCGGTCGAGCAGTGACGCGACCTCGTCGGCCAGCCCGTCGAAGTCGCCGCGCAGCTCGGGGTCGATGTCGACCGTCGGGCACCGCGCCGTCGCAGTAGCGGCCGATCATGTTCAGCGTGCGGCTGGCGAGGTTGCCGTACTCGTTGGCGAGCTCGGACGTGTAGCGCTCGCCGAACGTGGTCGTCGAGACCGAGCCGTCGAGCCCGAAGGAGACCTCGCGGAAGCAGTAGTAGCGGAGCGCGTCGGTCCCGAACTGGTCCATGACCTCGAACGGGTCGAGGACGTTGCCGAGCGACTTGGACATCTTGTGCTCCTCGCCGCTCGCGTCCTTCATCAGCAGGAAGCCGTGGATGAACAGATGCTCGGGCAGCGGGATGTCGGCGGCGAGCAGCATCGCCGGCCAGAAGACCGCGTGGAACTTGAGGATGTCCTTGCCGATGACGTGGAAGTCGGCGGGCCAGAACGTGCTGGTCTCGTCCTTGCCGTCGTGGGCGAAGGAGAGCGCGGTGTAGTAGTTCAGGAGCGCGTCGAACCAGACGTAGAAGACGTGCTCGGGATCCCACGGGACCGGCACGCCCCAGTTGAGCTTGGCGCGGCTGAGGGAGACGTCCTGCAGCCCGCCGGCGATGAACGAGCGCGCCTCGTTGAAGCGCACGCTTCGGGAGCACGAAGTCGGACTGGCCGTCGTAGAGCTGCTCGAGCTGCTCCTGGAAGGTGGAGAGGCGGAAGAACCAGTTCTCCTCGCGCTCGCGGTCGAGCGGGATGCGGTGGATCGGGCAGGTGTTGTCCGGCCCCATCTCGGCGTCGGTCTTGAAGTCCGCGCAGCGGGGGCAGTACCAGCCCTCGTACATGCCCTTGTAGACGTGGCCGTTGTCGTAGATGCGCTGCATGACCTCCTGGACCCGCTGGCCGTGGCGCGGGTCGGAGGTGCGGATGAAGTAGTCGATGCTCGCGTTGATGCGCGGCATCAGGTCCTGGAAGCGGGCGGCGTTGCGGTCCGCGAGCTCCTTGGGCGTCACGCCCTCGCGCTCGGCCGCCTGCGCGACCGGCTCGCCGTGCTCGTCGGTACCGGTGAGGAAGAAGACCTCCTCGCCTCGCTGGCGCATGTGGCGGGCGAGGATGTCGGCGCCGATCGTCGTGTACGCGTGCCCGAGGTGGGGCGCGGCGTTGACGTAGTAGATGGGGGTGGTGACGTAGAAGGCCATCGGCGTGGCCTCCACGTTAGATACTCGGGGCCATGGAACGCTTCAACCTGCTGGCCGCCGAGCCGGAGTACGACGACAGCGACCCCGAGGGCTACCGCGCGGGGATGGACCGCTTCGGGCCGAAGATCGGCGCGACGCAACTGGGCGGCTCGGTCTACGAGCTGCCTCCGGGGCAGAGCATCTGCCCCTACCACTACGAGTATCCGGACGAGGAGTGGCTGATGCCGCTCGACGGGACGGTGGTGATCCGCACGCCCGCGGGCGAGGAGGAGCTGGGGCCGTTCGACGTGGTCGCGTTCCTGCCCGGGGCGGAAGGGGCGCACAAGTGCACCAACCGTGGCTACGAGACCGTGCGGGTGCTGATGCTCTCGACGAAGCCCGAGGTGTCGGTGTGCGTCTATCCCGACAGCGACAAGGTGCTGGCGAACTCGCCGGAGGACCGCCACATGTCGCGGCGGTCGTCGGGCGTCGACTACTACGACGGGGAGGCGTGAGCGTGGAGCCGCTGGTGTTCGAGACGGCGGTCGACCTCGCCACCGAGACGGCCACGCAGACGTTCGACGGCCACGAGCACGGCGTCGACGCCTCGTTCATGCTCGTCCACATGGAGCCGGGGCGGGGGCCGTCGCTCCACCGCCACGCCTACCCGGAGGTGTTCATCGTCACCGACGGCGAGGCGACGTTCACGGTCGACGGCGCGGAGTACGTGGCGCGGGCCGGGCAGACGGTCGTGGTGCCGGCGGGCGCGGCGCACAGGTTCGAGAACACCGGCTCGGTGACGCTCGAGCTGACGAGCATCCAGCCCGTCGCCCAGATGAAGACGGAGTGGCTCGCCTAGGTCGAGCGGCTGATCCGGAACACGTGGCCGTCGGGGTGGCGGACGTGGAACTCGCGCACGTTCCACGGCTCATCCGTGGGTGGGTAGGTGACCTCGAGCCCCTCGGCGAGGCACCGCTCGTGCACGGCGTCAACGTCATCGACCCAGATCGACATCCACGCACCCTTGTCGGCGCGCTGGTCGGCGCCCGGACCGCCGGTGCTCGTGTTCCCGCCCCGGCCGCGGCCGCCCTGGCCGTCGTGGCAGAGGAAGATCTCGCTCTCGCCGGCGGTGACCGCGCCGAACTCGATCGGGCCGCCGGGCGTCACGCGCCACTCGAAGCCCTTCTCCCAGCCGAGCTTGCCGAACCAGGCGACGCTCGCCTCGACGTCTGACACGTTGAGGATCGGAACGAGCTGCTCGACCTTCACGCCGCCTTCCAGATCCCGAACACGACGCCCTGCGGGTCGGCCGCGTAGGCGGCCCAGCCGGCCTCGCCGACCTGGCGCTCGGGCGCGATGACCTTGCCGCCGGCGGCCTCGACCTTGCCGAGCGCCTCGCCGATGTCGTCGACCATGATCGTGCAGACCGCGTTCTGCGTGTGCGGGAAGTCGCTCGCGCGCATGATCCCGCCGTTGATCCCGAGCTCCTCGTCGCCGGTCTCGACCAGCCAGTAGGTCTGGCCCGGCCATGACTGGTTCTTCCACCCGAAGGCATCGTCGAAGAACTTCACGGACTGCTCGGGGTCGTCGGAGAGGAACTCGAAATGGACGACGCGCGGCACGGTGCACCTCCCAGTCTGCGGTACGGAAGCCTCAACCTACCGGCGCCGACGAGTCCCGTCAGCAAGAGCGTGAGGCCGAGCCAGACCGGCCACGGAGCGAGGGAGGCAGCCGGCCGCGAGACGGCGTGCGGGCGGGCCGGCAGCGGGCCCGGAGAGCTGGAGCGCGGGCGCGCCGGATTCCCTTCGGCGACCGGCCGACCAGCGGTGGCGCACGACGGCCGGCGGCGAGGAAGCGCAGCGGGTCGACGTAGCCGAACCGCCGCCCCTCGCGACGGACGCCGAAGTGGAGCCCGCGCGCCGAGCGGCCCGAGCCGCGCGCCCGCGCCGATCCGCTCGCCCTCGCGCACGGCGATGCGCGTCAGCGGCGCGTAGGACACCCGCCAGCGCCCGCAGCGCACGCTGACGGTCCCCTCCCCCGCGACCCGGCCCGCGAAGACGACCCGGCCCGCACACGCCGCCCGCACGCGGGCGCCATCGCCAGCGAAGTCGACGCCGCGATGCTGCCCGCGCAGGAACGGGTTCGGGCCGAGGTGGAAGAGCTTGGTCGGCTCAGCCGAGACCGGCGGCGTCCAGGCCAGGAGCAGGGAGAGGAGGAGATGCACCGCGCGACCGTACGCCCGGCCGTGCGGCCGCCGGCCCCGGCGGGGTCAATCGGTGCGGTCTTGTGCGCCTTCTGTCACAGCTCGGTACAGATCGTTTGCGGCTCCGCCGGTGAGCTCCGCGACGACCGAGGCCGCGGGGCGGGCGCGGGCGCCGGCCTCGACCAGGCGGCGGACCGCGTCGATCGCTGCGGGGTCGGCACCCGTGCGCGGGGGTGCGGCGCCGATCACGAGCACGACCTCGCCGCGCGGCGGCGTGTCGGCGTAGCGGGCTGCCAGCTCGGCCGCCTCGCCGCGGACGATCTCCTCGTGCAGCTTCGTCAGCTCGCGGCAGACCGCGACCGGCCGCGCCGGGTCGAGCGCGGCGAGCACCTTCAGCGACGCGCCCACGCGGCGCGGCGACTCGAACGCCACCAGCGTCTCCTCGGCGCCGAGCAGCGCCTCCAGCGGGCCGCGCTTGCGCGGGAGGAAGCCGGCGAACCGCCAGCGATCCGCGGGCAGGCCGCTCGCGACCAGCGCGGAGATCGCCGCCGACGGGCCGGGCAGCACCTCGACCTCGAGCCCCGCGGCGATGCAGCCCGCGACGAGCACGTAGCCGGGGTCGGAGACCAGCGGCATGCCGGCGTCGGACACCAGCGCGACGACCGTGCCGTCGACCATCTTCCCGACGAGCTCCGGCGTCCGCTCGCGCTCGTTGTGCTCGTGGTAGGAGACGAGCGTCGCCTGCACGCCGTAGCGCTCCAGCAGCACGCGCGTGCGGCGGGTGTCCTCGCACGCGACGAGATCCGCCTCGCGCAGCGCGGCGAGCACGCGCAGCGTGACGTCCTCGAGATTGCCGATCGGCGTCGGGCAGACGACGAGGCGGCCGCCGGTCATGACGGCCGCGGCGGGCCCCACTCCGCCGCCTCCGGGTCCGCCGCCAGCAGCGCCGCGCCGATCATCCCCGAGTCCGCGCCGAACTGGGTCGCGACCACGCGGACCATGTCCTTCGCCGGCGCCAGCGCGCGCTTCATCATCACCTGGCGCGCGGGCTCGAGCAGCAGCTCGCCCGCCGCGATCACGCCGCCCCCGATGACCACGACCTCGGGGTTGAAGATGTTCACCAGGTTCGCGATCCCGACCCCGAGCCGCTCGCCGACCACGCGCACGGCCGCGGCCGCCACCGGCATCGCCCTCGTATGCCAGCTCGGTGATCAGCGGGCCGGTGAGGGCACGCCCCTCCTCGAGCGCGATCCCGAGCGGCGTGTCCGGCTCGCGCGCCACGCGCAGCGCCGCCTCGCGCACCAGCGCCGTGCCCGAGGCGACCGACTCGAGGCAGCCCCAGTTCGGGCAGTTGCCCTGGCACGGCGGGCCGTCGATGTCGACGACCATGTGCCCCATCTCGGCGCCCGCGCCTGCCCAGCCGCGGTAGAGCCGCCCGCCGAGCACGAGCCCGCCGCCGATCCCCGTCCCGATCGTGAGCAGCGCGACGTCGGACGACCCGCTTAGCCGCGCCCGCCTGCGCCTCGGCCCAGACCGCGCAGTTGGCGTCGTTGTCGACCTCGACCGGCAGGCCGAGCCGCTCGCTCATCACTTCGCCGAACTTCAGATCGGCGAGCGGCAGGTTGACCGCCTGGACCGCCACGCCGGTCCGGCGATCGAACGTGCAGGGGATCCCGAAGCCGACCGCCTTTACGTCCCCGTCAACTGCATCGCTAGCCTCTTGGACCGCGTCGACCGCCGCGTCGAGCAGCGCCGTCTGGTCGATCCCGAAGACTTCTCGACGCGTCCGGTGGTGCACGGTGAGGCGGTCGGGGTCGACCGCTCCCGCCAGGAGCTTGGTCCCGCCCAGATCGACGCCGATCACACAGCGGGCAGGCACTTTCACCACCTTACCCCGTTCGCCATGGCCGACGAGAAGCCCACCTACACCAAGTACCGCTCCCGCCCCAGGCTCTTCACCAAGAGCTCGGACAACGGCGCGCGCGACGGGCTCGACGACCTGCGCGGCGGCGTCCCGCGCCCCGAGGATCCGAACAAGCGGCGTCTGCGCGACCGCTTCACGTTCTGGCGCGTCCTCGGCTACATCGGCGCGTTCATCGTCGGCTGGCTGCTGCTGTCGCTGCTGCTGTTCCTGATCTCCGCCCAGGTCCAGCGCCAGGGCGTGACCGACGCGGCCGGCGGTGCGCTCAAGGACTCCGGCTTCACGCTGACCTCGCCGAACACGATCCTCGTCCTCGGCTCCGACGCGCGGACGAAGAACTCCAAGGAGCCGGGCGCCAACAAGATCGGCCAGCCCAGCCGCTCGGACACGATCATGCTCATGCGCGTCGGCGGCGGGAAGTCGGCCCGCCTCTCGATCCCGCGCGACACGATCGTCGACATCCCCGGCCACGGCCGCGACAAGATCAACGCCGCCTACGCCTACGGCGGCCCGGGCCTCGCCACCAAGACGGTCTCGCAGTACCTCGGCATCCCGATCAACCACCTCGTCGAGGTCAACTTCGAGAACTTCCCCGAGTTCATCGACTCGCTCGGCGGCATCACCTACAAGGGCGGCTGCGTGGTCAGCCGCATCAACGGCGGCTCCAAGAACGGCGGCTACACGCTGCGCCTGCACCGTGGTGAGAACCACCTCGACGGCAAGCAGGCGCTCGCGCTCGCCCGCACGCGCAAGAACGAGTGCAACCCGGCCGAGAACGACCTCTCGCGGGCGCGGCGCCAGCAGAAGATCCTGTCGGCGATCAAGAGCCGGCTGATCAGCCCGAAGACGTTCTTCCGCCTGCCGCTCGTCTCGTGGAACGCGCCGAAGGCGATCCGCTCCGACATGGCCGGCCCGGCGTTGCTCGGCCTGTTCGGCAGCGTCGCCACCAGCGGCACCCCGGACACGCGAGTGCTCCCCGGCGTCCCTGAGGGCAACGGCCTGACCGTCCCCGACGCCGTCAAGCAGCGCGAGGTGCGACGCTTCCTGAAGGGATGATCGAGCTCGCCCAGCGGCTGAACGCGGCCATGAACGCGCGCGATATCGACGCGTTCGTGGCGCTCTTCGCGGCCGACTACGACAGCCGGCAGCCCGCGCACCCCGACCGCGCGTTCACCGGGAACGAGCAGGTCCGCGCCAACTGGACGGAGATCTTCGCCGGCGTCCCGGACTTCCGCTCTGAGTTGCTCGGGGCCGTCGCCGATGGCGAGACGCTGTGGACCGAGTGGCACTGGCAGGGCACGGGCCTGGAGATCGCCGGCGTGATCGTGTTCGGCGTCCGTGACGACCTGTTCGCGTGGGCGCGCCTCTACGTCGAGCCGGTCGAGCAGGGCGAGGGCATCGAGGCCGCGGTCCGGGATATGAGCGGCCGCTAGCTCGTCCCGCTGTGGGGTGCTCACGCCCGGCCATGAGCACCCCGCGTCTGACTGGCTAGCGGCGCAGGGTGACGGTGCCGCGGACCGTCCCGCCGCGGACGACCAGCTTGGCCTTGCGCGTGCGCTTGAGCGCCTTGCGGCCGGCCGCCGTGAAGCGCAGCCGCACGGTCACCGTGGTGGTGCGCGCCTTTGCGCTGCCGCGCGCCACGAGCTTGCGCCCGGAGGTGGCGGTCAGCTTGACGCGCTGCCCGGCCTTGACACCGCTGACCCGCACGGTGAAGCCCTTGCGCAGTGCCTTCGCAAGGCGCGTGCGCCCCTTCAGCGCGATCGTCGCGGTCGCCTTGCCTCCGCCCCCCGCAGGGCCGGAGCCGCCGGCGGCGCCGCGCGCCACGGTCTCGCAGTCCGGCGCGACGACGTCCTGCGGATCCGCGCTCACCGAATCGGTGCCGGCGCCGCAGGTGATGCTGTCGACCTCGCCGTCGCGGGCCTGGATCGTGTCGTTGCCGAAGGGGTACTTGCACCACAGCGGGCCGCAGTCGCCGCCGGCCAGGTCGCCCGAGATCGTGTCGCGGCCGGGCCCACCGACGAGCACGTCATCGCCGAAGCCGCCGTCGACGTTGTCGTTGCCGGCGCCGCCGTCGAGGTGGTCCTCGCCATCGCCGGAGCGCAGACGGTCATCGCCGCCGCCGCCGTTCATGGTCGACGGGGTGCCGACCTGGCTGAGGCGGAACTCCTCCGCCGCATCGGTCCCGTTGAACGTCCCGCCGACGCTCAGCCAGACCTTTTCGACGCCGCGGAGGTCGTCGCCCTCGCCCGGCCGCCCGTCGTCGGCGCCACCGCCGAAGCTGATCGAGACGGGCGGGTCGGTGTCGCTGAAGCGGCTGGAGTAGTCGCCTTCGATGCGATCGAAGCCCGGGCCGCCGTCGACGACGTCGGCGTTCGCGTGCTCGTAGCCGTCGGGCGCGAGCAGGTCATCGCCGGCGCCGGCGTCGATGCGGTCGCCGCCGTCGTTGCCCTCGATCGTGTCGTTGCCATCGCCGCCGCGCAGGACGTCGGCGGACTCGCCGCCGACGAGCTTGTCCTCGCCGGGGCCGCCGTCGAGCACGCCGGGCTCCTCGGCGGCGGTCAGCCAGTCGGCGCCCGGGCCGCCACTGAGCGTCACGGGCACGGGGATGCTGTCCGACACGTACGCGTCATCGTCGCCCGCGCCGAGTTCGACGCGGACCGCGGACGGCGTCGTGCAGGTCACGACCTCGCCGCCGTAGAGGTCGGAGGGCGTGCAGCCGGCGGGAGCGTTCATGTTGTCGCCACCGCTGGTGTAGAAGGTGATCGTGGAGTCGTCGTCGGAGCCTTGGACGCCGACGTGGTTCTTGGCGGAGCCTGAAGCGGTGTAGACCAGCGTGCCGTCGCCTTGACGGGTGAGCGTGGCCGCCGACGCAGCCGCCGGGATCGCCAGCGCGAGCAGAAGGGCGAGCAGCAAGGTCCGGCGTAGAACGGTCGTGGTCATCGGAACTCCTCGGGTCGTGGCTAGGGGGGATCGCCACGATCCACGACCTGCGCGCGGACCACATCAGGGGATATGCCTAGTGCGGGTTTCGCCCTCTGGGCGAATACCCGAGAGGGAACCTGGCCCTCTGGGCCAGCGTTCCCCCTAGTCGAACAGCGCCGCGGCGAGCTCGTCGCGGTGCCAGCGGGCGTCGCCGTAGGCGTGCGCGTTGGCCTGCGCGCGCTTGAGGAAGAAGTGGAGGTCGTGCTCCCAGGTGAAGCCGATACCGCCGTGGACCTGGAGTGCGGACGCGGTGACGCGCGCGCCGCAGTCCGACGCGTAGGCCTTCGCGATGTTCGTCGCCATCCCCGCGGTCTCGGGCTCGTGATCGAGCGCCCACGCCGCCCACAGCACGGCCGAGCGCGCGCCCTCGACCTCGAGCAGCATCTGGGCGCACGCGTGCGAGACCGCCTGGTAGGTGCCGATCGGGCGCTCGAACTGCGTGCGGTCCTTGGCGTAGGCGACCGCCATCTCCATCGCGCGCTGGCCGAGGCCGACCGACTCGGCGGCGGTCATCACCGCAATCGCGTGCCAGGCGCGGCCGAAGTCGCCGCTCAGCTCCTCGGCATCGGGCCCGTCGAGCCGCACGCGTGGCGAGCCGCCGGGTGGTGTCGAGCGTCTCGGCGGGCTCGATCTCGACGTCGGCGGCGTCGACGACGAAGTGCTTCCCGCCCTCCGCGGTGACCACCAGCAGGTCCGCCGAGGCGGCGTCCGGCACCGCGATCTTGACCCCGCGCAGGTCGCTGCCCAGCGAGGAGCGGTCCGGCTTGCCGTCGGTGTCCTCGTCCCACTGCGCGACCGTGCCCCGGCGACCGCCTTCGAGCCGCCCCGCCTCGCCGGCGGCGTCGAGCAGCAGCGACGCCGCCCACGTCGACGCCAGCGGCGTCGGCGCGCACGCGTAGCCGAGCTCCTCGGACACGACCGCCAGCTCGACGATGCCGAGGCCGGACTCCGCGACCGCCAGCTCGGGCCACCCGAGCTCGACGATCTCGTCCCACTGCGCGTCGGTGAAGCCGCGCTCCTCCTCCAACGCGAGCCGCCGGACCTCCTCGAGCTTGTAGCGGGCGCCGAGGAACTCGCGCGCGGTGCGCTTGATGTCCTGCTGGTCGTCGGTGAGGTCGAAGTTCATTTCGACCGCGGCAATCCGAGCACGCGCTCGGCGACGATGTTCTTGAGGATCTCGGTCGTCCCGCCCTCGATCGAGTTGGCGCGGGCGCGCAGATAGCGGTAGGTCCACGGGTCGTCGACGAGCTGGGCGCGCGGCCCGGCCAGATCCAAGGCGAGCTCGGTCAGCGACTGGTTGACCTCGGCCCAGTGCCACTTGCCGAGCGAGCCCTCGGGCCCCGGCGCGCCGTGCGCCTGCAGCTTCGTCAGCCCGCGGTAGGCGGTGAGCCGCAGCACCTGCGCCTCGGCGTAGACCTGAGCGAAGCGCTGGCGCATCACCGGGTCGTCGGCGACCCCGGCCTCGCGCGCCCGGTCGAGCAGCTCGCGCAGCACGATCTGCACCGTCACCTGGAGTGCGAAGGCGAGCCCGGCGCGCTCGTGCATGAGCGTCGTGATCGCCACCGACCAGCCCTGGTTCTCGCCCCCGACGATGTTCTCGTCCGGGATCCGCGCCTCCTCGATGAACAGCTCGTTGAACTCGGCCTCGCCGGTGATCTGGCGCAGCGGGCGGATCTCCACCCCGTCCTGCTCCATGTCCATCAGGAAGTAGGTCAGCCCGCGGTGCTTGGCCGCGTCGGGGTCGGTGCGGGCGAGCAGCATGCACCACTTGGCCTGGTGGGCCATCGTCGTCCACACCTTCTGCCCGCTGACGATCCACTCGTCGCCCTTGCGCACCGCCTTCGTCTTCAGCGACGCGAGGTCGGAGCCCGACTGCGGCTCGGAGAAGCCCTGGCACCAGATCTCGTCGGCCGAGAGGATCGGCGCCAGATAGCGCTCCTTCTGGTCGTCGGTGCCGTGGCCGATCACCGTCGGCCCGCCCATCGCGAGCCCGAGCGTGTTCGCCATCTGCGGCGCGCTCGACCGTGCGAGCTCCTCGGAGAAGATCGCCTGCTCGAACAGCGTGGCGCCTGAGCCGCCGTACTGCTCGGGCCAGCTCAGCCCTGCCCAGCCGCGCTCGTTGAGCTGGCGCTGCCAGGCGCGGCGATGCTCGAAGCCGGCGTCGTCACCCTCGGGCGTCGGCCCGGGATGGTTCTCCGCGAGCCAGCTCCGCACTTCGTCGCGGAACTCTTGCTCGCTCGGGGACAGACTGAGATCCATTGCGCCGGGACGCTAGCGCGACTCCGGCGAGGATGAGCGCCAGCCCGATGATCGAGGCGAGCGTGATCTCCTCGTCGAGCAGCAGCGCGCCGTAGAGCAGGGCCACGCCCGGGGCGAGGTAGGAGACGAGCGAGGCACGGCCCGCGCCCACCTCGGCGATCAGCTTGTAGAAGATCACGAACGCGAGCGCCGTCCCCACCACGCCGAGCGCGAGCATCGCCAGCGCGGCGCGGAGGCCGGGCGCGTGCGTCGGCGCGGTGGCGATCGCCGCCGGCAGCGTCAGGACCACCGCGACGAGGATCGAGATGAACGACGTCGTCACCGAGGTCAGGCCCTTGTAGCGCTTGACGACGAAGCTCGAGAGCGCGTAGCAGGCGGCCGCGCCCACCATCGCGAGCGCGCCGAGGAACGCCCAGATCGAGTGCACGGACTCGACGCCCACGCACAGCGCGACGCCGCTCAGCCCGAGGATCATGCCGCCGAGGGCGCTCGGCGGCACTTTCTCGCTCGGGTCGATCAGGGGCGCGAAGGCGGCCACGAACAGCGAGGCGGGCGCGATCAGCACGGCGGTCAGGCCGCTCGGCACCTCGAGCTCGCCGAACGTGATCAGGTTGAACGGCAGCGCGATCGCGACCGTGCCCAGCAGCAGCGCGCGCCAGGGGCGGGCGCGGAGCTCGGCGTGGGCGGCGCGCGCCTCGGCGCCGCCGCCGCGCAGGCGCATGATCGCGTAGAGCACGACCGCGGCGAGTGCGAGCCGGACCCACACGATGACCGCCGGCTCGAGGTCCTCGAGCCCGTACTTGATCAGCAGGTACGAGCCGCCCCAGACGGCGGACAGGGTGGCGAGGAGTCCGATCTGTCTGAGCGACATGCCCATCCAATGTGACAGCGGACACGCCGTCAGCGCCAATGACGGTTCGGCGTGGCGGCTATCAGCGCCGCTTATGAGTCAGACGAAGGCTTCGACGCCGGCTTGGACTCGGTCGACTTCGTGCTGTCCGACTTCTTGTCCGCCTGCTTGGCGTCGTGCTTGTCGGCGCCGGAGGCGGCCGACTTGTCCATCTCGCGCTTGCGCCGCGCCGTGCCGTAGTCGGTGTTGTAGAAACCCGAGCCCTTGAAGTGCACCGCGATCGGGTGGTAGACCCGCGAAACGGGCGCGCCGCAGTCCGGGCACTCGGTCACCGGACCCTCGGTGATCTTCTGCATCACCTCGAAGAGATGCCCGTTCTCACAGCGGTACTCGTAGATCGGCATGCGCGGCGTGAGTATAGGTAGCGCCTAGACTTCCGCCCCCGAATGACCGACGTCGTGACCATGGACAAAGTCGTCGCGCTCTGCAAGCGCCGCGGCTTCATCTTCGCCGCGTCCGACATCTACGGCGGCATCGCCAACACGTACGACTACGGGCACTACGGCGTGCTGCTCAAGAACAACGTGGTCAACGCGTGGTGGCGGGCGATGATCCAGGAGCGCGACGACATCGTCGCGCTCGACTCGGCGATCATCCAGCACCCGCGCACATGGGAGGCGTCGGGCCACCTCGCGGGCTTCACCGACCCGCTCGTCGACTGCAAGACGTGCGGCCAGCGCTTCCGCGCCGACCATCTCGGCGACCTGCCGTGCGGGCGCAAGCCCTCCAAGCACCCGGGCGAGACGCCGGAGTGCGACCTCACCGAGGCGCGCGAGTTCAACCTGATGTTCCAGACGACGATCGGCCCGGTGCAGGAGGCCGGCTCGACCGTCTTCCTCCGGCCCGAGACCGCCCAGGGCATCTTCCTCAACTTCAAGAACGTGCTCCAGTTCGCGCGCCGCAAGCCGCCGTTCGGGATCGCCCAGGTCGGCAAGTCGTTCCGCAACGAGATCACGCCGGGGAACTTCATCTTCCGCACGCTCGAGTTCGAGCAGATGGAGATGGAGTTCTTCGTCCCGCCGGCCGAGGCGGAGCAGTGGCACGAGCACTGGCTGAACGCGCGGATGGAGTGGTACACGAGCCTGGGCATCCGGCCCGACCACCTGAAGCTGCGCCCGCACGACGCCGACGAGCTGTCGCACTACTCGTCGGCCACGAGCGACGTCGAGTACCTGTATCCGATCGGCTGGTCCGAGCTCGAGGGCATCGCCAACCGCGGCGACTTCGACCTGCGGCAGCACGCGGAGTACTCGGGCGAGAAGCTCGAGTACTTCGACCAGCAGTCCGGCGAGCGCTACATCCCGCACGTGATCGAGCCCGCCGCCGGCGTCGGCCGCTCCGTGCTCGCGTTCCTGTGCGACGCCTACGACGAGGACGACCTCGGCGGCGAGACGCGCACCGTGCTCAAGCTCCACCCGTCGCTCGCGCCGGTCAAGGTCGCGGTGCTGCCGCTGCTGCGCAAGGAGGGCCAGCCCGAGGTCGCGCGCGAGATCCACACGACGCTGAAGCGCGCGGGGCTGCAGAGCGAGTACGACGAGGGCGGCTCGATCGGCAAGCGCTACCGCCGCCAGGACGAGATCGGCACGCCCTACGGCGTCACCGTCGACCACCAGACGCTCGAGGACCGGACGGTCACGCTCCGCGACCGCGACACGCTCACCCAGGAGCGGATCGCGATCGACGCGCTGCCGGACGAGCTCGAGACGCGCCTGTCGGCGCCCTGGCAGTCGCCCAAGCTCGCCGACTGACAGTCGCCGCACCGGGTACGGTGCGCTGCACATGGGCGAGGACATCGCCGCCAAGGTCTTCAGCCGGGAAGACCGCCAGCGCTACCGGCAGAAGGTGCGCGCGTGCCTCGACGTCTTCGCGCGCATGCTGGCCGAGTCGCGCTTTGACTCCGAGCGCCGCTCGATGGGGCTCGAGATCGAGCTCAACCTGACCGACGAGGCGGGCGACCCCGCGCTGCTCAATGCGGCCGTGCTCGAGGCGATCGCCGACAACGACTTCACCACCGAGCTCGCGCAGTTCAACGTCGAGATCAACATCCCGCCGCGGCTGCTCGACGGGCGCGTGTTCGGCGAGCTCGAGGAACAGGTGCGCAGCAGCCTCAACAACGCCGAGGACAAGTCGCGCGGCGCCGGCGCGCACATGATGCTCGTGGGGATCCTGCCGACGATCTCCGACCAGCACCTCAACGCCGAGGCGCTGAGCGCGAACCCGCGCTACCGGCTCCTCAACGAGCAGATCTTCGCCGCCCGCGGGGAGGACCTGCAGATCTCGATCGCCGGGCCGGAGCGGCTGAGCACGTTCGCCGACACGATCGCGCCGGAGGCCGCGTGCACGAGCGTGCAGCTGCACCAGCTCGTCGACCCGGACAAGTTCGCCACCCACTGGAACGCCGCGCAGGCGATCGCCGGCGTGCAGCTCGCGATCGGGGCCAACTCGCCGTTCTTCTTCGGCCGCGAGCTGTGGCGGGAGACGCGGATCGCGCTGTTCGAGCAGGCGACCGACACGCGCCCCGACGAGCTCAAGGCACAGGGCGTGCGCCCGCGCGTGTGGTTCGGCGAGCGCTGGATCACCTCGATCTTCGACCTGTTCGAGGAGAACGTCACCTACTTCCCCGCGCTGCTGCCGGTGTGCGACCCCGAGGACCCGCTCGAGGTGCTCGACGCCGGCGGTGTCCCCGCGCTCGCCGAGCTGCGACTCCACAACGGCACCGTCTACCGCTGGAACCGGCCGGTCTACGACGTGGTCCGCGGCAAGCCCCACCTGCGGGTCGAGAACCGCGTGCTGCCCGCCGGGCCGACCGTCGTCGACACGCTCGCCAACGCCGCCTTCTACTACGGAATCGTGCGCATGCTCGCCGACGAGGAGCGCCCGATCTGGTCGCGGATGTCGTTCTCCGCGGCCGAGGAGAACTTCCACGCCGGCGCGCGCGACGGCATCGACGCCAACGTCTTCTGGCCCAACCTCGGCGAGGTGCCCGCCTCCGAGCTCGTGCTGCGGCGGCTGCTGCCGCTCGCCCACGAGGGCCTTGACCGCTGGGGCATCGACGCGGGGGATCGCGACCGCCTGTTGGGCGTCATCGAGCAGCGCTGCACGAAGGAGCGCAACGGCGCGACCTGGCAGACCGAGACGTTCCACCGCCTCTACGACGACAAGGGCCTCGACCGCGCCGACGCGCTGCGCGAGATGACGGTCCGCTATCGCGACCTGATGCACGCCAACGAGCCGGTCCACGACTGGCCAGTGGGCGGTTAGTCACACAACTGAACGTTGCCGTTCGGTAGCGTGCAGGGCCATGGCGGTCGCTGCCGATCGAATCTCCTACGAGGATCTCTACGAGCGCTGGGAGAAGGGCAACTGGCGCGCGACGGAGTACGACTTCGCGCAGGATCGCGAGGACTGGCACGGCAAGTTCTCCGACATCCAGCGCAAGGCGGCGCTGTGGAACTACTCGCTGTTCTTCCACGGCGAGGACTCGGTGGCCGACAACCTGTCGCCGTTCATCGACGCCGCGCCGCGCGAGGAGCAGAAGTACTTCCTCGCCACCCAGCAGGTCGACGAGGCGCGCCACGCGATCTTCTTCAAGCGCTTCATGCACGAGGTGGTCGGCGCGGGCGACGGCTCGATCGCCTCCGGGCTCGAGGCGACTCGCGGTGAGCTGACCTACGGCTTCATCAAGACGTTCGAGCACCTCGACCGCATCACCGGGGAGCTGCGGCGCGACCGCTCGCGCACCAAGCTCGCGCAGGCGGTGGCGATGTACCACGTGATCGTCGAGGCGACGCTCGCCCAGCCGGGCCAGCACTTCATCGAGGCCTACCTGACCGAGCAGGACGTGCTGCCGGCGTTCCGCGCGGGGATGCGCAACGTGTCGCTCGACGAGCAGCGCCACATCGGCTTCGGGGTGAAGCTGCTGCGGGATCTCGCGAACGAGGACCCCGAGGTGCCGGAGGCGATCGCCGACCTGCTGCGCCAGGTGCTCCCGCACACGGTCGGCGTGTTCGCGCCGCCGAACTGGGACCGCCGCTACTCGGAGTGCTTCGGCTTCACGCTCGAAGACATCTACGAGGAGGGCGCGAAGTCGTTCGAGGCCAAGCTGAAGGCGGCGGGGCTGCCGGTCGAGGATCTGCCCGGGCCGCTGCTGTACCCGATCGACCTGCCGCCGCGCGAGCGCGCGCTGCGCGGGATGGCGCTGACGCAGTCGGGCATCCTCGGCGAGAAGAACGGGCCGCCGGCGCGCGACCCGGCGACCATGGAGCTGCTGTTCGACACCGTGCGGCGGGGCGTGGACTTCCGCACCGCGCCCGAGGGGCCGCTGACCGTGCAGTGGGACTTCTCCGACGCCGAGCCGTGGCACCTGCGGCTCGACAACGGCTCGACCGCGGTCGCGCCGGGGCGGGTCGAGGCGCCGGACATCGTGTTCCGCGCGCGCTACGAGGACTTCGTCGACGTGGTCGGCGGCCGGCTCGACCCGCGGCGCGCGGTGGCGACCGGGCGGCTGCGGCCGCGCGGCTCGCTGCGCACGCTGTGGTCGGCGCGCGGTCTGTTCGTGAGCTAGTTCAGCGTTCCGGCCGCGGTCAGCGTGAAGCCGTCGGGGCCGGTGCGCGAGCCGACTTCGGTGACCTGCACGCTGCTGTCCTTGAACAGCGTCAGCGCGCCGAGGCCACCGAGCAGGCCCTCGGGCGCGATCACGAGCGCGCCGTCGCGCGCGGTGAGCCGCGCGCGGGCGCTGAGCGGGCCGACGGCGCCCTCGAGCACGAGCTCGCCCGCAGGGTCCTCGACCGGGCGGAAGCGCAGCTGACCCGGCAGCGCGGCGGCGAGCTCGGCCTCGCTCAAGGTCGCCTCGCCGCGCAGGCGGTTGTCGTCCTTCGTGAGCATCGCCGCGTGGAGGCGGAGTGGGCCGAGCGTGACGAGGTCGGCGCGCGCGGCGAGCTGGTTGGTTCCGCGGGTGCGGCGCAGCAGCTCGACGAGCCGCCCGGTCGTGCCGGCGCGCACCTCGGCCATCTCGACCTCGACGCGATCGGCGCGCTTGAACAGGAGCTTGATCGCCGGGACCGCGTCGACCTCGACGCGCGTGACCTTCCCGCTCTCGGCGAGCTCGGAGGTGATGCGGCGCTCGGCGATGCGGGGCAGCGCGAGCTGGCCGCCGACGAGGGCGGCCACCGCCAGGCCGATGAGAGCGAAGGCCGCGCGCAGCATGGTCGGGTGAGGCTAGAGGGCGCGGCTCAGCACGGCTCTGGGCCGCTGATCTTGCGCGCGCTGGCCGCCGTGGCGCGCCAGCCGGCGGGCGTGGGAGCCAGGCGCCACGTCACGGCGAAGCGGCGCTCGACCGTCTCGCCGCAGGTGCCGCGATCCCCCGCCAGGAGCGTGAGCCCGACGGTCGCCCCCGCACCCGCCGGCGTGACGGTCACCTCGCCCGGCGCGTGGGAGACCGTCCGCGCGTAGCCCTTGCGCCAGCCGTCGAAGCCGCCGAACGCCCGCTGGACCTCCGGCGAGAGCATCTCCCAGGCGGCGGCGAAGTCGCGGCCGTCGAGCGCGGCGTAGTAGTCGCGGACGAACGCGTGTGCCGCGGTCGCAACGGCGTCCGGAGCGGTGTCGGGCGGCGCGGTGGCGAGCTCCGGCTTGTCGGGCGCGGCAGCAGGCGGGGCGGTGGCGACCGCGGGCTCGGGGGCCATGACGATCTCCGGCTCCTCAGGCGCGGGGACGGGATCCGCGGGCGCGGGCGTCGCGACTGGTGTCTTCGCAGGCTTCTCCCGCACCGGGGCGCGATCGACGCGCCCCGGCTTGGCGGGAGAGGAGGTCTCTGCGCGGTGCGGCGCGTCGGCGAGGACGCGCGCCTGGGGCGGCGAGGTCGCGCCGGTGAGCCCGACGCCGATCGCCTGGCTGACCGCGAGCACGACCGCGGTGGCGGCGAGCCCGGCCACGAGCACGCGCGTGACGTCGAGGGAGGCCGGCGGGTGCTGGACGCCGACGGCCGCAAGGGCTGCACAGCCGGCGACCGCGATCGCGGCCGCTGGCAGGAACGACGAACTCGGGAGGAGGAAGGGAGCTCCGGACAGGGCGAGGGCTATCAGCAGCACCGGGGCCGGGAGTCCACCGTGCCGGAGGGTGGCCCAACCCATCATCGCGACGAATGCGCAGACCGCGCTCGCCGCAACGATGGCTCCCAGCCACCGGTGCTGCTCATAGACCGCACCCGGGTCGGAGTCGGCGACGACCGCCAGCACCAGCGCGGCGCAAAAGCACCCGCCCGCAGCGGGCACCGCGCTGAGCGCCGCACCGACTCCGAGCCACGGGCGGGTGGAGGGGGGCTCCACGAGCGCACGTTCTCAGGAGGCCGCGCCTGCGCACAGAGGCCGATGCGCAGCCACGAGGGCCGACCGCGTGCACCGGTCGGATGCCCGAAGGGGCAGCTCAGCCGAGCAGCGCGCGCGCCGCCGGCATCGCCGCGGCGAGCGTCGGACCCCAGTCGTGCTCGGGGTCGGCGAGCATCCGCAGCGCCAGGCCGTCGGCCAGCGAGAGCAGGACGGTCACGACGGACTCCGCGTCGGCGGCCGGGGAGATCACGCCCTCGCGCGCCTTTGCCTCGAGCTGCTCGGCCACGTGCTCGCGGATGCGGCGGTGCAGCGCGGCGAGTTCCGCCGCGATCTCGGGCGTCCGCCGCGCGCTGGTGAACAGCTCGAAGTGCAGCGCCACGAACGACGGGTCGCGCTCCACGAGGTCCTCGAGCGAGGAGACGAGCACGGCAAGCAGGTCGTCGGCGCTATGCGCGGCCGCGATCGCCGCGTCGAGCGCTGCCAGCCGCAGATCCGAGTCCCGCCGCACGACCTCGACGAGCAGCCGCTCCTTGGTGCCGAAGTAGTAGTGCAGCAGCCCGCGCGACACCCCGGCCTCGCGCGCGACGTGGTCGAACGTCGAGCCCGCCGCGCCCCGCGCCGCCACCGACGCGCGCATCGCGTCGACGATCCGCTGGGCCTTGTCGCCGCTCAGGGCGCTCGAGGTGGCGGCCTCCATGCGGCGGATGCTAGCTGGCCATCCAGCCAGCACCTGACCGCGCGTTTGCCACACTGGCTGGCGCGATGCGCCCCGTCCTCATCGCCGTGCTGCTCCTCGCCGCCAGCGCCGTCCTCGCCGCCACCTCCGGCGCGGACACGCCCGCGCGCGCCCGCGCCCAGGCGTCGGTCGTGACCGGCGGCCTCGGCGACTTCGGCAGCCTGAGCGCGCGCGGCGACGCCGAGGAGACGGACGACGACGTCGCCGTCCAGGCCCAGGGCATCAGCGTCGGCACGGCCGAGGTCGTCGCCCGCGCCTCGCGCGCCAGCGGCGCCGGCAGCTCCCGCGCCGCGGCGCTCGCCCGCAAGGTCAATCTGTTCGACGGTCTCGTGACCGCCACCGTCGCGCGCCGCACCGCCACCGCGACGAGCGGCACGATCGTCCGCGCGGGCCGCGTCGCCGGCCTCGTGCTCGAGGGCCGCCGCGTCGGCGACGTCCGCAGCGACCGTGCCTACCTGCTCTCCGACACCTCGAGCGTCGCCGTGAACCGCGGTACCGCTGCGCTCGAGCTGACCCTCGGCAGCGCCCGCGGCGGGCATCCCAAGGGCACCAAGATCCGCGTCGCGGTCGCCGACGCGAGCGCGACGGACGCCGTGATCGCCACCCCCACCCCGACCGCCTCGCCCACCGCGACGCCGAAGCCCAAGGCGAAGGCGAAGGCGCCCAAGCGCAAGAAGGCCCCGAAGGTCCAGCAGCGCCTCACCGGCCAGCGCTACGCCTTCCCCGTCTACGGCGAGGCCGACGTCGCCGACGACTTCGGCGCCGCGCGCGCCGACACCGGCAAGCACGAGGGCAACGACGTCTTCGCCCGCTTCGGCGCGCCCGTGCTCGCGGTCGCCGACGGCACCGTCCACCGCGTCGGCACGCTCCCGATCTCCGGCAACCGCCTGTGGCTGCACACCGAGGCCGGCGACGCCTTCTTCTACGCCCACCTCTCCGCCTTCTCCCCGGACGCCGAGAACGGGCGCAAGGTCAAGGCGGGCACCGTGCTCGGCTTCACCGGCAACACCGGCGACGCCGAGCCGACGCCGCCGCACGTGCACTTCGAGATCCATCCGGGCGGCGAGGAGAAGGACGCGATCGACCCACATGCGATCCTGCTGGCATGGCAAGAGCATCGGGACGTGGCCCCCGGCGCGTGGCTGACACGCCACGGCGGCGACACGGCGGAGCGCCCCGGAGCGCTGGTCGAGGTCCGCGACTTCATCGCCGATAACTGACGTCAGTGAGCACCCAGAGCCCACCGCCCGAGAAGCACCTGACGCTGGCCGAGAAGCTGGCTCGCCGCCGCGAGCGCCACCTCAAGCACTCCAAGCCCTACCGGATCGCGTTCATGATCCTCGCGTTCGTGGTCGTCCTCGCCGGCCTGGCGCTCGTGCCGCTGCCTGGCCCCGGCTGGGCGATCGTGTTCGTCGGCCTCGGCATGCTCGCGCTCGAGTTCGAGTGGGCCGAGAAGCTGATGGAGAAGATCCTGAACCGCCTAGAGGCGGCTCAGGAAAGCGCGAAGAACGCCACCCCGCTGCAGAAGACGCTGATGACCGCCGCCACGGTGCTCGGGATCGCGGCCTGTATAGCGGCCGCGATCCGTTGGGACATCCCGCTGCTGCCGGTCTGAGGGGAACGCTGGCCCAGAGGGCCAGGTTCCCTATCGGGTATCCGCCCAGGGGGCGAAACCCGCCCTAGGAGCTGGTGCCGGCGGTCGCCGGCGCGGGCGACGAGGCCGAGCTGGTGGTCGACGTGTACTCGAACTCCTCCTCGGCGCCGAACAGGGCGTCGAGCACCTTCTTGCGCAGGCCCTCGGACACGGCCAGTGCGATGGCGCCGCTGACGACCGTGAGCAGGATCAGGCGCCCGAAGCTCAGGCCCTTGCGCTGATGGGGCGCCTCGCGCAGCGCGACGCTGGCGTCGCGGAACGACTCGGCGGCGTTCTTGAGGTCCTTCTGCAGCTTCTTGTCGTCGAAGATCTGCTTCGTCGGCGACTTCCCGTTGCCGAGGCGAGCAGCGGCGTCGCGCGCGGACTCGTAGGCCTGGTACAGGTTCTGCCGCAGCTCATCGTCCTCGATCACGCGCTGCACGTACGGGGAATTCTTGACTGCCACGGCGGCCGCGCCAGCCTTGGCCGCCTTCTTCTTCGCTGCCATGGTCACCTCTCACTCGGAGTCTTGGTTGCGAGCATACCCTCCAGCGCTGCCTCGAATACTTCGCCCACGGACTCGACCCACTCGAACTCGAGGTCGCTCCGCAGCACCTCGGGAAACTCCTCGAGGTCGGGCTCGTTGCGCTTGGGCGCGATCACGTGCTTGATGCCCAGGGTCTGCGCGGCCAGCGACTTCTCCTTCAACCCGCCGATCGGCAGCACCTGGCCGGTGAGCGTGATCTCGCCGGTCATCGCGGTGTCCGAGCGCACCGGCCGCCCGCTCACCATCGACATCAGCGCGGTCGCCATCGTGATGCCCGCACTCGGCCCGTCCTTGGGGATCGCGCCCGACGGCACGTGCAGGTGGATGTCGTGGGTGGCGAAGTAGTCGTCGGGGAGGTCGGGGCAGAGGTCGCGCGCGTGGCCGCGCACGTAGGAGAGCGCCGCCTGGGCGGACTCGCGCATGACGTCGCCGAGCTGGCCGGTGACGATCAGCCGCGGCGGGTGCGCCGGGTTGCCCGGCATCGCGGTCGCCTCCACGAACAGCACGTCGCCGCCGACCGGCGTCCACGCCAGCCCGGTGGCGACGCCCGGCTCGCGCGTGCGCCGTTTGACGACGTCGCGCTGGAAGCGCGGGCGGCCGAGTAGCTCGCGCACCTTCGGCGCGGTCACCGTCAGCTTCTTCTCGAGCTTGTCCTCCGCCACCTGGCGCGCGACCTTGCGGCAGGCTGCGCCGATCTCGCGCTCGAGGTTGCGCACGCCGGCCTCGCGCGTGTAGTCGCTGATGATCGTCCGCAGCCCGGTGTCGCTGAACGCGATCTGCGACTTCTTCAGCCCGTTGCGGTCGATCTGGCGCGGCACGAGGTAGCGCGTGGCGATCTGGAGCTTCTCCTCCTCCGTGTAGCCGGCGAGCTGGATGACCTCCATGCGGTCGCGCAGCGGGCCCGGGACTGTGTCGAGCGTGTTCGCCGTGGTGATGAACATCACGTGCGAGAGGTCGAACTGGATGTCGAGGTAGTGGTCGCGGAAGTCGGAGTTCTGCTCCGGGTCGAGCACCTCGAGCATCGCCGACGCCGGGTCGCCGCGGTAGTCGGCGCCCATCTTGTCGATCTCGTCGATCATGAACACCGGGTTGTTGGAGCCGGCGTCGCGCAGCGCGCGCACGATCACGCCCGGCATCGCGCCGATGTAGGTGCGCCGGTGGCCGCGGATCTCGGCCTCGTCGCGCATGCCGCCGACCGAGATGCGCTCGAAGTTGCGCTCGAGCGCCGAGGCGATCGAGCGCCCCAGCGACGTCTTGCCGACGCCCGGCGGGCCGAGGAAGCAGAGGATCGAGCCGCGCGCGTCGGGCTTGAGCCGCCGCACGGCGAGGAACTCGATGATGCGGTCCTTGACGCGCTCGATGTCGTAGTGGTCGGCGTCGAGCTGCTCGCGCGCGTGCTCGAGATCGAGGTTGTCCTCGGTGGCCACCGCCCACGGCAGCGACGCGATCCACTCCAGGTATGTGCGGATGACGCCGTGCTCGGCCGCGGCCTGCGGGAGCTTCTCGAGCCGCGAGAGCTCGCGGTCGGCGACCTTGCGGACCGCCTCCGGCAGCTCGATCTGGGCGAGCTGCTCGCGCAGCTCCCCGACCTCGGCCTCCGCCGGGTCGCGCTCGCCGAGCTCCTCCTGGATCGCCTTGAGCTGCTCGCGCAGCAGGTACTCGCGCTGGGACTTGTCGAGCTCGGACTGCACCTGCGACTGGATCCGCGCGCCCATGGCGGCGACCTCGAGCTCGCGCGCGAGGATCTGGGAGAGCCGCCGCAGGCGCTTGGCGACGTCGCGCTCCTCCAGCAGCTCCTGCTTCTCCTCGGTCTTGATCCGCAGCGAGCCGGCGATCAGGTGCGAGAGCGCGGACGGGTCGTCGAGGTTGGCGACCGCCATCTGCAGCTCCTCCGGCAGGTACGGCGTCTCGTCGATGATGCGCGAGAACATCTGCTGGACGTTGCGCATCAGCGCCGTCAGCTCGTCGCCCTCCTCGACGATGTCCGGCGCCTCGGAGATCCGCGCGACGATGTACGGCTCCTCGGTCGTGAACTCCTCGATGTTCACGCGCTGGCTGCCCTGCACGAGGATCCGCAGCGACCCGTCGGGCACCTTGAGCATGCGCGCGACGGTGCCGACCACGCCGACCCGGTAGAGCTGGCCGGCGCCGGGCGACTCCTCCTCGGGGTCCTTGCTGCCGACCATCACGAGCTGGCGGTCGCGCGCCAGCACGTCGTTGATGAGCTGGATCGAGCGCTCCTGGCCGACCGCGAGCGGGGTCAGCGTGTCCGGGAACGTGACGGTGTCGCGCAGCGGCAGGACCGGCAGCTGGTCGGGCATCGACGGCGCGCCCATCGCCACGGTCTTCGCGCCGTCGCCGAGCGCCTCGATGTCGATGCTCATGGCTCGCCCTCCCCGCTCGCTCTGCGGCGGCGCCCAGGCTCGATCGGGACGGCGTGCGGGTCCGCGGGCTCGGCGATCGGCAGCTCGACGACGAGCATGCCGTCCTCGTAGGTGGCCCGTGCGCGCTCAGCATCGACGTCGGCGCCGAGCGCGACGATCCGGCGGAACGGCCCGTACTCGATCTCGAGCTGCTGGTAGAGCCGCTCCTGGCCCGCGGCCGGGGCGACCCGCTGGCCGCCGAGGATCAGCTCGCGCCCGCGGATCTCGAGCTCGACGTGCGACGGGTCGATGCCGGCGAGATCGGCGCGCACGACCGCCCGCGGCGGGTTGCCGACGTAGTAGACGTCGACCGCCGGGACGAAGCCGCCGCGGCGGCGTGGCGCGAGGCCGCGGTCGAAGACGTCGCCGAACAGCTCGTCCATCTCACGCCGCATGCGCTCGAAGTTGGCGAAGAGGTCACGCTCGGACACTCACCAGACGCTACCCCCAAAGGGGCGGGCGGGATGTCTGGGCTAGACCATCTCGGCGCGCTTGCGCACGAGGCGCGGGTCGACCGCCATCGGCTTGGCGGTCGGCTGCCCGAAGTAGAAGCCCTGCCCGAGGTCGACCCCGAGCTCGCGCATCGCCTCGAACTCGTCGACGCGCTCGATCCCCTCGGCGACGACGCGGCAGTCCTGCTCGTGGGCGACCTCGACGAGGGCGGCGACGAGACGGCGGCGCGCGGGCGAGTGCTGGATGCCGGCGGTCATCGCGCGGTCGATCTTGCCGATGTCGGGCTTGAGCTGCTCGAGGCAGGCCAGCGACTCGGAGCCGCCGGACAGGTCGTCGAGCGCGACGAGCGCACCGCGCTCGCGGTGGGCGTCGACGAGCGCCTTGAGCGTGTCGCGGTCGGGCGAGCGCTCGGGGCGGATCAGCTCGAGGCAGATGCGGGAGGGATCGCCTCCGAGGCGGATGACGATCGGCCAGGTGGTGCGCATGGACGACTCGACGTCGAGCACCGCGCGCGGGTCGATGTTGACGAACAGGATCTCGCCCTCGGGCATCAGCGGCAGGCCGACCTCGAGCGCGGCCGCGCGGGCGCGGGCGTCGAAGGAGAAGAGCGCGTCGTGGGCCTCGGCGGCGGCGATCAGCTCGGCCCCGCGCAGCTCGACCGTGCCCAGCATGCCGCGCATCAGCGCTTCGCGGCCGTAGGGCTTGCCGCTGGCGAGGTCGATGATCGGCTGGAAGTGCGGCGTCATCTCGCCGTGGGAGAGGAACTCGGGGAACCAGTCGGTGCGCGTGCGGTCGAGCAGCGTGTCGGCCGGGATCGGCAGGCCCTGCTCGTCGTCGAGCCTGACCGCGAACAGGCAGGCGCGCTCGGAGTGCGAGATCGAGCCCAGCAGGTCCTTCAGGCGGTCTTCCCATCCGGGGCCGGCGAGCTGGAGCCCTTCGATGGCGATGTCGCCATCGACCGGCTCGGTCGCGTGGTGTTCGAGCTTGTAGAGCACGGAGGGTCGGTGCGACAGAAGTCGCACGCCGTCAGCGGTCTCGTTGGCCTCCCGTACCGGGTTCACCTATGCAGCATCGGCGGGAACGCAGCACCCCTTGACCAATGCCACAAACCCTCAACCCTCATAAAGGGGTCTGACCCCGTTGAGGGTTGCGGCTAGACGTCGTAGACGGCGCCCTCGTGGGCCATCTCGACGGCGCCGCCGAACGCCTTCTCCGCGTCCTCGCGGGCCCAATCCTCGCCCAGCTCGTCCGAGAAGTGGGTCAGCAGCACGCGGTGCGCGCCGGCGCGGCGGGCGTGCTCGCCGGCCTCCGCGGGCGTCATGTGGCCGCGCGGGCCCTCGCGCTCTGGCCGCGGCAGCGTGCCCTCGATCACGAGCAGGTCGGTGTCGCGCGCGAACTCGACGATGTGGTCCGTCGGGGCGTGGTCGGCGCCGTAGGTGATGCGGCCGCCGCCGTTGCGCGAGGCGATCTCGACCGCGTTGGACTCGACGAAGTGCGGGACGGGCTGGAAGCGGATCCGCAGCGGCCCGGCGGTGAGCTCGTCGCCGGGGTCGTACTCGCGCATCGCGAACGCGTTCTCGATCAGGTCCTCGTTGCCCCAGGCGCCGACCACGCGGCGGAAGAGTGCGGTGGCCCCCGGTGGCACGTGCAGCTCCGGGCAGGCGGGGTGGTCGGTGCCCGGGAAGCCGCCGACCGGCACCGGCTGCTGGCGCGGCGCATAGGTGAGCGCGTACGAGAACGGGACGAGGTCGAGGAAGTGATCGGCGTGCAGGTGCGAGATGACCACCGCGTCGACGTCGACGTAGTCGACGAAGCGCCGCAGCTTGGAGAAGACGCCGTTGCCGCAGTCGAGCAGGAGGTGGAAGCCGTCCTCCTCGATCAGGTAGCCGCTGCAGGCCCCATCCGCGTCCTGCCAGGACGGCGACTTGCCGAGCACGGTGATGCGCACGTCTTGAGGCCCTCTCCCTCGTGAACTCGCTGGCAGACTCTAGCCCGGTGAGCCTCGAGACCGTCCTGCTCGTCCTCGGCGGGCTGCTGATGGCCGGAGCGCTGATCTCCGGACTGGCGCGCCGCTCGTTCGTGTCGCTGGCGGCCCTGTTCGTCGTCACCGGCTTCGTGCTCGGCGACGGCGGGCTCGAGGTGCTCGACTTCTCGGCACGCTCGGGCTTCGTGCACGACCTGGCGATCCTCGCGCTGGTCGTGATCCTGTTCCGCGACGGGCTCGAGGTCGAGGCCGAGATGCTCCAGCGCGAGTGGCGCCTGCCGGCCCGCAAGCTCGCGCTCGGGATGCCGATCACGTGCGTGCTCATCGCGCTGTTCACGCACTGGGTCGTCGGGCTCGGCTGGCTCGAGTCGTTCCTCGTCGGCTCGCTGCTCTCACCGACGGATCCGGTGCTCTCCTCCTCGGTGGTGACCAATCCGCGCGTGCCGCGGGTCGTGCGCCACTCCCTCAACCTCGAGTCGGGGCTCAACGACGGGCTCGCACTGCCCGCCGTGCTCGCCTTCACCGCCGCGCTGGCGAGCGAAGACGACTTCGTGTGGTGGCAGTTCGTGCTCCAGGACGTCGGGCTCGGGCTCGCGTTCGGGGTCGCCCTTGCCTGGCTGGCGGCGCGGGTCGTGCCGCGGAGCGAGGAGGACCAGTCGCTGTACGCGCTCGGCAGCGCGTTCGCGATCTACGGGATCGCCGTCGCGCTCGAGGGCAACGGCCTCATCGCCGTGTTCACCGGCGCGATCACGCTCGGGATCCTCCGTCCCGACCTGCGCACGAGCTTCGAGCACCGCGCCGACGACATCGTGGAGATCGTCAAGCTCGGGATCTTCGTGGTGTTCGGCTCGCTGCTGACCCTCGACGGGCTGTTCGGCGACGGCGTGGCCGCGGTCGCGCTCGTCGTGTTCACGCTGTTGGTTGCGCGACCGGTGGCGATCTGGATCGCGCTGGCGGGCACCGCCGTCGACACGGCGACCAAGGGCTTCATGGCCTGGTTCGGCCCGAAGGGCGTGGCGACCATGACGTTCTCGCTGCTCGTGCTGGCCCAGGGCATCCCCGACGCCGCGCGGATCTTCAACCTCGCCGCGCTGTGCGTGTTCGCCTCAGTGCTCGCGCATGGGCTGACCGACACTCCGGGATCGGAGTGGCTGGCTAGGCGTGCAGAGCGGCCTGCTCCTGGGCGTCCGGGAACGCCCACGCGGCCTGTCGGCGACGCTCCTGCCTGAACACGAAGCGCAGCTGCTGCGGCGGCCGCAGCCCCTCCGGATGGTCTGGGCGGAACGTCGGGCACGGCTCCTCGAGCGCCAGCGCACAGAGCATGTTCTTGCGAAAGAAGCAGTCTTCGCAGCTGACCTTCTTGACCTTCCTCACCGCCACAACTTCCGAGCCCCCTCGTTCACCACTCCGTCACAACCGGGGCGGACTAAAGCGCGCCGAACGGGCGCGTTCAAGAGGGTCGCGGCAGGAGTTCCCGCACCGCGCAGGGTTTTCCGCAGAGTTCCCGCTAAGAGGCGATTTCCATGCCCGTTTCGCCCTGGTTGCGAGAGTGGTCGCCGCTATTTGGGCACGTACGCTGGAGAGATGCACGTCCTCGTCACCGGAACCTCGGGCTACATCGGCGCCGCGCTCGTCCCTCGCCTGCAGGCGGCGGGCGATCACGTGCGCGGTTACGGGCGCTCGGCTGCCCGCATCACCGCGCCGGTCGACGAGGTCGTGGAGGGCGATGCGATCCTCGGCACCGGGCTCGAGCGCGCGCTCGACGGCGTCGAGGTCGCCTACTTCCTGATCCACTCGATGGAGGGGACGGGCAACGGCTTCGCGGATCTCGAACGCCAGGCCGCCGAGCGCTTCGCCGCCGCGGCCGCCGGCGCCGGCGTGCGGCGGATCGTCTACCTCGGCGGGCTCGTGCCGGCCGACGGCCAGATCTCGCGCCACCTCGCGTCGCGGCTCGCGGTCGAGGAGCTGCTGCTGGCGGCCGCGCCCGAATCGATCGCCATGCGCGCCTCGATCGTGATCGGCGCGCGCTCGCGCTCGTTCCGTTTCCTCGTGCGCTTGGTCGAGCGAATGCCGGTGCTCGCCCTGCCGGCGTGGCGCGAGCACCGCACGGCACCGGTCGACGGGCGCGACATGCTCGAGTTCCTCACCCGGGCGGCGACGGCACCGAAGGAGCTCTCCGGCCGGTCGTGGGACATCGCCGGGCCGGACGTGATGAGCTACGGGGAGCTCGTCGAGCGGATCGCCGACGCCATGCTGGTCAGCCGCCCCCGCGTCGGGATCGACGTCACGATGACGGGGCTCGCGTCCGTCGTGGCCTCCGCAATCGCCGGCGAGGACGTCGGACTCATCGCTCCGCTCATGGAATCGCTCGAACACGACCTGCTGCCACGCCACGAGGCCGCCCCGGCCTTCGGCGTCCGCCTGCACTCGTTCGACGCGGCGGTCGAGCGCGCGCTGCGCGACTGGGAGCGCGACGAGGAGCTGGCGGCCCGATGAGCACCGTCTCCGAGACGATCGAGCTCGACTGCCCGCCGGAGAATGTGTGGAAGCTCATCATGGACCCGACGCGCTTCAACGAGTGGGTCACGATCCACCGCAAGATCTGCGACGTCGACGACGGACCGGTGAAGGAGGGCTTCCAGGTCGAGCAGCGGATGGCGCTGCGCGGCGCCCCGTTCACCGTGCACTGGACGCTCACGGCATGCGACGCCCCCAACGTCGGCGTCTGGGAGGGCAAGGGCCCGGCCGGCTCCTACGCGCGGGTCGTCAACCGCCTCAAGCCGAACGGCAACGGCGGCACCCACTACGAGTACGAGAACACGTTCGAGGCGCCGGGCGGCGCGATGGGCCGGCTGGCGTCGCGCGTGCTCGTGGGCGGGATGCCTAAGCGCGAGGCGGACAAGTCGCTCAAGAAGCTCAAGAAGCTGCTCGAGCAGCCCTAGCCAGCGCCGCCTCCGCGCCCGCGACCAGGTCGCGCACGATCTCCCCCGCCGGGCGCACGTCGTGGACGAGCGCCGCCGACTGACCGGCGTACGGGACGTACTCGTGCGCGCGGTCCTCCCGCAGCGCGGCCAGCAGCTCAGGACCCACCGTCGCCGGGTCGACCGACTCCGGGTCCTCGCCGAGCCGGTCGATCAGCGGCGTCCGCAGTGCGCGCGGATCAGCCGGCCCGCCGGGGCGGTTGTAGGGCGGCAGCACGCGCTCGGAGTGCGGGATCTTCACGGCGTCGAGTGCCCCGGCCTCGACGATCCGCCGCTTCCACTCCGCGTTGACCCCCATCTCCTCCGAGGCGAGCAGGCGCGTGCCGACCAGGGCGCCCTGGGCGCCGAGCACGAGCGCGGCTGCGAGCCCGCGGCCGTCGGCGATCCCACCGGCCGCCACCACCGGCGTGTCGCCCGCGATGTCGACCACCTCGGGCACGAGGACCAGCGTGCTCACCCAGCCGCCGTGCCCTCCCGCCTCGCCGCCCTGCGCGACGATCACATCGGCGCCGGCCGCCAGCGCGTCTTCAGCGTGGGCGCGGTCGATCACCTGCTGGATCCAGAGGATCCCTGCATCGTGGGCGCGGGCGACGAGCTCGCTGTCCACGCCGACGTGGAAGGAGATCGCGGGCGGGCGGAAGCGCAGCGTCGCCGCGAACGCGTCCTCGTCGAACGGGCGGATCGTGTGGTTGATGGCGAACGGGCGATCAGTCAGCTCGCGCAGGTGCCGCCACTGCTGCTCGAGCTCCTCGACGGACCGCACCGCGGTCCCGAGCGCGCCGAGCCCGCCCGCCTCGCAGACCGCCGCCGCCAGCTCGACTTCGTCCCATGGCCCGAACGGGGCGCACAGCACGGGGACGTCGATCCCGAGCAGGTCGCACAGGGGCGTGCGCAGCACGACACGATCATCGTAGGGTCCCGGCCATGCCGCAAGCCTTTTATGAGCAACACGACGGCGTCGGCGAGCTCGTGCTCGACGCGCCGCCGCTGAACCTCTTCGGCCCCGCGATGTTCGACGACCTCGAGGAGGCGATCGTGGAGCTGCAGGAGGCGTCGCCGCGCGCGCTGATCTTCCGCGCCCAGGGCGACGTGGTCTCGGCCGGCGTCGACGTGCACGTGTTCGAGGGTCTTGACGCCGCCGGCGCCGACGAGATGACCGCGCGGCTGATGCGCTTCGCGCACGCGATCGAAGATCTGCCACTCCCGACGCTCGCCGTCGCGCACGGCCTCTGTCTGACAGCAGCGCTCGAACTGTCACTCGCCTGTGACCTGCTGTGGGCGGGCGAGGGTGTGCAGTTCGGGCTCGTCGAGGCAGTGGTGGGGATCACGCCCCTGATGGGCGGCACGCAACGGATGGCCGAGCGGGCGGGTGGCGCTCGCGCACGCGAGTTCGTGATGACCGGCGGGCTGTACACCGCCGAGACGCTGCACGGGTGGGGTGTGGTTAATCGTGTGCTTCCCGGCGACGAGCTGCTCGACAAGGCGCGCCGGTTCGCCGCGCGGCTGGCGGCAGGCCCAACGCAGGCGCACGCCGCGACGAAGCGGATCGTGCGCGCGCAGGCCGACCACGGAACGCGCGGTGCCGACGAGCGCACCGCGGAGCTGACGTCACATCTCTTCGATACTCAGGACACGAAGAACGCGGTGCACTCTTTTTTGGAACACGGACCCGGCAAGGCGAGTTTCACGGGAGAATGACTTTCCTGTTACCTTGACTTAACGTCAAGAAGCGATTTATAGGAAAGGTTTGTTGAATGCCGGACTTCCTCGAGGAAAAGCGTAAGGAGATTTCGCAGCGCCTGAAGGAGCTGCGACCGCTCGTCGACGAGTACCACCGCCTCGAGGCTGCCGAGCAGGCGCTGTCCGGAGTGGGCACCACCACCACCACTGCACGGCGCGCTGCGCCGGCCGCCGGCGCGACGACCCGGCGCTCCCGCGCCGGCCGCCCCAAGGGCTCCGGCACCGGCCGCCGCGGCCGTCCCAAGGGCTCCGGCACCCGCGCCGTCCAGGCGCTCGATCTGGTGAAGGCCCGCCCGGGCATCACCATCCCCGAGCTCGCCGAGGCGATGGGCATCAAGCAGAACTACCTCTATCGCGTGATGCCCGGCCTCGCCGAGGAGGGGAAGGTGACGAAGTCCGGGCGTGGCTGGCACGCCCGGGAAGCCGCCTGAGTAACGTCGCACGGACGTCTTCGCCAGGTCAGACCTGGGCGCAGGTCTGACCTGAGGGCGAAGACGGGAGGGCGAAACTCAAATTAGATCGAGCTTGGCGACCGCATCGCGCTCCTCACGGAGCTCGTTGACGGTCGCCTCGATCTTCTCCTTGGCGAAGTCGTTCACCTCGAGGTCCTGCACGATCGACCACTCGCCACCCGCGCACGTGCACGGGAAACTTGAGATCAGCCCTTCGTCGACGCCGTAGGAGCCGTCGGAGGGCACCGCCATCGAGACCCAGTCGCCGTCCGGCGTCCCGTTCACCCAGTCGTGGACGTGGTCGACGGCGGCGTTGGCGGCCGACGCCGCGCTCGAGGCGCCGCGCGCCTCGATGATCGCCGCGCCGCGCTTGCCGACGGTCGGGAGGAAGTCGTTCGCGTACCACTCCTGGTCGTCGACCACCTCCGCGGCGTTCTTGCCACCCACCTTCGCGTTGAACAGGTCGGGGAACATCGAGGGTGAGTGGTTGCCCCACACGCCCATGTTGGTGATGTCCGCCACCTCGGCGCCGGCCTTCTTGGCGAGCTGTGCGATCGCCCGGTTGTGATCCAGTCGGGTCATCGCGTTGAAGCGCTCGCGCGGGATGTCGGGCGCGTTGGATTGTGCGATCAGCGCGTTCGTGTTGGCGGGGTTGCCGACCACGAGGATCTTCACGTCATCGGCCGCGCCGGCATTCAGCGCCTGACCCTGCGGCTTGAAGATGCCACCGTTGGCCTCCAGCAGGTCGGCCCGCTCCATCCCCTTCGAGCGCGGCCGCGCGCCGATCAGCAGCGCGACGCTGACTGAGTCGAACGCCACCTTGGCGTCGTCGGTGATGTCGACGCCCGACAGCAGCGGGAACGCACAGTCGTCGAGCTCCATCGCGGTGCCCTCAGCGGCCTTCACCGCGTCGGGGATCTCGAGCAGCGTCAGGTGAACCTTCGTGTCAGGGCCCAGCATCTGCCCGCTCGCGATCCGGAACAGGATCGCGTAGCCGATCGCCCCGGCCGCGCCGGTCACCGTCACCTTCGTCGGTTCCGCCATGTCAGTTCATCTCCTCGATCACCGCGTCGGCGAACTCAGACGTGCCGACTGCGGAGGGGTCGTCACGGGAGGGCTTGAGGTCGTAGGTGACCTTGTCGCCCTGCTTGATCACTGCGGCGATCGCCGCCTCCAGCTTGTCGCCCGCCTCGTCCTCGCCGAGGTGGTGGAGCAGCAGCACGCCGGACACCATCAGCGCCGTCGGATTCACCTTGTTCTGCCCCTTGTACTTCGGGGCCGAGCCGTGGGTGGCCTCGAACATCGCCGCCTCGGTGCCGATGTTGGCGCCGGGAGCGAGGCCGAGCCCGCCGATCATGCCCGCGCCGAGGTCGGAGACGATGTCGCCGTAGAGGTTGGGGAGCACGATCACGTCGTACTCCTCCGGGCGGGAGACGAGCTGATTGCACAGGTTGTCGATGATTGCGGTCACCTTCTTGCGGCCGTTCGCCTCGGCGTACTGGAAGGCCGACTCGACGATGCGGTCCGAGCCGAACTCCGAGATCGGCTTGATCGAGATGCCCGAGCCCTCGCGTACGGGTGAATCGAGTTCGTCGGCGAGGAACCGGGTGAGCTTCTCGTTCCCCTCAGTGCCGCGCTCGAACTCGATGCCGGCGTAGAGGTCCTCGGTGTTCTCGCGCACGATCACGATGCCCACACGGGTGCGCTTGACCGAATCGAGCGTGCGATCGGGGAACGGGGTGCCCTCGTCGTTGTAGACGTCCTCGCCGGCGGGATGCTCGTCCCACTCGAACTCGACGCCCGTCGCCTCGAGCACCCTGCGGGTCGCATCGATCAGCTCCGGCCCGGTCCCATCGCCAGGGATCAGGGTCACTTCGTGTGCCATGTGGTCCTTTCCAGTGTCAGGTCGAGCGAGGGAGCAGGCTAGTGATCGGGCCTGTGCGACGATGGCTGCATGTTCGGCACGGGCAGCTCGTTCAAGCTCGCACGGGTCCTTGGGATTCGCATTGGGGTCAACGCCTCGTGGTTCATCGTGCTGTTCCTCTTCATCTATCTCTTCCAGGGGTCGTTCGAGGAGAAACTCGCGTCGTCCGACACGACGGCGTTCGGGGTCGCGATCGTCGCCGCGGTGCTGTTCTTCGGCTCGATCCTGTTGCACGAGCTCGGCCACGCGCTGGCCGCTCGGCGCGAGGGCATCGAGGTGTCGGGGATCGAGCTGTTCCTGTTCGGCGGCGTGATGAAGATGAGCCGCGACACCGACTCGCCGGGGGCCGAGTTCCGCGTCGCGGCGGCCGGGCCGGCGGTGACGGCGCTGATCGTCATCCTCGGCGGGCTGGCCACGATCGCCTTGTGGGGCCCCGACCGGCTGTTCGACTCGGTGCGCCTGACCGGCGACCAGACCGAGGACATCCCGATCGTCCTGCTGTCGGTGCTGGTGGGCTTCAACCTGCTGCTGCTGGGCTTCAACCTGATCCCGGCCTTCCCGCTCGACGGCGGCCGGATCGCACGCGCGGCGGCGTGGAAGATCACCGGCGACCGCGGCAAGGCGACGCGCTTGGCGGCCCGCGTCGGCCAGGGCTTCGCGATCCTGCTGGTCGGCTGGGGCCTCTACGTGGTGATCGGCGGCGACCCGTGGGGGCTGTGGACGGCGCTGCTCGGCTGGCTGCTCGGCTCGGCCGCGCGCAGCGCGATCCTGCAGAGCGACTTCACCGACCGCCTCGAGGGCATCACGGTCGCGGATCTGATGGACGACGAGCCGGTGACGATCCCCGCCGACCTGCCGGCCGAGCGCGCGTACGAGGACTTCTTCCTCCGCTACCAGGGCTGGGAGTGGTTCGCCGTCGTGGACGCCGACGGGCGCTTCGCCGGCATCGCCCACCGCGAGCCGCTGCGCCAGGTCACGGAGGCGGGCGACAACCGGCCGGTCGGCGAGCTCGTCGTGCCGCCGGGCGAGGACGGGCAGGTGCGCGCCGACACCCCGCTCGAGGTGCTGCTCGCCTCAGAGCCGCTGCGGCGCTTTGGCGCCCTGATGGCGGTCGACGGCGAGGGCAGGCTGCGCGGGGTGGTCACGCTCGAGCAGGTCTCGCGGGCGCTCCAGGCCAACGCCGCGCCCGGCTGATCGCGCATCCGGCCGACCGGATTGCTCTGCTTTACCGGTGGAGTACCATCCCGCAGACAGGAAGCAAGGGGGCCCTCACTGAGGCGGGGCGGTCATCGCTCTCGAGCGGCAGGACGCTGCAGAAGAGCGAAACGCATGCGGCGGCGGACTGGGTTCGCTGTCGGGGAGGCTCCATGTCGATCTTGCTCATCGCCGGGTTCGCCTGGCTTGGTCTCGCGGTCGTCGGCTGGTCGTGGTTCGCCATGGCAGCCCGCGCCGACCGCGAGCGCTCGCAGCGGCCGCCGCGGCCACACTCGCAGCCCCGCGCCTGAGCCCCGGGGCGCCGTGTCGGCGCCCCGTTGCGCCGGACGTCGATACGGGCCGTACGACTTATAGACTCGCCCGCCATGCCCGCACACGACGTCCTCATCATCGGCGCCGGCCTGGCCGGTCAGCGCGCCGCGATCGCCGCGGCGGGCGCCGGGTCGTCCGTCGCCATCATGAGCAAGGTCCACCCGGTCCGCTCCCACTCCAACGCGGCCGCGGGCGGCATCAACGCTGCGCTGAACCCCGACGACTCCTGGGAGTCGCACGCGTTCGACACCGTCAAGGGCTCCGACTACCTCGGCGACCAGGACGCGATCGAGATCATGTGCCGGGAGGCTCCGGGCGAGGTCCTGTGGCTCGAGCACTCCGGCGTCACCTTCCACCGCAGCCCCGAGGGCAAGCTCGGCACGCGCGCGTTCGGCGGCGCCTCGGCGGCACGCACCTACTACGTCGCCGACATCACCGGCCAGGCGCTCCTGCACGTGCTCTACGAGCAGCTGATGAAGCACCACGAGGAAATCGACCGTTACGAGGAGTGGTTCGTCACCGCGGTCGTGCAGGACGAGGCCGGCGAGTGCTGCGGCGCGGTCGCGCGCAACATCCGCGACGGCGCGATGCAGCTGTTCTCGGCCAAGTCGGTGATCCTCGCCTCCGGCGGCGCCGGCCAGTGCTTCAAGCCGACCACCAACGCGCTCATCTGCACCGGCGACGGGATCGCACAGGCCTACCGCATCGGCGCCCCGCTGATGGACATGGAGATGATCCAGTACCACCCGACCACGCTGGCGGGCAACGGGATCCTGATCACCGAGGGCGCGCGCGGCGAGGGCGCCCACCTCTACAACGCCGAGGGCGAGCGCTTCATGGAGAAGTACGCGCCCAACAAGCTCGAGCTCGCCTCGCGCGACGTCGTCTCGCGCTCCGAGCAGACCGAGATCAACGAGGGCCGCGGCTTCCCCGACGGCACCGTCGCGCTCGACATCACCAAGGTGCCGCGCAAGCGCACGCTCGAGGCGCTGCGCGAGATCGTCAACATCGGGCGCGACTTCGCGGGCGTCGACATCACGCGCGAGCCGATCCACATCAAGCCCGGCTGCCACTACATCATGGGCGGCGTCAAGACCGACGTGTGGGGCGAGACGTCGATCCCCGGGCTCTACGCGGCCGGCGAGGTCGCCTGCGTCTCGGTCCACGGCGGCAACCGCCTGGGCGCGAACTCACTGCTCGACACGCTGATCTTCGGCCGCCGCTCCGGCGAGCACGCCGCAGCCCGCGCGAGCGAGATGGCGATGCCGACGGCCTCCGAGGCGGCGCTCGAGTCCGAGCAGAAGATGATCGACGAGATCCTCGGCCGCGAGAAGGGCGGCCGCCGCATCTCGGAGATCAAGGACGAGCTCGGCGAGATGATGAACGAGAAGTGCGCGGTCTTCCGCGACGAGGCGGGCCTGACGTCGGCGATGGAGACGATCCAGCGGCTCAAGGAGGAGTCCGGCTCGGCCTACGTCGACGACCGCGGCACGGTCTTCAACCAGGACGTGCTCGGCGCGATCGAGCTCGGCTACATGCTCGACTGCGCGGAGGCGATCGTGACCGGCGCACTCGAGCGCAAGGAGTCGCGCGGAGCCCAGTTCCGGCTCGACTACCCCGAGCGCAACGACGAGGAGTGGCTCAAGCACATCACCATCTCGGTGAACGGCGGAGACGCTCCGAAGGTCGACTACGCTCCCGTAACCATGACCCAGTGGGAGCCGCAGGAGCGGACCTATTAGATGGCTGAATACACGCTGAAGCTGCGCCGCTACCTGCCCGAGTCCGGCGACGCGCCGTACTGGGAAGAGTTCACGATCGACCTCGACGGCAAGCGCTCCGTGCTCGACGGGATCCTCCAGGCCAAGGACCGCGAGGACGGCTCGATCGGCATCCGCTGCTCCTGCCGCGCCGCGATCTGCGGCTCCTGCGGCGTGCGCATCAACGGGCGCCCGACGCTCGCCTGCCACACGCACCTCGACGAGGCCGCCGAGCGCTCCAGCGACGGCACGATCCAGGTCGAGCCGATGGGCAACATGCCGGTGATCAAGGACCTGATCGTCGACATGGACGCGGTCCACTGGAAGAAGATGCGGCGCGTCACGCCGTGGCTGATCCCCGAGGGCGACCCGCCGGAGCGCGAGTACATCGTCCCCGCCGAGTCGATGATCGACATCACGCAGACGATGGCCTGCATCCAGTGCGGCGCCTGCGTGTCGGACTGCCTCTCGATGGAGGTCGACCCGCTCTTCATCGGCCCCGCCGCGCTCGCCAAGGCCTATCGCTTCGTCGGCGACCCGCGCGACGGCCAGCACGACCAGCGGCTGCGCGACCTGTCCGAGGACCCGCACGGCATCTACGACTGCACCCACTGCTTCAACTGCATCGAGGCGTGCCCGAAGGGCGTCGCCCCGATGAGCCAGATCATGCGGCTGCGGCGGATCGCCACCGCCGACCATGGGATCAACGACCGCAACAACGGCTACCGCCACGAGCACGCGTTCGTCAACAACATCGAGAAGAACGGCATCCTCCACGAGGCGGACCTGCTGCCCGACTCCTACGGCGGCAAGTTCCACCCGCGCGCGGTGCCCGAGCTCGCACGCTCGCTGCCCTCGATCCTGAAGGCGCTGCGCACCGGCAAGGTGACGCCGAAGAAGGCCCTGCTGCACCAGCACAAGGCCCCCAAGGAGGTCCGCCGGATCTTCGACCACGTCCACGACAAGGACGAGCGCTACGAGCTCAACCTGTACGTCGTCGGCGAAGAGGAGGAAGTCGAGTGAAGGTCGCCTACTGGCCGGGCTGCGTGAGCCGCGGCTTCACGCCGGAGCTGCACGGCTCGATGGCGCAGGTCGCCCCGCTGCTCGACATCGAGCTCGTCGAGCTCGACCGCGCGTCGTGCTGCGGCGCGGGCGTGATCGCCGAGCACAACCAGGAGCTGGCCGACACGCTCAACGCGCGCACGTTCGCGCTCGCCCAGAAGGAGATCGGCGAGGGCGCCGAGCTGATGATGAACATCTGCTCGACCTGCCAGGGCGCGCAGACCGAGTGCCAGGAGCGGCTCGACGGCAACACCGAGTACCGCGACCACATCAACGAGACGCTGGCGCCCGAGGGGCTCACCTACGAGCGCGGGATCTCGAACAAGAACTTCCTCTGGCTGATGGTCGAGGAGATCGGCCTCGACGCGATCAAGGCGAAGGTCAAGCGGCCGCTCACCGACCTGCGCGTCGGGCCGTTCTACGGCTGCTACATCGTCCGCCCCACCGAGCGCCTCGGGATCGGGCGCGAGAACCCGCGCGACCGCTACCTGCAGCTGCTGATCGAGGCGCTCGGCGGCACCGTCGTCGACTACGCCGGCATGTACAAGTGCTGCGGCTTCCCGATCATCACGATGAACCGCGACGCGTCCTTGAAGCAGGCCGGCCGCCATCTCGGCGACGCGATCGACGCCGACGCCGACTGCCTCGTCACGCCGTGCCCGCTGTGCCACCTCAACCTGGATCTCCAGCAGCCGGGCGCGCAGACGGTCGTGGGGCGCGAGCTGGGGATGCCGGTGCTGCACCTCCCGCAGCTTGTCGGGCTCGCCCTCGGGCTCGACGCCAAGGAGCTCGGCCTCACCAAGCACGTCGTCAAGCCCACCTCGGTGATCGACTGGTCGACCTCGGTGGTCGCCGGCGTCGGCGAGGGCGACGGCTCCGGCGGCTGGTAGCGCACCGCGGCAGTGCCTGCGAACTTCAACGGCGCATTGAGGGAGGGCAGGACAACCCGTGAGAAATGCGGTGGTTGTCCTGGTTAGGGGTCACCTGGCGACCCTAGGGCAGGACAACCCAGCCGAAACCGGCCGAACCCCTCCCCTCCCCAGCCGCTGTTGACGTTCGTCGGCGCTGCCGCGAACGACTAGGCCGCGGTGCGCGAGCCCACCAGGCCGCGCGCGTAGAGCTGCTCGGCGAGCTGGACCGCGTTGGTGGCGGCGCCCTTGTGGAGGTTGTCCGACACCACCCACATCTGCAGCCCGCGCTCGTGCGACGGGTCGCGGCGGAGGCGGCCGACGAAGACGTCGTCCTTGCCCGCGGCGCCGGTGGCGGTCGGGTAGGGGTCGACCAGCGTGAGGCCGGGCATCGCCTCGAGCAGGCGCCGCGCCTCCTCGACCTCGAGCGGCTCGCGCGTCTGCAGGTTGACCGACTCCGAGTGCGACGAGATGACCGGGACGCGGGCGCAGGTGACGGAGATCGCGATCGACTCGTCGCCGAGGATCTTGCGCGTCTCGAACATCATCTTGCGCTCCTCGTCGGTGTGGTCGTCGCCGTCGGCGAAGTTGCCGGCGCCGCCGAGGACGTTGAACGCGATCGGGTGCGGATAGACCTCGGGCGCGGGGATCTCCATGCCGTGCAGCATCGCGTGGGTCTGGTCCTCGAGCTCCTGGACAGCGGCCACGCCGGTGCCCGACACCGACTGGTAGGTCGAGACGATCAGCCGCTCGATGCCGACCGCGTCGTGGATCGGCTTGAGCGCGACCATCAGCTGCATCGTCGAGCAGTTCGGGTTGGCGATGATGCCCTTGTGGGCGTCGAGCGCCTCCGGGTTGACCTCGGAGACGACGAGCGGGATCTCGGGGTCGCGGCGGAAGGCGGACGAGTTGTCGACGACCACGCAGCCGGCGGCGGCGAAGCGCGGCGCCCAGGCGCGGGAGGTCGTCGCGCCGGCGGAGAAGATCGCGATGTCGAAGCCCTGGATCGACTCCTCGCTGAGCGCCTGCACGATCAGGCCGCCGTCGAGCTCGCGGCCGGCTGAGCGCTCGGAGGCGAACGGGACGATCTCCGAGACCGGGAGGTCGCTCTCCTGCAGCTTCTGGAGCATCACGGTGCCCACGGCGCCGGTGGCGCCCACGACGGCGACGCGGAGGCTCATGGCTTGAACGGGTGCTCGGGGCGGACGTCGTCGGCGCCGAGCTCGAACGCCTCGTGCAGGGCGCGGACGGCCTGCGGCACGCGGTCGGCGGAGACGACACAGGAGATCTTGATCGGCGAGGTGGAGATCATCTCGATGTTGATTTCCTCGTTGCCGAGGGTGGCGAACACCTTGGCGGCGACGCCCGGGTGCGACTTCATTCCCGCGCCGACGACGGAGACCTTCCCCATCGTCGGGTCCTCGGCGACGCGGAAGATGCCGACGTCGGAGACGACCGGGTCGAGCGCCTTGCGGGCGGTCGGGAGGTCGGCGCGCGGAACGGTGAACTACATGTCGGCCGAGGCGCCCTCGGACTCCGGCTCGTTCTGGATGATCATGTCGACGTTGACGTTCGCGTCGGCGAGCGCGGTGAAGATGCGGCCCGCGACGCCCGGGTTGTCCGGGACGCCGAGGAGCGTCATGCGCGCCTCGTCGGTGGAGTGGGTGACGGCGGTGATCAGTGGTCGTTCCATGGTCTCTTCCTCGCCGACGACAAAGGTACCGGGGTCCTCGCTGAAGCTCGATCGGCAGTGGATGCGGACGCCGTGGGTGCGGGCGTACTCGACCGAGCGCAGCTGCAGCACGCGCGCGCCGGAGGCGGCCATCTCGAGCATCTCCTCGAACGAGACGACCGGCAGCTTGCGGGCGTCGGGGACGATCCGCGGGTCGGCGCTGAACACGCCCGCGACGTCGGTGTAGATCTCGCACACCTCGGCGCCCATCGCGGCGGCGAGCGCGACGGCGGTGGTGTCGGAGCCGCCGCGGCCGAGCGTGGTGACGTCCTTGGCGGTGGAGACGCCCTGGAAGCCGGCGACGAGCACGATCTGGTCCTCGGCGTGGGCCTGGCGGATGCGGTCGGCGCGGACGTCGAGGATGCGCGCCTTGGTGTGGCTCGTGTCGGTGACGATGCCGGCCTGCGAGCCGGTGAGCGAGATCGCCTTGTGGCCGAGGTCGTTGATCGCCATCGCGCACAGCGCGCACGACATCCGCTCGCCGGTGGAGAGCAGCATGTCCATCTCGCGCGGGTCGGGGGTCGGCGAGACCTCCTCGGCCATCGCGACGAGCTCGTCGGTCATCGAGCCACGGGCGGACAGCACGGCCACCACGTGGTGGCCCTGCTCCTGGGCGCGGACGATCCGGCGGGCGGCGCGCTTGAGGCGCTCGGCGTCGGCCACCGAGGTGCCGCCGAACTTCATGACGACGGTGCTGGGCACGGCGGCGGAGTGTAGGTGCCTAGACCGCGCGGCGACCGGCGAGCGCGCGGCCGAGCGTGACCTCGTCGGCGTACTCGAGGTCGCCGCCGACCGGGAGGCCGGACGCGAGCCGGGTGACGGCGACGTCCGGCGAGCGCATGCGCAGGCCGTCGGCGATGTGCAGCGCGGTCGCCTCGCCGGTGGTCGTCGGGTTCGTGGCGAGCACGACCTCGCGGACCTCGGAGCCCTCGATGCGGCCGTAGAGCTGGGCGATCCTGAGGTCGTCGGGCTCGACGCCGTCGATCGGGGAGAGCGCGCCGCCGAGCACGTGGTAGCGGCCGCGGTACTCGTGCGTGCGCTCGATCGGGATGACGTCGCCGGGCTCCTCGACGACGCAGATGATCGTCGGGTCGCGCCGGTCGTCCTGGCAGATCGCGCAGTGCGGGCCCTCGGCGAGGTTGAAGCAGATCTCGCAGAGCGTGATCTTCTCCTTGACGTCGCGGATGGCGTCGGCGAGCGCGCCGGCGTCCTCGGTCGACGTGCGCAGGATGTGGAACGCGAGCCGCTGCGCGGTCCGGTTGCCGATGCCGGGCAGCTTGCCGAGCTCGGTCACGAGCCGCTGGAGGGGCGGTGCGAGCAAGGCTTAGAGGCCGGGCAGGCCCAGCCCACCGAGGCCGCCGCCGGGGCCGCCGAGCCCGCCGGTGACGCCGCCCATCTTCTCGGCGGCGAGCTCCTGCGCCGAGCGCAGCGCCTCGTTGACCGCGGCGAGGACGGTGTCCTGCAGCATCTCGACGTCCTCGGGGTCGACCGCGTCGGGGTCGATGGTGATCGACTCGATCGCGAGCTCGCCGGTGGCGACGACCTTGACCATGCCGCCGCCCGCGGAGGCCTCGACGCGCTCGTCCTTCAGCGACTCCTGCGCCGCCATCATCTCCGCCTGCATCTTCTGCACCTGCTTGAGCATCTGCTGCATGTTCGGCTGGGGCGGCATCAGGACGTCTCCTCGGACTCAGGTTCTGGCTCGGGCAGGATCTCCGCCTCGAACTCTTCCACGAAGCGCTCGATCAGCTCGTCGGCCGACAGCGTCTCCGCCGCGGCCATCTCGGGAGTCTCCTGGCGCAGCTCGTGCGCGAGTCGCAGCGACGCGCCGGTGACGGCCCGGATCGCGCGGCCGATCAGCTCGCGGTTGGCGGGGTCCTCGGCCTTGCGCTTCGAGAGGCCGTGCGTCTCCGCCCACGCGAGCGTGAGCTCCCCGCTGCCGAGCGCGGCGGGCCGGGCGACCTTGAGGTGCTCGGCGAGCAGCGGGCGCTCGGCCTGGATCGACTCGATGACGGCCGGCCACAGCTCGGCGAAGGAGTCGAGCTCGAGGCCGACGGCCGCGACCACCGGCTCCTCCGAGCCTCCCGGCTCGATGACGGCCACGGCGGCCACCGAAGGCTCGCGGGAGGTGGCCTCGATCGGGGCGGGCGGAGCGGCGGGCTGGGAGGGGGCGGGCGGCGCCGCAGGGGCAGCGGCGGCCGGCGCTTCCTTCGGCGCGCCGTTGGTCGGCGGCGTCGCGCGGCCGGCGGCCGTGGCCGGCACGTCGGGGGCCCGGCCGCCCGGGGGCGCCGGGGTGGGCGCGGAGCGGCCGGCCTCCAGCCGCTCGAGCCGGGACTGCAACGCCTTCGCGGACGCGTCGACCTTCGGGAGCGCGGCCTTGACGAGCGCGAGCTCGAGCTGGGTCCGCGCGTCGGAGCCGTCCTTCATCGCGCGCAGGCCGACTGCGATCAGGTCGAGCACGCGGACGACGTCGGTCGGGCTCACGCGGGCGGCCTGCTCGCGCAGCCGCTCGTCCTGCTCGGCGGTCACCTGGAGCTCGGGCGGCACCTCGCCGCCGAGCGTCTGCACGACCATCAGCGATCGCGCGTGCGCCTCGAGGTCACCGAAGAAGCGCCCGATGTCGCGCCCCGAGTCGGCCAGCCGCGCCGCGGCGAGCAGCGCCGAGCGGGCGTCGCCGGCGGCCACCGCGTCGATCGCGCCGAACAGCAGGTCGGCGTCGGCCGCGCCGAGCACCGCCAGCACGTCGGCCAGCTCGATCGACGCGCCCGAGTAGGCGAGCAGCTGCTCCATCGTCCCCAGCGCGTCGCGGAACGAGCCCGTCGCCGAGCGGGCGATCAGCGCGGTCGCCTCGTCGGGGATCACGATCTGCTCGGCGTCGGCGACGCGCCGCAGCACCTCGGTGATCTGCGTCATCGTCGGGCGGCCGAAGTCGAAGCGGTGGCAGCGGTCGACCACCGTCGGCAGGACCTTGTTGGCCTCGGTCGTGGCGAGCACGAAGATCGTGTGCGGCGGCGGCTCCTCGAGCGTCTTGAGGAACGCGTTCCACGCCGCCGTCGAGAGCATGTGCGCCTCGTCGAGGATGTAGACCTTGTGGCGCCCGGAGACCGGCGCGTAGGCGACCTTCTCGCGCAGGTCGCGGATGTCGTCGACCGAGTTGTTGGACGCCGCATCCATCTCGATCACGTCGAGCGACGTCGCGTTCGCGATCGAGACGCACGAGTCGCAGATGCCGCACGGCGCCGTCGTCGGGCCGCCGCGCTCGCAGTTCAGCGACGCGGCGAGGATCTTCGCCATCGACGTCTTGCCCGTGCCGCGCGAGCCGACGAACAGATACGCGTGGTGGACCTTGTCCTGCTCGATCGCGTTGGAGAGCGTGCGGACGACGTGCTCCTGCCCGACGACGTCCGCGAACGAGCGCGGGCGGTGGCGGCGATAGAGGCTGGCGGAGGCCGGTGGCACGGACGGTCGAGTCTAGAGGCCGGGTCGGTCCTCCCCGGCTGCCGAAAAACCGCATCGTGCGGCATCGGAAAAGTGGACCGTGCACCCTCCTTCGAGGCCGGTTCCTCGGGCGCGTTCGCCGCTGGTGGCTCCGGTCGGGCTATCCCGCTGCGCCTGCCGGTGACCGCTTAAGGCTGCTTCCTTCCGGATCTGACCTGGTTCACGGGCCGACATCGCGCGGGACCCGGCCATCGACGCCCCATACGGCGCGCTGACCCCGAGGGCCGGAGCCCCTCAATGAGGGAATTCAGCCCCGCTAGAGCGGATTGCGGGTTCAGGGCTCCGCTACGTCCCCGCCTAGCACGGTCCGCTGCTCAGTCTAGCTCTGTCCGGAGCTTTCGGAGCGCGCGGTAGACGCGGCCCTCGACGGTGGTGAGCGGCTCGCCCAGCGCCTCCGCCATCTCCGGCACGGTCAGCTCGGCGCCGAAGCGCAGCGCGATCGCCTCGCGCTCCTCCGGCGAGAGCCCGGAGAGCGCCCGCTGCACGACGTCGCGATCCTCGACCGCCCCCGTGGACGCCTCGGACGACGCCGCCGCGGGCCCGACCCGCTCGATCGCCCGCCCCTCCGCCGCGGCCCGGCGCGCATGGTCGCGCAACAGGTTCAGCGCGATCGTGTAGAGCCACGCCTTCGCCGGGCCCTTGCGGCGGTCGTAGCGCTTGCGCGAGCGCAGCGCGCGCTCGAACGTGTCCGCCAGCAGGTCCTCGGCGAGCGCGCGATCGCCGGTGCGGTAGGCGAGGAAGCCGAACAGGCCTTGGGCCTCGGCTGCATAGAGCCGCTCGAAGTCTTCGTCGCGCATCCGCGCACATCTTCGATCAGGAATCGGCGGGCTCGTTCGTAGTAGGCAGATAGATGAGTAACCACGACGACCTCCAGCCGGAACTGCAGCGGGTCATCGACCAGCTCCGCGCGAATCGCCCTGAGGCGACCGCGCTCGAGCTCGATGCCATGAAGCAGCTGGTCCGCGCACGCGTTTCGGCGCCCGCACGGAGGCGGACAAGGAGAAGCGAACTGATGAAGTCACGACTGGTCGTCCTGACCATGCTCGTGCTCGGCATGCTGCTGAGCACGGCCGGCGCAGGCCTGGCGGTTTCCTCCGTCACCGGCAACGCCGCACAGGATCAATACGCAACTCCGTCGCCCACCGGTGGCGGCGGCGTCCTCGGTGACCAGGACTCGGGCGCCGGCGAGCAGCCGAGCACCGACAACGGCAGCCCCGCCCCCTCCGGCGGTGAGGAAGGCGCGGACGTGCAGCCCTCCCGTCAGGTCGAGGCGGGCGCCAGCGAGAACAAGCTGCCGTTCACCGGCTTCGCGGCCATCCCGATCCTGATCGGCGGCATCGTGCTGCTGAGCGCGGGCCTCGTGCTCCGCCGCCGGACCGGCGACGAGCGCTAACCGCAGCGACAGCGAAGGACCTCCGAGAGGCGGGCTCCGGCCCGCCTCTCGTCGTTAACCGAACGGGATGTCCAGCCGGACCACGGCGGCTCGCCGCTTTGCGGCGCTCTTCGGCCGCACCGCACGCTCCAGCGCAGCGACGTGCGGCTCGAGCGGGTTGAGCCGCTTCGCGAGCGCCGCCGCCGGGCGCGGGTCCTCCCCCGCCAGCGCCTGCGTCACCGCAAGCCCGTAGGCGTAGTGCCAGTTGTTCGGGTCGCGGCGCTGCGCGTTGCGCATCGCGGCCACGGCGAGCTTCTGCTGGCCGGCGCGGGCATTGCACCAGCCGAGCACCTCGAACGCCCCGGCCTGCGAGTTCAGCGCGTCGAGGCTGCCGAGCGCGGCGTTCGTCGCGGTCGCGCAATCACCGTCGCGCAACGCGTTGGAGCTCTGGTTCAGCCGCGCCTGCGAGACCGCGACGGTCACCGGCGTCACCGCGACGAGCAGGAGCGCGAGGCCGGCGAGCAGGCGCGTCAGCCGCCGCGGCTCGTGCGCGCGTTCCGCGTCCGCCGCGGGCCTCGCGATGAGCACCCCGGCGGCGCCGAAGAACCACACGAAGAGCGCGGGCATCTCCCAGTCCCAGTCGACCATCGCGTGGATCAGCAGCGCCGCCGCGGCAGCCAGGAACGCGGCGTGCACGTGGCGGCCGGGCCCCCACCAGCGGCGGATCCCGACGCCGAGCGGCACCGCGAAGACCACAGCCAGCAGCGCGATGCCGATCCACCCGAGCTCGGCCCGCACCTCGTAGTAGAGCGAGTGCGCGTCGAGGACGCGGAGGGGCGGTTTCGGCCGCTCGCGCTCCCATGCGAGCCGAAACGTGCCTGCGCCGACGCCCTTCCACGGGTTGGTGCTCGCCTCCCGCAGCGCAACGCGCCAGATGTCGAGCCGGCCGTTGTTGCCGACCTCGGTCAGCCGCGTGCGCAGATCGACGCCCCCGGGCGGCGCGTTGCCCTCCACGAACGCGCGCCGCTGGTCGGCGATCCGATCCGGGAGATCGAACGCGACGGTGGCGAATACGAGCGCGAGCAGCCCGGCGACGCCGGCTGCGCCAAACGCGATCGTCCGCGCCCGCGCGGTGATCTGCACGCGCTCGAGCCGCCGGTCAAGGCGGAGCGTCAGCCAGCGCAGCACCCCAGCGGCGATCGTGCAGCCGATCACCACGAGCAGCAGCGAGCGGCCCTCTGCCCGTGCGTCGACGCCCGAATAGTTCTGCTGCGCGAGCAGGTCCGCGCCGTAGGCGCCGTGCAGCGCGACGGCCAGTGGGACGGCGACGGCCGCCAGCGCGCCCACAAGACCCCGCGGATGCGCCAAGACGAGGTAGAGCGCCGTGCCGGCGATCGCGACCCCGATCCCGCCGCGCGAGAACGTGAAGTACAGCGTGACCGCGACGGCGGGCAGCGCTGCCGCCGCGGCGATCCGCACCGCCGCCGGCTCGCGCTCCGAGGCCGTCATGTGCGTCGCCGAGGATCACCCCGAGCGCCGTGAACATCCCCATGGCGTTCCAGTAGGTGAGCGGGAACTGCAGCCGCTCGTTGTTGAGCCCCACCTTGGTCGGGAACGTCGCCGGCAGCAGCCGCGTCAACAGCGCGACCACGCTCGTCACCGCGATCGCCAGCGCGACCCAGCGCAGCAGCGCCGCGAGCCGGGACTGGCCGGGTGCTGGTGCCGCGTGCAGCCCGACGAACACCAGCATCAGCAGGTACAGCAACGCGCGGTTGGACTCGACGAGCGCGCGCGCCGGCGAATCCGACCAGTCGCCGGACAGCATGGTCCAGACCACGAACAGCGCCAGCGCGGACGCCATGACGGCCAGCGCAAAACTCCACCCGGCGAACGGATTCTCGGATAGGGTCACATGCGCGACGAGCAGCAGGCATAGGACAGCCACCGCGAGACCCGTCGTCACCGCGAAGTAGCCTCCGGCAAGGAACGCCAAGACCGCGGTCGCCGCTCCCGGCACCGCTACGTACCAGCTTGTTCCCACGCTCTCGACGAATCTACGAGCCAACTTTTACCCCGCCCCGTGGTTACATAGGGCACGCCTCGATCGGTTCGGCTTCTCGACTGATCGGCCCCACGGAAGGGCAAGCGTGGTAGCGCGGAACGGGCAATGGATTGACCGAGAAGATTTCAGGGCAGACGGAATTGAGGTAGGGATGCCGCTCAGCACCGAGACAAGCCAGAGGTTGGCCTGATGGCCGTCCACGCTGAAGCACTGGAGCTGCAGCTGATTGCGAGCGGGTCCGATGCCTCCCGTCGCCGCTTCCAGCACCTCCGTCGTCTGCTCTTCGTCGCCGATGCCATCACTGGCGTCGTAAGCGGCGCGCTCGTCGGTGCCGTCGCGCACGCCAGCTTGGCACAGACGGTGCTGCTCGCCGGCGTGCTCGCGCTCGCCTGGCCGGTCGCTGCCTTCCTGTGCGGCCTCTACGCGCGGGAGGACCTGCGCGCCTGGTCGAGCGGGGTCAGCGAGGCGCCGCGGCTCGTGCTCACCTGCCTCGCGGTCTCGTGGCCGCTGTTCGGCCTGCTCACCGCCATGTCCGTGGACCGCCCGGCGGCCGGTGCGTTCTTCGGCGCCATCGCCTGCGCGGCGATCGCCGGGATCACCCGCTCGGGCGCCCGCATGACCGCGCACCGCACGCCGAAGCTGCGCCAGCGCACCCTGATCGTCGGCTCCGGCCTCGTCGCGCGCCGGCTCGCCGACCGCATCCAGGACCACCCCGAGCTCGGACTCGCGCTCACCGGCTACATCGACGACCATCAGGAGGGAGTTTCGGGTACGGCCGATCTTCCCTACCTCGGCGGGCTCCCCGCCCTCAGCGACCTGGTCGCGCTCGACCAGGTCGACCGCGTGATGATCGCCTTCACGCGCGCCCACCACGAGGAGCTCCTGCACGCGCTGCGCGTGTGCCGGGACGCCGGCGTGGCGGTCGACGTCGTCCCCCGGCTCTTCGAGTTCCTCGAGGGCGCCCGCACCGTCGACCAGATCGGCGGCATGCCGCTGCTCTCGATCGACGCGCCGGAGTTCTCCGGCGCCTCGCGCTTCAGCAAGCGCACGCTCGACGTGATCGGCGCGAGCGTCCTGCTCTTCGCGCTCGCGCCGCTGCTGGCGCTGATCGCGATCGCCATCAAGCTCGACTCGCGCGGGCCGGTGCTGTTCACCCAGCCGCGCTCGGGCCGCGGCGGCCGCTTCTTCAAGCTCTACAAGTTCCGCTCGATGCACGCGGGCGCCACGGTCGAGGTTCGCCCGGACGGCGCGATCCTCAAGACGCGCGAGGACGAGCGCATCACCCGCGTCGGCCGCCTCATCCGCCGCTTCTCGCTCGACGAGGCGCCGCAGCTGCTCAACGTGCTCAAGGGCGACATGAGCCTCGTCGGGCCGCGACCGCTGGTGCTCGCCGAGGCGCAGGCGCTGACCGAGGACTGGCAGGCGCGCCGCGCCGACCTGCGCCCCGGCCTGACCGGGCCCTGGCAGGTCGCCGGGCGCTCGAACATCCCCTTCCACGACATGATCCGGTTCGACTACCAGTACGTGGCGGGCTGGTCGCTGGCGCGCGACGTCGAGATCCTCATCGCCACGCTGCCGGTGGTCCTGTCGGGCCGCGGCGCGTACTAAGACCCAGGTGCACATCCTCCATATCACCGAGGCGTCCGCGGCTGGGACGCTGCAGGTCGTACGAACGCTCGCCACCGCCCAGGCGGCGCGCGGCCACGCGGTCACGCTCGCCTACGCCGACCGCCCGGAGTCGCCCGCCGACCTGCCCCAGCTGGCCGACGCGGGCGTGGAGCCGATCGCGCTGCCGTGGGCGCGCCGCTCGCCGCTGTCGCACCTCGCGGCCGGTCGCGCACTGCGCCGGATCGTGCGCGAGCGCAAGCCGGACCTCGTGCACCTGCATTCGTCGTTCGCGGGCGTGGTCGGCGCGCTGGCGCTGCCGCGCGGCACGGTGCGCATCTACACGCCGCACGGCGTCGGGTCGGCGCGCGCGGGCGTCGCGCGCCCGGTGAGCGCGGCGGTGCGCGCGGTCGAGTCGCTCGTGGCGCGGCGCTGCACGCTCGTCGGCGCGGTGTCGGAGGCGGAGGCGGAGGTCGCCCGTCACGTCCTGCACGCACCGCGCGTCGTGGTCGTCCGCAACGGCATCCCTGAGCTCGACGAGGCGCCGCATCGCGTCGGCACGAGTTCGGAGCCGGTGGTGGTGGCCGCCGGCCGGATCACGGCGCAGCACCGCCCCGCCGCGACCGCGCGCATCCTCTCCGCGCTCGCGCCTGCCGCGCGGGTGAGCTGGATCGGCGGCGCAAGTGACGGCGCCGACGCCGTGGTCCGCGAGGCGGGCATCCCGGTGACCGGCTGGCTCCCGCGCGAGCAGGCGCTCGCGCAGCTCGCCGAGGCGACCGTGTACATCCACTGGTCGGAGTGGGACGGGCAGTCGCTGGCGCTGCTCGAGGCGATCGCGCGCGACGTCGTCGTCGTCGCCTCCGACATCCCGGCGAACCGCGAGGTACTCGGGCCGCGGCAGGTGTGCGCGGACGAGAGCGCGGCGATCGCGCTCGCGCAGGCGGTGCTCGACGATGCGTCTCTGCGCGCCGAGTTGCTCGAGGATCAGCGCCGCCGCGCGCCCGCGTTCTCCGCCCGCCGGATGGCCGCCGAGTGGCTCGCGACCTACCAGCGCACCCTGTCCGCGGCCGTGCACGGCTGGGTACAAAGCACGACAGTGCCGCTCGTGGCTCCTAAGATCGGTGACCCATGGACCTAAGGGATCTCATCGCGCTGGCCTGGAAGCGACGCTGGCTTGTGCTCGGCGTGATGTTGATCACGATCGCGGCGAGCGCCCCCGCGATCCTCTCCCGTCCCACCGAGTACGAGTCGACCGCCGTCGTGGCGCTGACGCCCGACGTGACCCAGGGGCAGGGCCTCGTCGCCTCCGACAGCCTGTCCGCGCTGCTCGCCACCTACGCGGAGACGGCGAAGTCGCGCGTCAACCTCTCGAAGGCCCAGGCGTTGCTCGGCAAGAAGCTGACCGCCCACATCGACACCTCGACCGAGGGCGGCAGCGGCATCCTGCGCATCACCGCGCGCACGACCGACCCGGACGAGGCGGCCGCCGCCGCCGCGGCCACCGCGAAGGCGTTCCAGGATTCGATCGCCAGCAACAAGCTGATGATCGCGACGCTCGTGGACCCGGCCTCGCCCGAGAACACTCCCGTGCAGCCGCGCCCGCCGCTGCTGTTCGGCGTCGCCGCGCTGCTGGGCCTGTTCGGCGGCGTGCTGCTCGCGCTCGGCTTCGAGCAGTTCCGGCGCCGCATCGACACCGCGGCGGACGTCGCGCAGCACACGATCGCGCCGGTGCTCGGGCGCCTCGACCGGCAGCGCGCGCTGTCGCGTGGCAGCGCGTCACTGATCTGGGACGAGAAGGGCGCGGAGGACCTGATGGAGAGCTACCGCGCCCTCCGCACGAACCTCGAGTTCCTGATGGACGAGACGACCAAGGTGCATCGAGATCACCAGCCCGGAGGCCTCGCAGGGCAAGTCGACGGTCGTGGCCAACCTGGCCGTCGCGTTCAGCCGCATCGGCATCGAGACGATCGTGCTCGACGCCGACCTGCGCCGCCCGCGCCAGCACGAGATCTTCGGGCTCGACAACAGCTCCGGCCTGTCGACGATGCTCGCGCTCGGGCGCAAGGCCGAGCTCAAGCCCGCGGGCCAGGGCCTGTGGGTCATCACGAGCGGCCCGGTCCCGCCGGACCCGACCGAGATGCTCCACATCCGCCTGCCCAGCGTGATCAAGGCGCTGCGGCGGCGCAAGGCGCTGATCCTGATCGACACCCCGCCCGTGCTGCCGGTCAGCGACGCGCGCCTCGTGGCGCCGCTCGCCGACGGCGTCATCCTCGTCGCGACCGCGGGCACGCAGAAGCCCGCGAGCTTCCAGGCCGCGCTCGACCGGCTCGCGCTGGTCGACAGCCGCCTGATGGGCATCATCCTCAACAAGGCCGGCGCGGACGACCTCGACGCCGGCACGTACTACCGCTACGAGGCGACCGGGGAGACCGCGGAGCGGCTCGAGCCGCCGCCGCCGGCGCGCCGGGAGCCGCCGAGTGCGCCGCCGCGCGAGCGGCCGGCGGCCGCCGCCGCGCCGCCGCGGACCCCCGCGCCACCGGTGGAGCAGGTCTAGGTGCTCGAGCGGCTGCTTGACAGCCGCGCCGCATTCCTGGTGGCGGCGCCCGTCGCCATCCCCGTGGGCTACGCCGCCGCGATGTGGCCCGTGTACACGCTCGCCGCGGTCGCCGTGGTCGGGCTCGTGCTGATGACGCTCCTGCGGGTCGAGTTCCTGCTGCTCGTGCTGACGGCCGCGCTGCCGTGGGAGGGCGCGCTCGGCTACCCGTCCGAGGCCGTCTCGGTGGTAAAGATCCTCGGGCGTCCTGCTGTTCATGGCCTGGCTGCTGCGCGCGATGGCCCGCTCCGAGCCGCTGCGTGTGAGCCCGGCGCTGGCATGGGCCGGCTTCTTCCTCTTCGCGGTCCTGCTCTCGACGCTGTTCGCGCCCGACCCGGCCGACAGCGTGTTCGACGCGCTGCGCTACCTGCTGTTCGCCGTGTTCTTCTTCCTCGTGCTGCAGCTGACCCACACGATCGAGGACGTCCGCAGGGTCGTGCGCGTCTTCGTGCTGTCGTGCACCGCTGGCCGCCGGCTGGGGCCTCTACGGCTTCATCGCGCTCAACCTCGAACGCGCGGCGGGGCCGATCGAGGACCCCAACGACTTCGCCTACCTGATGGTCTGCGCACTGCCGCTGGCGTGCTACCTGCTCGCGGAGGAGAAGCGCCGGCGGATCGCTGTGGGCCGTCTGCTGCCTGCTGCTGATCGCCGCCACGTTCGCGACGCTTTCGCGGGGTGCATTGATCGGCCTCGCCGCCCTCGCGCCGTGGGCCGTGCTGTCGCGCCGCATCCCGCTCAGCGGCGTGCGTCCTCGGGCTCGTCGCGGTGCTCAGCGTCGCGGGGCTCGCCTTCGCGCTGTGGGCGCCGCTGCTCAACGATCGCCTCTCGATGAAGGGCCGCATCGCGGACAAGAACGTGGCCGCGCGCGAGGCGCTATGGACGGGCGCGGTGAGGATGGCCGCCGACCGGCCGTTCATCGGCGTCGGGCCGGGCCGCTTCGGCATCGAGTCACCGCGCTACGTGCGCAACAACCCGATCCCGCTCGGCGAGACCCCGGTCGTCCACAACTCCTACCTGCACGTGCTCGCTGAGATCGGGCTGCTCGGGCTTCATCGGCTTCGTCGGCTTCCTCGCCTCCTCGTGGCGCCTGCTCGCTCGCGGGAGGAAGCGAGCCGTCAGCATCGGGGACCGCGACGGGCGCCGGCTCGCGACCGCGATGCAGGCATCGCTGATCGTGGCGATCGTCGCCGGCGCGTTCCTGAGCGAGCAGTTCACCGACCCCGTTCTGGATGATCGGAGCGCTCGCCACCGTCGTGGCCGGCGTGCCGCAAGCCGTGCGCGTGACTGGACCGTCGCGCGCTGCGCTGCAGCACGCCGCCGCCTCGGGATGAAGGTCGGGCTGCTCAGCACCCTCGAGCGAGGCGGTCCCGTGGAGCACACCGTGACGCTCGCGGGCGGGCTCGCCGCGCGCGGCGTCGAGGTGACCGCCGTGTGCGCGACGGCCGAGGTCGCGGCTCGGCTCGCCGCGGCCGGCGCCCGCGCGGCGGCGATCCCGCTCCGCCACCAGCTCGACGTGGGCGGCGCGCGCCGGGTGCGGCGGGCGCTCGCCGGGGTCGACGTCGTCCACGCCCAGGACCGCCGCGCCGGACTGTGGACCGGCCTGCTGCCGCCCGCCGGCGCGGTCCGCGTCTACACCGTCCACGGCGTGCCCGAGCCCTACCTGCCGCCGCCCGTCGGGAGCGCGCGGCCCGGGCTGCGCGCGCAGCTCGCCTACCGCGGCATCGACTCGCTGCTGGCGCGCCGCGGCGGCGCGGTGGTCACGGTCTCGCGGGCGGTCGAGCGGCGAGCTCGTCACGCGGCTCGGGTGGCCGGCGGAGCGGATCACGGTGATCCCCAACGGCGTGCCGCTCGGCGAGCTGCTGAGCGAGCGCGGCGCGCTGGTCGGGACGCTCACGAGCTTCGCATCCGGTCGAAGGGCCTCGACGTCTTCCTCGACGCCGCGAAGGCGCTGCTGGCCACGCACCCGGAGGCGCGCTTCGCGCTGTTCGGCGAGGGCTGCGGGGCTGCGGCCCTGCGCGAGCGTGCGCGCGCGCTCGGGCTGGACGGCGCGGTCAGCTTCCCCGGCCAGGTGCCGGCCCGCGACGCGCTCGCCCGGCTCGCCGTGCTGGTGCTGTCCTCGTACATGGAGAACGCGCCGCTCGCGCTGCTGGAGGCGATGGCGGCCGGCGTGCCCGTGGTGGCCACGCGCGTGGGCGGCGTGCCGGAGCTCGTCCCCGAGGGTGCCGGCCAGCTCGTCGCGCCCGGCGACCCGGCGGCGCTGGCGGCAGCGATCGCCCGCCTGCTCGACGACCCGGCGCTCGCGGACGCCCAGGCCGCGGCCGCGCGCGCGCCACGTCGAGCGCACCGGCGGCGCGCCGACGCGATGGTCGAGCGCACGCTCGCGCTCTACGAGGACCTGCTCGCGCGGTGAAGGTCCTCCTCGCCACGCCGGGCACCGACGTCGGCGGCGCTGAGCGGGTCGTGATCACGCTCGCGCGGGCGCTGCCGGAGCGCGGGCACGAGGTGACGCTGTGGGGTCCGGCGGGCGCGCTCGAGCCCGAGCTCGACGGCGCGCCGCTAGAACGGTCGTCGTGGCCGACCGCGGGCGCTCGCCGGCCGGCGTCGCCGAGGCGGTGTGCGAGCCTCGCGACCGCGATGCGGCGCGTCCGCCCGCACGTGGTGCACGCGCATAACCCGCGCGTCTCCGCGCTGGCGGCGCTCGGCGTCGGCGGCTCGGCCGCGGGCCGCGCCGCCCGCCGGTGCTCGCGACGTTCCACGGCGTGCGGCACGACGAGTACCGGGCCGCCGCCGCTGCTGCTGCGCGGCGCCGACGCTCGTGACCTGCGTATCGGCGGACCTCGCGGCGGGGCTGCGCGAGGCTGGGCTGCCGGCAGCGCGACTGCGGGTGGTGCCCAACAGCGTCGCGGTGCCGACGCCGCCCGCGGCGGCGGAGCTCGCCGCGCTCGACGCGGAGCTGGGCCTGGGCGGCGCACCGGTGGTGATCGCGGTCGGCCGCCTCGTCGCGCAGAAGAACCACGCGCGCTTCCTCGCCGCCGCCGCGCGCGTGGCGGCAGACGCGGCCGGACGTGCGCTTCCTCCTCGTCGGCGACGGGCCGCTGCGAGCTGAGCTCGAGGCGCAGGCGCGCGCTCGGCCTCGACGGTCGTGACGCTCACCGGCGTCCGCCACGACGTCCAGGCGCTGCTCGCGCGCGCCGACCTCGTCGTGTTCTCCTCGGACTGGGAAGGGCTGCCGCTCGTGGCGCTCGAAGCGCTGGCGGCAGGGACGCCGGTGCTCAGCACGCCCGTCGAGGGCATGCGCGACGCTGCCGGTGACCGTCGTCCCGGCGGACGGCGCTGGCCGACGGCGATCCTCGCGCTGCTCGCCGAGCCTGAGCGGCGCGCCGAGCTCGGCAGGCGAGGGGCGCGAGCACGTCGCCGCGCAGCATTCGGCGGCGGCGATGCTCGAGCGGCTACGAGGGGCTGTACCGCGAGCTCAGCGGCGCGCGCGGACGACGATCTTGAGGTGGCGTCCGCGCTTGAGCGCCGCATGGCCCTTGGCGCTCGATGCGGACGCGCACGCGGGCGGTGCGATGCAGCTTGCGACGCGGCGGTGACCGACCACGAGCGCGCCGGCCCTGTGCAGCGGACCGCGACGGTGATCGCCCGCCGGCACGGGCGGCCGTGACGTGGCAAGCGACGCGAACGCGCACTGAGCGACGGGCGACGCGGCGGCGGTGGGGCTTGCTGCTCGCCTCGCGCGAGCGCTTCGGATTGACCGCGAGCAGCACGAGGCCCGTGTGCGGGCGCATCACGGTGCGAGCGCGCGGCGCGCAGGCCGGAGCCGCGGTAGCGACCGCCGAACCGCACGGCCACGCTCGCCTTGGTCGGGTTGACGAGCACGAGGCCGCGCTCGAACGCGCGCCGGTGGATTCCGCCGGCCAGCTCGGTCTCCTTGCCGCGGGGCGCGCCGAGGTCGTAGCCGTACTCGGGGAACCAGGTCTCGCTGGTGTAGTCCTCGTGCAGCGCGAACGAGGCAGAGCCGTTCGCGGCGAGCAGCATCGTCGCCCAGCCGTAGCGGGCCGCGGCGCGGTCGGTGCGGTTCGAGTGCGAGATGCCGAGGAACAGCTTCCCGGTGGCCTGGGTCTCCTTGAGGAGGCCGAGCAGGTTGTCCCAGTCGGTGCCGGTGAAGTAGCCCTCGCCCGGCGATTCGCCGTACTTCGTGAAGTGCTCCTCCATGCCGCCGGAGACGTACTTGAGCCAGGGCGTGACGGCGCTGCGGAAGACCGCGCCAGGAGCCGAAGTTGGCGACCACGAGCTTGCCCTGCGCGCGCAACCGCGGGCCGATGAGCGGCGAGCGCGGAGCCGGTGGCGGCGCTGTAGGCGGCGTCGGTCGGGTACTTTGCCACCGCGCCGACGGGTTGTAGTGGTACTCCATCGTCGGGTTGGTGTCGTCGACGAAGACGCCGTCCCACGGGTCCGCCTTCAGCTTGGCGGCCACGTTGGCGGCCCAGCGGACCTGGTAGTCGCGGTTGCCGATGTCGGCCGCCCACAGGTAGTCGTAGTCGTTGAAGGTGAAGCGCTTGCCGCTCGTGTTCAGCAGGTACCACTCGGGGTGGCCCGCGGCCTCCTGGGTGGAGATGCCGGTGCCGGCGTTGCCGAACTCGGCGGCCGTCATCGAGCTGAGGTTCTTGTACATCAGCACCGTGATGCGCGGGTTGGCGGCCTTCAGCGCGCGCAGCCGGTCCTTCTCCCACTCGTGCAGGACGACGACGTCGTCGCGCTCGGCGGTGCGGGAGAAGTCGGCGTTGTGCGCGTCCCAGTCGATCGCGATGCGCGCCTGGCCGGCCACCGGCTTGGCGACCGCGGCGGCGCGGCAGCGTCAACGCGGCGACTCCCACGAGGAGCAGCGCTGCGAACCCACCTGAACACCCGTGGAACACCCCTTTCGGCAGCCCGGCCGACCCCGAGGGCCCCGTGACTTTGCGTCCCCGCCTTGCGACGGGTTTGCCTTTGTCGATGCGACGTTCGCCGAACTTCCGGCTCATGAAGGTGATCGGTCGTCCGGAGGCAGGACTTGAGCGCGCCGGCGATAGCGGTCGATCAGCCGCCGCGACCAGTCCTCCAGGTCCATGCTGCCCGCGATCCGCCGGTGGGCGGCGTCGGCGTCGGCCTCGACCGTCGCCGCGTCACGCGCCAGCAGGTCCGCCACGCCGTCGGCGAGAGCGCCCGGGTCGAGCGGCGTGAAGCGCACCGCGCCGAGGTCGCGGCCGACATAGAGCTGGCCCGGGATCGCCGACGCCACCACGCCGATCCCTCGCGACAACGCCTCGATCATCGAGAACGGCATGCCCTCGTCACGGCTCGGGCTGACGAGCACGTCGGCCGCGGCGTAGAGGCCGCGTGCGTCGTCGACCGGGTCGAGCACGCGCACGCGGTCGCTCAGTCCCGCGGCGGCGACCGCGACGGCGGCGATGTCGCCGCCGCCGAGCGTGAGGAAGGTCAGGTTGTCCCGGTCTGCCAACCGAGCGACCGCGCCGAGGAAGATGTCGCCGCCCTTGAGATGCCAGTCCCAGCTGAGATGCAACACGACGCGCGCGTCGGGGCGCAGACCCAGCTCCTGGCGCGCGGCAGCGCGCTCCTGCGGGGTGACCAGCGGGAATCGACTGGTGTTGATCGCGTTCGGGAAATGGTGCAGCCGCCCAGGGGGCGCGAGCCGATTGCGTGCCTCCTGCACCAGGTGCGGGGCGACGCAGAGGATCTCGTGGACGCGGCGACCGTAGACCAGGAACCGTGCCGTGTTGCGGAGGCGGACGACGGGCTCCCGTGAGAGGTAGCTGTGCAGGTGCCACCAGAGCCCGGTCTGCGGCCGGCCGGCGGCGGCCCGCACCATCGGGACGTCGAACGACGAGAAGTGGGAGTGGAGGATGACCGGGCCCTCGATCCGCTCCAGGTGCGCCGCGATCGCAGCCTGCGCGTTCGCCCGGGTGTCCACCGGCGCGAAGTGCACGGGGATCCCGGCGTCCTCCAGCGCCGGCAGCCACGAACGGCCGCGGGCGATGTCCGACAGCAGCAGCTCGACCTCCCAGCCTTCTCGCTGCCCGGCCGTGCAGGCGGCACGGAGCATGGGCACCAGCGAGCCTGAGTGCGAGCCGCCGTAGTCCGCAAGATGGATCAGTCTCACGCGGTTACAGTCCCCGCCCGATGACCGACCCGGAGCTCGATGCCGCGGGCGTGAACCGCAGCTGGTTCGTCCACTACGTCCTGCGCCGCGGCGGCGCGGGCGGAGGGCTGCGGGTGCTCGACTTCGGCTGCGGATCCGGCGAGGTGGTCGCGCTGCTGCGCAAGCGCGGCGTCGAGGCCAGCGGGGCCGACGTCTTCTACGGCGGCGCGGACTGGGACGACGAGCGGCTGCAGCGCCTGCTGCGGGAGCAGGTGATCCGCCACATCGACCAGGAAGGCCGGCTGCCGTTCGAGGATCGGAGCTTCGATCTGGTCATCTCCGACCAAGTCTTCGAGCATATTGAGCAGCTCGAGCGCGCGGTCGCCGAGATCGACCGCGTGCTCGCACCCGGGGGCGTCTCCTACCACCATTTCCCCACCCGTGACGGGCTGCGCGAGGGCCATATCGGCATCCCGCTCGCCCACCGGCTCCCGCCCGGGCGCCTCCGCTTCGCCTACACCTACGCCCTGCGCCGCGCCGGCTTCGGCAAGCACAAGGACGAGCGGCCGGACCCGCGCGAGTGGACGCGCTGGAAGCTCGACTGGATCGACCGCTACTGCTTCTACCGCTCGAACGCCGAGATCGGCCGGCTGCTCTCGAAAGACCATCTCGTGGTGCATCGTGAGCTCGACTATGCCCGGTTTCGCGCCGCAGGACGTCCCGGGCTGCGCCACGTCCTGCGCGCGCGGCCACTGCAGCCGCTGCTCCAGCGCGTCTTCCAGCGACTCGCGTTCACGGCCGTCGAGCTGCGCGAGCGCTAGGCGGCGGGGCGCGCCGCGACGGCCGCGAGCCGCGCCCAGACGCGGCGGAGCTCCGCGACGTCGATCTCCCGGGTGACCAGCAGCATGCCCATGTAGACGGCGCCGCCGGCGAGGCTGCCGAACACCCACTCCAGCGCGGAGAGCTCAGTGGTGCCGAACAGGGCGAGGACGCCGGCCATCGCGATCGCCGCGGCGAGCGCGCGCAGCAGGGTCAGCGTGAACGGCTGGAGCGAGAAGCCGACCCGGCGGCGGCAGATCCGCAGGTGCGCGGGGACGTACACCAGGTACGCCAAGGTGCTCCCCAGCGCCCCGGCCACGATGCCGATCTCCCGGATCAGCGCGAGATCGACCACGAGGTTGAGCGCGACCGCCGCGATCGTGATCGGCAGCCGGCTCCGTGCCTCCCCGAGGTAGTTGGCGCCGAGGCCGACGATCGGGGCGATGCCGGACAGCACGACGAACGGCGCGAATGCCCGCAGGACGTCGGCCGAATCCGCATAGTCGGGGCCGAGCACGAGCGAGGTGATCGGTACCGCCCACGGGACGAGCACGGCGGCCAGGCCGCACTGCACGAGGACCGCCAGGCGCAGGCCCGACGTGAACGCCCGGCCCGCGGCCGGGTCGCGATCGAGCGCCGCGAGCCGCGGAGCGACGGCCGACGCGAGCGCGTAGCCGGGGTAGTGCAGGAACGTCACGATCCGCAGCGCGGCCAGGAACAGGCCGGCCTCCAGCGAGCCGAGCAGCGCGCCGATCAGCAAGACGTCGAGCTGGCTGAACACCGCGAACGCGCTGTCGACGAGCACCACCGGACCCGCGTAGCCGGCGATCCGACGCCGCCATGTCCGCGAGCCGCCCCGCAGGCGGGTCTCGGGCCGCCCGACGAGATGCCACAGCAACCAGCCGCCGGCGACCGCGGTGAGCGCGAGCCCGACGGCGCGCGCCACGATCGCGGCGGTCGCGCCGCCGCCCTCGAGCACGAGCACCACGGTCAGCACCAGTGCCACCAGCGAGAGCGGCAGCAGGCGGACGTTGTAGATCACGCGCCCGAGCGCGACGAAGGCGCCGGTCGAGAGCATCGTGAAGCTCTCGAAGAACAGCGCGAGCGCCGCGGCGCGCAGCGGCCACGCCAGGTCGGGGTTGTCGAAGGCGTCCGCGATCGGCCCAGCGGCGAGGGCCAGCGCAATCGCCACCGGGGTCGCGATCGCGAGCTTGAGGCGGAACGCGTCGCCCAGCACCGCCGCCACCGCCCGGCGGTCGTGGGTGTGCTCGGCCGCGAAGCGCTGCGCCGAGGGCGAGATCCCGAGGTCGGCGGGCAGTGCGAGCAGCGCGCCGGCCGACATCGCGAGCGCGTAGGTGCCGAAGTCCCCAGGCCCCAGCGCGCGGGCCAGGAACACTGTCGTGATGGCGGCCAGCACCGCGCCGAGCACCTGGAACGCGAAGCCGTACGCCGTGTTGCGGATCACACCCTGGCGGGCGATGCCGGCCGGCGCCTCAGGGGCGATCCCGCTCATGCAGGTGTGAAGATAGCGGCCGTGATCGACCTTCATACGCATGCGCTGCCGGGCATCGACGACGGTCCCGCGGACATGGCCGGCTCGCTCGCGCTGCTCGCCTCCGCGGTCGAGGAGGGGATCACCGCGCTTGCGGCGACGCCGCACCTGCGTGCCGATCACCCCGAGGTCCGGCCTGGCGAGCTCGGCGAGCGCGTGCGCGAGCTGGCCGTCGCCGCCGCGGACGCCGGCCTGCGGATCGAGCTGATCGCAGGCGGCGAGGTCGACCTCCACTGGGCCCACCAGGCGGACGCGGAGACGCTGCGAACGGTCTCGTTCGGCCAGCGCGGTCACGACCTGCTCGTCGAGACGCCCTACGGCGAGCTGCCCGAGCGCTTCGAGGACATGCTCTTCCAGCTCAGCATCCACGACTACCGCGTGCTGCTGGCGCACCCAGAGCGCAACCAGACGTTCCAGCGCGACCACCGCCGCCTGGCGGCGCTGGTCGAGCGCGGCACGCTCCTCCAGGTCACGGCCTCCGCGCTGGCGTCGACCCGGCGCGGGTCGCGCTCGCGGCGGCTGGCGCAGGACCTCGTGCGCGAGGGGCTCGCGCACGTGATCGCCTCCGACGCGCACGGCGGCCACGTCCCGCGCCCCGGGCTGCTCGCGGGCGTCGAGGCGGCCGAGCGGATCGCGCCGCTGCGCGCCCGCTGGATGGTCACGGACGCACCCGCGGCGATCGCGGCCGGCGAGCCGCTGCCGCAGCCCCCGCCGGAGCGCGCTCGGCACGCGCGCTGGCGGCTCCCCGGGCGCCCCTGAGCGCGGCTCCGGGTCAGCGCGGGCGCTGCGTCACGACCGCGTGCTCCTCGGCCGTGAACGCCAGACGGTCGGCCGTCTCGCGGGTCACCGCGACCGGCCGTGGCGCGCGGTAGCGCAGGAGCGTGTACGTGTCAGCTTCGCGTCGCTCGACGAGCCGGAAGCCGGCGGGCGCCGGCGCGATCGGCGTGCGCGGCGGCGCCGGCGTCCCGGTCGTGAAGCGCCCCACCGCGGCGAGTGCTACGACCGCGATCTCGCGCGTCGCCACCGGGCTCTCCATCAGCTCGCCGCGCCGGAAGTAGGCGCGGAACGGTTCGGGGTTGACGAAGCCCGGCGAGAAGACGAGCACGCGGTCCTCGACCACCGGCCCGAGCGCGCGCTGCGCACCCCGCCAGTCCTTGCGCTGGTAACGCGAATCCGCGGCGACCCCGGCCACGACGACGAGCCAGACCGCGCACAGCGCGAGCCCGGCGGCCAGGCCGGCGCGGGCGGCCGCGACGCCGACCCCGGCGACCACGAGCGCGGGCATCAGCGCGGCGATCACGTTCCGGCTCGAGAGGTAGTCCTGGCCCGCGAGCGCGAGCAGGAGCGGGACGCCGACAGCGAGCGCGGCCAGCCCGGCGCAGACCGCCGCGGTCCGGCGCTCCGCTCCCCGGGCGCGGAACACGACCACGACGGCCAGCCCGAGGGCCAGCAACGCGCTCAGCACCGACAGCAGGAGCTCGGCCGGGAGCTGATAGCCGACGAGGAAGTTCTTCGGCACGGCCGCGGTCCGCGCGGCGAGCGACGTGCCGGTGAAGCCACCGGGGTCCGGGTCGGTCTCCAGCGTGTGCAGGAGGATCGGCAGCACCGCAGCGCCGGTCACCGCAGGGGCGGCGATCGCCGCGAGCACGGCCCGCCGGCGCTCGCGCGGGACCGCCAACAGGAGCCACGCCGCCTGGGGCGCGATCACGAAGAAGGCGAAGTAGTGCGTCGCCAGTGAGAGCGCCGACACCAGCGCCCAACCGACCAGGTTGCGCCTCGAGGGCGTCGTCAGCGCCGCTAGGAAGACGAGCAGCCCGAGCGCAACCAGCGGCACGAGGAACGCATAGGAGCGCGCCTCGATTCCGTACCACACGAGGAACGGGTTGAAGGTGACGAGCGCCGCCGCTGCCAGGCCGGCGCGAACCGAGGCGAAGCGACTGCCGACGAGGTAGACGAGCGGCACGGCCGCGGTGCCCGCCACGACGGACAGCGATCGCAACCCGGTCTCGCCGGAGCCGAAGACCTGGCTCCACAGCCAGGTGGCCGCGTAGTACACGGGCGGCGTCGCCTCGCTGTCCCACCAGGCGCGCACCATGTCCCCGAAGTCCAAGCGAACCAGCCAGACGGTGAACAGCTCGTCGTCCCAGAACGACTGCGCCTCGATCGTGGCCGCGCGCAGCCCAGCGGCGACGATGGTGAGCGCGATCAGCGCGACAAGGTGGCGATGGCGTCGAATGGCGGCCGCAGGATCGCACCCCTGAATCGGGTGTAGTGTCGCAAACATCCACATACCTGCCCGGCGCCTGAGTGGTTGGACGCTCGCAATGCTCCTTGGAGCGGCGCTGGGGGGAGTTCCAGGCGCCGGTGCCTCGGTGAGCTTCGACCGCACCGATGTCGCACTGCCCGCCGCGCCCGACTCCATCGCGCTCGGGGACCTCGACGGCGTGCACGGCAAGGACATCGTCGTCGGCCTGTGGTCACCCGGCAAGGTGGGCGTGATGCTCAACCACGGCGACGGGACGTTCGCCGCGATGGAGCAGTACTCCGCCGGGCCCGAATGCGCCGGCCTGCTCGAGGACGTGACGCTGGGCGACGTGACCCCGACCGCGCCCGACGGCAAGCTCGACGCCTACGTGGCGTGCACGCCGAACGTCGTGCGGCTCACGGGCAACGGCGCAGGGGCGCTGGGCAGCCCGGTGCCGTTCAACCTGAATCTCCCGGCGTACCTCGGGGCCGCGTCGGCCGACATGCTCGCGCTGATGCGGCGCCCGGACGGCAATGCCGCCCCGCTGCTCGTCCTCCAGCACGGGGTCGGGAGCTTTGGCCGCGAGCTCTGCATCAGCTACGAGCTCGATCCCGAGAAGCTCGTGTGCCGTCACGACACGCCGGTCGCGGAGCCGCTCGTGGTCGGCGATCTCAACGGGAGCGTCGCCGGCGTGCCCCCCGACGAGGTCATCACCTCGGGAGGCCCAGACACGATGAGGATCTTCGGCTTCGCTCCCGTGTTCCCCCTGGACTGGTCCGCGAGCACGCGCCCCGTGCCGGACGGCATGGAGACGGCCGCGCTCGGCGACCTCGACGGTGACGCCGACCTCGACGTGGTCGTCGGGCAACAGATCAACAGCCTCGCCGCCAGGGTGGACTCGATCCACTACTACCGGCTGAACCCCTCCGGGAGCGGGGGCCTCGAGTCGGTCGGGAGACCGCTGCCCACCACGCCGGGCGTCGATGCAGTGGCCGTCGCCGACGTGGACGGCGACGCGTGCAACGACGTCATCGCCGCCGGCACGTATGGGAGGGGGATGGTGCACCTCGGCGACGGGGCGCTCGGCTTCGACGGCGGCCGTGACCTCCCGCAGCCCGCGACCACGCGCGTGAGCATGGCCGTGGGCGACCTCTCCGGGGACGGGCGGCCCGAGGTCGTCATCGCCGACAAGGGCAACGCCGCGGTGATGATCTACCGCAACACCTCCTCACCGGCCGGCGCCGCCTGCTTCAACGCGCCGCCGACCGCGAAGAACGACGTCGCGACAGTCAGAGAGAACGCCCCGCCCACGACGATCAACGTGCTCGCCAACGACACCGACCCGGACGGCGGTCCGAAGCTCGTCGCGTCGGTCACGCAGCCCGCGCACGGCAGCGCAGTCATCGGCGGCGGCGGCGTGCGGTACAAGCCGGCCGCGAACTACTGCAACGACCTGGTCGCGTCGCGCGACACGTTCACCTACAAGCTCAACGGCGGCTCCACGGCGAGCGTCGCCGTGAAGGTGGAGTGCGTGGACGACGCTCCGCCGGCCGGCGGCGGCCCCTCGCTCCCGCCTCCGCCGCCTCCCCCGCCACCGCCACCGCCTCCGCGCACCTGCACCGAGCCCGGCGCCGCGCGGTACACCGTCGGCACGCCGGGTGACGACGTGCTGGTCGGCGGCACCGGCCGCGACGTGCTGAGCGGACGCGGGGGCGACGACTGCCTGTTCGGACGCACGGGCGACGATCTTTTGACCGGCGGGACCGGAGACGACCTGCTCGACGGCAGCAGCGGCGACGATCGGATCAAGGCAGACGCCGGCAAGGACAAGATCAGGGCCCGGAACGGCAACGACGACATCACGCCCGGCGCGGGCATGGACAAGGTCGTGGCCGGGGGCGGCAACGACGAGATCTTCGCCCGCGACTCGACCCGCGACGAGATCGACTGCGGCGCCGGCGTCGACAAGGTGAAGGCCGACCGCAGCGACGCCGTCAAGAACTGCGAGTACGTGAAGCGGCCGGTGCGGCGAGCGCGCCGGAAGTAGCGCTTCCACGGTCCGCAGAACGCAGAAACCCCGCCGAAGCGGGCTTCCGTGAGCATGGGCGCGGCGGGTTTCGAACCTGCGACCTCTCGCGTGTGAAGCGAGCGCTCTCCCACTGAGCTACGCGCCCAAGCTCGCGCCATGTTAGCCCCGGGCGCCGGGCGTTCGCCATCATGTGGTGCGATGCCGACTGACACCACTGCGCTCATCCACCTCGACCCCGCCACCGTCGAGCCGAACTTCGGGCGCACCGCCTTCGCGGTGCAGCATGAACTCCACGGGCATCCGCTGACCCAGCTCGAGGCGCTCGCGGAGCTGGCCGACTCGCTGCCCCCCGAACGCGTCGAGCACAACCTGGGCTCGGTCGATGACACGATGCCCGGCGGCGAGGTGCCCCAGGCCGAGCTCAGCCCCGGCGAGATGGTCCGCACGATCGAGACCAACGGCTGCTGGATGGTGCTGCCGATCCACGGCGTGCCCGCCTACGCGGAGCTCTACGACGCGCTGTTCGAGGACGTCCTGCGCGCGCTGCCCGCCCGCGAGGGCGCGGTCCTACGGCGCCAGGGCGTGTTCTTCCTGTCGGCTCCGAACTCGACCACCCCGACGCACATCGACATGGAGCAGGGCTACCTGCTCCAGCTCCTGGGCACGAAGCAGGTCCGCGTCGGCAACTTCCCCGATCCGGTGGTGGCCCACCGCGAGGTCGAACGCTTCTGCGCCGGCGGGCACCGCAACATCGCGGACCTGCCGCACGACGCTGAGGCGTTCGAGCTCAGCCCTGGGGTCGGCGTGCACGTCCCCGCCCTCGTCCCGCACCTGGTCAAGACGCCGGCGGGCGTGTCGATCTCGCTGTCGGTCGGCTTCGAGACCGAGGCGGTCATCCGTCGCGCGGCGGTCCACCGGGCCAACGCGGGACTCCGCCGGCTCGGCCTGGATCCGGCGCGGCCGGGCGAGCGGCCACGCGGCGACCGGGCCAAGGAGCGGCTCGTCACGGCGGCGAGCCGCGTCGGGCGGATGGCACGCCGCCGGAGCTGACCGCGCTCGAGCTCACCGCCTTCGCGCACATGCCGCCGGCCGACGTGGTCGAGGCATGGCGCTCGCTCGCGGTCGCGGCGGAGAACCCGTTCGCGCTGCCCGAGTGGCACGAGGCGTGGTGCGCGGCCCATCCCGCTGACCGGCCGCGGATCCTCGTGTGCCGGCGCGGCGACGGCAGCGTGGCGGGCGTCCTCCCGCTGGTGGTGCGCGGCGATGGGCGGCGCCGCGTCGTGCTCGCGGCCGGCGACGCGCTGGTCGACGTGCTGCCGGCGGCCTGCGCGGCCGCCGACGCGCGCGCGGTCGCCGAGACGGTGGCGCACGAGCTCCCGCGTGGCCGCGGCGAGCTGTGGCGGCTCGAGCGCGTCCCCGCCGGCAGCCCGTGGCCCGCCGCGGTCGCTGCGGCCGGGCGCACGCGGGTGCGCTGGCGCGACGAGCCGCCGCTCGTGGTCGCCGACCTGCGCGACGCCGGCGCCCTCATGGACGGCCGTCCGCGGCGCGACGTCGAGCGGCTGCGCCGCCGCCTCGCCGCCGAGCACGCGGTCACCGTCCGCACCAGCGACGGGGCGCACGAGGCGCGCCGCGACCTCGGTGAGCTGCTGCGGCTGCACGCGGCGCGCTGGGGCGACGGCGGCTTCCCACCCACGGTCCAGGCGTTCCACGCCGACTTCGCCGCCCGCGCCGCCGAGCGCGGCTGGTTACGCCTCCACACGCTCGAGGTGGACGGCCGGACCGCCGCCGTGCTGTACGGCTGGCGGCTCGGGACACGCGCGTTCGCGTACTCGCAGGCGTTCGACCCCGCCTATGCGCGCCACGCCGTCGGCGTCTCGCTGCTGGCCACGGCGGTCGAGCGCGCCGCCGCCGAGGGCTGCACCGACTACGACATGCTGCGCGGCGAAGAGCGCCACAAGCAGCGCTTCCGCATCACGACGCGACCGCTGGAGTCGCACCTCGTGGCGCGGCGCGGCTCCCCCGCTGCGGTGGAGGCCCTCGCGCGCTCGGGGGCCCGCACGGCGTGGGCGCGGCTACCGGCCGGCGGGCGAGCGCGGCTCGGTCGCCTGCGCGCGGGCTAGCCGGCTGCGCGCCTGCGCGATCCGCTGCCGATCGCGCTCCAACAGACCGCCGACCCACACGTGTGCGACGACGAAGACCAGGCTCCCGGCCGCCAGTCCGGCGAGGAGTCCGAACGGCTGGGTCAGCGCCTGGTCGAGCACGCGCGCCGCGGCGAAGGCAGTCACGTAGGCCACGACGAGCCCGGCGAGCTGGCGCGGCGGCAGCCAGCGCCGCGCGGGGCCGTGGAGATGCCGCGCGACGTCCGCGCTCTGGAGCCCGAACTGCAGGAGCGTGCCGAGCGCAAAGCCGACCGCGGCGCCCGTGATCCCGGACGTCTCTGTCAACACGATCACGAGGGCGACCTTGGCGACCATGCCGACCACCGCGTTCACCGTGCCCACCCACGGCCGGTCGAACGCGTACTGCGCCTGCGACGCGATGCCCGCCAGCACGGTCAGCGCCGGGGTGACGAGGAGGACCGCGAGCGCATCGGCGCCCGCGTCGAAGCCGGGGCCGAAGATGTGCATGACCCCCTCCGCCGCTCCGCCCGCGGCGGCGCCCACCAGCAGCAGCGCGAGCGCCGCGTAGCGCGCGGTGTCGAGCAGCGTGCGGTCGAACGCGTCGCGGTCGTCCTCGACGCTGCGTTCCACCAGCGTCGGCAGCAGCATCTCGTTGATCCGGTAGCCGAACGAATAGAGGCGGTTGGTGGTCTGCCAGGCACGGCTGTAGGCGCCGACCGCGGCGGCCGGCAGGCTCAGGCCGAGCACCCAGATCGGCGCGTCGTAGCTGATTCCCTCGGCGAGGTTGCCCGGGGCGAGCTTGAGCCCGAAGCGCAGAATCTCCGGCACTCGCGTGAACCCGTCGCGCACCGCCTCCCGCGATACGCGCAGCGCCATCCAGCGGCGCACGAGCACCACGCGGTGGAGCAGCGTGACCGCGGCGCCGAAGCACGTGGCGAGCACGAGGGCCCACACGTCCTCCTCGACCAGGCTGGCCAGCACCGACGCCCCGAGCACCACGAGCGCCTCGACCAGCCGGATCCAGAACAGCGAGCGGCCGGCGCGGAACGCCGAGAAGACGTTCTCGAGGTTCCAGCCCGGGTTCACGAACAGCAGGAACTGGGCCAGCATGACGAGCGCGGGCGCGAGCAGGTCGGGTCGGTCGAGCGGCCCGCGGAAGACGATCGCGCTGGCACCCGCGAGCAGCACCACGACCACCGCGGTGAGGCCGAACGAGACCACGGAAACCGCGGCGAACAAGCCAGTGACCGAGGGAGCGCGCGGCGCCTGGATGCTCAGCACCCGAACCAGCGCGGGCCCCTGGCGGAGGTTCGACAGCGACCACGCGGCCAGCATCGGCGCCGAGGCGAGCGCGAACTCGCCGACGATGCGCACGCCATAGATCCGCGCGATGACGATGCTCGAGACGAGGCCGACGCCCAGCGTCACGAGGAAGCTGAGCCCGCCGAGGCCCAGCCCCGCGCCGAAGCTCCCGCGCTCGGCCTCCGGCTCCGCGCCGTCGAGGCTCACCAGCGCCGCCGGCGGCGCAGCGCATCCGTCGCCGCCCACCGCTCATCGGTCGCGTAGTGGTGGGTCGCCAGGTTGCGTGCGAGCCAGTCGGGCTCGAGCCGCGCCACTTCGATCTCGCGGTAGGCGGACGGGCTCAGCTCGAGCACCTCCTTGAACACGACCGCGCGCCCGTAACGGCCCGAGCAGTCCTGCGCGGGGCGCAGCAGCCGGCCCTCGTGGGCGATGAACGGGCCCGCGGGGCGCGCGCTGCGCACGTCCGACACGACCGGATTGCGCGGGTGCGCCTGCCACGGCCCGTCGAGGGACTCGGCGAAGAAGACGTGGAGCTCGTCGTCCTGGGGCTCGCCGGGTTCCGCGACCGTGCCGAACAGCCACCAGGTGCCCTCGCGCTGCAGCAGCGTTGGGTCGTAGAGCGCGGTGTCCGCAAGCGAGCCGACCGGCTCCCACTCGTCGGGGAAGCGACGCGCGCGATAGAGGGTGGTGGAGGCCGAGGTCCGCGACTCCGGGAGCAGGTAGGTCTCGCCGTCGTGGGTGAACACGAACGGATACGAGAGGTGGTAGGGCGTCTCCAGCGCGGTGCGCACGTCGTGCAGGCCGCCGGTGCCGTCGAGCTCGGCGACGCTGATGTGGCCCTGGCCGTTGCGCCACGGGACCTCCTCGAAGAACAGCCACGACCGACCGTTCTCGCGGAACGGGAACGGGTCGGCCCAGTCGCGGCCGCGCGGCGGGCGATGCATGCGCCCCTGGCTGAAGCTGAGCGGCGGCGGGCGCTGCTCGGGCCGCCGGACGACGAAGAGCCACTGCTCATGCCAGAGCGCGTTGTGCAGGCGGTGCCTGACGAGCCGGACGGCGATCCGCGCGACGGTGCCGAGCAGGGCGCGCAGGCTCGGGCGGTCCAACGCGACGCGGGCGATCTCCGGCTCCTCCTCGGGGCGCGCGGTGGGCTCGAGGCCGCTGGACAGCTCGCGCAGGCAGCGGCCCGCGAGGTGCCGGCAGCGCAGCAGTGCCGCCCCGCGCACCCGCTGGAGCGAGACGAGGTCCGTCCGCACGGTCGAGCTGGCGAGCAGCGCCCGGTCGGACTGGCGCACGAGCGCGACGTGGCTGGCGAACCGGCCCTCGCGGATGTCGCGCAGGAAGGGGACGTCGTCGCGCTGCTCGCGCCCCGCGCCGTAGCGGTAAGTCCAGACGCCGAGGCGTGCCCCGCTCAGCAGCGCGTCGTGCTCGGCGCCCAGCGCGATGCCGACGTCGAGCGGCGTTTCCCCGCCGTCCTGGTGCCGCCCGTTGCGGTGGTCGACGGTCGGGATCGCCGCGAGCTCGGTGCTCACGTCCACGATCGCCACCGGATCGGGGTCGCCGGCGAACACGCGCCGGTCCAGCGCGCGGTACAGGCGCAGGAGCGCGCCGGCGGCGCCGCGGTCGGGCGCGCGCTCCGGCGCCGTCAGCACGACGAGCGCGAGATCGACGCCTTCGGCTTCGAGCAGCCCGTGCAGGACGTCGCGCTTCCAGCGCGGGACCCGCCGGCCGTCGAGGGTGACGCCAACCCGGATACGGCGCTCCGAGCTCACGCTTCACATTCTCCCGCCTGCGACGCCGCGACGCGGCGTCACCTCAACGGATGTGCAATGCGATCGCGGTGCGCGCGATCAGCGCCCGGCCGCGGCGATCGGTCACGCGCGCCGCGACCGCGTAGCGGCCGCGCTTCAGCGCGCCGCCGAGGCGCAGGCGCAGGCGCCAGGTATTCGCGCCCGCGGCCGTGACCTGGGCTCGCATCCACACGTGCGTCGAGCAGCTCCGCGCCCGGCGGCCGAGCCCGCCGCTGCTCGCGTGCCAGTGGCGGCAGCGTCCGTGCAACCGCTGCGTCCGGAGGGCGATCGACACGCGCGGCGCAGTGGCGAGCCCGGTGATGCGTCCGCTCAGGGTCCGCGCCCGCCGGCGCGGGCGGTCGAGGCGCAGCCGCGGCGTCTGCCGTGGGGCGGCTGTGGGAGTCGGCAGGCCGCCGAGTTGCCCGCCGGTCGAGGGAGCGTCCCACCGCCCGCAGGCGCCGTGTACGTCGCGGTCAGGGTCGCGGCGGCGCCGGGCACGACGATCGGGTGCTGGCGCGCCCCACCGTCGGACCAGCCCTTGAAGCGTGTAGACGATGCCGTCGCGCGTGAACTGGTCGGGCGCCGCCACGGACGTGCGGTAGCCGATGGCGGCGGTGAGCTTCGCCGGCGCGACGTGCTGGACCCCCGAGTAGCTGAGCGGCACGCCGGCCGGAACGCTGGCGAGCGTGAAGCGGGACCGTCTCCGGGTGGATCTCCACCGTCTTGCGGTCGACGACGCCGTCCGAGTCCGTCGCCGTGAGCTCGATCTCGTAGTAGGAGTCGGCGTCGTGGTCCCCGGGCGGGGTGAAGCTCGGCGCGGCGCCGTGGAGGTCCCCCTGGCTGTGCGTGTGCGAGCCGTGGTGGAGCACGATATGCCACGACAGCGCGCCATCGCCGAGATCCCCGTCCTCGAGGTCGGTGGCCGAGCCGTGCAGCTGCACGGGAACCCCGTTGCGGAACAGCGAGCCGTCCGCCGGGGCCTCGATCGCGGCGACCGGCGGCGTGCGGTCGACCAACACCTGCACGGTGTCCTCGCTGGAGAGGCCGCGGGCGTCGCGCACGGTCAGCCTCGCCGTGTAGACGCCGGAGTTCGGGTACGTGTGGCTCGCGGTCCGGCCGGTGGCGTCGGCGCTGCCGTCGCCGAAGTCCCACGCGTAGGTCACCGTGTCGCCGTCGGGGTCGAGCGACTCGTCGGCGCTGAAGTCGACGTGGAGCGGCGACGCTCCCGCCGCGGGCGTGGCGTGCGCCACCGCCGGCGGTGGCCGGTTGCCGTACACGATCCGCTCCAAGCGGCCGGTCTGGCCGCTGCCCTCCGTGAAGAGGAGGTAGGCAAGATCGCCCTCGGGCGTGAGCTCGAGGTCGACGCCGCCGAAGCCCGTCGGCGCGAAGTCGGTCACGTTCGTCACCTGCCCGCCGACGATGTTGAAGGTGCGCAGCCAGCCGCGGACGTAGTCGCCGAAGAACCAGAGGTTCCGGTACTGCGCCGGGTAGCGCGTGGCGGTGTACTGCGGCCCCGCGACGACCGCCCCGCCACCGTTGCTGTGCGGATAGGTGTGCACCGGCGGGCTCTGCGACGGCGGATTCTCGGCGTAGAGCGCCTTGCACTCGGGGAGCTCGCTGTAGTCCGGCGTGTGCGTCGCGCCCTCGTAGCAGGGCCAGCCGTAGCTCCCGCCCGGGGTCGAGAAGGTCGAGCTCCTCGTAGGACTCCCAGCCGACGTCGCCGAGTACCGGCCCCGCGCCGCCCGAGCGCAACTGGAAGCGGAACGGGTTGCGGAAGCCCATGGCGTAGACCTTCGTACAGACGTGGCTGAGGTTGTCGTCCTCCGGACAGAACGGATGGCCGGCCAGGCCCTTCCCCTGGCGGTCGACATGGATGATCTTGCCGGACAGCGACTGCTCGTCGAACGTGCGCAGCGCTCCCGGATCCATCGCGTTGTAGTCGGAGCCGTCTCCGGATCCGACCCACAGCGTGCCGTCGGGCGCGGAGCGGACCGTGCCGATCGAGTGCGAGTTGCTCGTCGACGGGATGCAGTCGACGGTCGTTGGTGGGCGGCGGGCACGGCGCCGGCCCGATGCTGCCCAGCAGGACCGTCTCGGACCCGACCACGGTGTCGTCCGGGTTGACCGTGATCCGCGTCAGCCGCGCGGTCTTCTCAGCCTCCCAATTGACCGGGTCGGCGTCGTAGGTGTAGAGCAGGTACAGCCAGTGGTTGGTCTCGAAGTCCACGTCGACTGCGATGCCGAGCAGCCCGCGGTCGCCGGCGTTGGCGACGTGGCCGCTGATGTCGATCACCGTTCCTGCCGTCTGCGAGCCGCCGGGGCGCACCACGCGGACGCGGCCGCGCTTCTCGGCGATGAAGATCCGGCCGTCCGGGGCGTACGCGAACGCGGTCGGATCCCACAGCCCGGACGCCAGCGTGACGGTCGCGAAGCCGTCGGGGAGGTCGATGTCGGCGTGCGCGGCCGCGGGCGCCGAGACGAACGCGACCAGCGAGAGCATGCAGAGGAGGAGGAGCCGGCGATCCATGCGTTGCAACCCAGCGTAGGTCGGTCCGCCGGGGACCGCTAGCCCGACCCGGCGACCCGGCGCTCGAGCGCGTCGCACGAGTTGGCGCGTCGGAACTTGCGATGCGAACCCTGACCGGGGAGCTCCCGTAGAGCCCGGGGCCCAGTCATTCGACCGGAGGGGGAGTGTCGCCGTGAGACGACGCCGTCTGCAGTTGGCCGCCGTAGTTGCCGTGATGGGTCTGCTGGGGGTGGTCGCCGCAGCGGTCGCCGGTGGAGGCGGCAGCCGTGACGTGCGCGAGCACTTGACCGGCTTCGCGGAGACGCCGCTGGCGCTGTCGACGACCGGCTTCGGCGACTTCAAGGCCAAGGTGCGCGACGACCGCATCGAGTACAAGCTCTCGTTCGGGCAGCTCGAGGGGGACGTCACCCAGGCCCACATCCACTTCGGGTCCGAGTCCCAGAGCGGCGGGATCAGCGCGTTCCTGTGCAACCAGTCGAACCCGAATGCGCCGGCGGGCACGGTCGCGTGCGCCAAGGCTGAAGATCTGCGGTCCGGCACCGTCGAGGGCACGATCGAGCCGTCCGACGTGATCGGGCCGACGGGCCAGGGCATCGACCCCGGCCAGTACGGAGAGCTACTGCGAGCGATCCGCGCCGGCGCGACGTACGCCAACGTGCACTCGTCGAAATACCCCGGCGGCGAGGTCCGCGCGCAGCTGGAGGGACCACCACCACTAGCGGCCTCACCACTTGATAACGGGGCCCTGGATGATCACCTGACCGGGCGCGGCCTGGAAGTCCTGCGGCTTCGTCCAGTCAGGCAACCGGGGATTGGGGGGCCACCGGCGCCACCGGCGTCTCGACCACTCCCCACTCTTGCTCGGCGATCGTCTCGTCGATGTCCTTGAGGCCGTCGATCGCCTTCTCGCGCGCCCAGTTGGGCAGCTCCTTGAGGAGCGGGTCGCCCCGGAGCGCGTCCTCGAGCCACTCGCCCTTCTTCGTGCGCGGCGGGCCCGGCCGGATCAGAGTGGCCCGCACCGGCCCGGGCTTGACGCGGATCGAGTTGTCCGGCGTCCAGTCGGCGGCCAGCGGGTCGTCGCTGAACTCGTAGCCGCCGTCCTCCTCGCGCGCGAAGGGGTTCGAAGACGCCGCGAGCGCGCCCATCGCACGGTTGCTTGGGCCCGGCGTGCTCGTCGCCGGGGCCGTCTGCGCCGTTCCTTCGGCTCCCTCACCGTGCTGCGTCTCGCGGAGCACGGACGGGAACCTACCCTTACGGGATCTGCTCGCCAGAGATCGCCCGCGCGATGACGAGCCGCTGGATCTCCGAGGTGCCCTCGAAGATCGTGTAGATCTTGGCGTCGCGGTGCCAGCGCTCGACCGGGTACTCACGGGTGTAGCCGACGCCGCCGAGGATCTGGATCGCTCGCTCGGTCGCCCAGACGGCGACCTCGCCGGCCTTGAGCTTGCTCATCGAGCCTTCGGCGGCCGTGAACGGCTTGCCGGTGCGGCCCATCCACGACGCGCGCCAGACGAGCAGCCGCGCGGCGTCGATCTCGAGCTTCATGTCCGCGAGCGCGAACGCGATCGCCTGGTTGTGGATGATCGGGCGCCCGAACTGCTTGCGCTCCTTGGCGTAGTCGAGCGCGTACTCGTAGGCGGCGCGGGCGATGCCGATCGCCTGGGCGCCGACCGTCGGGCGCGAGGCCTCGAACGTCTGCATCGCCGCCTGGCGCTTGCCCGAGCGGCCCTCGCGGGCGCGGGCGAGGCGCTCGTCGAGCTTCTCCTTGCCGCCCAGCAGGCACGAGCCCGGGACGCGGCAGTCGTCGAGGAAGACGTCGGCGGTGTGGGAGGCGCGCAGGCCGTGCTTCTTGACCTTGGTACCCATCTCCAGGCCCTTGGTGCCGGGCGGGATCACGAACGCGGCCTGGCCGCGCGAGCCGAGCTCGCGGTCGATCGACGCGACCACGACGTGCACGGTGGCGATGCCGCCGTTGGTCGCCCACGCCTTCTGGCCGTTGAGGACCCACTCGTCCTTCGCCTCGTCGTAGACGGCGCGCGTGCGCAGCGAGGAGACGTCGGAGCCGGCGTCGGGCTCGGAGACGCAGAACGCGCCGACCTTCGGCTCCTCGGGCGTGCCGAAGCACTGCGGGATCCACTCGCCCATCTGCTCCGGCGTGCCGCTCGAGAAGATGCCGGCGGCCGCGAGCGAGGTGCCCATGATCGCCATGCCGATGCCGGCGTCGCCCCAGAACAGCTCCTCGTTGACGATCGGGAGCGTCAGGCCAGACGGGTCGGCGTAGAACTGCGCCAGCGACTCGAAGCCGTAGAGGCCGATCTTGGCCGCCTCGCCGATGATCGGCCACGGCGTCTCCTCCTTCTCGTCCCACTCCGAGGCGGCGGGGCGGACGACGTCCGCGGCGAAGCCGTGGACCCAGTCGCGGATGTCGCGCTGGTCCTCGGAGAGGTCGAGGTTGAACGGGACGGGCTCGTCGGGGACGGGCAGCTCAATGGCGGGTTCGGCACTCATCGAAGGCACGGTAGTAGATGAACGTCAACGTTTGATTCAGTGGGCGCCGTTTCCCTCGTCTGCACGGGGGGTACGGGCGATCGGGTGAGGGGGGCTCCGCTGTATCTCGTGCTGTGCCTGTTGCTGTTCCCGGGCGCAGCCGCCGCCGCGACCGCACCGGGTGCACCGGGGCAGAAGGCGCTGTGGACCGAGGCCGACAAGGACGGCTTCGGCACCGCGCAGGGCACCCGCAGCAAGGTTTGGCACACGCTCGACGACGGCGAGCTGACCGAGGTCTACTACCCCGACATCGACACGCCGGCGCTGCGCGACCTGCAGTTCGTGGTCTCCGACGGCAAGACGTTCGCCGAGCGCGAGCGGGAGAACGCGAGCCACGCGATCTCGCTCGCCGACAAGCGCTCGCTGACCTACCGCCAGGTCAACACGACGTCGCGCTACAAGATCGTCAAGACCTACGTCACCGACCCGTCGCGCAACGCGCTGGTCGTCGACGTCAAGTTCACGTCGCGCACGGGCAAGAAGCTCGCGCTCTACGCGCTCGCCGACCCGGCGCTCTCCAACGGCGGCGACGACGACAGCAGCCGCAGCGCCGGCCGCGCGCTCGTCGCCCGCGACGCCAAGGCGGCGTCGGCGCTCGTCGCCTCACCGGCGTTCAAGCGCACCTCGAGCGGCTATCTCGGCACGAGCGACGGCTGGACCGACCTGCACTCCGACTTCCGCATGGACTGGGCGTATAGCTCGGCGCCGAACGGCAACGTCGTGCAGACCGGGCGCACCGCGCTCGACGGCGTCAAGCGCAAGCGGATGACACTGGTGCTCGGCTTCGGCGGCAGCGGTCCCGCCGCGCGCGACACCGCCCGCGGCGCGCTCAAGCGCGGCTTCGGCCGTGCCGCGGACCGCTACGCGGCCGGCTGGCACCGCTACCTCGGATCACTGAAGGGGCGCCCGCAGTCGGCGCGCTCGCTCGCGACCACGTACGACGTGTCGGTGATGACGCTCGCCGCCCACGAGGACAAGACCTTCGGCGGCGCCTACGTCGCCTCGCCGAGCATGCCCTGGGTCTGGGGGCAGGGGCTCTCGAACCCGAGCGACGTCTACCACAAGGTCTGGTCGCGCGACCTCTACCAAGTCGCCACCGCGCTCCTCGCGGCGGGCGATCGCGCAGGCGCGAGCCGCTCGGTCGACTACCTGTTCACGCGCCAGCAGAAGCCCGACGGCTGCTTCCCGCAGAACTCGAACCTCGACGGGACCGAGAAGTGGACGAACCTGCAGCTCGACGAGGTCGCGTTCCCGATCGTGCTCGCCTGGCAGCTCGGCCGCCGCGACGCCGGCACCTACGCGCACGTGAAGTCAGCGGTCGGCTGCCTCCTCGCGAAGGGGCCGCAGACGCCGCAGGAGCGCTGGGAGAACCAGGGCGGCTGGTCGCCCGCCACGATCGCGTCCGAGATCGCCGGGCTCGTGACCGCCGCGGACATCGCGCGCGCCAACGGCCACGAGGCCGAGGCGACCGCGTGGGAGGCCAAGGCGGACGAGTGGCAGTCGAAGGTCGACAGCTGGACGGTCACGACCAACGGCCCGTACTCGACGCAGCCCTACTACCTGCGCATCACCAAGGAGACGTCTGAGGGCAGCGGCACGCCCGACCCGAACGCAGGCACGACCTACAACATCGGCGACTCCGGCCCCGAAGGCGTCGACCAGCGCCGCGTCACCGACCCCAGCTATCTCGAGCTCGTGCGCCTCGGCGTCAAGCGCTGGGACCACCCCGCGATCCTCAACACGCTCGGCGTCGTCGACCAACGCCTCGGCGTGCAGACGCCCAACGGCATGTTCTGGCACCGCTTCGACTTCGACGGCTACGGCGAGAAGAAGGACGGCGGGATCTGGGACATCGAGCAGCCGAAGAACATGTCGGCGCCGCCGTACGACTGGACGCAGAACACGACGATCGGGCGCATCTGGCCGCTCTTCGCCGGCGAGCGCGGCGAGTACGAGCTCGCGGCCGGCAAGCCCGCCGCTGCGCGCGGCCGCCTGGCCTCGATGGCGGGCGCCGCGGGCCCCGGCCACATGATCGCCGAGCAGGTCTGGGACCAGTTCCCGCCCTCGGGCGACGCTGCACACCCGCGCGGGGAGTCGACGCTGTCCGCATCGCCGCTCGCCTGGTCGCACGCCCAGTTCGTGCGCCTCGCCTGGTCGATCGACGCCGGCCGCCCAATCGAGCGGCCGAGCATCGTCGAGCAGCGCTACCGCAATAAGCCCTAGGCGAGCCCGTCGAGGACCGCGTCGAGCGAGCGGTCGACGACGTCGAACACGCCCGCCTCGTCGAGCAGCGCCGCGAACCGCTCGTTGATCCCGCCGGGCGTGGCGTAGGAGCGGGCGAGCTCCGCGAGATCGTCGCCCTCTCCCACGCCGGCGAAGATCGACGCGACGTAGCGCGAGGCCTCCGCGGGCGGCACGCCGTGCCCGGCGAGCCAATCGGCGATCGCGGCCAGGTACCGCAAGTGCGCCGAGATCGTGCCCGAGGCCACCGACATCGCCTCGAAGGCGCGGGCGTCCTCCACGGCGACGGCACCGCCGAGCCGGTCGAACAGCTGCTTGCAGCCTCGCCGCCGGGATGCACCGGGGTGACGCCCTCGCGCCGCGCGACCGGCGGCAGCGGGATCGCTCTGGCGGGCTCGCCCCCGGCGGCCGCCAGCTCGCCGAGCGACACGCCGGCCATCACGCTGATCACCGGCTGCCCCGGGCGGACGCGCATCTCGCGGAGAATCGCGCGAGCGTCCTGCGGGCGCAGCGACAAGACGAGCGTCGTGCAGCCGTCGACCACCGCCTGGTTGTCGGCGGCGACCGCGACCGAGGGGTAGCGCGCCGCGAGCGCGGCGGACCGCTCCGCGTTGCGCGGTGAGAGCAGCACGGTCGGCGCATCGTCCACGCCCTCGCACAAGCCCGTCACCATCGCCCCGGCGATCTCGCCGACGCCGAGGACGCCGTACGCGTGCACCGTCAGGCGAACACGCGCCGCGGCCGCGCGTACTCGCGCACCCGGCGCTCGAAGTCGAGCTCGGCCTCGAAGTCGGCGTCGTCGGCGTGGCGGAAGCGCAGCCCCTTCGCGTCGAGCAGCGCCACGAACTCGTCGACCAGCGTCGGGTCGAGCTGCTTGCCCGCCACGCGCCGCATCTCCTCGATCGCCTCGGATGAGGTGAGCGGCGTGCGGTAGGAGTCGCGCGCGATCATCACGTCGTACGCGTCGGCGACCGTGACCATCCGCGACAGCAGCGGGATCGCCTCGCCGGCGAGCTTGTGCGGGTAGCCCTCGCCGTCCCAGCGCTCGTGGTGGCCGAGGATGATCTCCGCCACCGGCGCGTAGGGCTCCATCCGCGCGACGACGCGGGCGCCGTCCTCCGGGTGGCGGCGGACGATCTTCCAGTCCTCCTCGGTCAGCGGCGCGGGGGCGAGCAGGATCGAGTCGGGGAACGAGAACTTGCCGATGTCGTGCAGCAGCCCGGCGGTGTGGACGAGGTCCTGCTGCGCGCGCGAGCAGCCGTGCGCCTCGGCGAGCGCCCGCGCGTAGCGCGCGACGGCGGCCGAGTGGCGGGCGGTCATGCGGTCGCGCATCGCCAGCGTGTCGACCATGCTCGCGAGCGCCCCGAGCTGCAGCGCGGCGAGCTCCTCGGCGCGCCGCTGCGAGCGCAGCAGCTCGCGCAGCACGTACTGGAAGACGAGCAGGACGAGCGCGAACAGGGCGAACGCCGCCAGCCCGGTCTCGCGGTAGATGATCGCGACGCACACCGTCAGCAGCGCGGTCGCCAGCTCGACCGGCAGCACCGGGACGAGGACCTGGCTCACCTGGCGGCGGATCGGGGTGCCCGTCTTGACGGCGACGTCCGCGGCGATGATCGCGAAGTTGAGCGCGAACGAGACGACGAACGCGCCGAACACCACGAGCGCGAACGTGACGTTGTTCGTCTCGATGTTGGTGACGCCCTCGAGCCCCTCGATGCCGAGCCCGACGACGAGCGGGATCACCGCGTAGGTCGCCGTGTTGGTGAGGACCTTGTGCGGCGCGAGGTGGTTGCGGAACGAGTCGACGAGCACGGAGACGACGCCGATCAGCACCGCCGGGGCCGGGCCGCACAGCGCCATCGCGAGCACGACCGCGAAGAACGCGCCGCTGATCCGCTGCGACCCCTGCCGCAGCGCGAGCAGGTCGCTGACGATGGCGAGCGCGAGCAGGATGGCGACGAGCCCGAGCGGCTGCCAGTCCTCCGCCTCGGACGACGCCGCCGCGGCGACGAGCGTGCCGAACAGGATCACGGCCTCGGCTGCGAACAGCCTTTTCCCGCGCTCAGGCATGTCTTCGCTCGCGAGGGTATTCCTGCCCGGTGCCGCGCGCAAATGGCGCCGTCAGCGTTTCAGTGCGACGCAGAGGAATCCAATCTCGAGCGTCTCCAGCGGCAGGTCCCGCCAGGGCGTGCGCAACCGGCTCCGCTCGAAGCCCGCCGGGAGCGGGAACCGCGTCACGTGCCAGCCCGCCACGGCAAAGCCCGCGCGCTCGAACTCGTTGCGCCAGCTCGGTTCGCGCAGCCGGTTGATGTAGGTCGATCGGTGCGAGAACTGCAGCCGGTACGACAGCGGCGGATAGCGCAACGCGTCCAGCCAATCGCCGGTGACGCGCTCGTCGCCGTCGATCCAGAGATGGTCGCGCAGGTCGATCATGTGGACCGCGGCGCCGCCGGGACGGAGCACACGATAGGTCTCGTCCACGAGCGCCGGCACGGCGTCCACGGAGACGTGCTCCAGCACCGACTTGGAGAGCAGGAGGTCGACCGATCCGTTCGCCGCCGGGATCGTGCTCCCCGGCGTCCGCCGGAACTCGACCGGCCACGGCCCGGTCCGCAGCGCTTGCATCCGCGCGCGCACGCCGTCCGGGGTCGCGCCGAGCGAGTCGAGGAAGGCGCCTGCCTGCCCGTCGGCGAGGGCCGCGGCGAGCGGCTCGTAGTGCTCGCTCCGGCGCGCCAGCTCGGTGAGCTGCAACCTCGTGTCCAGTCCGCTGCCGGTCTCGGCGCCGGCGAGGATGAGCGCGCCGAGCAGCTCCGGCGTGCGGCCCGGCCCGAGCTCCATGACGCGCAGGCCGTCTGCCCGCAGGTCGAGATCGGCGAGCGCCGGCGCGAGCCGATCGAGGACGCCGAGCACCGCGGCGAGATCGCCGTCCATGCCGTAGGCGCCGCTGTGCAGCAGCCCCCGCAACCCGAGCGCCGCGCCCGCGTTCTTGGCGACGTTTCGCGCGACCGACAGGGGTCTCAGGCCGGCCACCGCTGCGAGCTACAGCTCGGCCAGCGAGGTGAGCAGCTCGCGCGCGGTGCGCTCGCCGAGCTCGAGGCTCTCCAGCCGGTAGGACTCGTTGGGCGCGTGGATGTCGTCGTCGGGGAGCGCGAAGCCGCTGACGATGGTGGGGATGCCGCGGGCGGCGAACTCGGCGACGACGGGGATCGAGCCGCCGGAGCGGACGAGCGCCGGCGCCGTGCCGGTGGCGCGCTCGATCGCCTGCGCGGCGAGCACGATCGCGGGCAGATCGGGCTCGAACAGCGACGGCTCGGCGAGGTGCCAGCTCATCGTCACGTCCGCGTCGGGCGGCGCCGCGTCGCGCAGCAGGCGCTCGAGCGTCGGGCCGATCTCGGTCGCGCGCTGGCCGGGCGCGAGCCGGATCGACACCGTGCCGCGCGCGACGGCGGGGACGAGCGTGCGCGGCTCGCCGCCGACGATCTCGTTGACCTCGAGCGAGGCGTCGGCGCCGTTGCGCTCGTAGTACTCGGCCGCCGCGCCGGGATAGGCCTCGCGGCCGCCGACCTCGGACAGCACCTGCGACCCGGGCGGCAGGCGCTCCCACGAGATCCGCTCGGCCTCGGCGGGCGGCAGGACGCCTGCGCGCAGCTCGTCGCGGAGCTTCCCGTCGGCGCCGGGGACGACCTGCGCGAGCATCTGGTGCAGGACGTGCAGCGCGTTGAGCACGCTGCCGCCGTACATGCCCGAGTGCAGGTCGCGGACGGCCGTGCGCACCTCGATCTGCGCCATCGCCATCCCGCGCAGCCCGAGCGTGATCGCCGGGGTCTGCGCGTCGACCATTCCGGAGTCGAACACGATCGCGGCGTCGGCGCCGCGCTCGTCGGCGCGCACCCACTCGGTGATGCTCTCCGACCCGGCCTCCTCCTCGCCCTCGACGACGACGCGCACGTTGACCGGCAACTCGCCCTCGCGCGCGAGCCCGCAGGCGGCGGACAGGAGCGGCCAGAAGTTGCCCTTGTCGTCGGAGGCACCGCGCGCGTAGAGCCGGCCGTCGCGGATCTCCGGCTCGAACGGCGGCGAGCTCCAGGCGCTGAGGTCGCCGACGCTCTGGACGTCGTAGTGGCCGTAGATGAGGATCGTCGGCGCGTCGCGCCGGTTGGCGCGCAAGTCGCCGATCGCGAGCGGGTAGCCGTCGCCGATCTGCACGAGCTCGGCGCTGCCGCCGGCCCGCTCGACGTGCTCGGCCGCCCACTCGGCGGCGCGCCGCAGGTCGGCGGGCTCGCCGCCTCCTGTCGAGATCGACGGGATGCGCAGCCACTCGACGAGTTGGTCCAGGAGGTCGGCCATCGCCGGGACCCTATTTCTTCCCACAGCCCTTCCGGCGTCAGGTACCTTCGAAGTGGTGCGTCGCCTCCTTCTCATCGTTCTCGGGCTCGGCGTCCTGGCGGGTGGCGCGGCGCTTGCCGAAGGCCAGAGCAACCAGGACGCCTACGAGCTGCAGGAGCCGCACGTCACGTCCGCTCAGGTCCTGCGCCTGCCCTCCGACGCGAGCTGCGTGCGCTTCACGCGCGCGACGGTGCGCTTCCTGCCGCCGCCGGGCGCCGTGTTCGGCGTGCTGCGGGTGACGGCGGACGGCGCCGAGGTGGCGCGCATGACCGGGGTCCCGCGCGCGGCGAGCGCGACGATCCGGCTGATCGGGCGCCGCACCGAGGTGCGCGTCAGCGGCACCACGCTCGGCGGCCAGGTGATCGGCGCGTCGCGCAACTACCGCCGCTGCGGCAGCGCGCCGGCGGCCAAGCCGCGGGCCGAAGCCGCGCCGCGCGCGAAGCCGAAGCGCACGCCGGCCCCGGTCGAGCAGGGCGGCGGCGAGGACGGGTAGTACCCGACGTTCGCTGCACCGCCGGCGGACGTCAGGACGGATCGGCCCGACGGCAAACCAGGACGACCGTCCTGTTCTCGGGCCGCCAGGCGACCCCTAGGCAGGACAACCCCGCCGGTTCCCGCCGCGGCGACCCCACCTCTCGCTCCCTACCCAGCCGCAGTTGGTGTTCGCGCCCTAACCCCCGGGGCCGCCCTGCGGCTCGTGGGCCTCGGCGTCCGCGCGCGTCGCGTGCGGCGCGTCCGGCAGGTCGGGCAGCGGCACGTCGGGCGTGCGGGCGACGATCAGCGCGAACACGAGCAGCCGCGCCGCCGCGGGGATCGGACGGCCGTCCTCAGGCGGGGCCAGGTGCTCGTCGAAGAGGTCGAGCAGGTCGAGCACCGCGGAGCACACCGGCGCCTGCGGGGCGTCGTCGCCGACCGCGCACGCGAGCCGGGCGAGCGCGAGCGGCTCGGAGTAGTCGGCGCGCACGAACGCGCGGCCCATCACGGTCGTGAGATGCGTGACGACGCGCTCGATCAGCGGGTCGAATCCCTGTCTGCGGCGCCCCGGGAGGCGGGCCGAGATCGAGCGGGTCCTCGCGGTCGAGCATCCGCACGACCTGCTCACCCATCACCGCGCGCAGCTGGTCGGCGCTCAGCCCGGCCTGGAGCGCCAGCCGCATCGTCTGCGTCGCGCCGACGAGCGGGCGGCCGTAGGGCGAGTCGCTCGCCCACACGATGTTGGCGGGCGGGCACAGCGCGAACGTCGCCAGCACGTCGGCTGGCGCCCACCACGCGGTGTCGATGAACAGGTTCGGGTGGTCGGGCAGCTCGCGCCACAGCCACGCAAGGTCGGAGATCGCGCAGTGGGCGAGGATCAACCTGGCGTCGGGGAACTCGCCCGACAGCCGCACGGTGTCCTGCCCGAGCGCCGGGATGCCGCGGCCGGCGTGGATCAGCACGGTCGCCTTCTGCTCGTGCGCGGCCGCCACGAGCTCGCGCACCGACGGCTCGGAGAGCGTGAACTGCTCCGCCCGCGGATGCAGCTTGATGCCGTTGACGCCGGCGTCGAGGCAGCGCCGGGCCTCGGCCACCGCGCCGGGATCCTTCGGCTGCACGCGGCACAGCGCGCGCAGGCGGCCGCCGGACGCCGCCACCGCCTCCATCACCGCGTCATTGGGGCCCGAGTAGCCGTCGGGCTCGTGCATCGGGAACACGAGCGCCTTGGAGTCGACGACCTCCAGCGCCTCGAGCAGCTCCTCGGGCGTCTGCTTGAAGCCGTCGGGATCGTTCTGCCCGACGTGGGTGTGGGCATCGAACAGCGAGAGCCCCGGAACGTCCGCCGCGAGCCGGTCGAACCAGGGCCGGAGGATCGCGTCGGCGTCGAACACGCGGCGGCACACTACTGCCCGGTGGACCGTGCGCCGATAATGCGCAGATGCGAATCCGCCGTGAGCGCGTTCGGGTCGAGACCCAGCGCCACATCATCGAAGGGACGCTCCAGCTCCCGCACGAGGGATACCGGTCGCGGACGACCGACTTCCTCAACGCTCACGACTCCGACTTCATCGCGCTGATCGACGCCGACGTGACGTGGACGGACGGCGCGCGCGAGCCCGAGCACCAGGACTTCCTCGCCATCTCCGCGCGCCACGTGATCCTCGTCACCGAGCTCGAGTCGCTCGGCGTCGTCGACGAGCCGAACCCGGCGATCGCCCTCACGCCGCCGACGCCCTAGACGCCTTCGTCCCCCAGGGCGTCCTCGCTCTCCAGGAGCGCGGCCTCGACCAGCGCGCGCTCCAGCAGGCCTGCGGTGCTCAGCGCGTCGACCGCGTCCCCCGCCTCCGTCGCGTGCACGAACCCCTGGTCGACGAGGAGGCCGACGACCTGGGCCGCGGCGCGCGCCCGCTCCTCCGGCGAGCCGGGCTCGCGCGTCGCGAGCGTCGCCAGCGCCTCGACGAGCGCGCTGCCGCGGGCTGCCTCCGCGAGCTCGATGGCGGCCTGCGCGTCGGCGCGCGCCCGGATCTCGGCGCCGACGATCATCACCACCTCCGGCGTGAGGAACCCCTGGCCGAGCAGCCGGCCGCCCGCCTCGCGGACGGTCTCGCGCAGGGTCGCCGCCCAGATGTGCTCGATGAGCACGACGGCCGCGTGCTCGCCGGGGCCGATCTCGTCGGTCAGCTGGCGCAGATCCTCGAGCGCGAAGCCGACCGTGCGGTGGAACGCCTCCTGCGAGGTCGTCCCGCCGTTGCTGCCTCCGCCGTTGGTGCCGAGCAGGTGCGCGAGCGGGTTGCCCGAGGGCGGCGGATCGGCGAGCAGCGGGTTGAGGTCGACGTGCGTGAGCTTGTCGTCGGGCCCGCGGTGGAACAGCCGCGCGTCCAGCACCCGGATCATGCCGCGGCCGCGGAGCGTCGCGATCTCGCGAGCGATGTCCCCGCGGAAGCCCGCCGTCGACTCGAAGCCGACGAGCAGGAGCTGGAGCGGGCCGGTGCTGAGTTCGTTGTCGCTCACGGGACCGGCAGGTTGCCAGCCGCCGCGTCGGTCCGCATCACCCGCCGAGGGTGATCAGGGCGTGCCAAGATGGAACGGTGAGCCGTTCGCTGACACCGGTCAGTCGCGTCGGCGTCGAGGAGCGCGCCGCTGCGCTCGGGCGACGCTCGATCAAGACGTCGGCCAAGCGCCAGGGGATCCTCATCGCGACGTCGATGCTCGACCTGACGACGCTCGAGGGGTCCGACACGCCGGGCAAGGTGCGCCACCTGTGCGCCAAGGCCGTCTGCCCCGATCCGAGCCGGCCCGAGATCCCGTCGGTCGCCGCCGTCTGCGTCTACCCGGCGCTCGTGACGGTCGCGCGCGACGCGCTGCGCGGGACCGGCGTCGGCGTCGCCTCGGTCGCCACCGGCTTCCCCTCCGGCCAGACCTCGCTCGACGTGAAGCTCGAGGAGACGCGCGACGCCGTTGCGGCGGGCGCGAGCGAGATCGACATGGTGATCTCGCGCGAGGCCTACCTGTCCGGCGACGACAAGCGCGTGGCGCGCGAGATCGAGGCGGTCAAGGAGGCCTGTGGCGAGGCGCACCTGAAGGTGATCCTCGAGACCGCGGAGCTGCCGACCTACGCGCACGTGCGCCACGCCTCCGAGCTCGCGATCGCGGCCGGCGCCGACTTCATCAAGACGTCGACGGGCAAGGCGACCTCGGGCGCGACCCCGGGCGTCGTGCTCGTGATGCTCGAGACGGTGCGCGACCACGCGCAGCGCACGGGCCAGGTCATCGGCGTCAAGGCCGCCGGTGGCGTGAGCACGACGAAGGCCGCGCTGCACATGCTCGTGCTCGTCAAGGAGACGCTGGGCGACGACTGGCTCACGCCCGACCGCTTCCGCATCGGCGCCTCCTCGGTGCTCAACGACCTGCTGATGCAGTACGCCAAGCTCGACGGCGGCCACTACGGCCGCTCCGAGGACTTCTCGAAGGAGTGACATGAGCACGGCCACGCCAGACCGGCAGCGGACGGCGCTCAAGTGGGACTACGCGCCCGCTCCCGAGTCCCGCGACGCCGCCTCCCTGAAGCCGCGGTACGACCTGTTCATCGGCGGCAAGCACGTCGCGCCGAAGGACGGCTCGCGCGAGCCGACGATCAACCCGGCGACCGAGGAGCCGCTCGCCGAGATCGCGTTCGCGGGGCCGAAGGACGTCGAGCGGGCCGTCAAGGCCGCCCGCGCCGCCGCCGGCCCGTGGCAGGCGCTGGCGCCGCTCGAGCGCGGCAAGTACCTGTTCCGGATCGCGCGCCTGATCCAGGAGCGCGCCCGCGAGCTGGCGGTCGTCGAGTCGCTCGACGGCGGCAAGCCGATCCGCGAGTCGCGCGACGTCGACGTCCCGCTCGCCGCCGCCCACTTCTTCTCCTACGCCGGCTGGGCCGACAAGCTCCCGTACGCGCTCGGCGGCCGCGCGCACGAGCCGCGCGGGGTCGTCGGCCAGGTCGTGCCGTGGAACTTCCCGCTGCTGATGGCGGCGTGGAAGCTCGCGCCGGCGCTGGCGTGCGGCAACACCGCCGTGCTGAAGCCCGCGGAGACGACGCCGCTGACCGCGCTGCTGCTGGCCGAGATCTGCCAGGAGGCCGAGCTGCCGGACGGCGTCGTGAACATCGTCACCGGCGACGGCGCCGCGGGCGCCGCGCTCGTGCGCTCCGGCGTCGACAAGATCGCCTTCACCGGCTCGACCGCGGTCGGCAAGGAGATCCAGCGCGCGCTCGCCGGCACCGGCACCGGGCTGACGCTCGAGCTCGGCGGCAAGTCGGCCAACATCGTCTTCGAGGACGCCGCGCTCGACCAGGCGGTCGAGGGCATCATCGAGGGGATCTTCTTCAACCAGGGCCACGTCTGCTGCGCGGGCTCGCGGCTGCTGCTGCAGGAGAGCGTGGCCGACGAGGTCGTGCGCAAGCTGTGGTCGCGGATGGAGCGCCTGCGCGTCGGCGATCCGCTCGACAAGAACACCGACGTCGGCGCGATCAACAGCGCCGCGCAGCTCGCGCGGATCTCCGAGCTCGTCGACGAGGGCGAGCGCGAGGGCGCGACCCGGCGCTCGATCACCTGCGCGCTGCCGGAGACCGGCTACTGGTTCCCGCCCACGCTGTTCCTCAACGTCGCGCCCGCCAACCGGATCGCGGTCGAGGAGATCTTCGGCCCGGTCGTGTCGGTGACGACGTTCCGGACGCCGAAGGAGGCGGTCGAGCGCGCGAACAACTCGGCCTACGGGCTCGCCGCCGGCGTGTGGACCGACAACGGCTCGAAGGCGTTCGAGGTCGCGAGCGCGCTGCGGGCGGGCGTCGTGTGGCAGAACACCTACAACCGCTTCGACCCGACGGCCGCGTTCGGCGGCTACAAGGAGAGCGGCTTCGGGCGCGAGGGCGGCCCGTCCGGCCTGCTCCCCTACGTGAGGCTGACATGAGCCGCCGCGCCGTCGTCGCCAAGACGTACAAGCTCTACCTGGGCGGCAAGTTCGCGCGCTCCGAGTCCGGCCGCAGCGACCCGGCGACCGACCACGCCGGGGAGCACGTCGGCAACATCCCGCGCTCGTCGCGCAAGGACGTCCGCGACGCGGTCAAGGCCGCGCGCGGCGCGCAGGCCGGCTGGGCGGCGCGGACGGCGTACAACCGCGGCCAGGTGCTCTACCGCTTCGCCGAGGCGCTGGAGTCGCGCAGCGACGAGCTCGCGCGCGCGGCGGTCGCGCAGCAGGACGTGACGCTCGCCACCGCGCGGGCCGAGGTCGGTGCCGCCGTCGACTCGCTCGTCCACTACGCGGGCTGGACCGACAAGCTCGCCGCCGTGATGGGCGGCATCAACCCGGTCGCCGCGCCCTACCTCAGCTTCTCCACGCCCGAGCCGACCGGCGTCGTCGCCGTGCTCGCGCCCGACGAGCCCGACCTGCTCGGCCTCGTGCGCGAGGTCGCGCCTGCGCTCGCCGCGGGCAACACGGTCGTCGCGGTCATCTCGCGCCGCTGGCCGCTGCGCGCGCTCGACCTCGGCGAGGTCGCGGGCGTGTCCGACGTCCCGGGCGGCGTGCTCAACCTGCTGTCCGGCCGCATGGACGAGCTGCTCGTCACCGCTGTGCGGCCACCGCGACGTCAACGCGATCGTCGACGCGACCGGCGAGCCCGACCGCGCCGCCACGATCGACGAGCTCGCCGCCGAGACGGTCAAGCGCGTCAGCCGCCCCGGCGCCGGCGAGGACGCACTCGCTCGCGCGCCTCGAGGCGCTGGTCGAGCTGAAGACCGCCTGGCACCCCGTCGGGGTCTAGCGGGCTCGCGTGGCGCGGCGGCGCCAGCTTCGGCCTCCACCGGTTCGCGCGGGATGTCCCAGACGACCCGCTGCTCCCGCGGGCCGCGCACCAGCGCGACCGTCTCCGAGCGCAGCGCCGCCGACGCGGCGAGCAACCAATAGAGGGGTGGGTACAACGCGCCGAGCAGAAGCGCCCGCAGAGCGGTCCGGTCATAGCCGTGCTGGAGCCACAGAGCGACGATGAGCTGGACGGTCGCGATCGTGGCGATCGCGATCCCCCACGCGAGCGCGAAGCCGAACACATCCTCGCCCCCCGGGCTCACGCCGAGCGCAGCGATGATGAGCGAGGCGACCAGGGTGATGATCCAGATCAGCGAGATGAGCGACTCCATCACGAGCATCCACATGCGCCGGTTGCGCCAGTGGAAGACCTCGCGGAAATGGACGCGGATGACCTCGCCCTGGCCGCGCGCCCAGCGCTTGCGCTGGGCCCACAGCGCCCGCAACGACGGCGGGACCTGCATGCCCACGAGCGCACGCGGCTCGTACACGGTCTCCCAGCCGGCGAGCAGCAGCCGCCAGCGTCAGCTCGATGTCCTCGGTGGCCATGCGCGGGTCGTAGCCCCCGACGGCGAGCACGCGGTCCTTGCGAAACAGCCCGAGGACCCCTGCGACGACGCCGACCCGTCCCGTGATCGACTGCGTGCGCCGGATCAGTCCGATGATCGCCGCGACCTCCAGGACCTGCATCGCGAGGAGCAGCCGCCCCCGGTTCGTCACGTGCGGAGAGCCGGCGACGGCCGCCACCATGGGCGAGCGCGCGATCCGGGCGGCCGCCAGGCGGAGCGCCTGCGGATGCAGGTGGGTATCTGCGTCGATGACCGCGACGAGGGGGTGCCGCGCCACACGGAAGCCGGCATTGAGCTGCTCCGCCTTGCCGCGGTTGATCGGGTCGCGCAGCACGCGACAGCGCCGGTCACCGGCGGCGGCCGCGAGCGCCGCCGCCTCGGTGCCGTCGCTGGAGCCGTCGTCGAGCACGAGCACCTCGAGCACGGGATAGTCGCTGGCGAGCGCCGCCGTCACGCTCAGGGCGATCACGCTCTCCTCGTTGTACGCCGGGATCAGCACGGAGATCCCCTGCCAGCCTGCTTCCGGCTCCTCGACCTCGTCCCGCTCCTCGAGCACCCGGAACATGAGGCCGCCCGCCATCCACAGCGCCGCGGTCAAGACCGGGTACAGCGCGACGAATGCCAGCAGCGCGTCAGCGACCGTGCTCAACAAACCGCTTCTCCTGTCGGCGACGCGCGACGTAGACCCACGAGAGCACGAGCACGGCGATGACGAAGGCGCCCGCCGCGACCGCGAACCCGAGCGCGATCGCGGAGGTCTTGTCGACCGCCCAGGCGACGATGACGAGCGCGGCGAGCCACAGGATCGGACCCAGCACCATGGCCGCGATCAGGCGGCCGCGCGATGCCGGGCGCAGCGGCTCGAAGCGCGGCGCGTCGAGCCGTTGCTCACCGTCTGGTCCGGGCATTGCACCTCGCTGACGGGGACAGGCTGGACCGAGGCTACTCCAGCGGGAGGCCCGTGCGAGACCCCTCAGCCGGCGGGCAGCCCGCCGGGACCCCTCCCGGACCAGCCGGCGATGCGGGCGGCGAAGGCGGCGATGCCCGCCGCGCCCCAGTGCCACGACGGCTCGGCGCGCAGCCGAGGACGGCCCCCCGTCCGGTTCTCGTACCAGAACGCGCCGTGACGGTCGCGACGCGCGCCGGCGCGCAGCGACGCCAGCGCCGACCGTGCGGCCGCGCGGTTCTGCTCCGAGTCGAGACCGGCGCGGGCGAGATCGTCGAGGACCCAGCCGATCCCGGCGGCGCCGCTGTCGAGCCCGACATGGACCGATGAGGAGGGGTCCGCCGGCGTCTCTCGCCACGCGCCCCCGGCGGTCCCGGCGTGCCTCAGCCAGACCGCCGCCCGGCGCGCGACCTCGAGGTATCGCGCGTCGCCCGTGGCACGGGCCGCGCGGAGGTTGACCCAGGCGATGCCCGCGGCGCCGAGCTCGAACCCCGACGCGCTGGAGGGCTCATCGGTCGCGAGCGGCCAGCGCAGCCCGCCCGAGCGAGCGGCGACGGCCTGCTCGTTCACCCAGTCCAGCAGCCGTCGCGCCGTGACGAGGTCGCGAGGATCGCGGTCGTGCCGGTATCGCTCGAGGAACATGTACGCCGCTCCGGCGGAGCCGGAGAGGAAACCGGTCTCGGCGCTGCCGTCCTCGGACCCACGCGGCAGCGGGCGCGCGCCGTCGGCGGTCAGCGTCGCGCAGACGGGCGGCGCCGGCGCGCGCGTAGGCGCGGAAGGCCGGATCCCCGGTGCGATCGGCGAAGGCGTCGAGCGCCAGGACGATGCCGGCCTGGCCCATCCCGACGCCGTTGTACGCGACGCGCCAGGAGGGGTCGTCGGTCCAGCGCCACGAGCACGAGGCCGTGCGGGCAGGCCGGCCCTTCGGCGCGAGCGATCAACCAGCGCATGCCGTCCAGCGCTCCCGCGCGGAAGCGCTGCTTCCGCGTGACCTCGAACAACCTCCAGAGGTAGTCGCTGATCCCGGCGGCGCCGTCGTCGAAGCTCGTGAAGTGGGTGGTCGAACGACGTCCGTCTCGGATCCGCCCAGTCGGGCCACCGCAGTCCGCCGGCGGCCGGCTCCGCGACGCCGAGCAGGTAGTCGCCCGCCGCGACGGCGGCGCGCTTGTAGCTCGGGTCATGCGTGACGGCGTACGCGGCGAGCAGCCCTTCGCCGATCGACGCCGCGCCGACGTCGCGATCGGTCTGGTGGTGCGGCGCCTGGATCGCCGACCGCCAGGCCCAGCCGCCCTGCGGCATGGCTCGATGCCGCGCGACGAGCGAGTCGCCCGCCATGCGCACGACCGTCACGGCCGCCCGGTCAGGCACGCGCCGGGAGCGCCGACGCGTCCGCGACGTGCGCCGAGGAGACGACGAGGAACGCTGCGCACAGTTTGATCAGGGTTACAGTGGACACTCCCATGCGAGCATCGGCGGCGGCGGTCGCGATCTTGACGTGCGGGGCGTGTCTCGGGGTCGTCGCATGCGGGGGCTCGAAGGACGAGGCCTCGGCGCCGCCCGCCTCCCGCACGCCGATCCCGGCACCGTCCGTGACGCTCACGTCGCAAGAGAAGCAGGTGTGGGCCAAGCTCCCGCCGGACCGGTCCGCGATCCCGGTGCTGCTCTACCACGGCATCGGCCCGGAGAGCGACTTCTGCGAACGCCGCCGACGCCTCGTACGGCATCGACGCCGACGACTTCGCCAAGCAGATGACGGAGATCCACCATGCCGGCTACGAGACGATCGATCTGCAGACGTTCATCGACTTCGTCGGCAAGCAAGCCGCGTCGACCTGCCCCCGCGGCCGCTGTTGCTCACGTTCGACGATGCGCGGGCCGACTCGTGGACCGGCGGCGACGCCATCCTGAAGAAGCTGGACTTCACCGCGGTCATGTTCGTCGACGTCGGTCGTGTCGACGCCGGCGACCGCGAGTACCTCACCTGGAAGGAGCTCGAGAGCGTCCGCGGCAGCGGCCGGTGGCAGTTGCAGCTGCACTCCGGCAAGGGTCACATGCAGATCCAGCACGGGCCGGGAGATGACGACTTCGGGCCGTTCTACGCCTACAAGCAACCAGGGCGAGGACTTCGACGGCTGGCAGAAGCGCGTGCGGTCCGACATCGAATGGGGCCAGGACACGCTCGCCGACCACGTCTCGGACTACGCCCCGCTCGCCTTCGCGCCACCGTACGGCAGCTACGGCCAGGACGGCACCAACGACCCGAAGATCCCGGACGATCTCCTCGGCTGGCTCGCGGACCGGTACGACGCGGTCTTCACCCAGGACGTGAGCGCCCACGTGCGTCCGGGCGACGGTCCACCGCTCGGCCGATTCCAGGTGACCCGCCGCACCACCGGGGGCGAACTGCACGAGCAACTGCAGTCCGGCGACACGTAGCGCCGCCTGGGTTGTCCTCGCGCCGCGCAGGCGTTACGGTCGAACCGCCCTGCGCGCCGGTGCTGCTCTCCCGGCGCACTCCATACGGCCCGGAGCCTCGATTGACTCGTTTCCTGTACGCGCTCGGAGGATTCTGTGCGCGTCGGCGCGCCCTCGTCGTGGCGGTCTGGCTGGTGATCGTCGTCGCCCTCGCCGTCGTCGCCCGCGCGGCCGGCGAGCAGACCAGCGACAACCTCGTGCTCCCCGGCACCGACAGCCAGCAGGCGACCGACACCCTCTCCAAGCACTTCCCCGAGCAGGCGAACGGAACGAACCCGATCTCGCTGCGGGTGCCGAAGGGCAAGCAGCTCGCCGACGAGCCTTACAAGGACGCGATCGACAGCGTCGTGAAGGCCTACAAGCAGGACAGCGCGGTCCAGAAGGTGGTCGGCCCGCTCTCGAGCGACGGCGCGGGGCAGCTCACCAAGGACAAGTCGACGGGCTACATCTCGCTGTGGCTCAACGACAGCCCGAGCGAGCTCAGCGTCGACGAGGCGCAGAAGATCATCGACGTGGCAGATCCGGCGAAGGCCGCGGGCGTGCGCGTGGCGGCGGGCGGCTACCTGGGCCAGAAGGTCTCCAAGCCGAGCAGCCACACCTCCGAGGTCGTCGGCATCGTCGCGGCGATCCTCATCCTGCTCGTGACGTTCGGCAGCGCCGTCGCCATGGGCCTGCCGATCGGCACGGCGATCGCGGGGCTCGTCGTCGGGCTGAGCATCGTCACCCTCCTGGGCCAGGTGGTCGCGGTGCCCACGACGGCGCCGGCGCTGGCCACCATGATCGGGCTGGGCGTCGGGATCGACTACGGCCTGTTCGTCGTCAGCCGGCATCGCGACCAGCTGCGCGCGGGCATGGAGATATCCGAGTCGATCGCGCGCACGACCGCGACCTCGGGCGGGGCCGTGCTGTTCGCGGGCGGGACGGTGATCATCGCGCTGCTGTCGCTGGCGATCGCCGGCATCCCGCTCGTCACGACGCTGGGCTACACGTCGGCCATCGTCGTGTTCGTCGCCGTCGTCGCGGCCGTCACGCTGATGCCCGCGCTCCTCGGCCTGCTCGGGCCGCGCGTGAACGCGCTTCGCCTGCCGGGCATGAAGCTCCACCACGACGACCGCCCGCACGGGTGGCAGCGCTGGGCGCGGATGGTGGCCGACCACCCATGGCCCGCGCTGGTCGCGGGCGTCGTGATCCTGCTGGTGCTCGCGCTGCCGCTGCGCAACCTGCACCTCGGGCAGACCAACGTCGGCGCGCTGCCGACCGACACGCAGGCCCGGCAGGCCTATGACGGCATGGCGAGCGGCTTCGGCGCCGGGTCGAACGGTCCGCTGCTCGTCGCCGCGCGGCTCACGAAGCCGGCGACCAACGACCAGAAGCAGCTCGACTCGGTGAAGAAGCAGCAGTCGGACGCGAAGGCGAAGCAGCAGGACCAGGTCAAGCAGCAGACGCAGAAGCTCGTCGCCCAGGGCGTCCCGCCGGACCAGGCGCAGCAGCAGGCCGAGCAGCAGGTGTCCGCGCAGCAGAAGCCCAACCAGGAGGCGCAGGCCAAGCAGCAGGAGAAGTTCCTGGAGTCGACGGCCTCGGACCCGCGGCTGCAGACGCTGCGGAAGGACATGCAGAAGACCAAGGGCGTGAAGTCCGTGACCGAGCCGCTGGTCAACAAGTCCGGCAGCGCCGCGGTGTTCACGGTCGTCTCCACCAGCCCGCCCTCGTCGCGCGCGACCGAGGACCTCGTCGATCACCTGCGCGACGACGTCATCCCGAAGGACACCAAGGGGAACGGGATGTCCGCCGACGTCGGCGGCACCACCGCCGGCTACATCGACCTCGCCAACCAGATCGCCAAGAAGCTCCCGCTCGTGATCGGCGTCGTGCTGGCGCTGTCGTTCGTCCTGCTCCTGCTCGCGTTCCGGTCGATCCCGGTGTCGCTGAAGGCGGTGCTGATGAACCTGCTCTCGATCGGCGCCGCGTTCGGGATCGTGACCTACGCGTTCGGCCACCACTGGTCGGCAAGCCTCGTCGGGCTCGACGGCACCGTGCCGATCGTCTCCTTCGTCCCGCTGATGATGTTCGCGATCCTCTTCGGGCTCTCGATGGACTACGAGGTGTTCCTGATGACGCACGTCCGCGAGCGCTGGCTCGCGACGGACGACGCGCATCGGGCGGTGATCGACGGGCTGGCCGGGACGGCGAGGGTGATCACCTCGGCCGCGCTGATCATGGTCAGCGTCTTCTGCGCCTTCCTCCTCAGCGGCGACCCCAACATCAAGCAGTTCGGGCTCGGCATGGCGGCCGCAGTCGCGGTCGACGCCACCGTCGTGCGTTGCCTGCTCGTGCCGGCGATCATGTCGCTGCTCGGGCGGGCCGGGTGGTGGCTGCCCGGGTGGCTCGACCGCGGTCTCCCGCACCTCAGCATCGAGGGCGAGGAGTACTTCGCCGAGCGCGAGGCGGCCGCCGCCCGCACCGAGAAGGGCCCGCCGGTGGCCGTATGAGGACGCGGAGGGAGTTCATCGCAGATGCCGGCCGAGCCTCGCTCGCCGGAACGCTCCTCGCTCCCGCCAGCTTGGCTGCCGCGCAGGCGGTGCCGGCGCCCGACCTCCCCACCCAGAGCGGCTGGACCAACGACGACTACTGGGCGTTCGCCGACTGGGCGATGACCGCCGCCGACGACCTGTGGAGCGAATCGACGGGGTTCTACGGCACCGCCGACATCCGTACCAGCGCCGCGATGCTCGCCGCGCACTCGATCGCGGCCCAGGTGGGCTACACGGGCGGCCCGACCCGCAACGACGCGCGCGCCAAGCGGATGGCCGAGCAGCTCGTGACCCATCCGCCGTTCCGGACGGCGCCCTCGAGCGGCAGCACGGGCTCGACCAACCCGCACTCCTCGTCGCAGTCGCACACCCCCGGGTGGACCAGCTCGCCGACGTCGAGCAAACAGAGCCAGCACGTGTCGATCGATCCAAAGGTCGCGGAGGCGCTGTCGCGGGCGTGGCTCGTCCGGGACACGATCGGGCTCTCCTCGAACACCGCGTCGCTGATCGCCAAGCGCATCCAGGCGACGGCCGAGGGCGTGTTCTTCAAGTACCCGAACATGCGGCTGAACCAGGTCAACTGGTACCTGGAGCTCTACGTGTGGGCGGCGGTCACCACCGACTCGCCGCAGAAGTGGATGTCGCAGTTCCGCAACCAGCTCACCCGCTGGTGCACCGGCGCGACCCAGAAGCGCGACCCGTGGATGATCAACAACCTGGGCCCGAGCTGGAGCTTCCACCGCGACCCGCTGTCGAGCGTCAACGACCCGCAGAACATCGAGTCCAACGAGTACGCCTGCATCATCCTCGACGCGCTCAGCTACCTGCCCGAGGCGAAGCAGTACGGGCTGGTGCTCAGCTCGCACGAGAAGAAGGTGCTGAAGGCCTGGTCCAAGCGGGCGATCTCGGCCTACTTCACCCACTCCGGCTACCTGAACTGGGACACCGGCCTGTACCTCGACCGCTGGCACCTGGGCCGCTACTGGGCGTGGTCGCTGGGCGGGCTGTTCGCGATCATGCTCAACGACGAGCAGGGCGACGCGGCCGACTCCCAGCACGCGAAGTGGCTGTTCGACCGCGCGCTCGCGACCTACACGCGGTGGGCGAAGCTGGCCGGGCAGGCGGTGCCGCAGACGCCCGACCTATCCCGTCAAGAGCACGCTGACGCCGAACCCGCCCGACATGGCGGCGCGCTTCGTGTTCCTGGCCACGCGCGCCGTCTGGCGCGACATCGAGAAGCTGCCCAACGCCACCCCGCCCGCGCTCTACGCGTATGACCCGGGGATCGGCCGTCTGACCGTCACGACGCCCTCCTACAACGGCGCGATCGTCGCGCAGAGCAACGGCGCGTTCCCGTACGGCGGGCTCGACCTGTGCCGATTCTCGGACGCCGACCAGCGCGTGGCGGCGAGCATCGGCGGCAACGGCGCGGCGAACTTCGGCGTGGTGGTCAAGCACGGCGACGACGTGGTGGTCTCCAGCTCGGTGCCGCGCAAGCAGAACGGACCGCCGCCGCTGACGATGACGAAGGGACCGCGCGGCAAGATCACCACCGGGGCGAAGTACCCGTCGACGCCCTACGCCGGCTCGTTCAGCGATCTCGAGGTGACCGGCGTGCGCAAGGGCGGCGGCGTCACCGTGCGCTCGACGAACCACTTCAAGCCCGACCACATCCTCGGCGAGTGGGACGTCTCCCGCGGGGACAACGACCAGGAGCTCGACGTCGAGGTCCGCTTCCCGTCCTATGGCAGCGGCGCGAAGATCACCGCCGTCATGAAGTCGGGCAGTCGCATCGCGATGAAGAAGGGCGGCGCTGCCGTCGCACTCAGCAAGGTCGCCTACTTCTGGCTGCGCAGCGGCGGGAACGAGACGGGGTACGTGGTGGTGCCGCTCAGCTTCACCAGCGGCGCCAAGACCGCGGTCGTGAAGCCGAGCAAGCAGTCGTCGGCACCGCTGCCGGGCCTGACGCTGCTGCTGCGGCCCGTGACGAACAACAAGACGTTCGACACGTGCAAGCTGAAGGTCGCGATGGCCGTGGCGGACACGTCCGCCACGGCCGACTCGGTCGCGAGGAAGCTCGGGGCCGGCTAGCTACCGCTCAGGCCTCGACGACCATCAGCGTCGCGCCGCCGGACGCGAAGTTCGGGATGTCGCCCGCCGCGGCCTGTCCCTCCGGGGTGGCCATCGCCTCCTGCAGCGCCCCGGGATCGTCGAACGTCAGCTGCGCGATCAGGTGGTACGGCGGAGCGCTGCCGTCCGGCGTCCCGAGCACCTTGCCCGCCTCGAAGTTGCGCAGCCCGGGGACCGCGAGCGCCAGCGGGCGGTGCGTCTCCTCGTAGTGCTGATCGAACGCCGCGGGGTCCGTCGGCGGGCCGTAGGCGACAACGAGCTTGACCATCGATCCACTCCTTCTCGGGTCGGGCGACCATACATCCGCGACGTGGGCGTACGATCCGCGCCGTGTCCGTCGCAGGTAAGACCGCGATCGTCACCGGCGCCGCGACCGGGATCGGCGCCGCCACGGCGGCGCTGCTCGCCGCCCGCGGTGCGCGCGTGCTGGCCGCCGGGCTGCAGCCCGATGCGCTGCGCGAGACCGTCGCCGCGATCGAGGCGGACGGCGGTGAGGCGCTCGCGATCGAGGCGGACGTCTCCGACCCCGAGCAGATCGAGGCGGTCGCTGCGCGGGCGCAGGAGGCGTTCGGCGGCGCCGACATCCTCGTCAACAACGCCGCGATCTACCCGATCGGCCCCTGGCACGAGGCCGACGCCGCGGAGTGGGACGCGGTCTTCGCCACCAACGTGCGCGGCTACTTCCTGCTTGCCAAGGCGGTGCGCCCGCAGATGCTCGCCCGCGGCGGCGGGTCGATCGTGAACGTCGCGTCGGTGACGTTCTACTGGGGCGAGGTTGGACTCGTCTCCTACGTCGCGTCGAAGGGTGCAGTGATCGGCTTTACCCGTTCGCTCGCCCGCGAGGCCGGACCGGAGGGCATCCGCGTCAACGCCGTCGCCCCGGGCGCGTTCCCCACCGCGGCCACCGAGATCCACGCCGACCAGGACGCGCTGTGGGAGGGCGTGCTCGCCGCCCAGTCGATCAAGCGCCGCGGCGAGGTCGAGGACGTCGCGCGCGCGATCGCGTTCTTCGCCGGCAGCGACAGCGGGTTCGTCAGCGGCCAGACGCTGCTGGTGGACGGCGGGTGGATGCGGGGCTGACGACGACGTCCTCCCCCTCCACGACGACGTCGTAGCGGCGCAGCACGATCTCCGGGTAGGCCAGGCAGCGACCGCTCGGCACGTGGTACTCGAGCCCGTGCCACGGGCAGGCCACGATCTCCCCCTCGTGCTCCCAGCGTGGTTGCCACCCGCTGTCGGCGTCGGCCACGAGCGTGCCGGTCGTCCGTCGCGCGGCGCACACCGGCCCGCCCTGGTGCGCGCAGCGGTTCAGCAGCCCGTAGAGCCTGCCGCCGATGTTGAAGACGCCGACCTCGCGCCCCTCGACGGAGACGATCCGGTGCGTCCCCTCGGGGAAGTCAGCGACCGTTCCGACGACCGTCACGATCGATCCCGAACAGTGCCAGCGCGTTCTCGCCGAAGACCTTCGCCCGCACCGCTTCCGACAGCGGCACCATGTCGAGCTTCATCGGGTGGTCGAAGTCGTGATGCGGCCAGTCCGAGGCGAACACGGTCGTGTCGTCGCCGTCGTAGAGCTCCATCAGCGTGACGATGTCGCGCAGGCGCTCGGGCTCCTCGATCGGCTGCGTCGCCACGTAGATCTGCTTGACGTAGTGACTCGGGCGCTCGGTCAGGAACGGCACCTCGCGGCGGCGCTCCAGGTACTCCTTGTCGAGGCGGTTGCAGAGGAACGGCATCCACGAGATGCCCGCCTCGGTGACGCCGATCCGCAGGCGCGGGAAGCGGACCACGACGCCCGTCGAGACCATGCTGATGACGTTGGCCATGATCGAGAACGTGTGCGACGTCGAGTGGCGGGCGAACTCGGTGTCGAAGCCGTGGTTGTTGAACGGGAAGACGGGCGAGGTCACGGTCACGGCGTGCAGCAGCACCGGCAGGTCGGCGTTCTGCGCCGCGTCGAAGATCGGGTCGTAGGAGCGGTGACCCCACAGCGGGTCCAGGCCGGCGCACGGGAGGTACACGGCGACCGCGCGGTCGGCGTAGCGCTCGATCTCGCGGGCAGCGTCCTCCGGCTCCTGCGGGCACGCCACGATCGCCGCGAGCAGCGCCGGGTGGCGCGACGTCCACTCCTCGATCAGCCACGCGTTGTAGGCGCGCGCGAGCGCGGCCGCGTAGTCGGCCTGCGGCAGCACCGCGAGCTTGAGCAGGTGATCGGGGAACAGCACCGCCAGGTCGACGCCGATCTCACTGAGCTCGCTCACCATCTGCTCGGGCGTGTGCACCATCCGCGTCGCCTCGTGCGAGGTCGGGAAGCGCGCGGTCAGCGTCCCGTCGCCGCCCGGCGAGAAGCCGGGGATGTCCAGGTAGCGCTCGGGAACGTCGGCGACCGCGCGCAGCGCGACGTCCCACGGCGGGTCGCAGTAGGGCGCGAGCGCACCAGGGCTCTCGTGCACATGCACGTCGGCATCAACGATCAGCAGCTCGCTCAGCGACGTCCGCCCGGCCATCGCGCCATCATCCCAGCATGGAGGTCGCCCGCGGTATCCACCGGCTGGAAGGGGACCTCGGCGAGCGCTACGTCTGCCAGTACCTGCTCGTGGGCGAGGAGCGGACGCTGCTGGTCGACACCGGCCTGCGCGACATGCCGCGCACCGTCATCGCGCCGTACGTGAACGAGCGGCCGATCGACGACGTGCTCATCTCGCACGCCGACGTCGACCACTGCGGCGGCAACCGCGCGCTGCTCGAGCTCTCGCCCGGCACGCGGTTCCTGTGCGGCGAGGCCGACCGGCCCTGGATCGAGTCCAACGCGGCGATGCTCGCCGGCAACTACCGCTGGTACGAGGCCTACGGGTTCGGGCCGTCAGAGGAGGACGTCGCGTTCCTCGAGCACGAGCTGGGTGGCGACGCGCCGATCGACGTCGGGCTGCGCGGCGGCGAGACGCTGCGCCTCGGCCGCGACCGCCGGCTCGAGGTGCTCGCGCTCCCCGGCCACACGGCCGGGCACCTCGGCCTGTGGGACGCCGAGACGGGCGCGGCGATCGTGATCGACGCGGTGCTCGCCGACGGCGTCTACGACCGCGCGGGCCGGCGCCTGATCCCGCCGCGCTACTACGACGCGAGCGCCTACGAGGCGACGATCCGGCGCCTGCGCGCGCTGGACCCCGACCTCCTGCTCACCGCGCACTACGACGTCATGGAGCGCGCCGCCGCGCGCGAGTTCCTCGACCGCTCGCTCGACTTCGTGCGGGCCGTCCGCAGCGCGGTCCGCGCCGCCCGCACGACCGACCTGCGCGCGCTCACCGCGGAGGTCGACGCGGCGGTCGGCCCGTTCCCGGCCTTCACCCACGAGCTCGCCGCCTCGGTGCGCGCGCACCTGGCGGAGCTCTAGGACGCCACGACCTCGCGCTCGGTCTTCGCCCACCCGCGACGGTCCGTGAGTTGGCGCAGCGTCGAGCGGACGAGGACCGGCCACAACAGCCAGGTGTAGAACGCGTACGCTTGCGCGACCAGCACGCCGCCGAGGATCCCGCGGATGCCGCGCGGCGCCCCGCGCGCCACGCAGCCGAGGATCACGCCGCCGACGCCCAGCACCCAGAAGAACACGAGCTGCCACAGCGGGCCGCCGTCCCAGAAGTCGACCTTGCCGATTGCCCACAGCACGAGCGAGCCGATCAGCGACGCGCCCACCACGGCCTGCCAGAACGGCATCAGCAGGTAGGTGAGCTGGTCGAGCCGCGCCACCAGCGACGCCGGCGCCTGGAAGACGACGCGCAGGAGGCCCATCGCCTGCAGGTTCCCCTGCGACCAGCGCGTGCGCTGCCGGAACAGCCGGCGCAGGCCGGGCAGGCCCTGTTGCTCGACCACCGCGCGGAGCTCCTGGCGGCCGTGCCAGCCCGCGCCGATCAACCGCAGCCCGAGGTCCTGGTCTTCAGTCAGGCGGTCGCGCCACGGTCCGACGTGGTCGGCGACCTCGTCGAGCGCGGAGAGCCGGTTGAACTGCCCATTCCCGCCCATGCCGGCGGTGCCCCAGCCCGTGCGGCCGGCCTGGTAGAGGAAGCCGTAGACGGCGAACTCCACGTCCTGGAACCACGTGAGCATGCGCCCGCGGTTGTAGATCCGGACGAGCGACTGAACGCCACCGACGCGCTCGTCGACGAAGTGCGCTGCCGCATAGAGGGGCGCGTCCGGAGCGAGCCGCCCGTCGGCGTCGACGACCACGACGATCAGCTGGTCACGGGGCGTCTCGCCCACGAGCTCGGTGAGCCGCCGGTAGGCGTAGTTGAGCGCGGCGGCCTTGCCCTCCCTTGCCCCGGGCGGCTCGCGCCGCAGCACCTGGAGGCCGGGCATGGTGATCGCGGCGAGGGCGTCCGCGGTGCCATCGTCAGATCCGTCGTCGATGACGACGATGTGGCGCCGCTCCACTGGGATCGCCTGCAGTCGGGCGACGCTGTCGCGGATCGTCAGTGCCTCGTTGAGCGCGGGCACGAGGAAGACCCACGCGAAGCCGTCGGCGCCGTCGTCGGGCACCGGCGGCGGGCGCGTCCGCGCACGCTCAGCCCGGATGAACAGCAGCGTCGTCCAGACCAGCATCACCACGATGACCACGAACGCGGCGATGAACAGCACCCGCCAGAACGTCGGCAGCCCTTCGAACGGGAGGACGACCGCGGTCACGGGTCGCGCGCGGCCGAGAGGTGCTCCTCCCAGCGCTCGTCGACGTCCTGCTCGGGCAGCGGCTCGAGCCAGCTGTCGGCGCCGACGGCCCTGAGGATCGCCGAGCGCGAGTAGCCGGACCCGAACGGCTGCGGCGGGTTGGCGCCGGTGACCATGTGGTCGAGCTGCGCCACGATCCGCTCGGCGGCGCGGCCGTCGCCGTAGGGGTTCCTCGCGTTCGCCATCTCGGCGTGGGCGACCGGGTCGTCGAGCAGCCGCGCGGCCTCACCCGCGATGCGGTCGGGATCCGTGCCGACGAGCAGCAGCGTGCCGGTCTCGACCCCCTCGTTGCGCTCGGTGCTGTCACGTGCGACCAGCACCGGCTTGTCGAGCGACGGCGCCTCCTCCTGCAGGCCGCCCGAGTCCGTGATCACGAGGTCGCAGCGAGCGAGGAGCTTCGCCATCGCGGCATACGGAAGCGGCTCGGTGAGGAGCACATTGTCGAGCGGCTCGAGCGTGGGCCGGAGGTCGTTCCGCACGCGCGGGTTGGGATGCAGCGGGAGCACGAAGTGGAGCTCGGGCCGCTCGCCGGCCAGGCGCGCGATGCCGTCGGCGATCCCGTGCAGGCCGTCACCCCAGTTCTCGCGCCGGTGCGCGGTCACCACCACGACCCGCGCGTCGCCCTCGACGAGCTCGCCGAGCCGCGGGTCGTCGAACGGGACGTCCAACCCGGCCGCCCACCGCAACGCGTCGATGCCCGTGTTGCCGCAGACGTAGATCTGGTTCGCCGGGATGTCCTCGCGCACGAGGTTCTCCTCGTTGTCGGCCGTCGGCGCGAAGTGGATCGCGGCGATGCACGAGACCAGCTGGCGGTTGAGCTCCTCCGGGAAGGGCGAGAAGTTGTAGCCCCCGGTCCGCAGCCCGGCCTCGACGTGGCCGACGGGGATCCGCAGGTGGAACGCCGCCAGCGCGGCGGCGAACGCGGAGCTGGTGTCCCCGTGCACGAGCACGGCGGCCGGGAACCTGCCGGCGAATACCCCGTCACGTGTCGGCCGCTCCCCGTTGACGTCGGGGAACGTGGTGCCGAGGTAGTCCTCGAAGCGGCGCATGAAGGCCGCCACGCGCGAGTTGAGGCTCGAGTAGCGCGTGCCCACCCACAAGTCGACATCCGCGGTGATCCCGGCGAGCGCGAGCACCTCCTGGACCATCGCGTGGTGCTGGCCGCTCGACACGACCACCGGCTTCAGCGTCTCGCTCTCGCGCAGGGCGAGGATGAGCGGGACGAGCTTGATCGCTTCAGGGCGCGTTCCCACCACGACGACGACCCGCAGCTTCTCCCCGCTCATACGGAGACGATCCACCGCCGCGTGGCGGCGTTCATCACCCGGGGCGGGTGACCTGGGTTCAGCGCAGCCCGCGCAGCGCGGCGTCGACCACCGCGTCCGCCCACTCCGGCGTCAGCCGCCCGCTGCCCTGCAGCCAGCGGTGGAAGAGCGGGCCCCAGATGAGGTCGATCGCAAGCGCGAGGTCGAGGTCCTCGGGCAGCTCGCCCTGCTGCTGCGCGCTGCGCAGCCGCTCCTCGCGGATGCGGGTCAACGGCGCCTCGATCCACTCGCTCCAGCGCGCGTGCAGCGCGGGGTCGTGGAGGATCTCGGTGGCCAGCGCGCGCATCGGCGCGTCGTAGCGCGGGTCGCGGAGCTCCTCGACGGTGGCGCGGAGCACAGCCTTGAGGTCGGCGGCGACGTCGCCCGTGTCGGGCAGCGGCTCGACCCCGTCATCGCCCTCGCTGAGCGCCAGCAGCGCGTCGAGCAGCACCGCACCCTTCGACGGCCACCAGCGGTAGATCGTCTGCTTGCCCACGCCGGCTCGGGCCGCGATGCCCTCGACGCTGGTCTTGGCGTAGCCCACTTCCTCGACGAGGTCGAGCGCCGCGGTGAGGATCGCGCGGCGAGAGCGCTCGCTGCGGCGGGTTGCGTTCGGCATGCGGCGATCATAGCGCTGAGACGAGACGGTCCGTCTTGACAAACACCGAAGCCTGCGGCAGAGTGTGACGAGACGGTTCGTCTCGTTTCACAGGAGGTCCAGATGCCCCGCTCACGTCACTCCCTGCGCAAGGCGCCGCTGCCCCCGCGCCGCTTCACCCCGCCGCCCCGCAAGATCACGCCGCCGCCGATCCCGCCCGCCGTCCGCCGGAAGCAGATCCGGCGGGGCTACTGAGCGGAATGGAATCCCGACCGCGGCGTTACCGGGGGTATGACCCTCACCACTCTCAAGCGCGCGCTCGCGACCCTTGCCGTCGTCGCGGCGGGACTCATCATCTACAACGGCCACGCCGGGCTCGGCATCCAGGACGGGACGTCGAACACGATGATGGGCGCCGTCACGCACGGCTCCGGCCTGATCCTGATGGCCGACATGGGCGGGCAGGTCCGCGGACCGGCGCGCCCGTGACTACGCCGGGAAGCCCACCGAGTGCGTGTCGGTGAAGCCCAGGATCCCCTCCTCGCCCATCTCGCGACCCATCCCGCTCTGGTTGAAGCCGCCGAACGGCGCGCGCTCGTCGAGGAACGGCGCGTTGTGGGCGTTGACGAACGTGAAGCCCGTCCGCAGCCGGGCGCCGACGCGGCCGGCGTGCTCCATGTCCCCCGACCACACCGACGAGCACAGGCCTGACCAGGTGTCGTTGGCCGCGGCGATGGCGGACTCCTCGTCGTCGAAGGGGATGATCGGAAGCGTGGGCCCGAACTGCTCCTCGGTCACGACGCGGGCGTCCGGACGCGGGTCGAGGACGAGCGACGGCCGCATGAACTGGCCGCGCGCGAAGGCGTCCTCGTCGACGGGTTCTGCCAGCTCGCGCACCTCCGCGTCCGCGCGGACCTCGTCGAGCAGCTCGCTCACGTAGTCGCGCTGGCGCGCGCTGTTGAGCGGCCCCATCGTGGCGTCGGCGTGCAGGCCCGGGCCGATCTTCTGGGCGCCCACCGCGCCCGACAGACCCTCGACGACGGCGTCGTAGTGGGAGCGGTGCACGTAGAGGCGCTTCATCGCCATGCACACCTGGCCGGTCGTCAAGAAGGCGCCGACGTACAGCTTGCCGATCGCCTCCTCGTCGATCACCGCGTCCTCGAGCACGATCGCGGGGTCGTTGCCGCCGAGCTCGAGCAGGACGCGCGTCAGGTTGTCAGCGCACATGGCCATGATCCGCTTGCCGGCGCCGACGCTGCCGGTGAAGCCGACCTTGCGCACGCGCGGGTCCTGGATCAGCACCGGCCCGAGCACGGCGTCGTGTCCCGAGACGACGTTGAGCACGCCGGGCGGCAGCTCGGCGGCGATCAGCGCGATCGTCCGCACGAACGACAGCGGCGTCGTCGGCGGTGCCTTGACGACGACCGTGTTGCCCGCCACCAGCGCCTGCGGCAGCGACGCGGCGAGGATCGCCAGCGGCCAGTTGAACGGGACGATCAGGCTGACGACGCCGAGCGGCAGATGCGTGACCAGGGTGCGGTACGGCGGCGCGGGCAGCTCGCGGACGCCGGCGACGACGTCGGCGAGCCCGGCGGCGAGCTCGAACCGCGCCTCGATCACGTGCATCTCGATGTCGCACTCCGAGCGCACCTTGCCGTTCTCGCGCGAGAGCAGATCGACACGCTCGTCGTTGTCGGCGGCCAGCGCACCGAGGCTGGCCTTCACCTGTGCGGCGCGCTCGTGCGGACCCAGCGCCGCCCACGCCGGGAAGGCGTCGTGCGCCGCGGCGACGGCGGCGCGCGCCTGCTCGTCCGAGGCCGCACCCGCGTAGCCGACCACCGCCTCGGGGTCGGCGGGATCGTGGACGGCGAAGCTCTCGGCCGCCTCCTGCCGCGCGCCGGCGATGAACAGGTCTGTGTGGATCTCAGGCAGCGTCTCGGTCATGGCCGCATCATCGCAACGGATCCGCTCGCCCGCGACCGTAGACTCCGCCGCATGGCCGAGCCTAAGCCGGAGTCGCCCCCAGCGGTCGACGTCTGGCAGCGCACGTCGATGGCGGCCGAGCGCACGTGGCTCGCGTGGTGGCGGACCGCGCTGGCCGCGACCGCCGGCGCGCTGGCCGTCGGGCGCTTCGCCCCGGAGCTGCTCGACGTGGCGCCCTGGCCCTACATCTTGCTCGGCTGCGGGTACGCCGCACTCGCGATCGGGCTGCTCCTGTTCGGCGCCTACCGCCAGCGCGAGCTCGAGCGCTCGATCCTCGACGGGGTGCACTCGCCGCTCTCGGTCCGCGTGGTGGCGGCGTTCACGTTCGGCGGGGTCCTGCTCGTGGTGTTCACAGTGGTGCTGGTCGCCGCGCAGATCTAGCCGCGAGCCGCTGGAGCGCGTCGAGCGTGTCGCGATAGACCGGCTCCAGCTCGGCGACCGCCGCGTCGGTGCCCTCGCCGAGCTCGAGTTGCCGGGCAAGCTCCGAGAGACGCTGGGCGCCGACGGTGTCGGCGCTTCCGCGCAGCTTGTGCGCGAGCGCTCGGCGCGCCTCGCCGTCGTCCCGCTCGACGGCTGCGCGCAGGTCGTCGAGCACCGCCGGCGTCGTGCGGGCGAACACGTCTACGACCTTCTCGGCGAGTCCGGGGACCAGCGAGAGCAGGCTGCTCATTCGCTCGTCGTCGATGAGCCCGTCGTCGCCACCGTCGCTCACCGCGGGCGCGAGCCACCGCTCGAGGACCGGATCGAGATCCTGAGCGCGCAGCGGCTTCGAGAGGTAGTCGTCCATCCCGGCGCGCAGGCATCGCTCGCGGTCGCCCGCAAACGCGTGGGCCGTCATCGCGACGATCGGCATGTGACGATCCGGCGGCTCCTCCTCGCGAATCCGCGCGGTCGCCTCGTAGCCGTCGAGGTTCGGCATCTGGCAATCCATGAAGACCGCGAGGTGACGCTCCGAATCGAGCCGCTGGACAGCCTCGAGCCCGTCGTGGACGATGTCGACAGCGAAGCCGCGGCGGCGCAACATGGTTTCGATCACGAGCTGATTGACCGGGTTGTCCTCGGCGACGAGGACAACCCCGCGCGCGCCGACCGCCGCGGCGTCGAGCGCGGTCGCCGGCTCGAGCTGCTCGACGTCCCCGAGCACGTCCGCGAGCGTCTCGAGCAGCGCGGCGCGGCGGACCGGCTTGGTCAGCGCGCGCTCGACGTCCGCCCCGGCGCCGCTGGTGCCGGCGGACGTCAGCATCACCAGCCGGCTGGCGTTCAGGAGCGGCTCGGAGCGGATCGCGCGGGCGACGTCGGCTCCGCTCATCTCGGGCATCTCAGAGTCGAGCAACACGAGGTCGTAGGGGCTCCCGCCGCGCGCCGCCACCTCCAGCATCATGAGCGCCGCCGGCCCGCTCTCGGCGTCGTCGCAGACGGCGACGCGACTCCGCAGGTACGCGCGCACGATCTCGCGGTTGGTGGCGTTGTCATCGACGACGAGCACGCGCGTGTCCTCGGGCAGCCCGGCCCGCGCGCGCCGGCTCGGGCGCTCGGCGTCGACCACGACGAGCGTGATCTGGAACCGGAACGTGCTGCCGCGGCCGGGCTCAGACTCCGCCGTCAGCTCGCCGCCCATGATCGAGACGAGCCGGCGCGTGATCGCCAGCCCTAGCCCGGTGCCGCCGAACCGCCGCGTGGTCGAGGTGTCGGCCTGCGTGAACGGCTCGAACTGCTGCGCGAGCTCCTCTTGCGCGATCCCGATCCCGGTATCGGTCACCTGCACGCGCAGTTGTGCGCTGCCGTCGTCCGGGCGCTCGGCCTCGACCCGCACCGACACCTCGCCCTCGTCGGTGAACTTGATCGCGTTGGCCAGCAGGTTCGTGAGCACCTGGCGAACCCGGTGCTCGTCGCCGCGCAGCGTCCCCGGCACCGCATCGTCGACGAACAACGTGAGCTCGACGCCCTTCTCCTGCGCCAGCGGTGCGAGCATCGCCCCGGTCGATTCGACCAGGTCACGCGGGTCGAAGGCGCGCTGCTCGAGCTCGAGCTTGCCTGCCTCGATCTTCGAGAAGTCCAGCACGTCGCTGACGACGGCCAGCAGCGCGTCGCCGGATGAGACGGCCGTCTCGACCAGCGAGCGCTGCTCGTCGCTCAGCGACGTGTCCTCGAGCAGCTCGAGCATCCCGATCACGCCGTTGAGCGGCGTCCGGATCTCGTGGCTCATGTTGGCCACGAAGTCCGACTTCGCCTCGGACGCCGCGCGCGCCTCGGCCAGGGCGCGGTTGCGCTCGGAGATGTCCGTGGCCACCGACCCAACGGCGTAGATCTCGCCCGCCTCGTCGCGCAACGGGAACTTGACCACCAGCGCAGTCGACGCGCCGATCGTCCGCTCGTACTCGACCGTGCGGCCCGTGCCCCACACCTCCCGGTCGGTCCGGAGCACCTGCTCGATGACCTCGGGGGCGAACAGTTCGGCGTCCTTGTGGCCGGTCGCATCGACGCCGTTCGCCTCTCGCCACGCCCGGTTGACCAGCAGGTAGCGGCCCTCGTCGTCCTTGACCGTGATCCGCGTCGTGGTGTGCTCGAGGATGCCCTCCAGCCACTCCGTCGAGATCCGCAGCGCCTCGGCGGCGCGCCGCTCGCAGATGGACCTCGCCATCGACGCCGAGCTCTTTGCTGGCGACCGCTTCCGCCAGGGCTTGGGCGACGACGCCCGGCCCGTCGACGTGCAGGCGTACGGGATCCTGCTGGCTGCTCGGACGGGGTCGTCACGCCGAGGCAGTGGCCGTCGAGCGCGCGACCGACGCGACCATGCGTGTTGACGGCCGCCGCATCCTCTGGCCGGGGGCGGCCGGTCAGACGTTCAGCGGCTATCGCCCGTTCGCCGACGCGTGGGGACCGGACGTGCTGTGGATGGAGGGGACGCTGATGATGCGCCTGGCCAAGGCGCGCCTCGGCACCGACGTCGGCGAGCTTGACGACAGCGCCGACCGATGGGCAGCGCTGACCGCTCCCGCCCCGCCACTGCAGGTCGACCGTGCCCGCGGCGACGACTACCACGTCTGGCCGGCCGCAGCGCCCGCCGCGTGGCGGACGCTCTGCCGGAGCGAGTTCACGCTGCTTCAGGCCGGCTGAAGGACCTGCATCACCGATCCGTCGGCGTACGTGGTGCTGCTGATCAGCTCGAACCGCTGCGGCTCGGGCAACCCGTGCATGAGCGAGAGCCCCTCGCCGAGCGCCACCGGGTGCACCGTGAGCCGGAACTCGTCGACCAAGCGCTCGCGGATCAGGCTGTGGGCGAGGCGGCCGCCGCCGAAGACGACGATGTCCTTGCCGCCCTCGCGCTTGAGCGCCGGGATCTCGTCGCTCAGCGCGGCGTGCGAGATCCGCGTGTTGTTCCAGGTCGGCTCCTCGGACAGGCTCTGCGAGTAGACGATCTTCGGCAGCGCGTTGATCAGCACCGCCATCGGGCTGTCCGAGCTCGACCAGGCGCCGGCCATCTCCTCGTAGGCGCCGCGACCGAGCACGATCAGCCCGACCTCCCCGAGCATCTCGAGGTTGGCACGGTGGCGGCGGTTGCCGTGGTCGACGCCGTCGCCCGGGGTGAGCCAGTCGATGACGCCGTCGCGGTTGGCGACGAAGCCGTCGAGCGAGACCGACATGTGGAGGATCAGCCGCCGCTCGCTCATGCCGCCACCCGGTAGCGCAGGTGGGTGACCCCGGGTGCGTCGATGACGCGGGTGAGCTCGAGCGCGGACGCGCTCGCCGTCGAACAGCCGCCGCCCCGCGCCGAGGAGGAGCGGGATCAGGTGGATCTCGAGCTCGTCGAGCACCCGGCGCGCAGAGCACGACTGCGCCAGCGTGGCGCCGTGGACCATCACGTCGGCATCGCCCGCCGCCTCCTTCGCCTGCACCATCGCGCTCTCGACCCCGTCGGTGACGTAGTGGACCCGGTCCCACGCCGGCTCCGGCGGCTCGCCCCGGGTCGGGACGAAGATCGGGACGCCGTCGTGGTGATCGCCGTTCCAGCGGCCGGCGATGTCGAACGTGCGGCGCCCGACCAGCACGGCGCCGGTCGCCATCAGCTCGTCGAAGACCTCGCCGCTCGGCCCCGACGGGCGATAGGCGGAGGGGCCGCCGCCGCCGCTCGGCGAGCCAGTCGTGCAGGACCTCGCCGCCGGCCCCGAGGCCCTGGCCGGCGTCGTCGTCGGGCCCGGTGATGAACCCGTCGAGGGACATCGACATGTAGAGGACGGAGGTGGACATCGGTCTCCTCTCTCTAGAGCGTGCGCTCGAGGCGGTCGAAGGCGTTCGGGAGGCCGCGGGTGTGCTCGTCGCGCAGCGCCTCCTCGGGAACCCGGCCTGGACCATCGTCATCAGGGTGCCGCCGTCGCGCGGCTCGAACGTGAACTCCAGCGTGGTCTCGAAGCTCGACCCGTCGAGCCGGGTCTCGGTCGAGGCGATCAGGATCCGGTGCGGCCGCTCGATCGCCTCGAACACGTGGCGGTGGTGGTAGAGCCGGTCGGGCGCCGGGCCGAACGAGACCGACCAGACGCCGCCGACGCGCAGGTCGCAGCGCGAGTCGACGACCCACCCGGCATCGTCCGTGCCGTAGAACTCGCGCTGGCCCTCCGGGTCGGTGAAGGCGTCGAAGACCCGCTCGGGCGGGGCCGCGATCAGCCGCTCGAAGCGCAGGTCGAGGCTCATGCGCCTTCCCTCCGCTCGACGAACCGCTCGAAGCGATCGAGCCGGCCCTCCCACGCGCGGCGGTAGCCCTCGATCCACTCGGTCGCGTCGCCCAGGCTCGCCGATCCGAGCCGGCACTCGCGCGCACGCCCGACCTTCTCGGTCACGACGAGGTCGGCGCGCTCGAGGATGCCAACGTGCTTCTTGATCCCGTTGAGCGTCAGCCCGTACGGCTGCGCGAGCTCGCTGATCGTGGCCGGGCCGCCGCCGAGGCGCTCGAGGATCCCGCGCCGGGTCGGATCCGAGAGGGCGAAGAAGGTCCCGTCGAGGGTTGGCGATAGTGCACCGATCGGTGCACCTTAGCGGAAAGGGAGGGGCTCGAACCCTCGGGCGAGTCTTCGGCCTGGCCGCCTGCGCGCCGGCGGCGCCCGATTGATGAGGCGCAGCACGTTGCCGCCCAGCACGCGCTGCTCGTCGGCCGCGCTGAGCCCGATGAGCCTGCACCTTCGCCAGCTCGACGCCGGGGTGCAGCCACGGCCCGTCGCTCCCGAAGAGCACCTGCCGCGGCCGCCGCCGCGCCGCCTCGGCCAGAAGGTCGAACCGCCGCACGGCCGAGGTGTCGGTGTGGACGTTGGCGTGGCGCAGCAGCATCCCGATCATCGCGACCTGCGCGCGCCACTCGTCGGCGAAGCTCCCGAGGTGCGGGATGATGAACTGGACGTCGGGATACTCGCCCGCGAGCAGCTCGACGGGCTCGACCTCGCCCATCGGGTCGTAGAGCACGGGGACGCCGAACCGCCGCGCCGCCTCGCAGATCTCGCGCGTGATGCGGGCGTCGTGGCGGTGCACCTTGATGCCGCGGAAGTCGTGCCGCTCGACCGCCTCGCGGACCAGCGCCATGCACGCGGCCGGCGTCGCGGACCGGATGGACGAACGCGAAGCCGTACAGCCTGCCGCGAGAGGCGCGCGACGATGCGCGCGACCCGCCGGTTGGCGACGGCGTAGTCCGAGTGGAACGTCGGGAACACCACCGTGCGCTCGATCCCGGCGCGCGCCGCGCGGACGAGGTAGCGGTCGAGGTGCGCCTCGGTGTCCCACGGCCCGGTCAGGCCGTCGCCGAGGCCGGCGTGGCAGTGGCAGTCGACGATCACCGCGCCCGTCGCGCAGCAAGATGCGGGCCAGAGAGCTGGCACGGTTCTTGCTGGCGCATGCGGATAACGTCGCTTACACGACCTCGCCCCAAGGGAGGTTCCGCGTTGTCGTTCGCGCTCGAGATGGCCATGGCGCCCAAGGTCGGCCTTGAGGTGTCGCCGGCCCTGGTCGTGTTCGGCGAGCTGCTGACCCTGCCGTGCGCCGCGATGCAGTCGGTCGTCGAGCGCGAGCTGAGCGCGAACGCGGCGCTGGAGCGGGTCGGACGCCGGCGAGTGCCCGATCTGCCGGGGCACCTGGCGGACCCGCTGCCCGGTGTGCTCGGTCCCGGCCCGCCGCGCGGCGGCGACGCCCGGTCGCTCGAGGCCGGCGACAGCGCGGCGGCCGAGCCCGACACGCCAGGCGCTGCTGCGCGCGGTGCGGATGGAGACCAGCGCCGCCGACGCCCCGATCGCCGAGTGCCTGATCGACAGCCTCGACGAGCACGGCCTGCTGGATCGGTCGTGCGCGCGAGATCGCCGCCGAGCTGCGGCGTCGCCGGATCGGCCGTGGCGTCGGTGCTCGACGTCGTCCGCCGCTGCGGGCCGCCCGGGGTCGGCGCGACCAGCGTCGCCGAGTGCCTGCTGCTGCAGCTGGACGCGCTCGACCTCGATGACGAGCGCGCGGCTGGCCCGCGCCGTGATCGCCGATCACCTGCCGGCGCTCGCGCGGGGACACTTCACCTCGATCGCGACGGCGCTCGGCGTCTCGCGCGCCGAGATCCAGCAGGTCCTCGAGCTGATCCGGCGGCGGCTGCGGCCGTATCCGGCGTTCGACGGCAACGCGCCGCGCGGTCTCCTCCTACGTCGTCCCGGACGTGGTGGTGAGCGAGCACGACGAGATCGCCGGCGCGTTCACGGTCGAGCTCGTGGAGCCCGCGCTGACGCGGCTGGCGCGTCCGGCGCGCGGCGGCGGCGCCGCGCGAGGCCTCGGTCCCGCGCGCCAGGTCGTTCCTTGCCCAGCTCCGCGACCGCTGGGACACCCTGCGGCGCGTCGCCGAGTACGCCGTCGAGCGGCAGCGGGACTTCCTGGTCGACGGGCGAGACGGCGCTGAAGCCGCTGACCCGCGCCGAGGTCGCCGCCGCGCTCGACCTGCACGAGTCGACGGTGAGCCGGGCGGTCGCCGACAAGTACGCGCTGCTCCCGGACCGGACGATCGTCCCGCTGTCGCGCTTCTTCGGCGTCAGCGGCGGCGTCGACGCGGAGCTGCGCAAGCTGCTGGAGTCGGCCGACGGCCCGATGTCCGACCAGCGCCTCGCCGACCGGCTGCGCGAGGCCGGCTATCCGATCGCCCGCCGGACCGTCGCCAAGCATCGCGCGCGCCTCGGATTCACCGCCGCGTCGATGCGCTGACGCCGCGCTGGCCCGCTTCTTGCTGCGATCGGAGCGCCGCACGAGCACGGGAGATCGCGCATGTTCGAGCCGAACCGCAGCCGAACGCCGATGGCAGCCAGCGATACGCCGTCGTGCTCAGCGACGTCCACATCGGCAACGGCGCCCCGACGTGCTGGTACCAGTCGTCGGTCCACGAGCGCCAGCTGAGCGAGGTGCTCGCGTGGATCCTGGCGCGCCGCGCGAGTCATCCGCGAGGTCGTCCTGCTCGGCGACCTGTTCGACGTCTGGACCTACCCGCCGTCACGTGCGGCCGCCGTCGATGGGCGACATCATCGCCGCCAACCGCTCGCTGCTCGGCCCGCGCGGCCCGCTCGCCGCCGTCGTGCGGGCGCTGCCCGGCCGGGTCCGCATGCTGCTCGGCAACCACGACGGCAGCCTGACGAGGGCGGACATCGACCGCGCTCAACCGCTCGCTCGGCGGCGATCCCTCCCGCGGGCGAGCGGATCGAGCTCGTCGAGGCGCCCGTGGCGCGTGGTCACCGGCGCGAGCGGCGCGCGCACCGTGTTCACCCACGGCCATCACTGGTGCATGTTCAACGCGCCGGACGCGCGCTCGCGCTGGGGCACGATCCCGGTGGGGCACTTCGTCACGCGCGCGATCGGCTACCAGCTGTCGCGGACGCTGCGGCCGGGCGAGACCGCCGCCGACCGGCGCAACAGCGGCAACCCGAACGGCGTCGACCTGGCGCGGCCCTCGCGAGCTGGAACCGGCGCGACGATCTCGCCGCGTTCCTGCTCACGTACATCTGCCGGCATCACGGGCATGCCGCAGACCGAGCGGATCGTCATGCCCGACGGCTCGGCGACCACCGCGCAGGACGCCATGCGCGTGTTCGCCGGCCTGTTCACCCAGTGGGTCGCGCGCGAGGGCCGCCCGCTGGACGCGCTGCGCGCCGCGGCCGCCGACTGGCGCGGCGAGGACCTCGCGTGGTTCGCCCAGCGCCTCGCGCTGCAGACGGCGAGCGATCTCGCCGTGATGGGGCACACGCACGTGCCCGTCGGCGGCCTGACGGTGTCGCCGGCCAACTACGTCAACAGCGGCTACGAGTGCGTCGCCCGGCCCGACGCTCCCGCCCAAGCAGTTCACGTTCACGCAGGTCGACCTCGAGCGCGCCACGCGCGCAGGTGCTCGCGGTCGACCAGGACGGGCGGCGGCGTTCACGGTCGCGCCCGCCCGCGCGCCGGCGATGCCCTCGGTGGTCCGCCGCCCGTGGCAGGACTACTCGTGCTACGCCCGGATCGAGAACCGCTCCGACCGGCCGTTGCGGCTGGTTCGGGCCGCCAAGGACGCCGACTCGTACTGGGTCGTCCCGCCGCCGCCGCAGATCCAGCCGCACTCGCGCGCGGACATCTGGGTGCAGGACTCGATCGGGCCGAGCGGGTCCGCCGGCCGCTTCACCTACTCCGACGGGACGCGGACGCTCGAGTTCGTCGTCGCGTGCCCGACGGGCGTGGCCAGGAACGTCGTCCGCTCGCCGGTCCCGAGCTACCGGACGAGGACCGGAAGCTCGGCCTGGCGCACCGGCGGAGTCGACTGGTCCGGGCACCCGGTGCAGGCGCGCTTCCTTCGTCGAGGCGGTGCGCACGGCCAGCCGACGCCCGGCGCCGCCGGCCCGGCGGGCAGCGCGGAGCCCGCGGCGCCGGCCGGCAGCGCGACCGGCGGCCGGCGATCGCCGCCCGCATCCTCTGGCCGGCGCTCGGCTTCCCCGCGGTGGTCGCGCCGAGGTCCGCGCCGCGGGGCCCGTCCGGCGGCCAGCACTCGGTCTGCGTGCTGCTGCTCAGCGACCGCCCGACGCTCACCGCCGAGGACGCCGCGCGCCACTTGCGGATCGTCCGCTGGGACGAGCGCACCCGCCGCCGGATCGACGACGGACAACCCGGCTCCTTCAGCGCGGCCGAGCTCACGGTGCGCAGCGGCGCCGCGGCTCACGCGGCCGCAGAAGGACGACCGCGCCGACGCGGTCGCCTTCGGCGGCGACCGCCCCGAGGGCTGCATCGTCGCGAGCCTGTCGCGCGCGGTCCGCGACTTCTACGCCGACGGCAGGGCCTGCGCCACCTGCACGAGATCCGCGTGTCCGAGGCGGCGAGCGGACGGCTGCCCGACGGCCAGTACCACCTGCTCTGGAACGGGAGCGCCGCCGCGGGCCGTCGGACGAGATGCGGCTGCTCGTCGACCCGTTCGCGGTCCCGCGCCGGCGGCGGCTGGCGGCGACACGGAGGCCGAGCGGCGCTGGCTCCAGCTGAACCTCGGCTTCCTGGTCGACGAGTACCGATTCGACTACGGCGCGCTCCACCCGCCGTATCAGGCCGCGCGACCCCCAGCGGCGGTTCACCGAGGTGCTGCATCCGCGTCTTCGTCCGCCGCAAGACCGGCAGCCTCAAGGTCGCCCACCTCACGGACACGCACATCGACGTGCGCACCGACGTGTACGAGCACAACCTCGCGCCGGCGCCGGCCCCGATGTCCGCCGTCGGCGGCCTGCTCCGCTACCGGGGCGCCCCGGTGCGGTTCAACAACTGGAACCGGGTCTTCTCCCGGCTTTACGAGGACGCGAAGGGCGACGCCGAGGCGATCCTGATCACGGGCGACCTGATCGACTACGGGCGCGGGCACCTCGGGCTTGTCGACGGCGGGCGCCACCGCCACGAGCTCGGCGTCGACGGCCGTACCACCCCGACCGCAACTGGTTCCTCTTCTACTACCTGCTCGCCTCGGGATCGCGCTACTCGCAGCCCGTCTACACGATCCTCGGCAACCACGACTGGCGGCTCAACCCCTACCCGCCGTTCGCGCCCGGCGCTCCCGATCCCGAGACGTTCGTGCACAACTCCGACGACTTCGACGGCCCGACCGCCGGGGCTGGCTCAAGGAGATCCTCCGGATCGCCCACGGCCCCGGTCACGACAAGAGTTCGTCTACACGGACATCGACCTCCGCCAGGATCGTCGAGAGGGCCGCTGGCTACCTGGCCCGGAACCTGGACATCCCGGGCTCCCCGCTCCAGACCACCATGATCGGTCATCTGGTACCTGCTCCTGATCAATCCGTTCCTGGACTACGCGTTCCCGCACCCGGGCGGCCAGCAGGTGCTGATGCTCGACTGGGCGGAGGACGAGGAGGTCTTCAACACCAACGAGCCGCGGACCTGGGGGGGCTTCGGGCAACGTGCGGCGAACTCGCTCAGCCCCGCTCCAGCAGTGGCACGTGAGCTCGTTCGCACGGTCCCCGGCCGGGCGAAGCTCATCGGCATCCACGCGCCGCCGCTCGGGCCTTTCCCCAACTGGACCGACGACGAGCTGCGCCGCGGCGAGAAGATCTACAGAGCCCGGCGAGGACTCCCGCATGCGCCGGCCGGACGGCAGATCGTCAGGAGTCACGCGGCACACGATCACCGCGATCCGGCCGAAGGACGCGCCCTTCGGCGTGGCGGCCCTGCACGGCTCGATCGTCCGGCGAGCGGGACTGGTTCATCCGCGAGGTGGGGACCTCCGCCGTCCGGCGTCCGGCATCGTCCTCGCGGGTCACATCCATCGCTTCGGCCTGCTCGTCGCGTATCCCGCCAGCGACCGATCGCGAGGCGCGGCTCATGCGGTCGGTGACCGTCGACGAGGTCCGGGGGGCGAGGGCCGGCATGGCGGCGTGCGGAGGGAGGCGGGACGGTTCAGGGCGTTCCCCTCCCCGCTCTACGTGAACACGACGAGCGCCGGGCCCCGGGGCAACGTGTACGCCGCCCGGTGGCGCAGCGTGGCACCGGGGTGGGTCGCTGGTGACGCTGGCGCGCCGACGGCACCATCGAGTCCGTCTCGCCGCGGCAGCTCGGAGCCCCGAGGCCGCGATCGCCCCGCCGATGGCGCCGCGACGCGAGCCCGCACCGGCCGGGCGCTGACGCGACGAGCCGGCGTGGCCCGGTTCTTGCAGCGACCTGGGGCACAGGCCACGACCGGCTCTCTTGGAGGTGACGATGCACGACCAGGTTGGACCCGAAGCGCCCCGCGGATTCGCGAGGACGTCCCGGAGCAGCGAGCTGGCAGCCGGGTTGCTGGACGTCGTCAACGAGTCCGAGCTCGAGGACTTCGTCGCGCGGGCTCGTCGCCGAGGCCGCCCGCGACGCCGGCCGCCGCCTTCCCGCCGGCGCCGCCGGGCGCTCGTCGCCTCGCTGAGGAGCACCGCGGAGCGGACGTTGCCGACGCTGCCGCGTCGCGCTCGGTGACGAGCGGCGGCCGGCCGCGCCGGCCGCGGCGCAGACGCGCGGCGCGGATGTTCGGCGTCGAGCCCGAGGGCATGAGCGCCGAGGACCGCGACTTCGAGATCGCGCGCCGGTTCGTCCGCTTCGCCCAGGCGGAGGCGGTGCGGGCGGCGCGCCGCGAGTCGACCCATCACAGAGACCAGCACCGGAGGTCTGACATGTTCGAGACGGGACCGCAGATGCGGAGTACGGAAACGGAGGCCCGCCATCGCGGCGAGGCCGGCTGGGCCAGGCGAGGAGGAGTACGGCGCCTACGGCCAGGGCGAAGAGGAGTGGGCGGGTACGGCCAGGGCGAAGAGGAGTACGGCCCGGCCAGGGCGAGGAGGAGTACGGCGCGAGTACGGCCAGGGCGAAGAGGAGTAGGGCACGGCCAGGGCGAAGAGGAGTACGCGGCCGGCAGGGCGAGGAGGAGCAGTTCCTGCCGCGCTGATCCCGATCATCGGGCAGGTGCTCGGCGGCCTGCTCGGCGGCTCGGCGGAGGAAGCGCGAGGCCGAGGCGGAGTCGGCGGCTACGGCCAGGGCGAGGAGGAGTACGCCCAGAGGGCGAGGCCGGCGAGGCCGAGGAGCAGTTCCTCCACAAGATCCTGCTCGGCGCGCTCGGCAAGGAGGCCGAGTACAGCGCAGGCGCCGCTGACCGCCGCGCAGGAGGACGAGTTCACCGAGCGGCTGCTCGAGGTCGCCAACGAGGAGGAGCTGGCACGCGTCCTCGGCGGGATCGTGAACACCGTCGGCCGTGTCGTCCAGGGCGTCCGCGGCGCGGTCAACTCGCCGCAGGGCCGCGCGATCATCGACGCCGTCGCCCCGCTGGCCGAGGCGGCGCTCACCGGCGAGGGCGCCGGGCCGGTGCTCGAGGCCGAGTAGGGCGAGCTCAACCAGGAGGACGGGCAGTTCGAGGCCGCGCGACGCGTCGTCCAGCTCGCCTCGGCCGCCGCGCGCGACGTCGCGACCGCGCCGCCGGGCGCCCCGCCGCAGAGCTCGTCGGCGAGTTCTCGGTCATCCGCGCCGCGCGCCACTTCGCGCGGCCGCTGTTCAGGAGCGCCCTGCGCGCGATCTCGCCGTACGCGCGGCGCTACTACGGCGCGGCGCTGCTACGGCTACCGGCGCGGGTACCGCTACGGCCGGCCGCTACTACGGCGCGGCCGGCCGCTACGGCTACGGCTACCGCCGCTACGGGCCCCGGTACGGCGCTACGGCTACCCGGGGTACTACCCGCCGCCGGTCCGCTGCCGGCTCCCGCCGCCCGTGCCCGAGCCGGGCCGCCGGAGCCGCCGCCCGGGCCGCCGCAGCCCGGCTTCCGCTGGGTCGCGGTGCCGATCGGCGCGCCGGCCTCCGCCGCCCGAGCCGCCCCCGGCCGCCTCCGCCGCCGCCGCCGCCTCCGCCGCCGCCGCCCGCCGAAGGCGCGGTGCCGGCGCCGCGCGCCCGCGGGCGCCGCGCCCCCGGCGCAGAGCGAGTACGGCTACGGCGCCGCCGCGCCGGCGCCGGCGCTACGCGCGCTACGGGGGCTACGGCCGCGGCGGCTACGGCGGCGGTACGGCGGCGGGGCTACGGCGGCGGCGGCTACGGCGGCGGCGGCGACGAGGACGACGACGAGTACGGCCCGGAGGGCCGCTGAGCTGGCCGCTGCGGATCCGAGCCGATGAGCGTCGACTCGTCCGCGACCTGGCTCCTGGAGCAGGAGACCCGCGCGCTGCTGACCAGGCTCGCCTCGGTCCAGCCGTTCGTGCTCCAGGAGCCCCACCTCGCGGCGGCGGCGCTGTCCCCGGCCGCACTGTCGGGGATCGAGCAGTACCTGATCGCCGGCCGCCGCGAGGTGCGCCGGCGGGCGCAGGCCTTCCTGCGCTGGCTGCGCGGCCCCGGGGCGACCGCGTCGGCGGCGGAGCAGCAGCGCCGGTTCTGGATGCTGCGGCTGAGCTTCCAGGACGCCCTGTCGCAGTTCGACCTCTTCTCCGAGGTCATCACCCAGCGCAGCGAGCACGGCAACGGCGTCCTGCTCTCCGGGCTCGACGTCGCGGCGGCCGAGGCGCTGCTCCTGCCGGGCGGGTTCTTCGAGGGCCCGCCGGTGATCTGCTCGCTGCACCGCGGGCTGGGCGGCGCCATCCGCCGCGCCCGGACCCGGCTTCCGGGCGGCGGCGACAACCCGGTCGCGCTGATCCGGATCCCGCGCGAGCGGATGATCGGCTACGGCATCGCGTCGTCGCTGGTGCACGAGGTCGGGCACCAGGGCGCGGCGCTGCTCCAGCTGGTCGAGTCGCTGCAGGCGCAGCTCCGCTCGATCCGGCAGCGGCACGCGCCTGCGGACCGCCTGGGACCTTTGGGACAGGTGGGTCTCGCGAGATCGTGGCCGACTTCTGGAGCATCTCCCGCATCGGCATCGGGTCGACGCTCGGGCTGATCGGGCTCGTCAGCCTGCCGCGCGGCTTCGTCTTCCGGCCGTCCGACGACGACCCGCACCCGATGCCCTGGGTCCGCGTGCTGCTCAGCTGCGCGATCGGCGACCGCCTGTACCCGGATCCGCAGTGGCGCCGGCTGGCCGCGACCTGGCGGGCGCTGTACCCGCTCGCCGGCCTGCGGCCCGAGCTGGCCGCGACGATCGCCGAGCTGCGGGCCACCATGCCCGAGTTGGTCTCGCTGCTGGTGGGGCATCGCCCGCCGCGGCTGCGCGGCTGGTCGCTCGGCGAGGTGCTCCGCAACCCGGAGCTGGACCGGCGAGGCGCTGCTGCGAGCGCTTCGCCGCGTGGGAGCGCGGACCCGAGCCGGATGACGCGCGAGCCGCCCACCCTGGCCTTCGCCGTGCTCGGGCAGGCCAGGGCGAGCGGCCGGCTCTCGCCCGAGCGCGAGAGCCGCGCTGCTGCGCCGGCTGATCGGCTCCTGGGCCGTCCGGAGCTCGCTCGAGACCGCCGGGGCCACCACCCGCTCCCCCGGCCGAGATGTTCGTCGGCCAACCCACGATCTGGGCCGACCCACCGACCCGACCGACGCCGACCCGGCCGGCCCAGCTGTCACGCGCCGCGATCTGACAGGAGGAAACATGGCCGCTCGATAATCCAACGACGACGACTTCGACATCGACGCGCAGCCGGACCGGATCACCGGCCGGCGGGGTCGTGCTGCTGACGGCCGAGCTGCCGGCTCGACGAGCGCCAAGTACGACGTCGACCTGGACCGTGACGGGTCCCGTGCAGCTGACGGCGCAGGACACCCGCATCGCGCTGCTGGGCGCCACGACCGTCACCGGCGATCAGGTGACCCTGCCGAGCAAGACGTGACGGAGATCCAGGCGACCCTGAACACCGAGCCGCTCACCGTCGGCGCCTGGCAGGTCGGCTCGATCTGACCCAGGTTCCGAGACAGCCGGCGAGCCGGCGAGCACGATCCGCGCGGCGACGATTCACGGGGCCTCGGGCCCGATCGACGTGATGCCCAGGCCGTTCGCCGCGGGCGACGACGTGGCGGTCACCCTGAAGCGCGCGGCGGTGCACGCCTACGCAGGACCAGTCGCTGTGGGTGGCGATCCGCAACAGCACCGACGCCATCGGGCTTCGAGAGCTACAGCCGGTTCCTCGAGGCCGTGATTTGCGGCGAGCCCGACGACGACGATGGCCGCTCACGCGGAAGCGCATCGGGCACAAGCTGCGCTCGGTCAAGCGCCGCACCGGGCTGCCGTTCCCGAACGTCGACCGGTACCGGCTGCTGAAGGCCGCCACCGAGGTGTTCCTGATGACCCACTGCGGCGTCGACCTCGACGACTTCAGCCAGGTGGACCTGGACGAGGAGGGCCGGCCGGCTGAACCGGACGCTCGATCCGGGCGAGCTCGAGGCGCAGATGCGGAGCTACCTCGACGCGCGTCGCCGCCGGCGACGGCGAGCACCTCGACGTCCTGCCGTACCTGGGACTGATCCGGCGCCAGCTCGGCGACGTCGCCATCGTCGGGGTCGACGAGGACGAGGGCGAGGCCGCCGAGATCTGCTCCGGCATCCTCGCGGAGAAGCTCGAGCACCCGTGCTTCCTCGAGCTGCTGCGCGACTACTGGCTCGACGAGGTCGGCGTCGTGCAGGCGATCAACTGCGATCGGCTGGAGGTTCCAGAACCGCACGCCCCGGGCGACGGGGGCGCGACCCGCTGAGCGGCTGGACGTCAACCCGCTGCGGCCGCTCAACAACCTGCTCTGGGGCCTGGTCCAGGACCGGCAGCACCGGCTCTCGACCGCGCGGCGGGACAACGAGTACGACCACCACTACGGGCTGGCGCTCTCGTCCAAGCCCGGGCCGCCGGTGCGCGGCGCCGACTCCCGCTCGCGGTTCATGGAGGCGTTCCACAACCTGCTGTCGCTGGCCGCGGTCTTCTACAAGCAGGACGACGACACGACGTTCATCGCCGACGGCTTCCCCGTGCTCAACGCGCTCAAGGAGACGCACCTGCTGCTCACCGAGGGCGCGCACAACCAGTACGGCGACCTGCCCTGGACGGCGCGGCACGAGATGCTGATGTACCAGTGGATCCTGTCCCGCCGCGAGGTGCACGACTTCCTTCCGACGCGCTCGATGGTGGCGTACACGGAGAGCTGGATCGCGCCGCTCGAGGCGATGAACAAGCTGCAGGGCTGGTCGGATGTGTCGGTCACGCACTTCCGCGACCTCGCCGTGTTCGGCGAGCAGCTGCTGCTGGGCATCCGGTTCGGCGCGTGGTCCCAGGAGAACGACCCGGCGCGGGCGGCGAACTGGGTCCGCTACTGGCGGCCGGAGCTGCAGGCGTACATCCACGCGTACCGCGCGGTCGACCGGCATCGACCTCACCCGGCGCGGCGAGCGCGCGAGCCCTCGTACCACCGGCGCCAGCAGGCCGGCGCGTATCGCGGCTGATTCGATCGTGGCCGGCGGCGCCTGGCGCGTCGCCGGCCCGCGATCACCGCGCCCGGAGCCGTTCTGCCCTCACCGCGAGCCGCGTCGCGACGTCGGCCGCGGCGGCGCTGATGTCCTCGGGCCGGCGCCGAGCGCCAGCCCACGGCGGATGCTCGCCTCGAACTCGCGATCGCACCAGGCGCGGCGGGCGCCTCAGGTGCCGGCCGCTCCTCGTCGGGGATGTCGCCGACGGTCACGAAGCCCGATGCCGAGATAGCGGTGGACGATGCGCAGGACCAGGCTGCGCAGATCGCGCACGTTGCCCGGGTAGTCGCGGCTCACGAGCAGGTCGCGAACCGCGCCCTCGAGCTCCGGCGGCTGCGGTCCGGGTGCACCTCGCGGAAGAAGTGCCGGAACAGCGGCAGGATGTCCTCGGGTCGCTCGCGCAGGCTCGGCAGGTGCAGGGTGCAGCCGGCGATCCGGTAGTAGAAGTCGTTGCGGAAGGTGCCCTTCGCCTGCTCGGCGGCGAGATCGCGGTTGGTCGCGCAGACCAGCCGGAAGCTGCTCTTGCGCCACGTGTTGCTCCCGACCCGCTTGAACGTGCCCTCCTGGATGACCCGCAGCAGCTCGGCCTGGAGGGGCACCGGGCAGCTCGCCGACCTCGTCGAGGAAGAGCGTGCCGCCGTCGGCCAGCTCGAAAGCGCCCTGACGGGCGGCCGACGCGCCGGTGAACGCGCCCTTCTCGTGGCCGAAGAACTCACTCCCGGACAGCGACGGCACGACCGTGCTGCAGTCCAGTACCACGAGCCGCTTCTTGGTCGGCCTCGGGTCGAGCTCGTGGATGAGCTGGGCGACCCGCTCCTTCCCGGTCCCGCTCTCGCCGGTGATCAGCACCGACGCGTCGGTGAAGCGCGCCACCTCGACGGCGTCCCGCAACACCGCCTGCCAGGCGGGGCTGTCGCCCACAAGGAAGTCCTGCACGTGGCGGCAATCGACGAGCTCGTCGATGGTCTGCCAGCGGCGGAGCCGCTCCGCGACCTGTCGTGCCGAGTCCGCCGCGTGGCACCAGCTGAACACGTCCGAGGCGCCGGCCCGGAGCAGCCCCCAGCTGTCGGCGCCGAGCATGTCGTTCGAGGTGGACAGCGCCAGGATGCGCTCCGAGCCGCCGTTCGCGGCCTCGTGGATGGAGTCGGCCGCTGCGGCGGTGCTTCCGGCGAAGACGATCACCCCGTTCCGCGGCCGCTGCGGGCCCCCGTTGCGGGGCCGGAGATCCACGCCCACCGCCCCGAGGCCGTGCACCACCGGCTGGACTGCGGAGTCCGGCGCCCCGACGACCTCGAGCCAGGCATCGACCCGCGCTGCCGCGTCCGTCTCGGAGCGGGGCGGGGGCGTCACCGTGGAGCCGAAGGCTCGCCGCCGGCTGCGCTACGTCGTTTTCTCTTTCTTGGCGGCAGTGCGCGTCCGCGACTTGGCGGCTGCCCGCGACTTGGCGGCTGCCCGCGACTTGGCGGCTGCCGTCGTCTTGGCGGCTGCCGCCTGGGGCGCTTCGTCCGGCGCGACTGGCGCCTCGTACTGATCGGCCTGTCGCGGATCATCCTCGACGGGGTGCTCCGCCACGATCAGCGGCAGCGCGGCGCGGTCGAACTCGAAGCTCCTCGCCGGCAACGCGTACGACGCCTCGATCGGCTCGATGTCGGTAACCCGGAGCTTCTCGATCGCCTGCTGCACTTTCTCCGGATTGCGGTAGGTGCGGGCGCTGCTGGCCAGCACACGCCGCCGCCGCTTGCGGCCCTTGATCCCGACGACGCGCCAGGAATAGCGATCGCCGCCGCGGCGGACGATCTCGAAGTGCTGCTTCATGACAAGCCTCTCTTCATCGACCACTGGACTGTGCGCGGTAGATCCCGAGCGCGCGGGCGGCGTGAGCGCGACGGCGACTGATCACCGCCTGGACGGCCGGATCGGTACGGGGTCGGTTCAGCACCGAGGCCGGACGTTCGAACCGGAGCAGGACCGCGTCGGACGCCTCCTCCACGGTCACGCCGGGCGCCCGCAACGTGGCGTTGACCTGCCGGTAGTCGCGCTGCAGCTCGGCGACCAGGTAGTCCACCTGTGCGTCGAGGTCCGACAGGATCGCCGAGCCGAGCCGGCGCCCTTGGAAGGTGTGCCGGAACAGCCCCTCCCTCCGGTTCGGGGAGGTCCACTGCGCGAGGCCGATGCCGGGATGACGCGGCCCAGTGCGCCGGCCGTAGCTCCGATCCCGGACCTGGTCCGGGGTGAAGTCCTGCAGCCGGCCGGCGAAGTCGCGCGCCCGCATCGGGCTCGCCGAGTGGCTGCCCTCGATCCGGTTGGGCAGGACCGACGACTCGGCGATCAGGTTGCCCACCACGCCTGCCGCGCCGTTGACGGGGTAGCGGTAGCGGTTCACGAGCAGCTCCATCACGCGCAGCACCCGGGCGTCCTCGCCCGTCGCGACGGGTGTCGGCGCCGGCGGTGACGCGGCGCCGGGCCGGCAACAGATCACGGCGAAGAACCGGCTCTGCGCGCCGACAAGGCTCAAGCGGCCGTCCGGCAGCGTTCGCAGCCACTTCTCCCCGACGGTCTGGCCGACGTTCCCGCCGATCACCCGGACCCGCCCCGGCTGGACCTCGACCACGATGTCGCAGTGCGTGGGACGTCGCTGGGGATCTCCGATGTTGTCGTACGTGGCGCCGCTGCTGAGACGCGACGCGCACACGAGATCCCCGACGCGCGGCGCGACCTCGGTCGCCCGGAACGCCCAGAACGGGTTCGCGGTATCTCCGCTCAGCCGGTTGCGGCGGGCCGCTCGGATGTAGGTCTGGTGCGCCGCCGAGTACGCGAACGCTGGCCCGGCGCCCGCCGTCCGCATGACGTATGACACGAACACGGCGCTCCAGGGATGTGCGGCCTGGTACGCGGTGCTCTGCATCTGCGCGTCGGTCACGGTGCTCCCCACGCCGACGCGGTAGTACGTGCGCAGGATCGGGCTTGCGGTGGGCGACGTCTCCACCAGGGCGCTGCCACCGCCCAGCCGCCATCGGCGGAACTCGTCCAGCGCTACCCGGGCGATCCCTGCGCACAGCGGCGGCGGGGCCGGGGGACCGAACGGGCGTGCCGAAGCGAGTTGATCATGCCAATCGCCTACCGCCGGGGGAGATGTGGTCATCGCGTCTCATCACCTGCAAGATGCGGGCCACGGCGGACACGACCGAAGTCCACAGTGACACGAGCGCCGAATCAAGAGACGAATGGGCAAATCGTCTGAATCACTCAACATTCTCGCCCCGATAGAGCACGACGAGGGGAGGGCACGCGACGGAGAGGGAGGGATTCGAACCCTCGGACGAGGTTGACCCCCGTCACACGATTTCCAGTCGTGCCCGTTCAGCCGCTCCGGCACCTCTCCTGGAAGCGGGTCAGAGGGTAGAGGGTTGGCGCACGCGGAGGACCCCCTGCGCGAGCGCCACCCCGAGGATGATCAGCGCGCCCCCGGCGGGCTCGTGCCAGCTCAGCGGCTCGTTCAGAAGCGTCACGCCGAACACGACGGCGAACACCGGCACGAGGTAGGTGACCATCGAGGCGGTCTGCGCGCCCGCGGCGCGGACGACGTTGAAGTTGAAGATGTAGGCGACCCCCGTGCCCAGCGCGCCGAGCGCCACGATCGACAGCCACACCTTCACGCCGGGCATCTCGTCGGGCAGCGAGCCGAGCGCCGTGAACGGCAGCAGGAGCAGCCCGGCGAGGCTCACCTGGGCGGCCGAGATCGCCACCCCGGTCTCCGGCCGCCCGGAGATGTGGCGGCGCAGGTAGGGGAACGCGGCGCCGTAACACGTGGCCGCGCCGATGCAGGCGAGCGCGCCGACCAGCGAGCCGCCGCCCAGCCCCTCCCACGGCGCGAGCACGACGAGCACGCCCACGAAGCCGACCCCGAGGCCGGTCAGCTTCTCGGCGGTCGGCGGCTCGTCGGGCAGCATCCCGAGCGAGAACAGCAGCGTCATCAGCGGTGTCAGCGCGTTGAAGATCCCCGCCAGCAGCGACGAGACCTGCGTCTCGCCGTAGGCGAAGAGCAGGAACGGGGCGGCGTTCATCAGCGTGCCGATCACCAGCAGGTGCCGCCAGATCTCGCGACCGCGCGGCAGCCGGTCGCGCGTCACCGCGAGGATCACCAGCAGCGCCGGCGCGCCGAACGCGCAGCGCAGGAACGCGACGTGCCACGGCGACAGCCCGGCGTCGAGCTCGACCTTGATGAACATGAAGCTGGCGCCCCAGATCAGGGCGACCAGCAACAGCTGGACGGGCCAGCGCACGGCGAGCCGCGCTCTAGATCTGCCAGCTGCCGTCGCGGAGCACGGGCACGCGCTCCCCGTCGGCGGTGATGCCGGTGACCGCGAGCTCGTTCGACCCGATCATGAAGTCGATGTGGATCTCCGACGCATTGACTTCGCCGCTGTCCCCGTTGGCGCTGCCGAGCAGGAACGGGAAGCCCTGGCCGAGCGCGATGTGGCTCGCGGCGTTCTCGTCCAGCAGCGTGTCGTAGAAGACGGTGTCGAGCTGGCCGATGCGCCCCTCGCGGTCGACGAGCGCGATCTCGCCGAGCCGCGCCGCACCCTCGTCGCGCGCGCAGATGGTGCGCATCGTCTCGGCGGCGGAGTCGGCGTCGATCTGCACCGCGCGGCCGCCCTCGAAGCGCACGTTGAGGTTGCGCACGACGGTGCCGTCCATCAGCACGAGCGGCTTGGTGGAGGCGACCGTGCCGTCGACCCGCGCGGGGTCGGGCGAGGTGAAGACCTCCTCCGTCGGGATGTTCGGCATGTGCTCGAGCCCGTCGGCGCGCTCGAAGCGCGCGGCCGCCCAGCGCGCGTTCTTCAGCAGGCCGACCGTGAGGTCGGTGCCCGGGCCCTCGTAGTGCAGCGCGTCGAAGTGGCGATCGGTCAGCCGCCCGGCGGTCGCGACCAGGAAGTCGGCGCGCTCGCGCCAGGCGGCGACCGGGTCCTCCTCGTCGAGCCGGCAGACGTGCATCAGGTGGTGCTCGAGCTGGGCGAGCGCCTCGTCCTCGGGCAGGTCGGGGAACACGAGCTTCGCCCACGCGGGCGTCGGGCACGGCGCGATCGTCCAGTTGGTCGTGCGGTCGTTGACGACCTTGCCCGCCTCCTTGAGCGCGGGGAAGCGGTCGCGGCCGACGCGGGCCGGATCGAGGTCCTCCATCAGCCCGGGCGCGGTCGGCCCGGAGAGCCCGACGCGGGCCGCGCCGATCTCGCCCAGGGCGAGCAGGCGCTTGCCGTGCCAGTCGGGGATGAAGTCGAGGTCCTCCTCGCGCGCGTGCTCGACGCGGGTGCGCTTGACCCACGGATCGAAGTACTGCACGTCGACGAACTTGGCACCGCGACGGTAGGCGCTCTCCGCGATCGCCCGGACCAAGTACTCCTTGCCGGGCTCGCAGGAGACCGCCACGACCTGACCGGGCTGGACGTTGGCGCCGAACCCGACGATGACGTCGGCGAAGCGGCGGAGCGTGGCGTCATCCATCCGTCAGACCTTACGCGAGGTGGGCGCCTTCGTTGAACGAGCGCAGCAGCCAGGCGCCGCCCGGAAGGACGTAGAGGCGGGTGATCGAGCCGTTGTCGGAGTGCACGAACGCGAACGGCCGGCTGTCGGTCGCCTGGCGGCAGATCTCCCCGATCACGCCGCCGTGCAGGATCGCCGCGACGCGCACGTTCGCGCCCGCCGCCGCGACGATCGCGTCGACGCCGGCGCGCACGCGCAGCGCCAGCGACTCCATCGTCTCCGCGCCCGGGATCACCTCCCAGCGCTCCTCGGCGACCGCCTGCAGCGCGACCGGATCGCCCTCGGCCATGCGGATGCGGAACTCGCCCCCCTCCCACTCGCCGAGCGAGACCTCGCGCAGCTCGGGCACGACGGTGGGCTCGAGTCCGGTGCGCTCCGCGAGCGGCGCGCAGGTCTGGTGGGTGCGCTGCAGCGTGGTGACGAACAGCGCGCTCAGGCCCTGGCCCGCGAGGTGCTCGGCCACCGCCGCGGCCTGCGCCTCGCCCTCGGGCGCGAGCGGCGGATCACCGTGGCCGTCGAGCAGCGGGAACGGCTGGCCGGCCAGCGCGGGCGCCGACGCGCCGTGACGCACGAGCATCACCTCGGTGGCGCCCTCCGGGAGCGCGAACTGGCGCTGGTGGTAGGCCTCGGGCACGGCGGCGGAGTCTGGCAGGAGGATATGCGAACATATGTTCGTGTCAAAGGCCACGATCCTCCACGCCGACCTCGACGCGTTCTACGCCTCGGTCGAGCAGCGCGACAACCCGGCGCTGCGTGGCAAGCCGGTGATCGTCGGCATGGGCGTCGTCCTCGCGTGCTCGTATGAGGCGAAGCGCCGGGGCGTGAAGACCGCCATGGGCGGCCACCGCGCCAAGCGCCTGTGCCCGGAGGCGATCGTCGTATCGCCGCGGATGAAGGCCTACACCGAGGCGAGCCGCGCGGTCTTCGAGGTGTTCGAGGACACCTCGCCGCAGGTCGAGGCGCTGTCGATCGACGAGGCGTTCCTCGACGCGCGCGGGATGGAGCGGATCGCCGGCACGCCCGAGCAGATCGCACGGCGACTGCGGCGCGAGGTGCGCGAGCGCGTCGGGCTGCCGATCACGGTCGGCGTCGCGCGCACGAAGTTCCTCGCCAAGGTGGCGAGCGCGCAGGCCAAGCCCGACGGGCTGCTCGTGGTGCCGCCCGACGGCGAGCTCGCGTTCCTGCACCCGCTGCCGATCGAGGCGCTGTGGGGCGTCGGGCCGAAGACCGCGGAGCGGATGCGCCGCGTCGGGCTCGAGACGGTGGCCCAGGTCGCCGAGCTCGACGAGACGGCGCTGGTGATGCTGTGCGGCAAGGGCGCCGGGCGCAAGCTGCATGCGCTCGCGCACAACCGCGACCCGCGGCCGGTGGTGGTCGGGCGGCGGCGGCGCTCGATGGGCACGCAGCGCGCGCTCGGCAGCCGCCGGCAGCGCTCGTGGGAGGAGCTCGACTCGATCCTCGTCGCGCTCGTCGACCGGCTCACGCGGCGGCTGCGGCGCGCCGAGCGCGTCTGCCGCACCGCCACGCTGCGCATGCGCCACCTCGACTTCACGCGCTCGACCCGCTCGCACACGCTCACGGAGGCGACCGCGGGCACGATGACGATCCTGTCCGCGTTCCGCGACCTGCTGAGCGACGCGCGGCCGCTGATCGAGCGCCGCGGGCTGACGCTGCTCGGGATCGCGCTGACGAACCTCGCCGACGCCGGTGCGGTCCAGCTCGTGCTGCCACTCGAGTTACGGCAGGCGAGCGCGCTCGACGCCGCGCTCGACGATGTCCGCGACCGCTACGGCGCCGACGCGATCAAGCGCGCGGTGCTGCTCGGGCGCGACACTGGGATCGAGGTTCCGCTGCTTCCGGATTGAGGACAGAAGTTGACCGCAATTGCCCATACCGTTGCTCGCACCCCCGACGAAGGAGCCCGCAGATGCCTGAGCTCGACCGTTACATCCCCGGCGTCCCCTGTTGGATCGACCACTCATCGCCCGACCCGGACGGCGCGGCAGCGTTCTACGGCGGGCTGTTCGGCTGGGAGCTCGAGGAGACGATGCCCGAGGGCGCGCCCGGCAGCTACCTCCAGGCGCGGCTTGGCGGCGGCCTGGTCGCCGCTGTGGGCTCGCAGATGGAGAGCGCGCCAGCGACCTGGAACACCTACATCTGGGTCGACAACGCCGACGAGACCGCGGCCAAGGTCCGCGAGGCCGGCGGCAGCGTGCTCAGCGAGCCGATGGACATCTTCGACTCCGGCCGCATGGCGAACTTCGCCGACGCCGAGGGCGCCGCGTTCGGCGTCTGGCAGCCGAATCAGCACCGCGGCGCTGCGGTCGTCAACGAGCCGGGCAGCCTCAACTTCAACGGCCTCCACACCCGCGACCTGGAGGGCGCGAAGGCGTTCTACGGTGCCGTGTTCGGCTGGGAGGCACTGCCGATGGGCATGTGGGCGCTGCCCGCGTACGGCGACCACCTCGAGGCGCTCAACCCCGGCACGCGCGCGCGGACGAAGGAGATGGGCGGGCCGACGCGCTTCGAGGAGGTTGTCGCGGCCGTCACCGAGATCGCGGACGACACGCCGCCGCACTGGGACGTCACGTTCGGGATCGCCGACGCCGACGCGATCGCCGCGCGCGCCGCGGAGCTCGGCGGGACCGTGCTCGTGCCGCCGTTCGACGCGCCGTGGATCCGCGGCACCGTGATCCGCGACCCGCAGGGCGCGACGTTCAACGCGAACCAGTTCGTGCCTGAGAACAAGGACCTCGGGGCGCCGGCCGACTCGCAGGCTACGGCGTCATAAGCGCCCGCTCGGCCGTCTCGGTCAGCCGCTCGATCACAGCATCGAGCGGCAGGCCGCGGCCGGTGTAGAGCAGGTCGAAGCTCTCGAAGCTCGTGATCACCCAGAGGACGTCGTTGGCCTCCTCGACGCTGACGCCCGGGCGCAGCTCGCCCTGCTCGTGCAGGCCGCGAGCGATTCGGCCCATCGCCTCCGCGCGGTTCTGCTCCGCGCGCTGCACGGCGTTGCCGACCGCCTCCTGGTCGAGCTGGGCCATCGAGTGCAGCGCGCGATAGATGTCGCGATCCCCCGCCAGCATCGCCGTCGCGGCGCGGATGCCGTCGCGGAACGCGTCGCGGGTGTCGGGCCGCATCGACGTCCCGGCGAGTCGATCGAACCCGTGGCGCTCGCGCAGCTCCTCGGCGACGGCGTCGAACAGCCCCGCGCGCGAGCCGAAGATCGCGTACACGGTCGAGCGTGCGACGCCCGCCATCGCGGCGATCTTCTCGACCGAGACCGGCTCGGATGGCGCGGCGCGCAGGCGCTCGAAGACGGCGTCGATGACGCGCTGCCGCGTCTTCTCCGCTTCCTCGGCGCGCGCCCGCTGCTCATAGCGGCGCGTGGACACAGCCGACACCCTAGCCGTTTGACTGGACATGGTGTCCGACGGAATGTATCCTCGCTTTCATGAGACACACTGTCCGACAGAATTTGCCGGTTGTGGTGGTGGGCGCCGGCCCCGCCGGGCTGACGGCGGCGATCACGCTCGCCCGCGCCGGCATCGAGACGCTGGTGATCGAGAAGCGGCCCGCTCCGTCGCGCCAGCCGCGCGCGACCGGCGTGAGCACCGCGACGATGGAGCTGCTGCGCTCCTGGGGCCTCGAGGAGCGCGCGCTGGCCGCCGCGATGGACGTCGAGTGGCGGGCGCTCGCGACGCCGACGCTGGCCGACGCCGCCTCGGGCACGCCGGTCGAGGTCGGCTTCCCGACCCGCGAGCAGAGCGCCGTCGTGAGCCCGACCGGGCCGGCCTGCATCCCGCAGGACGAGCTCGAGCGCGTCATGGAGGAGCACCTCGCCTCGCTGCCCGCGGCGCGGATCGAGCGCGGCGTCGAGGTGATCGGCGTCGACAGCCGCGAGAGCGGCGTCACCGTCGCCGTCCGCAACGGGAGCGGCATCCGCACGCTGCGCGCCCGCTACCTCGTCGCCGCCGACGGCATCCGCAGCACGGTCCGCACGGCGCTCGGCATCGCCACCCACGGCCCGGGCCGCGTCGGCACGAGCCTCGGCATCCTCTTCCGCGCCCCGCTGTGGGAGGTCGTCGGCGAGCACCGCCACGTCATCTACTTCGTCGGCGAGGACGGCACGAAGGCCGCGCTCCCGGTCGGCCTGCCCGACCGCTGGATGGTCGGCCTCGGCGACCTGGAGCCGCAGGACGTCGTGCGCGAGGTCCGCGAGGTCGTCGGCGTGCCCGACCTCGAGCCGGAGATCGAGAACGTCGCGCGGATCGATTACGCGGTCGAGCTCGCCGAGCGCTACCGCGAGGGCAGCGCGTTCCTGGTCGGCGACGCCGCACACCGCCTCAGCCCGCGCGGGGCGACGGGGATGAACACCGCGATCCGCGACGGCTACGACCTCGGCTGGAAGCTCGCCTGGGTGCTGCACGGCTGGGCGGGCGAGGAGCTGCTCGACAGCTACGAGGCCGAGCGGCGGCCGGTCGCCGAGCACAACGGCCTCCGCGGGGCCGACCCGAACGGCTCCATCCGCGGCGTCGCCGAGGAGCTGCGGGTCGACCTCGGCGGACGCATCCCGCACATGTGGCTGCCCGGCGAGGGCGGGCGCGTGTCGACGCTCGACCTGGTCGGCGACGGGCTCACGCTCTTCACCGGCCCCGGCGAGGAGGCGTGGAAGACCCGCCGCGGCTCACCCCCGGTCACCGTGCGGCGGCTCGACGCGATCACCGCGCGGGCGCTGGGCATCCTCGGGAACGCGTCGTTGCTGGTGCGCCCGGACGGCGTGCCCGCGATGGCCTAGGCGGTGTCGGCGACGTCGTAGTGCACGATCGTGCTCTCCCCGATCAGGAACTTCTCGTCCTCGGGGTAGAGCACGGCCGCCTCGATGTCCTCGCCGGCGAACGCCTTGATCGCCTCCCGCGAGTCCCAGATCGAGAACGTGAGGAACTCGGTCTCGCCGCCGTCGTCGCGGCGCAGCATCCACGCGCCGCGGTTGCCGTCGGTGCGGCCGTACTCGGCAAAGCCGGTGTCGCGGATGTACTGCGCGTACTCGTCGGCGTCGTCGGTGCGGACGACGCCGCTCCAGATGCGGGCGATCATTGGGCCTCCAGGAAGTCGATGACGATCCGGTTGCAGAGCTCGGGCTTCTCGGCAAACAGGCCATGGCCGGTGCCGGGGACGACCGCAAGCTGGGCGTCCGGCAGCCCGTCCCTGAGCGCGAGCGTGTGCTCGATCGGGATCTCCCAGTCGGCGTCGCCGACGATCACGAGCGCGCGGCCCGGGTAGCCGGCGAGATCGGCCGGCGTCAGCGTCGGCTCCTCGCGGTGCATGCGGTCGAGCTTGGCGACGACGGCGTCGAAGCGCTCCGGGTCGGGCACGACCTCGGCACGGTATCCGCGGAAGAACTCGCGCAGCTCGTCGTCCATGTCGATCGCGCCCGGGGCCCAGCCGTCGTGGTGGAAGACGCCGGCGCCGAGCACCAGCGCGGGCACGAGGTCGGGGCGCTTGAGCGCCGTGAGCAGCGCGACCGGCGTGCCATCGCTGTGGCCGAGGAGGTATGCGGGGCCGCCGACGACCTGCTCGACGAAGGCGATCGTGTCGTCGGCCATCCCGGCGTAGCTGATCGGGCCCTCGACGTCGGCGGTACGGCCGTGGCCGCGGCGGTCGGGGCGGAGCACACGGAAGTGCTGGGCGAGCCCCGGGACGTTGCGGTCGAACGCGCGCGCGTCGGCCAGCCCGGGGTGCAGGAGCACGAGCGGGTCGCCCGCGCCGTCGTCGTCGTAGTCGAGCTTCACGACGTCGCCTCGGCGGCCCGCCTGACGGTGCCGGGCGGGAAGCCCATCACACGCTTGAACGCGCGTGCGAAGGCGGCCTCGGAGCGGTAGCCGAGGCGATCGGCGAGCTCGCCGACGGTCGCCCCCTCGTCCTTGAGCGCGTGGAGGCCCAGCTGCATGCGCCAGCGCGTGACGTACTGCATCGCCGGCTCGCCGACCAGCGCGGTGAAGCGGGCGGCGAACGCCGAGCGCGACATCGCCAGCTCCGCGGCGAGCGACGCGACGGTCCAGTCGCGCGCGGGCTCGCTGTGGATGAGCATGATCGCGTGCCCGATCTGGGGGTCCTGCAGCGCGCCGAGCCAGCCAGTCCGCGCGCCCGGGTCGGTCTCCAGCCAGGCGCGGATGGCCTGGATGACGAGGATGTCGCCGAGCCGGGTGATGACCGCCTCGCCCCCCGGTTGCAGGTCGCGGGCCTCGGCGGCCAGCAGCGCCAGTGTGGTCTGCATCCGGCCCGAGTCGGCGGCGATCTTGATCACCGGCGGCAGGATGTCGATGAGGGTGCGCGCCGCCGGATGGTCGAAGCGCACGGCGCCGCACAGCAGCTGCGAGGGCGCGCCGCCGCCCCCGTGGCGGAGGATCTCGTAGCGCTCGGAGACCAGCTCGCGCTCGAGGTCGAGGATGTACGGCACCGCCGAGCCCGGCTCGTCGCGCAGCGCGTGCCCGCCGCCGCCGGTCACCAGCGCGAGGTCGCCCGGCAGCACCCAGTCGACTCCGCCGTCGTCCAGCTCGAGCCGGCAGCGGCCGGACGTCACAACGTGGAACCACAGGCAGCCGGGCATCGGCGGGAGCGTCATGCCCCACGGCGCAGTCAACTCCGAGCGGCAGTAGAAGGCGCCGTCCATCCGCAGGAAGTGGAGCGCCTCGCCGAGCGGGTCTGCGCCGGGGGTGAAGGGGTCGACCACGAGCACATCGTCTCAGATCGTCCGTGTGATCTGGACGATCAAACATGAATCAGCGACTTCCTGTCATAGACCGTCCCAGATCGGTGGGCGATCCTGGACCCCATGAACACTCCTCACATGCAGACTCTGGTTCTCGGCGGCACCGGCAAGACCGGCCGCCGCGTCGTGGAGCGCCTGGAAGCCCGCGAGCTGCCGGTGCGCGTCGGCTCGCGCGTAGGCACGCCGCCGTTCGACTGGGAAGACCGCTCGACCTGGGCGCCCGCCCTCGACGGCGTCGGTGCCGTCTATCTGAGCTACTACCCCGACATCGCGGTCCCCGGCGCGGTCGAGGCCGTGGGCGAGTTCGCCGCGCTCGCGGTCCGCAGCGGCGCGCCCCGCATCGTTCTGCTCTCCGGCCGCGGCGAGCCGGAGGCCGAGCGGGCCGAGCAGGCCGTCCGCAACACGGGCGCCGAGCTCACCGTCCTGCGCGCCACCTGGTTCATGCAGAACTTCAGCGAGGACTACATGCTCGACCACGTGCTGAGCGGGGAGATCCGGCTCCCGGCCGGAGACGTGCCGACGCCGTTCGTCGACATCGACGACCTCGCCGACATCGCGGTCGCCGCGCTCACCGACGACCGCCACATCGGCCGGACCTACGAGCTGACCGGCCCGGACTCGCTGACGTTCGCGGACACCGCCGCTGTGATTGCCGCCGCCTCCGGACGTAGCGTCCGCTATGTGCCCGTCTCGCTCGAGCAGCACGCAGCCGAGCTGCGCGAGCACGGCGTCCCGGAGGACGTCGTGGAACTGCTGACGTACCTGTTCGACGAGGTCGTGGACGGCCGCAACGCGAGCACCACCGACGACGTGCGCGAGGCGCTCGGGCGCGAGCCGCGCGGCTTCGCGGCGTACGCGACCGCGGCCGCGGCGGCCTGGACCGGGGTCCCGGTGCGATGAGCACGCCGCTCGTCGTCCTGACCGTCGCCGCCGCGGTGTGCTCCGCGGCGGTCGGCGGCGTCTTCTTCGCCTTCTCGACGTTCGTGATGGCGGCGCTGCGGCGCCTGCCGGCGGCGCAGGGGATCGCTGCGATGCAGTCGATCAACGTCACCGCGCCGATGCCGCCGCTCATGCTCCTGCTGTTCGGCACCGCGCTCGCCTGCGTCGCGCTGATCGTCGTCGCCGTGGTCGACGGGTCGCCGTGGCTGCTGGCCGGCGGTGTCGTCTACCTGCTCGGCGACATCGCCGTGACGATGACCTACAACGTCCCGCGCAACAACGAGCTCGCCGCGCTCGACCCGAGCAGCGCCGAGGCGGCCGCGCGCTGGCCGTCGTGGACAGCGGAGTGGACCGCCGGCAACCACGTCCGCACCGTCGCCGGCTTCGCATCGGCGGCGCTGCTGATCCAGGCGACGCTGTAGAGGGCCTGGAGCGGAGGGGGAGGGATTCGAACCCTCGGTACCGGGGTTACCGGCACAACGGTTTTCGAGACCGCCCGATTCAGCCACTCTCGCACCCCTCCGAGAGCGGTTTGCAGGGTAGCGGGAGTCAGGCCCTCCGGGCGGCGAAGAAGTCCCGCAGCAGCGCCGCGCACTCGGCCGCCAGCACGCCGCCCTCGACCAGCGGGCGGTGGTTGAGCCGCGGCTCGGCGAGCACGTCGAGCACGCTGCCCGCGGCACCCGCCTTCGGGTCCGCCGTGCCGTACACCACGCGCGGCACGCGGGCGAGCACGATCGCGCCGGCGCACATCGCGCACGGCTCGAGCGTGACGTAGAGGACGCAGTCGAGCAGCCGCCAGCTCCCGCGCCGGCGGGCGGCCGCCTGCAGCGCGAGCGTCTCGGCGTGCGCGGTCGGGTCCTGGCGGCGCTCGCGCTCGTTGTGCCCGGCGCCCACGATCTCGCCCTGGTGGACGACCACCGCGCCGACCGGCACGTCGTCATGGGCGAGCGCCTTGCCGGCCTCCTCGATCGCGGCTCGCATGAATTCCTTATCCATGTGCGCCATTCTTCCGGGGCCGAAGAAGCTGCGGATCCCCCTTGTGGTGAAACTTCTTCGTGTCGAGAATGTTCTCTAGTTGCCCTTGTCGGTTCTCCCCCTCGTCCCTCGCCATCTGCTCCTGCTCGCCGGCCTCGTGGCCGGCGCGCTCGTTTCCGCGCCCGCAGCGAGCGCAGCGACGCTCCCGAACGTGCACGCCGGCACCGCGTACGTGCCGAACGAGGTCATCGTCCGCTACAAGGCGAACGCGACCCGCACCGTGCGCGCGGCGGCCCAGCGCTCCTCCGGCGCCGGCGAGCCGAAGGTCTTCGCTCCGTACACGCGCGTCCTGAAGATCCGCGACGGCGAGAGCGTCGAGGAGACGATCGCCGAGCTCAAGCGCCGGCCCGGCGTGCTCAGCGCGACGCCGAACATGATCGCCCGCCTGAGCTTCGTGCCGAACGACCCGGGCAACGTCGGCGGCCCGCCCGGCGGCTGGCAGGGCGTGCAGTGGAACTTCAGCCCCGAGGTCGGCGTCGGCGCGCCGGCGGCGTGGGATCGGCTCAACGCCGTCGGGCGCCCCGGCGGCTCCGGCGTCAAGGTCGCCGTGCTCGACACCGGCGTCGCCTACGCGACGAAGCGCGGCTACAAGCGCTCGCCCGACCTGCTCAACCGCTTCCTCAAGGGCTACGACTTCGTCGACGACGACGCCTACCCCGACGACCTGAACGGCCACGGCACCCACGTCGCCAGCACGATCGGCGAGACCGTGGGCAACTCGTTCGGCGTCACCGGGCTCGCCTACGGCGCGCGGATCATGCCGGTGCGCGTGCTCGACCGAGCGGGCACCGGCGACTCGGTCGCGATCAGCGCCGGCATCCGCTACGCCGCCCGCAAGGGCGCGAAGGTCATCAACCTCTCGTTCGAGTTCGACTCGAGCGTCACGCGCGGCCAGATCCCCGACATCCTCGACGCGCTGCGCTTCGCCCGCCGCAAGGGCGCGCTCGTGATCGGCGCCTCCGGCAACTTCTCCGCCCACGCAGTGGCCTACCCGGCTCGCGCGACCTACGTCATGTCGGTCGGCGCGACCACCGAGCACCTCTGCCAGGCCGACTACTCCAACTCCGGCTCGAGCCTCGACATCGCCGCTCCCGGCGGCGGGCTCGACGCCGAGGTCCCCGGCGACCCGCATTGCCGGCCCGGTGTGGAGCCGGCGGGCCGCGACATCTACCAGATGACCTACACCAGCCGGTCGGTGCGCAGCTTCGGGCTGCCGGGCGGCTACGTCGGCACGTCGATGGCGACTCCCCACGTGTCGGGCACCGCCGCGCTCGTGATCGCCTCCGGCGTGATCGGCCCCAATCCGACGCCCGCCCAGCTCGAGGCCCGCCTCAAGGCGACGGCCACCGACCTCGGCACGCCGGGCCGCGACTCCCGCTACGGCGCGGGGCTCGTCAACGCAGCGCGCGCCGTAACTCCCTAGAGCCCGCGGGTTTCGCCCTCTGGGCGAAGACCCGCTAAGGGAACCTGGCCCCCTGGGCCGGCGTTCCCCTACGTCGTCCGGATGATCAGCACGCTGCAGGGAGCGTGGTGCGAGACCTTGTTCGGCACCGAGCCGAGCAGGAAGCGCTTGGTGCCGGTCATGCCCTTGTTGCCGACGACGATGAGGTCGGCATGGGTCTCCTCGGCCACGTCGAGGATCGCGTCGGCCGCGTCGCCCTCGCGTGCGAAGGTGTCCACCTTGACGCCGGCGCCCTCGACCTGCTCGGCCGCATCCTTGAGCGTCGCCTCGACGTCCTCGCGCGGGTTGACCATCCACTCCATGTCCTTCGGCACCTCGCGCTTCTCCTCGCGCAGGCGCTGGTTCGACACGGGCTCGTACGCGGAGACGAGGCTGACCGAGGCGCCGACCTGCCGCGCCAGCTCGGTGGCCTGCAGGACCGCCTTGCCTGCGGTCTCGGATCCGTCCGTTCCCACCACAATTGAGCTGAACATGGTGCGCGATCATAACCACGCGTGATCGACCTGCATTCACACATCCTCCCGGGCCTCGATGACGGCCCCCGCACCCTCGAAGGGTCGCTCGATCTCGCCCGCGTGGCGGTCGATGCAGGCACGCGAACGATCCTCGCCACGCCGCACATCAACGACGACGCGAGCATCGACGCCGAGCGCGTGGCGGCCGGCCTAGACGTCCTGCGGCCGGCGCTCGCAGAGGCGGAGATCCCGCTCGAGGTGCTGCCCGGCGGGGAGATCGCGATCTGGCGGCTCGCGGACCTCGACGACGCCACGCTGCGCGGCCTCGCGCTCGGCGGCGGCCCCTACCTGCTGATCGAGAGCCCGTTCTCGCCGGTGGTCGGCCCGTTCGAGACGATCGTGCTCGACCTGCTGATGCGCGGCCATCGCGTCCTGCTCGCCCACCCGGAGCGCTGCCCGGCGTTCCAGCGCGACGCGGCGCGGCTCGAGCGGCTGGTCGAGGGCGGCGTGCTCGTGCAGGTCACGGCCGGCTCGATGACCGGCGCGTTCGGCTCGACCGTGCGGCGCTTCACCGCCGCGCTGCTGCGCGACGGCCTCGTGCACGTGGTCGCCTCCGACGCCCACGACGCGGTCAACCGCCCGCCCGGTCAGACCGCGGGCTTCGACTCCCTCGAGCGCGAGCTGCCGGGGCTCGGCGAGCAGCGCGCCTGGCTCACCGAGGGCGTGCCGCGCGCGATCCTCGACGGCGACCCGCTGCCGGAGCGCCCGCCGCTCCCCCGCCCCGGGGGCCTGCTGCGGCGGCTCGGGCTCAGAGCTTGACGATCGCGATGATCGCGCTCGCGATCACGCACAGCACGATCAGGACCTGCACCCAGTAGAGGAACGGCGACACCGTCCCTCCAGGCTAGGGGTTCCTCCGGTGGGGACCCACCGGAGGGGCCCCTAGGCGACGCGCTCCTCGCGCCCGCTGGCGGTGATGGTCGTGACGGGCAGGCCGAGCCCGTTGAGCTTGGACGGCAGGTCGAGATGCAGCCAGCGCGAGACCCGCTGGGGAAGCGTCGAGAGGATGATCTCGTCGAAGCCGTGGAGGTTGACCGCGTCCTGGATCGCGTCGAGCGGGTCGGGCGCCCCGACCATGCCGGTCACCTCGCTCCTCGAGGCCTCCTCGAGCAGCGGCAGCGCGAGCTCGAGCGTGGCCTGTGCGTCGGTGTCGGCGTGGTCCTCGGGATCGGCGATGCGCTCGAGGCCGCTCGACGTGTTCGGCACGAGCAGCGTGAACCGCGCCGGGCCGCGCTCGGCGCGCTCCCTCACGGCGGCGATCAGCGCGGGGGTCGCCGCGGTGCGGTTGGCGACCACGAGGACGCGGACGGGCTGGTCGGAGGACTCCATGCGGAACTCCTTGAGACGCGGGACAGCCGGTGCTGCCCGAGTGTACGCCCGCGGGACCGCTTAGCCGAGGCCCGCGCGGGTGCGCGAGACGCGGCCGACGACGCGGCCCTTGCGCGAGCGCGGCGAGAGCGCGATGCGAGCACGCGAGCGGCGGGCGCGCATGCGGGCCTTGGCGCGGCGGTGGGCGGCGCGGCGCTTGGTGGCGCGCGAGTCGCGGCGGTCGTGCGAGGCGACGCGGCGGGTAGTGCCGGTGCGGGCGCGGCGCGAGGCGGAGCGCGCGGCGCGCTCGACGACGCCGAACTCCGTCACGAACGTGGCGCCGCCGTCGCCGGAGCTCGGGTTGCCGGAGATGACGCCGAAGCCGATCTCGCGATACGCGGGCATGAGGATGTTGGCGCGGTGGCCGGGCGAGTTCATCCAGGCGGCCATGATCGCCTTCGGGCTGGCGAGCTCGCCGGTGCCCCAGGCGAGGTTCTCGCCGATCCGCCAGGCGCCGCCGTCCGACAGGTAGCCGGCGGCGCGGATGCGCTGGGCGGGCTTGGAGCCGTCGCGGCCCTCGTGGGCGAAGTAGCGGTTGGCGACCATGTCGTTGCCGTGGCCGAGGGCGGCCTTCTGCAGTTCGCGGTCGACCTTGAGCGCGGTCAGACCGCGGTCGGCGCGCTCGGCGTTGAGGAGGCACAGCGTGACGACCGAGACGGAGGCGAGGTTGCTGCCGTCGGGCAGCATGTCGGCGTTGGCGCACTGGTCGGCGGCGCCGACGCCCTCACGGACGTTGGGGGCGGGGCGCAGGACGCGCGGGTCGATCGGGCGGGCCTTGGAGAGCTCGCGCTCGCGCTCGCTGTCGGAGTCGGTGATCGCGCCGCCGAGGCGGCCGTCGGTGACGCCGATGCTCATCGCGCCGGGAGTCGACGGGGCGCCCGCGGCGTTCGGACCGGGGGAATTCCCCGTGGTTCCGCAGCCGGCAAGCCCGAGGGCGGCCAGCAGCACAGGAACGAACGCGGAGCGCCTCATATCCCCTTTATCGCTCGTGCGGGGCTGAAACTTGAGCGGCCGTCTAGCCGCCGTAGACGCCCGGCGCAGCCAGCCAGACGCGCGGCCCGAGGTCGGCGAACGCCTCGACGATCTCGGGATCGAACTGCGTGCCGGCGCCGTTCTGGATCTCGGCGGCGGCGTCCTCGACGCTGAACGCGTCCTTGTACGGGCGCTCGTGGACGAGGATGTCGAACACGTCGGCGACGTGCACGAGCCGCCCCACGAGCGGGATGTCGGCGCCCGACAGGCCATCCGGGTAGCCGGTGCCGTCCCAGCGCTCGTGGTGTGACCGAGCGATGCTCTCCGCCACCTCGAGCAGCTCCGAGTCCGCGTCGGCGAGCACGCGGGCGCCCGCCTCGGCGTGGGTCTTGACGACCTCGAACTCCGCGTTCGAGAGCTTCCCGGGCTTGAGCAGGATCGAGTCGGGGATCGCGATCTTGCCGACGTCGTGCAGCGGCGCGGCGTGGCGGATGTGGGTGAGCGCGAGCTCGGAGAGCCCCAGCCGGTGGCCGAGCCGCGCGGCGAGCGCGGCCACGCGCTCGGTGTGCTCGCGCGTGTTGTCGTCGCGGTACTCGGCGGCGAGCGCGAGCCGGCGCAGCATCTCGATGCGGGAGGCCTCGAGGTCGCGGCGGCGCGCCACGGTGGCCGCGGCGAGCGCGCCCTCGAGGTCGCGCGCGCGGCGCTCCAGCGCGTGGCGGTCGAGCAGCAAACGCAGCCGCACGTCGGGGCGCACGTCGTCCGACTCGAGGTCGGACGCCGCGATCAGCGGCGGGCCGGAGCGCAGCTCCAGCGGGTCCAGGAGGTCGCGCAGCTCGCGCTCGGCGGCGCCGATGGCGACGATCACGTCGGGCGGTCCGGCCAGCGCGGCCTGGGCCGCGGCCTCGGCGTCCGGCGCGATCGTGACCTGGGCGGCCCCGGCGGCGAGGCCCTTGCCCAGTGCCTTGGCGGCGTCCGGCTCCCCGCCCGCGATCAGCACGCGGGTACCGGCCAGCGCGTCGTCCATAATCGACCATCATGGCGGAACCAGCAGACCCACGCCTCGGCACCGAGATCGCCGGCTACCGCATCGAGGAGCGGATCGGCCGGGGCGGCATGGGCGTGGTCTACCGCGCGCAGCACATGAACCTGCAGCGCCGCGCGGCGATCAAGATCATCGCGCCGGAGTTTGCCGACACCAAGGGGTTCCGCTCGCGCTTCATCCGCGAGGCCCGGATCGCCGCCGCGCTCCAGCACCCCAACATCGTCACGGTCTACGACGCCGGCCAGTCGGGTCAGACGCTCTACATCGCCATGCAGTTCATCCGCGGCTCGGACCTCGCGGCGATCCTCAACGAGGAGGGCCGGCTGCGGCCCTACCGGGCGATCGACGTCTGCCGCCAGGTCGCCTCGGCGCTCGACGCCGCGCACGGCATGGCGCTGATCCACCGCGACGTCAAGCCCGGCAACGTGCTGATCGAGGGCCGCCGCGCGTATCTGACCGACTTCGGCCTGACCAAGCGCTCCGGCGGCTCGAAGTCGGGGCTGACCCAGGCCGGCGAGCTCGTGGGCACGATCCACTACGTCGCGCCGGAGCAGATCGAGGGCGGCGACGTCGACACCCGCACCGACGTCTATTCGCTCGCCTGCCTGCTCTTCCACTGCCTGACCGGCCACGTGCCGTTCGAGCGCGAGACCGACGTCGCGGTGATCTACGCCCATCTGTCGGAGACGCCGCCGAAGCTCACCGACGTGCGGCCGGAGCTGCCGGCCGGGCTCGACGCGGTGATCGCCAAGGGCCTGGACAAGTCGCCCGACCGGCGCTTTCAGTCCTGCAGCGACCTGATGTCCGCCGCGCGGGTCGTGATCGACGCCGCGGGCCCGCTGGCCGACACGGTGCCGGGCCGCGGCGTGCCCGCGGGCGGCGACGCGCCCGACGTCGCGACGGCGATCGGCCGCCAGGTCCCGACCGGCGGCGACGCCCAGAAGACCGTGGTGCCGGACGAGGAGCGGCGGGCGAGGATGCTGCTGGCCGGGCTCGACCAGCGCACGCAGGCGATCGTGCAAGTCTCGGTGGGCGAGCGCTGCGAGGTCGAGCAGGCGCCCGAGGGCGAGGATCTGCTCGACACCGTGCGCGACCGCCGGCCGGACCTGCTGGTGCTCGACTGGAACGCGCCCGACCTCGCCTCGCGCGACCTGCTCGACGAGCTGCGCGCCGACCCGGTGGCGCGCGAGTCGAAGGTGCTGCTCGTGGTGCGCGACAAGCAGGCGCGCAGCCGCGAGGTCGCCCGCGCCGACGCTGACGAGACGCTCGCGACGCCGTTCTCGCCGCTGCAGCTGCAGGTCAAGCTCCGGAAGCTCCTGGGGGCGGACGCGGTCGCGATATGAGCCTGTGTGGCTGAGAGTCCTGTCCGGCGCGGACGCCGGGCGGACGGTCGAGCTGCCGGAGGCGGGCCGGCCGTTCATCCTCGGGCGTGTCCAGGGCTGCGACCTCGTCCTGCGTGACGAGCGCGCCTCGCGCCAGCACGCCGAGCTGAGGGTCGAGCCGGGCGGCGGATTGCGGATCGTCGACCTCGGGTCGGCGAACGGGACGTTCGTGGACGGGCGCCGGGTGGAGGAGGCGCTGCTGGCCGGCGGCGAGGAGCTGGTGGTGGGCGGTGTCGAGCTCGCGGTGCTGGCGCAGCGGCCGGCGTCGGAGGGCGGCGAAGCGCCGCCGCCATCGTGGTCGATGGTCGGGCGGCTCGTCGACTCGCGGACGCGGGGTGCGCGGCGGGCGACCTGGGTGGCGCTCGGCGCCGCGGCGCTGGCGCTCGTGGCGGTGGTGGTCGTGCTGGTCGTGGGCGGTGACGGCGACGAGGTCACCGCGGCGGTGCGCAAGGTCGCGCCGGCGACGGTGCTGATCGAGGCGCACCGCGGCGACCGGCGGACCGGCACGGGCTCCGGCTGGGTGCTCGACGCGGAGCAGGGGCTGATCGTGACCGCCGCGCACGTGATCAACGAGGGCGAGCGGTTCACCGTCGGGGTCGGCGGCGATGCCCGGCCCGCGTCGATCGTCGCGGTCGCGCCGTGCGAGGACCTGGCGGTGCTGCGGGTGCCCGGCGGCAAGCTCACGGCGGCGCGCCTCGGCGAGGGCTCGAGCCTTGAACAGGGCGAGACGGTGGTCGCGCTCGGCTTCCCGGCCGGCGCGGTGCCCGAGGACGCGGCGACCTCTACGCGCGGCGTCGTGTCGGCGCCGCACACGGCACTCCGCGAGCCGGCGCCGGACGTGCCCGCCTATCCCGACGCGGTCCAGACCGACACCGCGCTCAACCCCGGCTTCTCCGGCGGCCCGCTGGCCGACCGCGACGGGCGCGTGGTCGGCATCAACGCCGCGGCGCGCACGATGGGCGCGGACGGCCGGGCGCTCGAGGGCCAGAACTTCGCGATCGGCATCGACCGCGCGCGGCGGGTGCTGGACCGGCTCCGCGAGGGTCGGTCCGAGGCGTGGACCGGCGCGACGTTCGGCTACCCGACGACCGAGGAGCTCGTCGATCGCAAGCTCCCGCCCGGGCTCTACGTGACCGGCGCGGTGCCGGGGAGCCCGGCCGCGGCGGCGGGCGTGGCCGGGCGCGGCGAGGTGCTGGCGGGCGTCGACGGCCGGCGCGTGGGGACGACGCTCCAGTCCTACTGCGACGCGATGGCGGGGAAGCGGAGCGGCGAGACGGTGACGTTCACGCTCGTGCGGCCGGGCGGGAAGCGGCGCGAGGTGGAAGTGGCGCTCGCGTGATCGCCGTCGTCCTCGCCGGCGGCCGCTCTCGGCGCATGGGGCGGCCGAAAGCCGTGGTTCCCCTGGGCGGGAAGCCACTCATCGCGTGGCCGCTCGCCGCCGCCGCCGAGGCGGGGCTGGAAGCGGTCGTGGTGGCCAAGCCGGGCTCCTCGCTGCCGCCGCTCGACGTCCCCGTCTGGGATGAGCCGGAGGAGCCGGCGCATCCGCTCACCGGGCTCGTCGCCGCGCTCGAGCGGGCCGGCGGGCCAATCGTCGCGCTGGCCTGCGACATGCCGTTCGTCACGCCCGACCTGATCGCGCGGCTCGCCGCGGCCCGCGGCGTCACGGCCCCGCGCGGCGAGGCGTTCCCCGCCCGCTACGAGCCGGCCGCGCTCCCCGTGCTGCGCGCCGGGCTGCAGCGCGAGGCCGCGGTGCGGGACGTGCTCGCCGAGCTGGCAGTCACGGAGATCGCAGCCGGCGAGCGCGAGCTCACCGGGATCAACGATCCGGAGGCGCTGGCCCGGGCGGAGGCTGCGCTTCGCTGAGCGCCTCCGCGAGCGCCAGCGCGTCCTCCAGGTCGCGGCCCGCGCGCGCGGCCAGCCAGCACGCGATCGGCGCCGCGCGGCGCTCGGACGAGTGCGCGGCGACCGACGCGAGCTCGAGCACCGCGGTCATCTGGGCGCCCGTCGGCGCGGGCTGGCCCAGCGCCTCGGCGAACTGCACGATCCATTCCTCGGCGGTGGGTGCCATGCCCGGACGTTAGCCTGCCCCCGGTGAGCCCAAACGCTGACGTCGCCGTAGTCGGCGGCGGGATCATCGGGTGCGCGCTCGCCGCGTTCCTCGCCGAGGACGGCCTGCGCGTCCGCCTCTACGAGCGCGACGAGATCGCCGCGGGCGCCTCCGGGCGCAACTCAGGCCTGCTCCAGCACCCGATGGACGAGGTGCTCACCGACATCTACGCCGCTTCCGAGCAGCACTACCGCGAGCTCGGCCACGGCTTCGAGATGCCGGAGGAGACCGTCGGCGTGCTCGTCGTCGGCGAGGACCCCGCGACCCTCGAGCCGACACGCGCCGACCTGGCCGCGCGCTTCCCCGAGCTGCGGGCCGAGGCGCTCGACGCGCCGCACGAGGCAGAGCCAGCGCTCGCCAAGGACCTCGCCGGCTTCCTCATCCACACCGGCCGGCCCGTCCCGCCCGCCGCGGCAACGCGGGCGTTCGCGGCCCGCGCCCGCGCCGCGGGCGCCGAGATCGTCGAAGGCACCGCCGTGACGCCGGTGGCGGCGAACGGGCGCGTCTCCGGCGTCCGCACCCCGACGGGCGAGACCGAGCCTGCCGGCGCGGTCGTCGTCGCCGCCGGCCCGTGGAGCTCCGCGCTCGTCGACCCGACCGGCGCCTGGCGCCCGGTCGCGCCGCTATGGGGCGTCAACGTCGAGCTGCGGCTCAGCGTGCCGCCGCGCCACTCGCTCGAGGAGGAGGGGATCAAGGACCTGATGACCGGGGACACGCTCGCCCCGCTGTTCAGCCTCGTCACCCGCGGGGGCGTCTCCGCGCTCGGCTCGACGTTCCTGCCCGAGCAGCCCGAGCCGGCCGAGGTCGCGCCCGCGCTGATGGAGCGCGGCAGCCGCTTCGTGCCCCAGCTCGCCGGCACCCAGGCGGTCTCGCTGCGCGCCTGCGCCCGCCCGATCAGCGCCGACGGGCGCCCGCTGCTCGGCCCGCTGCCCGCAACCCAGGGTCTGTTCGTGGCCACCGGCCACGGCCCGTGGGGCGTCTCGCTCGGCCCCGGCTCGGCGCGGCTCGTGGCCGACGCGGTGCTCGGCCGCGACCCGGCGATCCCGCCCGCGCTCGACGCCGCGCGCTTCTAGGCGGCGGCAGCCGACGCCCGGTAGGCGCTCGGCGGCTGCGGGCGCCCGAACAGGTAGCCCTGCCCGTAGCGGCAGCCGAGGGCGATCAGCGCCTCGCGCTGCGCCTCGGTCTCGATGCCCTCGGGCACCACGGTCAGCCCGAGCGAACGGGCCATCGTCGTGATCGCCTCGACCAGCGCTGCGGCGCGCGGGTCCTGCGTCATCTCGGCGACGAACGCGCGGTCGATCTTCAGCGCGTCGAGCGGGAAGCGCTGCAGGTAGGCAAGCGACGAGTAGCCGGTGCCGAAGTCGTCGAGCACGAGCTGGACGCCGAGCGCCTTGAGCTCGTGCAGCACCGGGAGCGGCGCGTCGGCCTCCTCGAAGAGCGCGGTCTCGGTCAGCTCGAGCCACAGCCGCGCCGCCGGCAGCCCGGAGCCCTCGAGCGCGGCGGCGACGTCGCCCACGACGCTCGGATGCGCGAGCTGGCGCGCGGACAGGTTGACGCTCACGGGCGGCCCGTCCGGGCCGAGCAGCGCCGCCTGCCCGCAGGCCTCGTGCAGCGCCCAGCGGCCCAGCGGGACGATCAGGCCGGTCTCCTCCGCCACCGGGATGAACTCGCCGGGCGACACCGAGCCGCGCACGGGGTGGCGCCAGCGCATCAGCGCCTCGAGCGCGAGCGTCTCACCGCTGGCGAGGTCGACCACGGGCTGGTAGTGCATCTCCAGTTGGGTGGTGCCGAGCGCGACGCGCAGCCCGGTCTCGATCTCCAGCCGCGCCATCGCCTGCGCGCGCATCGGCGCGTCGAACAGCTCGCAGCGGCCGCGGCCGCGCGCCTTGGCGCGGTAGAGCGCGGCGTCGGCGTCGCGGACCAGGTCCTCGGCGTTGCTGCCGGCGTGCGCATAGGCGACGCCGAACGAGGCCGACACGTACACCGGGCCACCCGTCATCACGATCGGCTCGTCGAGCACGTCGGCGAGCCGCTGGGCGAGCTCGAGCGCCAGCGTCTCGCTGCCGACGCCGTCGCACAGCACGACGAACTCGTCGCCGCCGAAGCGCGCGACGGTGTCGGTGTCGCGTACCGCGGACGCCAGCCGCGGCGCGACCGCGCGCAGCAGCTCGTCGCCGGCGTGGTGGCCGAGCGAGTCGTTGATCAGCTTGAACTGGTCGAGGTCGGCGATCAGCACCGCGGGCGGCGGGCCACCGCGGCGGGCGCGAGCGAGCGTGAGCGTGAGGCGGTCGGTGAACAGCTCGCGGTTCGGGAGCCCGGTGAGCGCGTCGTGCAGCGAGCGGTGGACGGCGGCCTCCTCGCGCGCGCCGCGCTCGATCGCCGAGCCCATGACGTTGGCGACGACGTGCAGGAAGGCCGACTCGTCGCCGGACCACGCGCGCAGGCTGCGGCTGAACACCGCGACCATGCCGGCGGGGCCGTCGCGGCCCTCGACGGAGACGCCCATCGCGCTGCGCATGCCCGAGCCGAGCAGCTGTGGCGATGCGTCGATCTCGCTCTCTGCCAGGTCCTCGATCACGAGCGGACCGTCGGTAGCGAAAACCAGCCCGGCCAGCGAGCGCGCGCGCATCGTCCAGCGCTCGCCCTGAGCGCGGCCCGGCGCCTCGCCGAACACCGCGAGGCTGTGCAGCTCCATGCCGTTCACCTCGGTGATCGTGCACGCGTCGGCGTCGAGCCGCTGGGCGACGACCTCCGCCAGGCGCTCCCCGAGCTCGCCGACGTCGGCGGCGACGAGCGCGATGCGCCCGAGCTCGGCGGCAGCCTCGTTGTAGCGGGCACGCCGATCGAGTGTCTCGAAGGCCTGGCGGTGGTTCGAGATGTCCTGCACCTGCGCGTAGGTCGCGACCGGCCGGCCGCGGTCGTCGCGCAGCAGCGAGACGGTCAGCTCGCCCCACACGAGCGAGCCGTCGGCGCGCACGTAGCGCTTGTCCATCGAATAGTGGCTGGCGGTGCCGGCGAGCAGCGACTCATGCCGGCGGCGGGAGAGCTCCATGTCGCCCGGCTCGGAGTAGCGCGCGACGTTCTTGCCGACGATGTCCTCGACCTCGAGCCCGAGAAAGGCGGCGAAGGCCGCGTTGGCATCGAGCACCTGGAGGTCGAGGTCGGCCAGCACCATGCCGGTCGGCGAGTCCTCGAAGACGCGGCGGAAGCCCTGGTCGGTGACGAGCGACGACGGAGCACCGCGCAGCAGCGCGACGACGGCGACGGTAGCGACCACGAGCGTCACCCAGGTGACGACGCCGATGCCCGCCGTGGCGGCCACCAGGACGGCGCCGGCGACGAGCGCAACAGCGCCCACTACACGCGGTGAGCGGAGCGACCGGTGTAGCGGTTTGGCCAGGAGAGACGTCATGTCAGGGATCCCTGAGTGGTGCGTCGGCGCGATATCGCTCCGCCTTGAGTGACTGGGCACGAGACAATCGAACTTCGTGCCTGTCCAGGACCCTCCTGCCTCCACCCCCACCGGCCTCGCCCATGTCGCGACCGTGTCGTTCCTCGCCGCGCGCGCGGCGCCGTCGATGCAGTTCTGGATCGCGCTCGCCGGCGGCATCGCCCTGGCGCGCTCCGCGGCACTGCACGGGCTGCGGATCGGCTACGGCGCGAGCGTGGCGGCGATGCTGCAGACGACCGCGGTGATGGGGCCCGCGCGCGTGAACGGCCCGCTGACCCAGGCGCTGACAGCGCCGCTGCTCGGCAGCCTGCACCGCCGCGGCACGCCGATCCCGCTGCAGATCGTCGCCTGCTTCGCGATCCGGCTCACCCACTACGTGGTGATCACCGCCGCGCTCGTGTGGATCGTGCTCGGCGGGCTCGACGCCTACGCGGGCAGCTACGACAACCTCACCGGCTGGCTCGGGATCCTGCCCGAGGGCGAGCGCGGGGCGCTGATCGTCACCGCCGTGCTCAACGTCGCGCTCGCGATCTTCTACAGCGTCACCCAGGTGCTCGTGTACCGCTGGGCGCTCGGCGCGTGGCCGGCCGAGCCGCCCACCGTGTACGGACCGGCGTCGGGCCCGGCGCAGGACCGCGGCTCGCTGCGCTTCGACCCGCGCGCGATCACGCTCGCGGCGGCGGTGGCGTTCGCGCTGCTGCTGAGCGGCACGTGGTGGGCGCTGCTGGCCAGCGTCGCGGCCTGGCTGGCGCTCGCATGGGCGATCTCGCGCTGCGACCGCGAGGCGCTCGGGCTCGGGCTCGCGCTGACGGCGCTGCTGGCGATCGGGGCGGTGGTGGCGACGCTGATCGCCGGGCTCGGGCTCGACGAGGCGCTGCGCCGCGGGACACGTGCCGGGCTGCTGGTGCTGGTGGCGACGTGGCTACGCGCGGCCGCCGGGCCGGCCGGGCTGCGCGAGACGTTCCGGCGGATGCTGTGGCGCATCCGCGTGATGCCGCCGGCGCGCGAGGCGAGCTCGATCCTCGACGGCCTCGACTCCGGCGGGCGGCTGATCGCGTCCGGCCGCACGCTGGTCGACACGCTCGGCGCGGTCGAGCTGACGGCGAAGATCGTCGCGGGCGTCGTGCACGACTGGGTGGCGGCTGAGGCCGCGGGCTTCCGCGCCAGCGCGGCGGCGGCGCGGGCGAAGCTCAGGCTGGCGCCGCGCGACGGCCTGCTGGTCGCGCTCGCCGCGGTCCCGGCGCTGGCGCTGTTCGCGCACGGATGACGCGGGCGGCCTGGGCCCTCGCGGGCCTGCTCGTGCTGGCGGGCTGCTCGCACGACAAGCCCGAGCCCCCGCCCGCCTGGTCGCTGCGCGCCGCGGCGACCGCGCACCTCCGGGCGCTCGCACGGATCGGGGAGCGCAACGCCAATACCCGCGCCGCCGGCACGCCGGGCTACGACGCGTCGGTCGACTACGTCGCCGGGCGGCTGCGCTCGGCCGGCTACCGGGTGCGCCTCCAGTCGGTCCCGTTCCCCGTCTCCCGCGATCGCGTGAAGCCGCGGCTCGTGGCGGGCGGCCGGCGCCTGCCGGCGCTGACGCTGCGCTACTCGGGGCCCGGACGCGTGCACGCTCGGGTCGCGCTGGTCGGCCTCGCCTGCCGCCCGGCCGAGCTGGCCGGCGCGCGCGGCCGCATCGTGATCGCCGCGCGCGGGCGCTGCACGTTCCGCGAGAAGGCGCGCAACGCGGAGGAGGCGGGCGCGCTCGGGCTCGTGGTCGCCGACGGCGCGAGCGACGCCCCGCCGCGCGGCTCGCTGATCCGGCCCGGGCTCGACATCCCGTCGGTGGCGGCGGGCCGAGCGGCGCTGAAGCTGAAGGGCCGCGCGGAGCTCGTGGTCGACACCGTCCCCACGACCGAGCGCACCCGCAACGTGATCGCCGAGCGGCCCGGGACCGGCAAGCGCGTGACGATGCTCGGCGCCCACCTCGACTCCGTGCGCGAGGGCCCCGGCATCAACGACAACGGCAGCGGCGTGGCGGTGACACTCGCGCTGGCCGAGCGGCTGCGCGGTCAGAAGGGCCTTCGCTTCGGCTTCTGGGGCGCGGAGGAGCTCGGGCTCTACGGCTCGCGCCGCTATGTCGAGTCGCTGACGCCGAAGGAGCGCGAGCGCATCAAGGGCTACGTCAACCTCGACATGGTCGGCTCGCCCAACCCGGTGCGCTACGTCTACGGCGCGGGCCGCGTGCGCGACGCGCTCGAGGCGGCGCTGCGCAAGCGCAAGCTGCGCTTCGAGCCGATCACCATCGGCGCGAGCTCCGACCACGCGCCGTTCGCGGGCGCCGGGATCTCCGCCGCCGGGTTGTACTCGGGCTCCGAGGAGCGCAAGACCGCGACCCAGGCGCGCGCCTTCGGCGGGCGCTCGGGCCGCCCGCTCGATCCCTGTTACCACCAGCGCTGCGACGTGCTCGAGCGCGTCGACCGCGACGTGATGACCGAGCTCGGCGAGGCCGCCGGCGACGCCCTGCGGGCGCTCCGCTAGCTGCCCCGCCGATGCAGCTGCCCCCGGCACGCACGCCGGCCCGGCGGCGCCTCGTGGTCCTGGCCGTCCTCGCCGTCCTGGCGCTGATCGTCGGGATCGCGGTCGGTGCAGGGAGCGGGGACGACGAGGCGTCGCGCGCGCCCGCGCCGGAGCCGGCGACGCGGGACACGCCTGAGCGCCCGCGCGCCGAGGCGGTCGGCGCCGCGGAGAAGCTGTCGCTGCGCCACCAGGTCGGGCAGCTGATCGTCATGCGCTTCAACGGCCCCGGGCCGCCGGCCTACGTCCCGCAGGCGCTCCGCGGCGGCCGCGCGGCGGGCGTGATCCTGTTCAAGGACAACGTGGAGTCGCGCCCGGCGCTGAAGCGGCTGGTGGCGAAGCTCCAGCGCGGCGCGCGCGGCTCGGCGCTCGTCGCCACCGACCAGGAGGGCGGCGAGATCCGCAATCTCACGTGGGCGCGGCCGGTCGAGGGCCAGGCCGCCGCGTCAACGCCGCAGCGCGCTCGCGACGACGCGCGAGGCGCCGCACGCGACCTCCGCGCCGCGGGGGTCAACGTCAACCTCGCGCCGGTCGCGGACGTCGCGTCGGGCACCGGCTCGGTGATGAGCGGGCGCGCGTTCCCCGGTGACGCCGAGCAGGTCGCGGCGCTCACGCGCGCGGCGGTCGAGGGCTACCGCGGCACCCGTGTGGCGGCGACGGTCAAGCACTTCCCGGGGCTGGGCGGGGCGACCGAGAACACCGACGACACGTCGGTCAGCCTCACGCGCACGCCGCAGCAGCTTGTCGGCGAGGACCTGCCGCCGTTCCGCGCCGCGATCGCCGCGCGGGTGCCGCTGGTGATGGCCTCGCACGCGCTCTACCCGGCGCTCGACCCCGACGCGATCGCCTCGCAGTCGCGCTACGTGCTGCACCGGCTGCTGCGCCAGCGGCTCGGCTTCCGCGGCGTCGTGGTCACCGACTCGCTCGAGGCGAAGGCGGTGACGGAGCGCGCCGGCCCGGCGGTCGCGGCGGTGCGCTCCGTCCGCGCGGGTGCCGACCTCATCCTCACGACCGGCGCTGGCAGCCACCTGCGCGTGCTGCGGGCGCTGCTCGCCGAGGCGCAGCGGTCGCCCGCGTTCCGCAAGCGGGTGGAGGAGTCGGCCGCGCGCGTGCTCGCGCTCAAGAAGGACCTCGGCCTCCGGGCGCCGCGCTGACCCGTACCCTGCGCACGTGCTGGTGCGGGCCGTCCTGGTTGCGCTTCTCGGCGTCTGCGCCGCCGCCGCGCCGGCGGCGGCCGAGCCGCTGCTCGTGGTCGGCGACGACGGCGCGGTCGTCCGCGACGACCCGGCGCTGCCGCCCGACGCGCTGACCACGCCGCCGCCCGGCGGCGAGCGGGGGTGCGCGAGCACGGCGGTCGCGGTCGCCTCCGCGCGGACGGTCGCCTCCGAGGTCCGCCGCGTCGCCCGCGCCGGCGCGATCACGCCCGAGCAGCGCGACGACTACCTCGCCACCTACCGCCGCGCCCGCAGCGTCGCGGGCGGCCTGAGCGGGCAGCGCCGCAACGAGCTGCGCGCCGTCGTGCGCGGCGTGGAGTCGCTCGCGCGCCGCCGGCTGCTGACCTCCACGCGGATGCCCGCGGCGTTCCTGCAGCTGCGGCGCAACGCGGAGTTCTGGCGCACGCGCGGCTTCCCGAAGGCGCCGCAGCCGGAGCGCAAGCCGTGCACGGGCGCGGCCGGGCTCGGCGGCGCGCGCGTGGCGTTCGAGGGCGACCCGGTCGTCTTCCAGTGGTATCCGGGCCAGGGGCTCCAGATCCAGCCGCTCGCCAACTTCGGCAAGGCGAACGCGCTGTGGCGTGCGTGCGCGGAGGCCCCGCCGCCGGCGCCCGCGCCGGCGCCGACGCCCGCACCGACCGCGAAGCCCACGACGACGCCGGGCATCCCGCCGCCGCCGAACACCGGCGGCACTGCCGTCCCGGCCCAGTCTGCGCCCACGCCGTGTAACCCGGAGGAGCTGCGCGCGCTGCTCGACCGGATGGTCGCGCTCGCCTCCGAGCGCGGCGGCTTCACCGCGTGGGAGTACTTCTTCGCGTTCGGTGGCGGCACGCCGCCGTGGATCAGCGGCCTCGCGCAGGGCACGGCGATCCAGGCGCTGACCCGCGGCTCGCAGCTGCTCGCCGACCCGAAGTACGTCACCGTCGCCCGCCGCGGGCTCGGCGCCTTCCAGCGCACGCCGCCGATCGGCGTGCGCGCGCGGTCCACTTCCGGGACCGGGCGCCACTACCTCATCTACTCGTTCGCGAGCGGGCTGCGCGTGCTCAACGGCTTCCTGCAGTCGCTGGTCGGCCTGAAGGACTTCGCCGACGCGACCGGCGACCAGCGCGCGCGCCGCCTGTTCCGCGACGGCGACCGCGCCGCGCGGCGGGAGATCCGCCGCTACGACACCGGCGCGTGGTCGCTGTACTCGCTGGGCGGCAACGAGTCCGACCTCGGGTACCACCGGCTCGTGCGCGACTTCCTCGTCTCACTCTGCGAGCGCACGAAGGCGGGTGGCTACTGCGCGCCCGCCAAGCGCTTCGACCGCTACCTCCACGAGCGGACGCGGGTCGGCTTCTCCGGCGTCGCCGCGGTGCGCGTGGGCGCCGAGGCGAACATCCGCTTCACGCTCTCGAAGCTCTCGTGCGTGACCGTGCGCGTCCGCCGCGGCGCGAAGCTCGTGCACGTCCGCAAGCTCGTGATGCCGCACGGGCTGCGCGGCCTCACCTACGCGCCGCAGCGCCGGGGCCGCTACCTGGTCCAGGTGCAGGCCGTCGACCTGCTCAACCACTACACGCGAGTCGAGCGGCCGCTGATCGTCAAGCCGCGCAAGGCGCGCACGTGATCGACGTCGCGCCCGAGGTCGCCGAGGCGCTGTCGAACGGCGGCCCGGTCGTGGCGCTCGAGTCGACGATCATCGCCCACGGCCTGCCGCGCCCCGACAACGCGCGGATCGCTCGCGAGCTCGAGGACGCGGTGCGCGCCGCCGGCGCGGTGCCGGCCACGATCGCGCTGCTCGACGGCACGGTGCGCATCGGGCTCGACGACGCCGCGCTCGACGCCATCGCCACCCGCGACGACATCGCCAAGTGCAGCGCCCGCGACCTCCCGCTCGCCGCCGCGCGCGGCGTGTCGGGCGCCACGACGGTCGCCGCCACCGCGCACCTCGCCGCCCGCGCGGGCATCCGCCTGTTCGCCACCGGCGGGCTCGGCGGCGTGCACCGCGAGGCGCAGGAGACGTGGGACGAGTCGGCCGACCTCGTCGCGCTGTCGCGCACCGACATCTGCGTCGTCTGCGCGGGCGTGAAGTCGATCCTCGACGTCGCCGCCACGCTCGAGCGGCTCGAGACGCTGGGCGTCGGCGTCGCCGGCTACGGGACCGACCGCTTCGCCGGCTTCTACCTCGCCGACTCCGGCCATCCGGTGCCGTGGCGGTTGGACACGCCGGAGGAGGTCGCCGCGGCGCTGCGGGCGCGCGCCGAGCTCGGCATCGAGGGCGCGCTCGTGATCGCCAACCCGCTCGACGAGCAGCTCGACCCGGCGCTGCACGAGCGCGTGCTGACCGACGCGCTCGCCGCCGCCGCGCGCGAGGGCGTGCGCGGCCGCGACGTGACGCCGTTCCTGCTCGCGCGCTTCCACCGCGACACCGGGGGTGAGAGCCTGCGCGCCAACGTGCGACTGGTGCTGCGCAACGCCGAGCTGGCCGCGAGGATCGCCGTGGCGGCGAGCGGATGAGACCGGTCATCGTCGTCGGCGACCTGATGGCCGACGTCGTGGCCACCGCCTCCGGGCCGCTCGCCCACGCCTCCGACACGCCCGCCCGAATCGTGCACCGACCGGGCGGCGGCGGCGCCAACGTCGCGGCCCGGCTCGTCGAGCAGGGCATGCCGGCGCTGCTGGTCGCCCGCGTCGGCGAGGACATCCCGGGCCAGGCGGCGCTCGAGGAGTTGCGGCGCGCGGGCGTCGAGCTCGAGGTCGCGATCGACGCCCTGCACACCACCGGGACCTGCGTGGTGATCGTCGAGCCGAGCGGCGAGCGGACGATGCTCCCCGACCGCGGCGCCAACGCCGCGCTCGAGCCCAGCGACCTGCCGATCGACGAGTTCGCCGAGGGCCGCCACCTCCACCTCTCGGGCTACACGCTGCTCGACCCGGGCTCGCGCTCGGCCGGCCTGGTCGCGCTCGAGCACGCGCGCGCCGCCGGCATGTCGATCTCCGTCGACCCGGCGTCGTCGGCGCCGCTCCAGGACGTCGGCGCCCACGCGTTCCTCGGCTGGACGCGCCGCGCGACCCTGCTGCTTCCCAACGCCGAGGAGGCGGCGGTGCTGACCGGCGCGCGCGACCCCGAGGCCGCCGCCTGGGCGCTCGCTCGCGACGGCCGCGAGGTCGTGATCACGCTCGGGAAGGAGGGCGCGCTGTGGTCGGACGGCGAGCGCGTCGAGCGCGCGAAGGCGAGCCCGGCGCCGGCGCAGGTCGACTCGACCGGCGCCGGCGACGCGTTCACCGCCGGCTGGCTCGCCTCGCGGCTGCGGGGATCGGAGCCGACGGAGGCGCTGGCCGCGGCGAACTTCGCGGCGGCGCAGGTGTTGAAGGAAGCCGGCGCCCGCTGAGCCCTAGGGCCGCGCGCCGGGAGGGCCGAGGATCTCGATGCCGTGCTCGGCGGCCACGTCGCTGAGGATCTCCGGCGACAGCTCGTCGAGCTCGCCGACTGCCATCACGAAGCGCTCGAAGCCCGACGGGGCGCTCGACACGAGCGTGCGCGCGCCGTCCGGTCCGACCTCGTAGGAGTGCGGCACGCCGCGCGGGGCGAGGAAGAAGTCGCCGGCGCGCAGGGTCACGGACTCGCCGGGCAGGTACAGCGTGAGCTCGCCGCCGAGGACGTAGAAGCCCTCGTCCTCGTTGTGGTGCAGGTGCAGCGGGGGCATCTCGCCGGCCGGCTTGTCCATGTGGACGACGCCGAGCGAGCCGCCGGTGGCGAGCACGCGTGCAGTGGCGCCGAGGAAGTTGATGGGCTGGGGCTGGGTGACGGTGGTCATGGGGGGCTCCTTGTAAACTCCGGATCGGACTTTCCCCAAAGTAACTCCGAATCGGAGCTTTGTCAAGCATGCGCCTCAGCCCGTTCTCCTTCGCCGTCCTCGTCCTCGTCGGGCGCGACGGCGCGGGCCCGCACGACCTGCGCCGGATGGCCGAGATCGGCCGCATCTACTGGGACGCCGCCCCGAGCCAGTGGTACGCCGAGCCCAAGCGGCTGGCCGAGCACGGCTATCTCGAGGCGCAGAAGACGCCCGGGCGCACCCGCGAGCGCACGCACTACACGCTCACCGAGCGCGGCCGCGAGGCGCTCGCGGAGTGGGTGCGCACTCCCGCCACGCTCCCGCGGATCCAGAACGAGCCGGTGGTCCGCCTGCTGGCCGCCGACCTCGTCGAGCCGGCGGCGGTGCTCGAAGGACTCGAGGCGATGCGCCCCGACCTCGATGCCGCGCAGGAGGGCGTCGCCGCCGGCCAGGAGCGCGTCCCCGGCCTGGAGCACCGCGCGCACCTGCTCGAGGTCAACCACCGCTACGCGGAGCGGCTCCTGACGCTGCAGCGCGAGTGGCTGGACGAGGCCGAAGGCGTCCTGCGCGCCGCGAAGGAGCGCCCGTCGGCGTAAGCGGTCCGGCCGCAGGCCGCCGGCCTACCGCCGGTAACTGGCGCTCGTCGCCACGCCGGTCCTGAACCGGTACCGCGCACCTGACGCGAGCCGCCGCTTCAGCGTCCAGTAGCCCTGCGCATCGGTCCGCAGCGTCGCGTACAGCGCGTACTTCTTCGCGCCCCGCAACCGCCGCTCGACCCGCACCGTCTGCGCGCCGCCCGGCCGCGCCTGCCCCCACAGCCGCGAGCGCGCAGCGTCGAGCTGCATCGGCGTGTCGAAGTGGGCGAGCGCGGGCTTCGGCTTGCCGCTGAGGAAGCGCAGGCCCGACTGCCAGCCGGCGAACGCGCTGCCCGCTCGCCGCAGCGGCTCGTCGAACCACTGGTACTGCGTCAGCAGCTTCACGCGCGGGTCGCGCCAGGCGCGGTAGGCGGCGATCTGCAGCCAGCGATCCTGGGTGGCCAGCGAGACGCCGGCTGTCCTGTCGGGCGGCCGCGTCTGGTAGCCGTACTCGTCGAGGTAGAGGCCGAAGCGCCGCGTGCTCGCGCGCAACCGCCCGCCGCGCTGCAGGCGATCCAACGCCGACTCGAGCCGCCCCAGCGAGGCGAGGTTGACGTCGTCGCGGTTCGGATACGCGCGGTCCGGCGAGGTCAGCGTGCCGTGCGGGTGGAACGCGAAGCCGTCGCCGGTCGCGGGCTTGAAGTCCTTGCAGTAGCCGGTGCGCAGGCGATGCCAGCGCGAGTCGACGCAGCCGAGCGCGCGCAGGAACACCAGCGGGCGCAGCGTCGCGTTCTTCGAGCGCAGGTCGTGGCCGCGCGAGGACATCGTCCCGATCAGCACCTCGGCGCCGGGGTCGGCTTCGAGGATCGCCGGCCGCGCGGCGCGCACGAGCCCGCGGTAGAGGTGCGGCGCCACCGGCGTGCAGTGCCCGCGCGAGCACTTCGCCTGCGGCTGCAGCCACGACGGCAGGTTCGGCTCGTTCCACACGATGTAGCGGTCGACGTCGGCGCCGTAGCGCGCGGCTACCGCGCCGGCGAACGCGGCGAACTTCCGCTTGTCGGGGCGAGTGTGCGGGCCGGTCACCGTGAGGATCACCTTCATCCCAGCCGCGCGGACGCGGGCCACCGCTGCGTCGTGGTCGGCCCAGCCATAGCGCTCGACCCGCGTCGACTGCACGAGGATGCGCACGACGTCGACGCCGTTGGCCTGCCACTCCGCCACCGCGCGGTCCGCCGCCGACCCGCCGGCGAGCAGGACGCGATCGTCGGCGACGCCGACCTCCGGGCCGGCGGCGCGCGCCGGGGCGGCGGCGAGCAGGAAGAACCCGAGCAGCAGCAGCGTGACTCTCATGCCGCCACAACGCCGGCCGCGGAGGATCGGAGCGGCAAACCGAAAAGCGCACCCTCTGCCGCGCGCCCGCGTTTCAGTCGCGATGGCCATCGCCGTCCCCACGCCGCGCCCCCTTCCGACGCCGCTGCTGCGCCTGCGCTCGGACGAGCAGCTGCTGACGCTGTTCCGCGGCGGCCGCGAGGACGCGTTCCGCGCGCTCCACGACCGCTACCACGAGCGGCTCCTCTCCTACGTGCGCCACATGCTCCGCGGTTCGTCCGAGGCGGAGGACGTCGTCCAGGACGTCTTCCTGCGCGCCTACGGCGCCCTGCGCTCCGGCGATCGCGACATCGCGGTCCGGCCGTGGCTCTACCGCGTCGCCCACAACCGCTGCATCGACTACGTCCGCCGCGCGCCGGCGCCGCCGCTGCAGCCCGACGAGCTGCTCCCCGGCGGCACCGACCCGGTCGCCGAAGCCGAGCGCCGCGAGGACCTGCAGCGGCTCGTCGCCGACCTCCACAACCTGCCCGAGCAGCAGCGCTCCGCGCTGATCATCCGCGAGCTCGAGGGGCTCTCCTACGCCGACCTCGCCGCGACGATCGGCGTCACCGTGCCGGCCGTCAAGTCGCTGCTCGTGCGGGCGCGCAGCGGGCTCGCCGACGCCGCCGAGGCGCGCGAGACCGACTGCCGGCAGATCCGCGAGCAGCTCGCGCTGGCCGTCGACCGCCCCGGCCGCCCGCCGCGGCTGCTGCGCGACCACCTGCGCCTGTGCGAGGACTGCCGCGCCCATCGCCAGGCGCTCAAGCACGGCCACGTCCAGCTCGCCGGCCTGCTGCCCGGCCCGTCGTCGCTGCTGCTCGGCGGCTGGCTCGCCGCCGTCCTCGGCGGCGGCAGCGGCGCGAGCAGCGCCGCCGGCGGCTCGGCGGCGCTCGTCGCCGGCGCGACCAAGACGCTCGCGGTCGCCTCCGCCTCGGTGGCGGTCGCCGGCGGCGCCGTCGAGGTCGAGCACCGGATCGCCCAGCCCGCCCCGCGCGCCGAGCACCGCGCGGCCGCGAGGGTCGTCGCCGCGACGGCCACCCCGCGCCCGCCCGCGCCGGCGCGGCGCGCGACCGCGCGGCCCACCCCGCCGCCGGTCCACGTCATCGACACCACGCCCGCCCCGGCGGTCACTGTGCCCGTGGCGGGCGCAGGCGAGGACGGCGAGCCGACCGCGACGCCCACGCCCACGCCGACCGCGACGCCCGAGCCGACGCCCACGCCGACGCCGGAAGCGACCGCCACCGCGGAGCCGACCGTCGAGCCGACGGCCACCGCGACCGCCGAGATGGCGGCCACCCCGACGCCGGCTCCCTAAGCTCCCGCTCCGTGGCAGCGGAGCACGACTTCGACTGGATCGTCATCGGCTCGGGCTTCGGCGGCAGCGTCAGCGCGCTGCGCCTCGCCGAGAAGGGCTACCGCGTCGCGGTGCTCGAGGCCGGCCGCCGCTATCGCGACGAGGACTTCGCCAAGACGACCTGGAACGCCCGCCGCTACTACTGGCTGCCGCGGCTCGGCCTCAAGGGCATCTTCCGCATGACGCTGTTCAAGGACGTCTTCGTCGTGTCGGGCTGCGGCGTCGGCGGCGGCAGCCTCGGCTACGCGAACACGCTCTACCGCCCGACCGAGGGCTCGGCCTTCTACCGCGACCCGCAATGGTCGGAGCTCGAGCAATGGGAGTCCGCGCTGGCGCCGCACTACGAGACCGCCGAGAAGATGCTCGGCGTCACGCGCTACGAGGGCGAGGGCCCCGCCGACCGCGTGCTGCGCGAGATCGCCGGCGAGCTGGGCGTCGAGGACACGTACTCGACGACCCGCGTCGGCGTCTTCTTCGGCGAGCCGGGCGAGACCGTCGCCGACCCCTACTTCGGCGGCGAGGGCCCGCCGCGCGCGGGCTGCATCCGCTGCGGCGCGTGCATGGTCGGCTGCCGCCACAACGCCAAGAACACGCTGCCCAAGAACTACCTCTACTTCGCCGAGCGCGCCGGCGTGCAGATCCTCCCCGAGCGCACCGTCGCCGAAGTCCGCCCGCTCGGCGCGGCCGATGGGAGCGACGGCTACGCCGTGACCAGCGAGCGCTCCGGCGCGTGGTTCAGCAAGGACCGGGCGACGCTCACCGCCAAGGGCGTCGTCGTCGCCGCCGGCCCGCTCGGCACCAACCAGCTGCTCCAGCGCTGCCGGATGGGCGGCGCGCTCCCGCGCCTCTCGAGCCGCATCGGCTACCTCGTGCGCACGAACTCCGAGGCGATCTCGGCGGTCACCACCAAGGACGACCGCCACGACTTCACGAAGTCGATCGCGATCACATCGAGCTTCTATCCCGACCCCGACACGCACATCGAGAACGTCACCTACGGCCCCGGGGCCGACTCGATCTCGTTCCTCTTCACGATCCTCGGCGCCGCCCGCCGCAAGCTCGCCCGCCCGCTCTTCCCGCGCAAGTGGTCGCGGCGGACGGTGATCATCCTCACGATGCAGACGCTCGACAACTCGATGCGCCTGATCCCCAAGCGCAACCTGTTCGGGCCCGGCCCGCGCCTGCAGACGCAGGAGGATCCCGACAAGCCGAACCCGCGCTTCATCCCGGTCGCCGACCAGGTCACGCGCCGCGCGGCGGAGAAGCTCGACGCCGTCCCGCAGGCCGGGCTCACCGAGCAGCTGCTGAACATCCCGACGACCGCCCACATCATGGGCGGAGCGGTGATCGGCGAGGGCCCGGAGACGGGCGTCGTCGACCGCCGCCAGCGCGCGTTCGGCTACGAGAACCTGCTCGTCTGCGACGGCTCGGCGATCCCCGCCAACGTCGGCGTCAACCCGAGCCTCACCATCACGGCGCTCACCGAGCACGCGATGAGCCACGTCGCGCCGCGACATGCAGACGGCGCTTCGGTCATACCCTCCGAGGGATGGCGCTCTCGTTCGGCAAGTTCGTCCTGACGCGCATCGGGAGCGTCATCGTCGTGGTCGTCGGGGTGACCGCCCTGACCTGGCTGTCGATCAACGCGCTGCGCCCTGACCTCCGCGCGGGCGACGACCGCTTCATCTTCGTCGCGCTGGGTGACTACCTGCAGGCCGCGTTCCTGCACTTCGACTTCGGCGACTCGGCGACCAACCGGCGCGCGATCAGCGGCCTGATCCGCCAGGGCCTGCCGGCCGACCTCAGCCTGCTCGTCGGCGCGCTCGTGTTCGGCCTCGCCAGCGGGGTCGCGGGCGGCGCGTACTGCGCGGCGCGCCCACGGACCGCATGGGCGCGCGTGCTCGAGAGCGGCGCGGCGGTGGCCATGTGTGCGCCGGTCTACGTCGTCGGCCTGCTCGTCCTGCTGCTGTTCGGCTCCGGCCTCGGGACGGTCGGCTTCCTCGCCCACATCCCGACCAGGTACGTCCCGTTCGCGGAGAGCCCGACGGGCTGGGCGGGCGCGCTGCTGATGCCGTGGATCGTGCTCGGCCTGCCGCTGTTCGGCGTCACGCTGCGGATGATGCGCGCGTCGATGACCGAGGTGCTCGACGAGGACTACCTCCGCACCGCGATGGCAAAGGGCCTGCGCACGCGCACCGTCGTGCGGCGCCACGCCGTGCCCTCCGCCGTCGCGCCGGTTTTCAGCCTCGTGATCGTCACCATGCCGGTGGTGATCACCAATCTCGTGCTGATCGAGCAGGTCTACAGCATCCCCGGCGTGTTCACCGGCATGCGGCGCGGGATCGCCGCGGGCGACTTCGACCTGCTGTTCGCACTCACCGCGGTGGCCGCCGCCTTCGTCGCCATCACCGCCCTGCTCGTGGAGTTCGCGCTGCACTGGCTGGACCCGCGGATGCGGACACGATGAGCGCCCGCGCCTGGGCGCTGTTCGCCGGGATGTCCCTCGTGTGGGGCATCCCCTACCTGTTCATCAAGGTCGCCGTCGACGGCGGCATGCCGCCCGCGTTCATCGCCTGGGTGCGCTGCGTGCTCGCCGCGGCGATCCTGCTCGCGCTCGCCTACCGGGCCGGCCTGCTGGCCTCGCTGCGCGGCCACTGGCGCTGGCTGCTCGCCTACGCGCTGGCCGAGATCGTCGTCCCGTTCCCGCTGATCGCGGCGGGCGAGCAGCACGTCACCTCGTCACTGGCGGCGATCCTGATCGCGGCGGTGCCGCTGTTCATCGCGCTGCTGGCGATCCGCTTCGACCCCGAGGAGCGCGCGACCGGCCGCCGGCTCGTCGGCCTGGTCGTCGGGCTCACCGGTGTCGTCGTGCTGATGGGGATCGACGTCGCGGGCGAGGCCGACGAGTTGCTCGGCGCGCTTGCGATCCTGATCGCCGCGTTCGGCTACGCGGTCGGTCCGATGCTGCTCAAGGCGAAGCTGTCCGCGCTCGACCCGCGGGCGATGATGGGCGCGAGCCTCCTGCTCGCCGCGATCGTGCTGACGCCGTTCGCCGCGATCGCGCCGCCGGAGGAGTCGCCGAGCGGCGACGTGATCGCCTCGCTGCTCGTGCTCGGCATCGTCTGCACCGCGCTCGCGTTCGTGATCTTCGGCGCTCTGATCAACGACATCGGGCCGGGCCGCGCGCTCGTCATCACCTACGTCAACCCGGTCGTCGCGGTGTTCCTCGGCGTGCTGATCCTGGACGAGCGGCCGGGCACCGGCGCCGTCGCCGGGCTGCTGCTGATCCTCGCCGGCTCGTGGCTCTCGACCGACGGCCGCCTGCCGCCCGGCCTCGCGCGCCGCTTCAGTCGCCGGCGATCCGCAGGTCGAAGCCCGCTGGCGCATGAAGGTTGAGCATGCGCACGGGCGTGTCCGCGTGATTTGAGAAGCCGTGGCGCACGCCGGGCGGGACGAGCACGAACGTCCCGGGGCCGGCCACGACCTCCTCTTCGTCGTCGCCGACCACGAAGGTCAGCTCGCCCTCGAGGATGTAGAACGCGTCGTCCTCGTCGGCGTGGACGTGCGCCTCGAGCGTGCGGTTGGCCTGGAACTCGATGATCCCGAACGTGAAGCGCGGGGTGTCGGCGGTGCGGGCGAGGAACTCGACGTTCCCGTAGCGCGTGCCCTCTCCGGGGCGGACGATGACGGCGCGTGACATGCGCCGGACGCTAGCGTGCGGTCGATGCGCGCCCTCGTCTGGCACGGCCCGCAGGAGATGTCGGTCGACGACGTCCCCGACCTCGCGCCCGCCGCGGGCGAAGTGCTGCTCGCGCCCGAGGCGGTCGGCATCTGCGGCTCCGAGCTCGAGGGCTACCTCGGCCACCAGGCCAACCGCACACCCCCGCTCGTCATGGGTCACGAGTTCGCCGGCCGCGTCGTCGAGATCGGCGACGGGGTCGAGGAGCACTGGCGCGGGCGCCGCGTCGCGGTCAACCCGCTGATCGCCGGCGGCACCGTGCTCGAGGGCATCGAGCAGCTCTCCGACCGCCGCCAGCTGATCGGCGTGCACCGCCCCGGCGGCTTCGCGGCCGCCGTGCCCGTGCCGGTGCACCGCCTGCGCGAGCTGCCCGACGGCGCCGACCCGCGGCTCGGCGCGCTCGCCGAGCCGCTCGCCAACGGCGTGCACGCGGCGCGCATCGGCCGCGCGGGCGTCGAGGCCGGGCCGACCGACCGCGTCGTCGTGCTCGGCGCCGGCACGATCGGGCTGATGACGCTGCAGGCGGTGCTGATCGGCGGCGCGAGCTGGGCCGGCGTGCTCGACATCCACCCCGCGCGCCGCGCGGCGGCCGAGGCGCTCGGCGCGCACGCGACGTTCGGCGCGCCGGAGACGGTGCCCGGCGGTGCCGACCTCGTGTTCGACGCGGTCGGCAAGGAGGGCACGCGCCGGCTCGCGATCGACCTCCTGCGCCCGGGCGGCTGCGCGGTGATGATCGGCCTCGCAACCGAGAGCACGCCGATCCGCTTCGACGAGGTGATCCGCGGCGGGCTGACCGTGCGCGGCGCCTACGCCTACTCGGACGCCGACTACGACGAGGCGCTGGCGTGGCTGCTCGACGGCCGCGCGGGGCTCGGCGAGCTCGAGCCGGTGCAGCCGCTCGACGCCGGCCCGGACGCGTTCGCGGAGCTGGCCGCGGGCCCGTCGGAGCGGCTGAAGGTGTTCCTCGCATGATTGTGGCCGACGGCGCGCTCGCCGGGAAGACGATCGTGGTCAGCGGTGCCTCGAGCGGCATCGGGCTCGCGACCGCGCAGCGCATCCACGACCTCGGCGCGCAGGTGACCGCGCTCGCGCGCCGGCGCGAGGCGATGGAGGAGGGGCTGGGCGACCGTGACGTCGACATCCGCGCCGTCGACGTCGGCGACCGCGAGGCCGTCGAAGCCGCGCTCGACCACGACGCGCTCGACGCGCTCGTGCTCGCCGCCGGGACGAACGTGAAGGACCGCAAGCTCAGCGAGCTCTCGCCCGAGAGCTGGGAAACCATGATGCGCGCGAACCTCGACGGCGTCTACCACTGCGTCCGCGCCGCGCTGCCCGCGCTGCGCAAGGCGAAGGGCGTGGTGGTGATCATCGGCTCCGTGTCGGGCTCGTGGCCGGACATCTCGGGGCCCGCCTACCAGGCGACGAAGGCGGCCGTGCTCGCGTTCGCGCGCGGCGCCACGCTCGAGGAGTACGACGCGAAGACCGGCGTGCGCTTCTCGCTCGTCGCGCCCGGCGTGGTCGACACGCCGATCCTCGAGAACCGCCCGAAGCCGGTGTCGGCCGAGGACCGCGCGATCGCGCTGAAGAGCGAGGACGTCGCCGAGGTGTGCGCGTTCCTGTGCGCGCTGCCGCCGGGCGTCCACGTGCCGGAGCTGACCGTTCTCCCCACCGCGCTCCAGGCCCTCGGCCGGACGAGCTAGGGCCGGATCACGGTCACGCCCGCCGGCCCGGTGCCGCCCATCGCGGCGAGCGCTTGCGGGCACGTCGTCGAGCCCGATCGTGCGGGTGATGAGGTCGCCCGGCCGCAGCGTCCCGGCCTCGACGAGCGCGAGCAGCTCCGGGTAGGCGCGCGCCGCCATGCCGTGCGAGCCGAGCAGCTCGAGCTCGCGCGCGATCACGAGGTCCATCGGCAGCCGCGGCGGGTCGGGCAGCAGCCCGACCTGGACGTGGCGGCCGCGCTTGCGCAGCCCGGCGATCGAGGCGGCGCAGGCCGCCTCGGCGCCGATCGCGTCGAGGCTGACGTGCGCGCCGCCGCCGGTGAGCTCGCGGACGTCGGCGCCGGCACGCGCCGTCACCTCCGCCCCCGCCGCGCGCGCCGCCGCGAGCGCGTCGTCCGACACGTCCACCGCGACCACCCGCGCGCCCAGCCCCGCGGCGATCATCACCGCCGAGAGCCCGACGCCGCCGCAGCCGTGCACCGCAACCCACTCGCCCGGCTGCGCGCGGCCGACCTGCACGACCGCGCGGTAGGCGGTGGCGAAGCGGCAGCCGAGCCCGGCCGCCGCGTCGAAGCCGACGGTCTCGGGGAGCGCGACGAGGTTGACGTCGGCCCAGTCGAGCGCGACGTACTCGGCGAACGAGCCCCAGTGCGTGAAGCCCGGCTGGCGCTGGCGGTCGCAGATCTGCTCGTTGCCGGCCGCGCACTGCTCGCAGTCGCCGCACGCGCACACGAACGGGACGGTCACGCGCGCGCCCGGCGCCCAGTCCCGCACCTCCGCCCCGACCGCCTCGACCACGCCGGCGAGCTCGTGCCCGGGCACGTGCGGGAAGGCGCGGATGTCCGGGTCGTGGCCCATCCAGCCGTGCCAGTCCGAGCGGCACAGGCCACTCGCCTCGACCCGCACGACGACGCCGTGGGGCGGCGGCTCCGGGTCGGCGACCGCCTCGACGCGCGGCGCCGATCCGAATCCGTCATAGACCACGGCCCGCATGGGGCCGAGGCTACCTCCCCTCTTCCTTCAGCTGCTGGGCGAGGCGGCCGACAGGCTGTCCTCGATCCCGTCGAGCGCGTAGGGAATGCTCAGCACCGAGTTGAAGGCGACCGCCGCACCGAGCTGGTTCGACGTGGAGTAGGGCAGGTCGGTGACGCGCTGCTCGCGCGCCACGTCGAGCCGGTTGAACAGCGCGTCGCCGTCGAGCCGCTTGCGGGCCGGCGCGTCGATCAGCAGGAAAAGGCGGTCGACGTCGAGCACGTCGACGCGCTCCTTGGCAACCTCCGCTCCGAAGCCGTCGCCGGCGAGCTTGTCGACGCGCTCCGACCGCCGGTAGCCGAGCTCGCGCAGGAACTGGCCGCGCGGGTCCGCGGAGCTGAAGGGGTAGTAGGTCTTCGGCGCCGTGCCCGCGTCGACCACGAGCGCGGTCTCCTTCGCCGCCTCGGGATGTGCGCGGCGGAACGCCGCGAAGCGCTCCTCGGTCTTCCGGATCAGCCGCTCGCCCTGCTCGACGCGACCGACCGCCTTGGCCGCCGTCCGCGTCATGTCGCGCCACGGCGTCGTGTAGGGGTCGCCCTTGGCCTGGGCCACGGTCGGCGCGATCTTCGAGAGCTTGTCGTAGTCGCCGCGCTTGAGGTCGGCGTAGAGCCCGAGGATCAGGTCGGGCCGCTGCGCGGCGACGCGCTCGAAGTTGATCTCGTAGGACTTGCTGCTGACGATCGCGGCGGGCTTGCCGCCCCACGCCGCGCGCTCCCACGGCCACTTGCCGTAGGTGCCGGCGCCGAACCAATCCATCGCGCCGACCGGCTTGACGCCCAGCGCGAGCAGCGGCTCGTGTTCGGTATACCCGACGACCACCACGCGCTTGGGCTCGGCCGGGATCGTCGTCGTCCCCAGCGCGTGCTCGATCTTGACCGGGAAGCCCTTGCCGGTCGCGGCCTGCGATCCGCCCGTCTCGTCCTCGCCGCCGCAGCCCACGGCGACCAGGGCAGGCCCAGGATCAACGTCGAAAGGCGTTTCCGAGCGAGCACGTTAGGGCACCCTAACACGACCGTTGTTAGGGTGCCCTAACTCATGACTGAGAACATTGATCCCTTCGCCCGCGCGCTCTCCCGGCGCGGATTCCTCGCCGTCGCCGGCGTCGCCGGACTCGGCCTCGCCGGGTGCGGCTCGGACGAGAGCGACGCCCCGCGTCCGGCCACATCGGCCAGCGGCGACTTCCCCGCCAAGGTGCCCCACAAGTACGGCATGACCACCGATCGAGCAGGCGCCGAAGCGCGTCGCCACCTACGGCGGCGGCGACGTCGACACGCTGCTCGCGCTCGGCGTCACCCCGGTGCTGGTGCCCGACATCGACCCGCGCTGGAAGGCGTCGGGCGGCGTGGCACCGTGGTCGCGCGGGAAGGTCGAGGGCGAGAAGCCCGTCGTGGCGAGCAATCAGGAGCTGCAGTTCGAGAAGGTCGCCGCCGCGCGCCCCGACCTCATCACCGCGGTCGAGTACGACCTCAAGCAGCCCGATTACCGGAAGCTCTCCGACCTCGCCCCGACCGTCCCGCCGCCGAAGGGCTTCGCGCCCTACACGGTGCCGTGGGACACGATGGCCGTGCAGGTCGGCGCCTCGCTCGGCCGCAAGGCCGACGCCGAGCAGCTCGTCAAGGGCACGAAGGACGCCATCGCCAGGGAGGCGAAGGCAAACCCGAAGTTCGCGAGCAGCAAGGCCGTGTTGATCGATCCCGACGACGATGGCGGCGTCTACATCTTCGCCGAGAACGACGTCCGCACACGCTTCCTCGGCGACCTCGGCTTCACCATGCCGGCCGAGATCCAGAAGCTGTTCAAGGGCCAGTTCTATGCCCAGATCAGCGCCGAGCGGCTCGACCTGCTCGACCTCGCCGACGTGCTCGTCCTCGTCGCCGTGCGCAAGCCGCAGGTCAAGCAGCTCACCTCATCGCGGAGTTACAAGAACCTCAAGGCCGTGCGCGAGCAGCGGCTCGTGACGATCGACGACCCGGACCTCGCGATCGCGATGTCGTACTCGTCGGTCGGCTCGACGCCCTACCAGCTGCGCGAGGTCGTCCCGCGCTTGCGTGAAGCCCTCGCGTGAGCCGGCGCGCGACCGGGCTCGCGCTCATCGTCGCGGGGCTGGCGCTGGTGCTCCTGCTGAGCGTCAGCGTCGGCGCCCGGCCGATCCCGGTCGACCGCGTGTGGGGCCTCGTGTGGAGCCCGGACGGCTCCGACGACGCGATCATCGTCCACGACCTGCGGATCCCGCGGACGATCCTTGGGCTGATCGTCGGTGCGGCGCTCGGCGTCGGCGGAGGGTTGATGCAGGCGCTCACGCGCAACCCGATCGCCGACCCGGGGCTGCTGGGCGTCAACGCGGGCGCCGCAGCGGCGGTGGTCACGGCGACCGCGATCCTCGGCATCGTCAGCCCGCTCGTCTACGTGTGGTTCGCGTTCGCCGGCGCGGCGGTCGCCTCGGTCGTGGTCTACGGGATCGGGTCGGCGGGGCGGAGCGGCGCCACGCCGGTGCGGCTCGCGCTCGCGGGCACGGCGATCACGTTCGCGCTGATCGCCTACGTCCAGGGCCTGACGCTGATCGACCGCGAGACGCTCGACCAGTACCGCTTCTGGCAGGTGGGCGCGCTGGCCGGCCACCCGCCCTCGCTCAACCGGCAGATCGCGCCGTTCGTCATCGGCGGCCTGGTGCTCGCGCTCGCGCTCGGCCGCCCGCTGAACGCGATCGGGCTCGGCGACGAGGCGGGCCGGGCACTGGGCGCGAGCCCGGCGCGCACGCGCGTGCTCGGCGCGGTGGCGATCACGCTGCTGTGCGGCGCGGCGACCGCGGCGGCCGGGCCGATCGTGTTCGTCGGGCTGACCGTGCCGCACGTGGCGCGCGCGATCACCGGCCCGGACCAGCGCTGGGTGCTCCCCTACTGCGCGCTGCTGGCCCCGGTGATGCTGCTCGGCGCCGACGTGGTCGGCCGCGTCGTCAACCGGCCGGGCGAGCTCGAGGTGGGGATCGTGAGCGCGCTGATCGGCGCGCCCGTGTTCATCGCGATCGTCCGCCGGCGGCGGATCGCGCAGCTGTGACCGTCGCGTCCCGCAGCGTCGGGGTGGGGCTCGCGCTGAGCGGCGCGCTGTTCGCGCTGCTCGTCCTGTCGGTCGGGACGGGCGAGATCGCGATCCCGCCGGGCGACGTGATCGCGACGCTGCTCGGCGGCGGCGACCGCGCCACGAGCTTCGTGATCGAGACGCTGCGGCTGCCGCGCGCGCTCTGCGGGGTGCTGATCGGCGTCGCGCTCGGCGCGGCCGGCGCGATCTTCCAGAGCATCACGCGCAACCCGCTGGGCAGCCCCGACATCATCGGCTTCGTCCAGGGCGCGTCCGCGGCCGCCGTGCTCGAGATCGTCGTGTTCGGCGGCGGGACGTTCGCGATCGCGGCCGGCGCGGTCGTCGGCGGGATCGGGACCGCGGTGATCGTCTACCTGCTCGCGATGCGCGGCGGCGCGTCCGGCTACCGGCTGATCCTCGTCGGCATCGGCATCAGCGCGATGCTCGTGGCGGTCACCGACTACCTGCTCACGCGCTCGACGCTCGAGGAGGCGCAGGCCGCGAACGTGTGGATCACCGGCTCGCTGAACGGCCGCGGCTGGGAGCACGTGCGCCCGATCGCCGCTGCGCTGGTCGTGCTCGCGCCGGTGGTCGCGCTGCTCGCGCGCGAGCTGCGGATGCTCGAACTCGGCGACGACGCCGCGCGCGCGCTCGGCGTCGGCGTCGCGCGGTCGCGGCTCGCCCTGGTCTTCGTCGCCGTCGCGCTGACCGCGGTGGCGACCGCGTCGGCGGGGCCGATCGTGTTCGTCGCGCTCGCCGCGCCGCAGATCGCCCGGCGGCTCACGCGCGCCAGCGGCCCGGGCGTCGCCTGCGCCGCGCTGACGGGCGGGGTGCTGCTGCTCGGCGCCGACTGCGCGAGCCAGCGGATCCCCGGCGACATCCAGCTCCCGGTGGGCGTGCTGACCGGCGTGCTCGGCGGCGTCTACCTGAGCTGGCTGCTGGTCCGGGAGTGGCGCGCATGAGCCGCCTGCAGGGCGACGGTCTCACGCTCGCCTACGACGGCCGCGTCGTCTCCGAGGCGCTCGACGTCGCGATCCCCGACGCCTCGTTCACCGCCATCGTCGGCCCCAACGCGTGCGGCAAGTCGACGCTGCTGCGCGGGCTCGCGCGGATGCTCAAGCCGCGCGCCGGAACGGTCGTCCTCGACGGCCAGGCGATCGGCTCGCTGCCCTCCAAGGAGGTCGCGCGGCGGCTCGGGCTGCTGCCGCAGAGCTCGGTCGCGCCCGACGCGATCACGGTCGCCGACCTCGTCGCGCGCGGCCGCTATCCGCACCAAGGGATCCTGCGCCAGTGGTCGCGCGAGGACGAGGAGGCGGTCACGCGCGCGATGCGCCGCACCGCCGTCGACGACCTCGCGGCGCGCGCGGTCGACGAGCTGTCGGGCGGGCAGCGCCAGCGCGTGTGGCTGGCGATGGTGCTCGCCCAGCAGACGCCGCTGCTCCTGCTCGACGAGCCGACGACGTTCCTCGACATCGCGCACCAGCTCGAGGTCCTCGACCTGTGCGCCGACCTGCACGAGCACCACGGCCACACGGTCGTCACCGTGCTCCACGACCTCAACCACGCGTGCCGCTACGCGACGCATCTGATCGCGATGCGCGAGGGCGCGATCGTGGCCGAGGGCGACCCGGCGGAGATCGTCGACGCCGCGCTCGTCGAGCGCGTGTTCGGGCTCCGCTGCCGTGTCATCGACGACCCGGAGACCGGGCTGCCGCTGGTGGTCCCGGCACGCCGATGACGCGTCCGTTCCCACTCCACACCGGCGTCGCGACCGTCGCCGCCATCGAGCGACTGACGCCCGGCATGACGCGCTTCACCCTCCACGACCCGGCGTTCGCCGACCCGGGGATCGAGCAGCCGGGCGAGATCCTCACGCTCGGCTGGCCGCACGACGGCGAGGCGCTCGTGCTGCCGCAGCTCGGCTGGCGCTTCCCCGACGGCAAGCCCGAGCAGCACTGGCGCAACTTCACGGTGCGGGGGTTCGACCCGGTGCGCGCGACGATCGACGTCGACGTCTTCCTCCACGGCGACCTCGGGCGCGCGTCGGCATGGGCTATGCGTGCGGCGGTCGGCGACCCGGTCGGCTTCGCCGGCCCGCGTACGCACTGGGAGCCCGACCCGGAGGCGCACTGGACGCTGCTGGTCGCCGACGAGACCGGCCTCCCCGCGCTGCTGGCGATCCTCGAGACCCTGCCGGCCGGCCACCGCACGCTCGCGCTCGCCGAGATCGCGGGCGACGACGAGCAGCAGCCGATCAGCTCGCGCGCCCACGTCGACCTGCGCTGGGTCTCGCGCGACGGCCGCCCCGCCGGCACGACGACGGTGCTCGCGGACGCGCTGCGGCGCCTGCGGCTCCCGCCCGAGCGCGGCCAGGCGTGGGGTGGCGGCGAGGCGCTGGCGATGCGCGACGTGCGCCGCCACCTCGTCGCCAACCACCCGGCGATCGCGTCGCGGAGCCTCATGGGCTACTGGAAACACCGCCGCACGCCCGAGGACGTCGAGTAACCGCCAGTTTTGTTCGACCCTCCCGTTTACGGGGTACCGGGACGCACCAAGAGACTGGCCGCCGCCTGCGGGGGTTGTCGCGGCCCGTCGTCCTCAAATTCAATCCTCAGCAGGGGGTTTTCACCTAAATGCACCGGCGTAGCCTCGCCGTACTCGTCTGCGTTCTCGCTGTCGCCTGTGTGGCGCCGGCTGCCGCCAGCGCGGCCCCGACGTGGGCACCTGCCTCGACCGCCCCGATCCATCCGGGCGTCATGACGTTCACCGACGGTGCCCAGTGCACGGCAAACTTCGTCTTCTCCGACGCGACCGACGTCTACATCGGCCAGGCCGCCCACTGCTCCGGCACGGGCACGGCCACCGAGACCGACGGCTGCGACTCGGGCTCGCTCCCGGTCGGCACCGCCGGTCGAGGTCGACGGCGCCAGCCAGCCCGGCACGCTCGTCTACAACTCGTGGCTGACGATGCAGGCCAAGGGAGAGACGGATCCGGACACCTGCGCGTACAACGACTTCGCGCTGATCAAGCTCAACCCGGCGGACGCGGGCAAGGTCAACCCGTCGATCCCCAACTGGGGCGGCCCGAACGCCGTCGGCGCGACGACCGCGCTGCGCGACAAGGTCTACTCGTACGGCAACTCGAGCCTGCGCCAGGGCATCGCGCAGCTGAGCCCGAAGGAGGGCTACAGCCTCGGCGATGACGCCGGCGGCTGGACGCACACCGTCTACACGCTCACCCCGGGCATCCCGGGTGACTCCGGCAGCGCCTTCCTGTCCAAGACCGGCGCCGCGCTGGGCGTGCTCAGCACGGTCGCGATCGCGCCGATCACCGGTTCCAACGGCGTCGGCGACGTCGCCAAGGAGCTCAGCTACATGAAGGCCAACAGCTCGTTCAGCGGCGTCGAGCTCGCGCTCGGCACCGAGCCCTTCAAGGCCGGCACGCTGCCGTAAGGGACGACGAGCAGGGATCCGTCATCCGGGCCTCTTCGGAGGCCCGGATGCGTTAAGCGTCGGCCCGGGTCTGACGCCCTCGTCCGCGCCGGTTCCCTAAGCTCCGCGGCAAGTCAGACGCGATCGACACGTAGGGGTACGCGTTCGGTCGCCATTTATTGCCTGGGGAGGCACATATGCGAAAAGTTCCCGCCGGCCTGGCAGGCCTGGCGCTTGCCACTGCGTTGGCATCCACTGTGGCGCTGTCCGCGTCCGCAGCGCCGCCGGATGGCTCCAAGGCGGCCAACGCGCCGCGCACCACGTCCGACGAGCTGCCCAACCCCGTCGAGGAGAAGCGGCGCGAGCTGCGGCAGGCCGCGATCCAGGACGTCATCGCCGGCCGCGCGAAGGTCGAGCAGCGCGGCGCGAGCAAGGTCGTGAGGGTCGGCAAGCAGGCCGCCCCGCAGCGCAAGGGCAAGGCCGCCGCGACCGAGGATCAGTACGTCGAGCTCGCGCGCGAGAAGACGGACAAGATCTTCGTGATCCTGGCCGAGTTCGGCAACGAGCGCGCGCCGACCTATCCCGACCAGGACACCAACCCGGCGATCCCGGGGCCGAGCCGCTTCGACGGCCCGCTCCACAACCAGATCCCGGAGCCCGACCGCACGAAGGACAACTCGACGGTCTGGCAGGCCGACTACTCGCCCGCCTACTTCCGGAACCTCTACTTCGGCACGGGCAACAACGTCGAGTCGCTCAAGACCTACTACGAGAAGCAGTCGTCGGGTCGCTACAGCGTCGACGGCCAGGTCAGCGACTGGGTGCGGGTGCCCTACAACGAGGCGCGCTACGGCCGCAGCGACGGCTTCCCGTGCGCGATCAACGTCTGCTCCAACACGTGGGCGCTGATCAGGGACGCGATCAACGTGTGGGTCGACCAGCAGAAGGCGGCCGGGCAAACCGACGCACAGATCCAGGCCGCCCTCGCGTCCTATGACGAGTGGGACCGCAACGACTACGACGCCGACGGCAACTTCAACGAGCCCGACGGCTACATCGACCACTTCCAGATCGTCCATGCCGGCGGCGACCAGGCCGACGGCGACCCGTTCCAGGGCGAGGACGCCGTCTGGTCGCACCGCTGGAAGGCGTTCCAGGGCACGGGCGAGGGCCCGACGGGCAACAAGGACGGCGGCACCCAGATCGGCACCACCGGCCTGTGGGTCGCGGACTACACGATCCAGCCGGAGAACGGCGGCCTCTCCGTGTTCACGCACGAGTACGGCCACGACCTCGGTCTGCCCGACCACTACGACACCGCGGGCGGCCCGGACAACGCCGTCAACTGGTGGACGCTGATGGCCCAGAGCCGCGCCTCGGCGGCCGGCGACGAGGGCATCGGCACGCGGCCCGCCGACCTCGGGGCGTGGGACAAGCTCCAGCTCGGCTGGCTCGACTACGAGATCGTCCCGGCGGGCACGGCCCGCACACTCGACCTCGGCCCGCACGAGTACAACAGCGCCAAGGCGCAGGGCGTCGTCACGCCGCTGCCCAAGAAGCAGGTCGTGACCGAGAACGGCGCGCCGTTCGCCGGCACGAAGCAGTGGTACTCGGGCACCGGTGACGACATGGACCATTCGCTGTCGCGGCAGGTGACGCTGCCCGCGGGCACCGCGAACCTGACGTTCCAGGCCCGCTGGAACATCGAAGACTGCGGCCCTGACCCGTGCGACTACGCGTACGTGGAGGTCGACGACGGATCCGGCTGGACCGCGATCCCCGGCTCGATCGCCAACGCTGCGGAGGGCAACGGGATCGACGGCGTGAGCGACGGCTGGAAGCCCGCGACGTTCGACCTGACGAAGTACGCCGGGAAGACGATCGGGCTCCGGCTGGCGTACCGCACCGACGGCGCCCAGCAAGGTCAGCCCGACTCGGACGAGGTGCCCGGCATCTTCGCCGACGCGTTCAAGGTCACGTCCGGCACCACCACGGTGTTCGAGGACGGAGCCGAGAGCGGCAACAACGGCTGGACGCCGGACGGGTTCAGCATCGTCGGCGCGACGACGACGACGCTGTACGACCACTACTACATCGCCTCGAACCGGCAGTACGTCTCGTACGACAAGTACCTCCAGACCGGTCCGTACAACTTCGGGTGGTTGAACTCGAAGCCGGACTGGGTGGAGCACTTCCCGTACCAGAACGGCCTGCTGGTCAGCTACTGGGACACGTCGTTCTCGGACAACAACGAGAGCGTGCATCCCGGCAACGGCGAGGTGCTGCCGATCGACTCGCACCCGAACCCGATCTACAAGCTGGACGGGATGCCGTGGCGCGGGAGGATCCAGACCTACGACTCGCCGTTCTCACTCGAGAAGGCTGACTCGTTCACGCTGCACGACAACGGCCGCGCGAGCTACGTCCGCGGGCAGGACGCGGTGCCGACATTCGACGACCGCAAGGAGTACTGGAACGCGGCGCAGCCGACCGTGGGCGTGAAGGTGCCCCACGTCGGCGTGCGGATGCGGGTGGTCAGCGCGAGCGGCACGTCGATGCGGGTCCGCATCGACTCGGTCGCGCCGCCGGCCGGATAGATCCGACGGGGATTGGGGCGTCCTACAGTGTTAGGGCGCCCTAATGCCCCGTACGCCTCACACCGTCCACGTCGAAGCCGTCGAGCGGCTCACGCCGCGCATGCTCCGCATCGTCTTCACGGGCGAGCTGACTGACTTCGGCGCCGGCGAGTTCACCGACCACTACGTGAAGCTGCAGTTCCCGGTCGGCGACCGCACGCGCGTGCGCACCTACACCGTGCGCGAGTGGGACGGCGAGCGGCTGACGATCGACTTCGTCGTCCACGGCGACGAGGGCGTGGCGGGGCCCTGGGCGTTGCGCGCCCGGCCCGGCGACAGCCTGCAGCTGATGGGCCCGGGCGGCGCCTACACGCCGTCGCCCGACGCCGACTGGCACCTGATGGTCGGCGACCCGAGCGTCGTGCCGGCGATCTCCGCGTCGCTCGCGCGCGTGCCCGCCGGCCGGCTCGTCCACGTGCTGCTGCAGGGCGAAGACGCCGGCGACGAGGTGGCGCTCTCCTCACCCGGTGACCTGCGCGTGCAGTGGCTGCACGGTGGTGGCGACGAGACGCTCGCCGACGCGCTCCGCACGCTCGACTGGCCCGCCGGCGACGTCCACGCCTTCGTCCACGGCGAGGCCTCCGCGGTGCGCGCCGTCCGCCGCCACCTCCTCGCGGAGCGGGAGCTGCCCCGCGAGGCGGTGTCGATCTCGGGCTACTGGAAGCGCACGCGCACCGAGGAAGGCTGGCGCGAGGACAAGCCGGAGTGGAACCGGCTGGTCGAGGCCGACCTCGCGGCCGCCTAGGCCGGCGAGGGTTCCACCCGCAGCAGCCGCGCCGACCAGCGCGGCAGCCACCAGTTCCAGCGGCCCATCAGCGACATCACCGCCGGGACGATCAGCGCGCGGATGATCGTGGCGTCGATGATGATGCCGACGGCGAGCCCGGTCGCGAACATCTTCACCTCGGTCTCCGGCCCGGAGGCCATCGAGACGAAGGTCAGGAAGAGGATCAGCGCGGCGCTCGTGACCAGGCGCCCGGTCCGGCCGATGCCCTGCACCACCGCCGTGTCGGTCGACCCGGTGCGGTCGTACTCCTCGCGCATGCGGGCGAGGATGAACACCTCGTAGTCCATCGAGAGCCCGAACAGGAACGCGAAGATCATCAGCGGCATCCACGACGGGATCGCGCCGGTGGCGTCGATGCCCCAGATCAGCTCGGAGCCGTAGCCGTGCTGCCACACGAGCACCAGCACGCCCCACGCGGCGGCGACGCTGAGGATGTTGAGCAGGATCGCCTTCAGCGGCAGCAGCAGCGAGCGGAACGCGCGGGCCAGCAGGATGAACGTGCTGACGGCGATCAGCGCGATCATCAGCGGGAAGCTGCCGTAGATCGCGTCGATGAAGTCGGCGTTGGCCGCAGGCCCGCCGCCGACGCGGACGTCGGCGCCGGTGGCGTGGGCGGCGTCGCGGACGCCCGCGAGCGTGTCGCCGCCTTCGTCTGAGCCGCTGTCGGCGACCGGGATCGCGTCGACGATCGCGCTGCCGCCGCGGCGCCACTCGGGTCCCTCGGGCGCGACGGCGCCGTGCACGCCGTCGACGTCGCGCAGCGCGGCGGCGACCGTCTGCGGGTCGGTCTTGCCGTCGATCAGGATCTCGTGCGGGAGCAGCGCGCCCTCGCCGATCCCGGCGCGCTCGAGCGCGACGAGGCCGGCGTTCGCGTCGCCCGACTTCGCGATCGTGCCGGCGTCCGACGCGCCCAGCTGCATGTCGAACGCGGACGCCGCGAGCGCGACGATCACGAGCATGCCCGCGCCCGCCGCCGCCCAGCGGTGGCGCGAGACGCCCTCGGCCCAGCGCGTCCAGGCGCGGCTGGCCTTGTCGTCGGTGCGGCGGTGCGGCCAGTCCAGCCGCGAGCCCAGCGTCGACAGCACGACCGGCAGCAGCGTGATGGCGACGACCGTCGAGACGAGCGGGATCAGCATCCCCCCGAGGCCCGTCGAGCGCAGGAACGGCAGCGGCAGCGCGATCAGCGCGAGCAGGCCGATGGCGACGGTGATGCCGCTGAACACGACGGCGCGGCCGGCGGACTCCATCGCCCGCTGCACGGCCTCATCGCCGCTGTGGCCGTGGGAGCGCTCCTCGCGCCAGCGCGACACCACGAGCAGCGAGTAGTCGATCGCCACCCCCAGGCCGAGCAGCGCGATCAGGAACTGCACGATCGGCGACACCGTCGTCAGCTCGGTGAGCCCGAGCAGCAGCACGAACGTGGTCAGGATCGACACGACGGCCATCACCAGCGGTACGACGGCGAGGAACGAGGCGAACACGAACACCAGCACCACGAGCGCCCCGAGGCCGCCGAGCACCGCCTCGGTGAGCACGCCGGGCCCCTCGCTGTTGCCACCGCTGTCCTGCGCCAGCGCGTCGAAGCCGGTCACGTGGATCGGCGCGCCGCCGACCGTCAAGCCCGCCACCGCGCGGCTAGCCTTCCGCGCGGCCACGGGGTTCTCTCCGAATTCGTTGGCGTCGGCGCCGTTCGGATAGACCAGCGTGTAGACGGTGCGGCCGTCGCGCGACACGAAGGCGCGGTCGCCGGTGGAGGGGTAGGACGCGATGCGGGCGCCGGGGAGCGCCTCCTTCAGCGTCGCGTCGAGCTTCACGAGGTCGCTGCGGACGCCGGGCGACTCGATGGTCTTGCCGGCGGGCAGCGCGATCACCGGCAGCAACGGCATGGCGTCGCCGCCCGTGCCGGAGTAGCGCTTGGCGATCTCGAGATTGGTGACCGAGCCCTCCTTGTCGGGCACGGAGAACTCCGCGGTGAGCGCCCGCGTGGCGGGCCCGGCGGAAACCACTCCGGCCACGGCCATGACGATCCAGAAGACGACGACGGTGCGCTTGTGGGAGAGGACCCAGCGGGTGAGGGAGGACATGCGCCGGAGCCTTGCGGCCGCGAGCGGCGCTGCCTATCGGGAATGTCCCTAGGGCATCCCCCAGGTTTCACCTAGGGCCTTGTGAATCCGAGGATCAGCTGCGCGGTCTCGAGCGGGACGTCGAGCTGCGGGCTGTGGCCGACGTCGTCGAGCTCGACCCAGTCGGCGTGCGGGAGCCAGTCCTCGCGGAAGCGCACCGCGGCCGACGGCCACGGCAGCAGCTTGTCCTCCGTCCCCCACACGACCCGCACGGGGCAGGTGATCTTCTCGGCGTCGAGCTCGTAGCCCTCGCGCTTGGCGAACTCCGACATCGGGATCACGCCCTCGCAGGCGGCGACGCCGCGCGTCTGGTGGGCGAGCAGCTCGGCGGGGATGTGCTCGTAGTTGACGGTCGTGTAGAGCGTCGCGCGGCGCTTGCCCTCCGAGGTGGTGAGGAGGCGTTCCGCGTGCGGCGCGATCGCCTTCACCTGCTCGACCAGCTCGGGGAAGAAGTCGAGGGTCTGCATGTAGGACTCGTCGCCCTTCGCCCAGCCGCCGGCGGGCGCGAGCGCCACGACCGAGCGCGCCCGGCCGCGCGCCGCGAGCTGCAGCGCCATGTAGCCGCCGAGCGAGTTGCCGACGATGTGCGCCGTCTCGAAGCCGGCGTCGTCCATCGCCCGCTCGAGCGCGTCGGGGATCAGGTCGCGGGTGACCGGCCCGTCGAGCGGCGGCCCGCCTGCGTGGCCGACGAGCGCCGGCGCGAGCACGTCGTGATGGCGCTCGAGCTCCGGCAGCACGAGATCCCACGTGCGCCAGCAGTCGACGAAGCCATGGATGAGGACGAGCGGCGGCCCGGAGCCGCCGCGGTGGAAGGGAGTGAAGGAGCCCAGGATCCTGGGATTGTGGCAACGCCGGCGATGGCGCACGGTGCTCCGCATGACATTTCTCAACCATCGCTCGCGGCACTTGACGGCCGCGCTCATCGCGGCGCTGCTCGGCGCCGCCGCCCTGCTCTCCGTCTCGCCGGCCCCGGCCTCAGCCAGCTACGGCAACTGCGATCACGGCGACTTCTGCCTCTACTACCTCGGCAATGCCGACCCAGCGGGCGGCATCTACCACTTCGGCGGCTCGGATTCGTCGCTCTTCAACGACCGGTTCGAGCGGAACCACACCAACACGATCGTGGCCAACCACGCCGCGTCCGCGTGGAACAACGGCAATCCCGCCGCCAAGGACGACGTGATCATCTACGGCCCGAGCGGAGACGCCTGCATCCGGCGCATGGACAAGGGTCTCCTGCCGCTCGACACCTGGTTCGACAAGGTCACGTCCTACAAGTGGGCGACGGACGCCCAGTGCAGCGCGGCCGGCGTCATCAACCTGGTGCTCTAAGCCCTCGGTTCGCGGAGGGGCGCACGAGCACGAGGCGCCCCTCTCGTGGACACTCAAGTGATGGGGGCGGGCGAGCCGACACTGTGGGCATGAGAGCCGTCTTCGCGGCCGTTGCGCTCGTACTCCTAATGTCGGCCCCCGCGGACGCGAAGCTGCGCCCGGTCGGGAAGCTCAAGGCGAAGGCCACGACGTCCGGCGTTCGCCTCACGTGGAAGGACCGCTCGCGCGGGGAGACGCGCTACGTGGTCCGGCGCACAGGCCGCAAGGTGAAGCTCAAGCGCAACCGCCGTCGCTTCACCGATCGCCGCGTGAAGCCGTCGACGCGCTACCGCTACTCGGTGCGCGCGTGCCGGAAGAAGCGCTGCGCGAAGGTGCGGCGCGTGACGGTGCGGACGCCGGCCTCGACCGGCTCGCCCGGCGGGGACACCGGCGGCGGGGGCACCGCGCCGGGGACGGGCGGGTTCGCCGGCAGCCCGACGATCGGCGACTGCCCGATCTTCCCGAACGACAACCCGTGGAACCGGGACGTCTCGCGGGACCCGGTCGACAGCTCCCACGACTACATCGGCTCGCTCGGCTCGATGCCGCTGTGGCCCGACTTCGGCGGCGACGGTGCCTACGGCATCCCCTACGTCAGCGTCCCGTTCACGCAGCCGCTCGTGCCGATCAGCTTCGAGGTCGCCGACGAGTCCGACCCCGGCCCGTACCCGACGCCGCTCGACGCGCCGGTCGAGGGCGGCGGCGACCGCCACGTGCTGACGCTGCGCCAGGGCGACTGCAAGCTGTTCGAGCTGTACGCCGCCGAGCGCGAGGGCTCGGGCTGGCACGCCTACAGCGGCGCGGTCTGGGACCTGCGCTCGAACGCGCTGCGCCCCGAGCGCTGGACCTCCGCGGACGCCGCCGGGCTTCCGATCCTGCCGGGGCTGGCGCGCCGCGAGGAGGCCGACAGCGGCGTCATCCGCCACGCGCTGCGCATCACCGTCCCGGTCACGCAGAAGGCCTACATCCACCCGGCGACGCACTGGGCGTCGGACAACACCGACACGAACCAGCCGCCGATGGGGCTGCGGGTGCGGCTGAAGGCGAGCTACGACATCAGCGGCCTGCGTGGCCAGGCACGCGCGATCGCGCAGGCGCTGAAGACCTACGGCGCGCTCGTCGCCGACAACGCCGGCTCGCCGCGCGTGTATGTCGGCGGCGCCGTCGACCCGGGCTGGGACGACGAGGCGCTGAACGGGATCAAGACGATCCCGGCCAGCGCACTCGAAGCGGTCCAGACCGGGCCGGTCGTCCGGCCCTAGCGATTACAGATCCACCCCGGCAGCGAAGTCGCGCAGAGGTTGCGCTTGAACCGGTTCCCGGATCCCGTGCCGTCCCACCGGATGTCGGGCTCGTTGAGCAACGCGACGTTGCGCGACACGACGTTGTCCGAGGGCAGCGCTCCGCCGACGTCGGTTGTTGCGTCTGCGAACACGGTTGAGTCTGCGAGCACGATGCCCCCTGCGTACTCCGACGGCTCGGACGGCCGGTTGCCGACGACGAGGTTCCTCGTGACGCGGACGTCGTTCGCCCCGAAGAGCAGGATCCCCACGCCCGAGAAGGCCGGGAAGATGGTCGGCACGTCCGGGCAGGCGCCGTTGTTGTGGGTCGCGGTGTTGCCCGCCGCGGTCCAGTCGCTCAGCGGCGCAGCCGGGTTGGGGCCGAAGCGATGGTCGAGGAAGTGGAACCCGACGCAGTTGCCCGATGCGTGGTTGCCGATCACCTTGCCGTGGCTCGAGTCGCGGATCAGGAATCCGAAGCCCTCGCCCCCGACCCCGTTGTTGGTCGCCGTGTTGCCGCGGATCACCGCGTCAGCCTCGGGGGAGTCGCCGACGTAGATCCCGGGCGCACCGTTCTCGGTCGCGACGCTGTCAAGAAAGCGGACGCCTGCGAGCTCGAACGCGGCGATCCCGTAACCCTGGTTCTCGCGGGCGCGCACGCGCGCGACGGTGAAATCCTCCGCCTCGTAGGCGTAGATGCCCGTGCTCGGGAAGCCGGCCACCGTCAGGTCCTTGACCGTCACGTGGTTCGCTTCGTCGACGCAGACTCCGTTCTCGGGGGTGCCCGGCTCGGTGCACTCGCTCGACATGGGCGGCGAAGCCGGCGTCAGCAGCGTGCCGTGCTTGCCCGACCCGGCACCGCGCAGCGTGATGCCATCGGTCGTGATCGTCAGGTTCTCGCGGAACTCGCCGGCCGCGACGCGGACCGTGTCGCCCGGTCCGGCGGCATCAATCGCCGCTTGGATCGACTCCCCTGGTCGCACGACTCCGCTCGAGGCACTCGCCGGAGCGATTATCCCCAGTGATCCTGCGACGACGCCGAGCACGATCGCGTACGTCCGCAGACGTGAGCGCATGCTGCCTCCTCCCGGGATTGTTCGGACGGCGCGGCCCCGAATGTCAACAAGGTCGGGCCGTCAGCGACGCTAGACCCGCCTCCAGTGGTGAGTCAATCCCCTTCGGGCAAAGGCTCGAATCCGGAATACTGCGCGCCGTTTCCTCCGGTTGATCGAGCCGAACGGGCCTCTCAGCCCGGCGTCACCTTCCGGACGCCTAACGGAGGCCTTTGCACTCAAGAGTGCCTTTCTATACGCTCGCCGCTCCGAGGGTCCAGAAAAAGGAGCGCAGGGATGCGGCGGGGAACCTGGCTGGTGGGGATGGTGGCGTGCTCGGCAACGGTCACGCTCGGGGCGAGTTCAGCGAGCGCGGCGACGCTGAGCCTGGACAACGGTGTCTGGCGCTACACCGCCGGCCCGGAGGCCAACGACGTGACCGCCCACGAGGAGGGCCGCCAGTTCGTCCTCGCCGACACGGCCGTCACCAGCTTCGGCCGCCTGCCGCGCGGCTGCACGCCGGAGGCCGCTGAGGCGGGTTACGCAGCCCGCTGCGACGCGCCCGGCCAGCAGACGCTCCGCATGCAGCTCGACGGCGGCGACGACTCGATCACGTCGTTCGACATGACGCGGCGCTTCACCCAGATCGCCGAGGTCGGCGACGGCGACGACTCGGTGGCGCCCGGCGACGGCGACGACCACGTGATCGGCGGCCCGGGCGACGACACGCTCTACGGCGGCTTCGGCGACGACCGCATCGAGGCGGGCGGCGGTGCCAACTTCGTCCACGGCAACGCCGGCGCGGACCGCATCTCCACCGGCGGGGACTTCGACTTCGTCTTCGGCGACGGCGGGGATGACGTGATCGATTCCGGCGCCGAGTTCGACTTCGTCTACGGCGGAGGCGGCAACGACGACATCGACGCCGGTGCGGGCAACGACTTCGCGTCGGGCGACGGCGGCCACGATCGCGTCGCGGGCGGTGCCGGCGATGACGAGCTCAGAGGCGGCCGCGGCTCCGACCGGCTCGACGGCGGCGACGGCGCGGACCTGCTCCGGGCGCGCGACGGCGAGCCGGACACGATCCGCTGCGGCAACGGTCAGGACGTCGCACGCGTGGACGCGGGCGAGGTCGACCAGGCGCGGCGCGATTGCGAAACCGTGCGCGAGGCCGATACCACGCCGCCGGAGCCGCCGGACGAAGACGCGATCGTCCGGCGGTAGCGCTCCGGTCGGTGCTGCGCTAGACGCGCTCGCGGGCGGTCCCCATCTCGGGGTTGGCCGAGCCGATCGGCTCCAGCGTGTCCTCGAAGACCGAGGAGATGTAGCTGTCGCTGAAGAAGCCGACGACCTTGACCGTGTCCTCGCCGACGTTCGCGACGCCGTGGGGCACGAGCGCCGGGATGACCGCCAGGTCGCCGGCGCGGACGATGCCCTCCTCGTCGCCGACGGTCGCGCGAGCGGTGCCCTGGACGATGTAGAGGATCTCCTCGGCGCTGTCGGTGTGGGTCGGGAGGTAGTCGCCGGGCTCGATCTCGAAGTAGACGACCGCCGTGCTCTCGGTGCCGACGGAGTTGTTGATCGGGAAGTCCACGCGCAGGCGGGCGTTCTCGGGGTCGCTGCTGAGCCAGATCTCGTTGAGCGCGAGGTCGTTGGTGCTCATTGCCAGCATTCGATCGGGTCCTTTCGGTTGGGGGGAGGATCGACGGAGGGCAAGGTACCTGCGTGTCAAGTGTTTGTCAAGTGTTGTAGACTCGATCGCATGATCGAACCCGGCACGCTGGCATGGCGCTTCCTGGACGCGCTCGCCGACGCCGCACCTATCGGCAGCGGCGAGCTGCGCGAGCGGCTCGACACGGACGAGACGCAGGTCAGCCGCACCGGCCGGCGCCTGCGCGAGGCCGGGCTCGCCGAGCGCCGCAAGGTCGGGCGGTCGGTCTCGTGGGAGCTCACCCCGGTCGGCCGGCGCGCGCTCGCGAACCCGCAGGACCCGCCGCGGCGCGGCGGCGCCCCAGCAGACGACGAGCCGGGCGGCGCGGCGTGGTGGCGCGACGTGATGCGCCGCGCGTGGGTCGCGCCGCCGGGCGACGAGCACGAGCCGAGCGGCGACCCCGAGCGCGACCGCATCGTCAACGCCGCCCGCAGCCTGCACCTGCGCAACGGCGTGCTCGCCACGACGTGGCCGGAGATCGCCGAGCTCGCGGGTGTGCCGGTCGCCGCGGTGAGCGAGCACTTCCCCGCGGTCGAGGACCTCGTGCCCGCGTGCGGTGGGCTGTCGTGGCGGCTCCTGCGCTTCCCGCCGCCCGAGGTGGCGGCGGAGCTGTTCGCCGGCGAGGAGCTCGACGAGCGGATGCGGCTGCTCGTGGCGCGGATCTTCGACGTCTACGAGCGCGCCGCGCCGAGCCTCGAGCTGTTGCGCCGCGAGGGCCCCAGCCTCCCGGTGCTCGCGCGCGCCCGCGACACGCTCGAGGCGGCGCTCGACGCGCTGATCGTCGCGGCGGCGGGCGACGAGCGGGCGATCCCGCTGACGCGCGAGCTCGCCGGCCTCTCGGTGTGGCGCGCGCTGCGCGACGCGGGGGTCGAGGAGCCGGTCGAGATCGTCGCGGGCGCGCTGACGGCCGCCTGCCGCGCCGCGACTCAGAGCCGGGTCTGACTCGCCTCGCGATTCAGCCTCGCGGCGCGCGCGAGGTTGCGGTTGAGCCTCGGCAGGTAGAAGGCGAAGGCCACGACGATGAAGATCAGCAGCGCCGCGCTCGGCGGCAGGAACGCGGACGGCCCCACGATGCCGATGACGACGCCGACCGCGGAGAGCAGGCCGACGACGAGGTAGCCGAGCCGCACGCGAGGCAGGCCGCGCCGCTCCTCGATCGCCAGTCGGTAGGCGACGCGCGCGTCCTCCGGGTCCGTCAGACCCTGACCGCGCCGGACGGCGCGGATGATCCGCATGCGCTCACGGCGCTCCTCCCGCGTCATCCCCTCGGAAGCATGCCCTAGATCCGGCGCGCGTCGAGCAGACGTGACAGGAAGCGCTGCGTCTCGGGCTGCTTCGGGGCACCGAGCACCTCCCCGGGAGCCCCTCGCTCCACGATCAGTCCCTCGTGGAGGAAGCACACCTCGTCGGCGACCTCGCGGGCGAAGCCCATCTCGTGCGTGGCGAGCACCATCGTCATGCCCTCGGCCTTCAGCTCGCGGACCACGTCCATGACCTCGCCGACGAGCTCGGGATCCAGCGCGCTGGTGATCTCGTCGAGCAGGAGCGCGCGCGGGCGCGTGGCGAAGGCGCGAGCGATCGCCACGCGCTGCTGCTGGCCGCCGGAGAGCTGGTCGGGCTGGTCGTGCTCCCGGCCGGCCAGCCCGAAGCGGGCGAGCAGCTCCCGCGCGCGCTCGTCGGCCTCGGCCGTGCTCAGGCCGTGCACGCGCCGCGGCGCGAGCGTGAGGTTCTCGAGCACGGTCATGTGCGGGAAGAGGTTGAAGGCCTGGAACACCATGCCGAGGCGGCGGCGCGCCGCGACCGGGTCGACGCCCGGGTCGGTGACGACCTCGCCGTCGATCAGCACGTCCCCGTCGTCGATCTCCTCGAGCAGGTCGATGCAGCGCAGCAGCGTCGACTTGCCCGACCCCGATGCGCCGATCAGCGCGATCGCGCGATGCTCGTCGACGCTCAGGTCGACCCCGCGCAGCACCGGCACGTCGCCGTAGGCCTTCGTCACGCCGCGGAGCTCGAGGACTGCCGTCACCGGACGCCTCCCGCGAAGCCGGGCTGCCGCGCCTGCAGCCGGTCGACGAAGCGCGCCAGCGGGATCGTCACGAGCACGAACAGCAGGCCGGCGACGATCAGCGGCGTGTAGTTGAACGTCTCGCCCTGGATGATCTGCGCCTGGCGGAACGCCTCGATCGGACCGGCGATCGAGACCAGCGCCGCGTCCTTCTGGAGCGACACGAAGTCGTTGAGCAGCGGCGGCATGACCCGCCGCACGGCCTGGGGCAGGACGACGTGGCGCAGCGCCTGGGCCTCGGTCAGCCCCAGCGCCAGACCCGCCGCGCGCTGCGACGGGTGGATCGACTGGATGCCGGCGCGGAACACCTCCGCGACGTAGGCGCTGTAGCTGAGCATCAACCCGAAGCCGGCGAGGATCACCGGGTTGGTCGGCAGCCACTCCAGCCCGCCGCCGGGGATCGCGAGCGCCGGCACGCCGAACGCGACCAGGTAGACGAGCATCACCGTCGGCATGCCGCGGAAGAAGTCGATGTAGCCGACGGCGATCAGGCGGAGCGGGGCAAGTGCCGGGGTCCATGTGGTGCGCAGCAGGGCAAGCCCAAGCCCGACGACGAGGACGGCGACCTCGACGACCATGAAGATCTTCACGTCCAGCCAGAAGGCCTTGAGGATGTCGACGAAGGAGTCGGTGGCGACATCCCACGACAGGAACGCCTCGCGAAACGTCGGCCAGCCCTCGCTGGTGAGGACCAGCGCGGCCAGACCGCCGAACAGCACGACCGATGCCGCCGCGCTGATGCCGGCGCCCTTTCGGGCCTTGCGCCGCCGCGCCGCTTCTCGAACCGCGCGGCGGTCGGTCAGCTCAGGAGAGCGTGGGGGCACCGGCGGCGTCGCCGAGCCACTCGTCATAGATCTTCTTGAGCTCGCCCGAGGACTCCAGCGTCGTGATCGCCTTCGAGACGCAGTCCGTCAGCGGCGAGCCCTTCGCCAGCAGCGCGCCCCACTTGTCGCCGCCGGGCGCCTCGAACTGGCCGACGATCTTCGAGCCCTCCACCTGCGCCGCGGTCACGTAGAAGGCGGTCGGCAGGTCGACGACGACGCCATCGACCTGCTTCTGCTTGAGCGCGGTCACGACATCGGTGGAGTTGTTGAAGACCTTCGGCTCCGTGGTCGGCTTCACGACCTCGTTGACGGCGTCGAACGACGTCGTGCCGACCTGGACGCCGAGTTGAGCGTCGCGCACGTCGGCCAGCGAGCTGGCGCCGATGAGCTTCGAGCCCTTGGGGACGACGAGCGCCTGCGGCGCCGTGAAGTAGGGAGCGCTGAAGTCGACGGCCTTCTGCCGCTTCGGCGTGATCGAGATCTGGTTGATGTCGAAGTCGAACTGCTTCGGGCCGGGCGCGTAGGAGGCGTTGAACGGCACGACCGTCCACTTCACCTCGTTCTTGGCGTAGCCGAGCTGGTCGGCGATCGCGTACGCGACCGCACTCTCGAAGCCCTTGCCGTTGGTCGGATCGTCGTCGACGAAGTACGGCGGGAAGGCCGGCTTGTCGGTCGCGACGGTCAGAGTGCCCGGGGCCAGCGTCTTGAGGCTGTCCTTGGCGCAGGCGTCGGCCTTCGCCGTCGCGGTCGCGGCCGGCTCGCCGGATGGGGAATCGTCGTCGCCGCACGCGACGAGGAACAGCGCGGCGGCCAGAAACAGCAGAGCGACGACGCGACGAGTCTTCACAGAACAAACCCTACAGATCTTGTGGGGAATGATCAGTCGCGTTGAAACCCGAGGTCCTGGGGCCAGTAGCCTGCAGATTCGATGCCCCAGATCCGCTTCCCCGGCGAGTCTCCCGAGTCCCGGCGTGCGCGCGCGCTGCGCACGCGCGTCGACGATCTGCGCGACGCCCGGCAGCGCATCCTCGCCGCCGCGGATGAGGAGCGCCGGCGCATCGAGCGTGATCTCCACGACGGCGCCCAACAGCGGCTGGTCGCCGTGACCCTCACGCTACGTCTCGCGGAGGCGCGAATCGAAAGCGATCCGGCGAGCGCGATCCAGCTGGTGGCGCAGGCGCGGGAGGAGGCCCAGCTCGCCGTCGAGGAACTGCGCGAGCTGGCGCGGGGGATCCATCCGGCGCTGCTCAGCGACCGCGGGCTCGCCGCGGCGCTCGAGGCGCTCGCCTCGCGCGCTCCCGTGCCGGTGCTGGTCAGCGGCGTGCCCGAGGACCCAGCTCTGCCAGCCGGTCGAGGCGTGCGCCTACTTCGTCACCGCCGAAGCGCTGACCAACGTGGCCAAGTACGCGCGCGCGAGTGAAGCCTCCGTGCACCTCTCAATCGAGGACGACTGCCTCCGCCTGCGGGTTCGCGACGACGGCATCGGCGGTGCCGACCCGTCGACGGGCAGCGGCCTGCGGGGTCTCCGCGACCGCGTCGACGCCCTCGACGGTCACCTCGAGCTCGACTCGCCCCCCGGCGGCGGAACGACCCTTACCGTCGAGATCCCGGTCGACCCCAGCTGATTCACGGGGAAGCGGCGATCGAGTGGACGGGCGGGAGGTTGGTCGCCACGTCGAACCAGCTCGCTCCCGAATCGCCTGATCCGAAGACGGCGCCCGAGGTCGCGCCGAAGTAGAGCTCGAGGGCGGCGCCCTCTCCGATCCAGTCGAACGCCTCGCGGAGGACCGTGAGGTAAGCGTTGTCGGCCGGAAGGCCGTCGCCGCGCGGAGACCAGCTCGCGCCCGCGTCGCGCGTCTCGTACACGCGCACGCGGCCCTCGGGCGTGACGCGGTCTGTGTCGGCGTTCAGCGGGATCACGTACGCGCTCGCAGCGTCGGCGGGGTCGAGCGCGAGCGGGAACCCGAAGTCCGACGGCAGTCCGGGAGCGATGTCGTTCCACGACTCGCCCGCGTCGTCGGAGCGATAGACGCCGCCGTGGAACTGCATGAAGATCCGCTCAGGCTGCGTCGGCGCGCGCTGCAGGCGATGCACGCAGAGGCCGATCTCGTCCTCTGGCACCCCTTCGGGCAGATACCGCGGGACGATGCCGTTGTTGCCGCTGCGCCACGAGGCACCTCCATCGTCGGTCAGCCACACCCCCGCGGCGGAGATGCCCACCGCGAGCCGGTCCGGCTCGCCGGGCCAGGTCGAGATCGAGTGCAGGCAGAGTCCGCCGGCGCCGGGCTGCCACTTCCGCCTTGTGGGGTGCTTCCAGAGCGCGCGGTTGAGCTCCCAGCTCTCGCCGCCGTCGCGGCTCTCGAACAGCACGCCCGGATCTCCGCCGGCGTAGAGCCCGCCGTCGGCCTCGGCGGTCACGATCACCCAGATCCGCTCGAGCGCGGCGTCGGGCCCGGGCAGGGAGACGCCGGCCGCCTCCTGCCACTCCCCGGCGACGTCGTCGGCGTAGAAGATCTTCGGCCCGTAGAAGGGCGACGTCACCGACGCGAGCACGCGTCCCGAGCGCGGATCGCGGAGTGCGTACTCGACGGGGTCGCCCGCGAACGCCCGAGCCGTCACCTCGAACGGCGAGCCCGGCTCCCCCTCGAGCACGAACAGGCCCTTCTTCGTCCCGACGAGCAGCTCGGTCATCGTTGCCGCATCCTACGGTGGCTTCAGACCCGCGGTCGCGTTCGCCACGCCTCGAACGCGACGACGAGGGCGAGGACGGCGACGGCGCCGCCGAACACCTCGAAGGTCGTCCGCAGCCCCAGCGGTGTGACGAGGAGGCCGGCCAGCACCGCGGGCAGCGACAGGGCTCCGTAGGCGACGACATAGAACGCCGACATGACCTGCGAACGGTGCTCAGCCGGGATGACCACCGAGAGCGCACGCAGCGCACCCAGGAAGGCGACGCCGAAGCCGGCCCCGCCGACCAGCGCGCCGGCGAGGTAGAGCGCCGCGGAGTCCGCCGCGACCGAGCCGACGATCATCAGCATCCCGACCGACAGTGCGATCGAGCCGCCGACCGCGCTCACCCAGGGCACCGTGCGCCCGAACGCGAGCTGGGCGATCGCGGCCGAACCGGCGAGCACGAAGACGCCGACGCCCGCGACCAGATGGTCGCTGCTGTGGAACAGGCTCGACGAGAACTGCGGGCCGAGTGAGAAGAACAGGCCACCGATCGACCACGACGAGATGACGGCGAGCGCGGCCAGGAGGAACGGCCGCCGTACCTCCCGGGGCACGCTCGGCCGCTGCGGCGTCAGCCGCACCCGCCCGCGCGCATTGACTGGCTCGGGCATCGCCAGCGCCCCGATGAACGCGATCGCGAACAGCGCGAGCAGCACGACGTACGGGAGCACGCGCTGCGCCGGGAGCAACTCGACCGCGGTGGACGACACAAGCATTCCGAGCCCGAGTCCGCCGGCGCTCATCACGCCGTTCGCGAGCCCGACGGCCGCCGGGTCGCGGCGTGGGTGCAGGTCGAGCATCGCGGCGCTCGCAGCGCCAAGCGCGAGGCCCGTCGCGAGCCCCTGAAGCCCGCGCGCCACGAACAGCCAGACGACCGAATCGGCGAGCATGAAGACGACGCTGGTGACCATCAGGCCGCCGAGCGCGACGAGCAAGACGGGCCGGCGGCCGACCTCGTCGGACAGGCGGCCGGCGAGGATCAGGCTCGCGAGCACGCCGAACGCGTACGTGCCGTAGACGAGCGTGAGGACGAGCGGGGAGAAGCCCCAGAGCTCGCGGTAGATCCCGTAGAGCGGCGACGGCGTGACCGACGCGAACAGCGCAAGACCCACGACGGAGGCCACAAGTGCGTAGGCGAGCGACGGCGAGAGCTGGCGGCGGCGGAGCGCGGCGGGGGCGGCGGGCGTGAGTGTGGTGGCCATGGTTCCTTCCATACTTCCAATGATTTGGAACTATAGAAGTTGTACCATGCCTGGCATGGCTGCCGCGAGCACGCGAGAAAAGATCCTGCACCCGTCCGCCGACGCGCTCGACCTCGCGACGATCATGCGCACCGTCGGCGACCCGCTCCGGCTGCAGATCGTGCGCATGCTCGCCGACGGCGAGGAGCACTCCTGCAACGTCATGACCCGCGCGCTCGACCTGCCCACGTCGACCGGCTCCTACCACCTCCGCCTGCTGCGCGAGGCCGGCGTCACCCGCACGCGAGCCGAGGGGACGCAGCGGTTCATCTCGCTGCGCCGCGACGACCTCGAGGACCGCTTCCCCGGGCTCGTCGACGTCCTGACCAGCTCAGGCTAGTCAGCCCACCAGTCGCGCCGACCCTCCACGTCGTCGCGCGGATTGTCGCCGAGATTGGGCGCGCCGAAGACGAGGATCTCAAGCCCCTCCGGCCCCGCCTCGTAGCCTCGCCACGTGCCGGGCGGGACGCGCACCACGTCCCACTCCTTCACCGCGACGACCTCGTCGTCGAGCTTCATCCGCCCACTCCCGCGCACGACCACGTACAGCTCCTCCTGCTCCTTGTGCGTGTGGCCATACGGAAAGCGAACGCCGGGCGGGATGCGCTGGTAGCTGAGGCCGGACTGCTCGAGCTCGAGCGCCTTGGTTGCGAGGCGGAACTCCAGGCCCGGCGCGCCGTCGAAGTTGGACCCGACATCCTGTCAGATCCTTGAGGTTCCTGAGCGTGAACGGCATCGGCGCGATCGTCGTCAGCCGCAGGCGGCAGGGGCGCGGTGCTTGCGCAACGTCCGCTCGAACGCGACGGGGCGCGACGTCATGACGCCGTCGACGCACTGGTCGATCAGCGTCCGCCAGGTCGCGACCGACTCGCCGTCGTCGGAGAGCCACGTCTGCCAGGCGTAGCCCTCGCGGTGGGCGCGAGCGACGTTCTCGGCCGTCGTGATGGCGAGCCGCTGCCCCCCGACCTCGTACGTGATCGGCAGCTGGAAGGCCACCACGCCCTCGCCCGGCGAGCCGCCGCCAAACCATGCAGTCGCGCCGTCGATCCCGGGCGCGAGCGCGATCGCGGGGGCGAGCACATGGAAGCGATCGATCGCCTGCTGGCGGAACGAGGTCACGATGATGTCCCGCCGGCGCGTGCCCTTCAGCACCTTCGCGAGCGCCTCCGCGTTGCGCACGTACTCGGGCGTCTCCTCGTCCTTGGTGCGCCCCTTGACCTCGATATTGATCGGCGTGCGCGGGAACGCGCGCAGCACCTCGCGGAGCGTCGGGACGCGGAAGTCCGCGCGCTTGAAGCCGCGTGGGGCTTTGCGCTTGCCGGTCGCCACGCCGCGGAAGCGATACGCGCGAGCCTTGAGCCCGTGGCGGTACGGATCGCTGCGGCCGGGCGCGAACCAGTACGCCCCGTCCAGCTTTCGCAGCTTCTTGAGCGTGTGCGACGCGACCGTCCCGCGACCGTTCGTCGTCCGGTTCACGGTCGTGTCGTGCATCACGACGACCGTGCCGTCGCGCGTGACGCCGACGTCGAGCTCGAGCATGTCGGCGCCGGCACGGACCGAGCGCCGGAACGCGTACAGCGTGTTGGACGGGAACTCCGACTCCCCGCCCTGGTGCGCGATGTTCAACACGCGCCGCTCGAGCCACGGGTTCTGGGCGGCGGCGCCGGCCGGCACGAGGCCGAGCGCGGCGAGGACGAGCAGCGAGGACAACAGGACGGTGCGCACGGCGGCGGCGACCATATCGCGAACCGCCAGGGGAGTTCGGAGCGCGCCCGAGAGGATTCGAACCTCTGACCTTCGGTTCCGTAGACCGACGCTCTATCCAGCTGAGCTACGGGCGCAAGCGCAGCGGCTGACCAGTGTAGTGGCGGATGCCCGCGCGGCCGTGAGATAGTCGCGCGGATGGGCGTAGAGCTGGTACGTCCCCCCGAGCAGACCGAGGTCGCGGAGCCGGCAGCCGCGCCGGACGGGCGAACCGTGGCGGGCGCCGGCGTGAGCCGAACCGCGGCGCTCCTCCGCCACGCCGCCGCTCCGCGAGCGGGCATCAGCAACCGCCAGCTCGCACGCCAGCCGGCGCCGGTGTTCCTGCCCGGCCCCGACGCGCCGTCGCAGATCCCCGCCGGGCCGCAGCGCGGCGCCAACCCAGCCGAGGGCATGGCGGCGATCACCCGCCGCTTCCTCGGCACCAGGCCCGGGGGCGAAGCGGCGCTCCGGCGAGCAGGCAACGAGTGGGCCGCAGCCCTCGTGGCCCTGATCCAGACCAGCGCCGCCGCCTCGGGCGCACCGCACGCACAGGCGATCGCCGACAACGAGGCCACCGAGATCCCGGGCGCGGTGACGCAGTTGCTCACCGACTACTTCGCGCCCGGCGTCCCGAGGGACGCCAGCTCGGTGCGCGACTGCTACGCCGCGATCGTGCGCCTCGCGACAAGCAAGGAGCGCGAGGTGCGCCTCCAGTTCCACCACAACGTGATCGTCGAGACCCACAGCCGTGGGGGATTCGGCACCGGCAACAGCATCGACGAGCTGAACCAGCTGGACACCGCGCTGACCGGGCTCCCGGACCAGCACGTCTGGGGACAAGTGGCGCGGCCGCTGCGGTTCCGCCGGGCGATGGCGGGCGCCGGCAGCGCGAGCGGGGAGACCGACCCGCCGACGAGCACGATCACGATCTACGACACGGGCATGCAGACGGCGCCGTACGGTCGTTCCGCCGCGATCGGCCTCCCGGGCGACCAGCAGACCATCCGGCACGAGGTCGGCCACATGGTCGAGACCGCGCTGACCGCCGACGTCCGCCGCGAGCTCTTCACCGACATCCTTGGTTGGGAGCAGTACTCGTGGGCGTGGATCAGCGCGCGCAACTCCCCCCACGCGCCCTGGCAGGCCGAGCGGGCCAAGCTGCGCACCGAGACCGGGATCGCCGACGACGCGCTCGACGCCTGGCTCGCCGGCTTCACGATCCGCGCGATGCCCAACCTGCGGCGAAGCGACACGCAGACGCGCGGGAGCCGGTCCTACGTCCGCAGCGCGACGCAGGGCGACTTCCTGCATTCGATCAAGACCTCGGAGATGCCCCAGGGCGTCGAGTTCGACTACGCGATGACGGCGCACAACGACTACCTCGCGGAGCTCTACACGTTCGCCGTCTCCCGCCCGGGCTGGCTGGCCGGGAGGATCAGCGCGGCGCAGAAGGGCTGGTGGCGCAGGCGCGTGTTCGGCACCCCCGCGACCGACCAGGAGATCATGCGGGCCGTCGGCATGGAGCCCGACGCCCAGACGCGATTCATCGCGATGGCGCCAGGACTCTTCACCTGGCCCCAGATCAACGAGGCCGTCGCGGCTGCCGCTCGCTACAACGTCGCCTGACCGGAGCGGAGAGGGCGGGATTCGAACCCGCGATGGAGCTTGTGACCCCATACTCGCTTAGCAGGCGAGTGCCTTCAGCCACTCGGCCACCTCTCCCGGCTCGGGGGCAGTGTAAAGCGTCGACCCGCCGCGCTCCCCCAACTCCGCAGCGGCGTTCATCCTCTTACTCGGCTGATCTCTCGAGGACCTGGCCGGCCGCTTCGGCGTCCCGAACTGGAGCAGACGCTCAGCGCCCTACGATAAGCCGCCCCGGAGGGGTGGCAGAGTGGTCGAATGCACCGGTCTTGAAAACCGGAGACGGGGCAACTCGTCCGCGGGTTCGAATCCCGCCCCCTCCGCTGGAGATGTGGCTTATTTGCTGGGGTTTTCGGCGGTGATCGCGACGGAGTTCGCAGCCGCTGTAGACCGCCTAACACCGCTCAAACTGGCCCAAATCGAGGGCTGACTGGCCCACAAACTGGCCCGCAGTCGTCCCCGTCGGGTCTTCTTGCGCACTAGGGCCATTCGAGCAGCTCGTTCCTAGGGCGTAGTCGATGGCTCTGTCATTCCCGGGTATCACCGTCCGCCACGCCACGGGTCGGCGATCCGCGCCCGAGGGCGCGTATCGCTCATGCAGCCCAAGCTACCGCGCCGAGGTCTGGAGTCGGCGCGGACGGGAGGAGGATCCGCAAGACCTGCCATAGCTCGCCGAAGCAAAGGCATGGCGTGCCGACGCGATGCGAGAGATCCGACTCGGCATGCGACGCGCCTCGCTCCCCTCACCGTCGCAGCGGCCGCGGAGCAGTGGCTTACCGGCGCCCGCCCGGCGCCATCCGCAACCGCTCGGGCGACGAGTACAAGCCCAGCTCGATCCGCGGCTACGAGGAGGCGCTCCGCATCCGCGTCCTGCCGAGCTCGGATCTCGTGGTCTCGAACGATCACGCGCGTCGGACCTCCAGGCTCAGTCGACCGCGCTCGCCGAGGGCCAGCACGCATCGACGTTCCGTGCCGCCGCGCATGCCCCTCGGACAACGACTCGGTGAGTGGCAGTTTCTCCAAGCCTCCTCGTCCGTCAGCTCGACGAGACGTTGCGACGAAGGGCCGGCGCCAACGATGACGGCCCGACCTGGTGAGCCACGGTCACGCCGCGCAACGCCTCGTCAACGTCGATCGTTCGACCGCGTCTCCCGACTGTCGTTCGCACCGAACAGGCCGGCAGGCCTCGCGAACTCGATGAACACGTCTTCGATCGCCCGTCACCGCCGAGCTGTGAACCAGGCCCGCATGCTTCACCCCCGTCCAACGCTACGCCGAGCACCAGGCCGCAGCGCCCTGCCGACGCTCGCTGGTCTCTCGGTCGAGCGCCGACAGGACCTCGCTGCGCGCCGCGCTACCGCGACGAGACCTGGCGCTCGCGACGGCAAGTCGATCAACGAGTCGCGCCGCCGGCGCGCGCTTGTGCGATGAGCTCGGTCACCAGGCGCGTCTTGCCGATCCCCGCCTCGCCCGCGACGAGCACCGTCGACCCGACTCCCGACTGCGCCCGCCGCACCGCGCGCTCGAGACGCTCGAGCTCGGGCGCACGCCCGACGAACGGCCGTGGCTCCATCAGCCGCGCGTCGCCGTCGGCGCTTGCACGCGCTCGGCGAGCGCGTACAGCTGCGATGTGCCACGGGTGCCCGTAAGCGTGCGGCCGCCGGCGAGCTCGAGACCGGAGCCGGAGACGAGATCCTTGACGGTCTGCGAGACGAGCACCTGGCCGGGCGCGGCCTCGGCGGCGACGCGGGCGGCGACGTCGAGCGCGACGCCGCGTATGCGGCCGTCGTGGATCTCGACCTCGCCCGTGTGCACGCCGGCGCGCGACGCGACGCCGAGCGCTCGCATCGCGTCTGTGATCGCGGTTGCGCAGCGGATGGCGCGTGCCGGGCCGTCGAAGCTGGCGAGGATCCGTTCGCCGGCGCTGTCGATCTCGCGGCCGCGATAGCGGGCGAGTTCGGTGCGCACGACCTCGACCGTCGCGGCTTTCCGCGTCGAGCCGACGATCTCGGCGGCGAGAAGGGTGACGAGCACGCGATTCTCAGGCGAGGCGAGGTCGGCGCCACCGCATTCCGCCAGGAACGGCTCGACGACGTCAAGGATCTGATCGGGGTCGACGCCGACGAAGTGGTCGGCGCCCGGAAGCTCGACGAAGCGGGCGCCGGGGATCCGCTCGGCGATGTAGCGACCTTCCTCGACGCGCACGTCGAAGTCGGTGCCGCGGTTGATGACCAGCGTGGGGACGCGGATCGCCGGCAGCAGCGCCCGGACGTCGATGAGCGAGTTCATCTCGTTGAGCGCCCTGATGGCGCCGGGGCTTGCCGCGGCCCGGCAGCGCTCGCCAAACCAGCGCGCCGTCGCCTCGTCGGCGGACGGACACATGACCTTCATGGCCGACTCGAAGCCCCAGTCGCGCTCCAAGGCGTCGATGTACGCAGAGCGCGCCGGCCGTGTCGGCGCCCACGGGTAGTCGTCGTCGGGGTCGAGTCGCTTCGCGTAGGCGCCGTAGAGGATCAGCGCGCGCGTTCGCTGTGGATAGCTCGCGGCGAAGAGGATCGCCATCGGCGCGCCTTCGGAGTAGCCGAACAGCACCGCCGTGCCACTGCCGGCCGCGTCCATGACCGCACGCACGTCGTCCATGCGGGTCTCGAGGTCGGGCAGGCCGGGCGGTCGGTCCGAGAGACCGGTGCCGCGCTTGTCAAAGCGGATCAGCCGGGCCATCGAGCTGAGCCGGTCGAGGTAGTGGGCGTGGCGCGGCTCCTCCCAGTCCTTCTCCAGATGGGAGACGAAGCCCGAGACGAGCACGACGTCGGTTGGCCCATCGCCGGTCACCTGGTAGGCGACGTTGAGGTCGCCGCTGCGCGCATAGCGGACCACCGGTCGCCGCACGGGCAGCCTCCACGCGCCCGTGGGCTGCGCCGTCGGGGCCGTTTCAAGCGTGGGGTCGTGGCGCAGGATGCGAAGCTCGAGGTCGCGGAGTTCGCTCGAAGGCTCAAGGCCCAGCTCGTCGGAGAGAGCGCAACGTGCGTCGCGGAAGACGCCAAGCGCGTCGGCCTGCCGGCCGCAGCGGTACAGGGACACCATCAGGTGTCCGCGCAAGCGCTCTCGGAGCGGGTGCTCGGCGACGAGCGCCTCGAGCTCGGGGACGGCGTCGCTCGCATGTCCGAGCTCGAGCTCTGCGTGGATCCGCGCTTCGAGCGCGGCCGTGCGCAGCTCGTCGAGGCGTGCCGCCTGCTGCGCCGCGAACGGCTCGTTGACGAACTCGGCGAGCGGTGGGCCGCGCCACAGCGCGAGCGCCTCGCGCAGCATGCGGGCGGCGTCGTGGTAGCGGCCCTGCTCGAGCGCGAGGCGGCCCCCGACACGCAGCTGTTCGAAACGCTCGAGGTCGAGCGATCCGGCCGGTGGCGTGAGCTGGTATCCGGGCGCGCGCGTTTGCAGCGTCCCTTCCGGGAGCAGCTTGCGCAGGCGCGAGACGTAGATCTGGATCATCTTCTTCGCTGTCTCCGGCGGCGTCTCGCCCCACAGGTCATCGACGAGTCGATCGGCCGCGACGGTGCGTCCCGCGTCGAGCAGCAAGCGAGCGAGCAGCGCGCGCTGCTTGGTGCCGCCGAGCGCCACCGGCTTCTCGCCGGCGACGACGTCGAACGGTCCGAGGACACGAAATTCCATCGGCCGCAGCGACGCTAACGCGCTCGACTCGGGTTGGCTACCCCGCATTTACCGGCAGTGACGGCGCTGGCAACCGGCCGGCTCGAGCCTTGTCGCCGAGACAGACATGAAAGCGGGCGTCTCCGCGGACGCGCCGACGACGCACGCAGATCGTCCGAGGCGGTCGTCCCACGGTCGACTACCGAGACGCTCGCAACCAGGCGAAAACAGCACTGGCGCGTCGGGAGCAGCTGGGCGTGCCTAGCCCGGCATCTATCCGTTGATGCGGGCGATTGACGGAAAGACGTAGGTTTCGTCGAGGATCTCTTGGCGCGGTTGGTACATGCGCATGCAGGCCTGCGGCCGCGAGCCATCAGACTCTTGCCGACCGTCGCCCCGACGAAGACTTGATCGCCTGCGCGGACTGCACGTGAGTACCCGAAGGTCGCTTCCCAGGGAGAGCCGGGTGAGATCTTCATCCGCGTCAGAGCCATCCCGGGCCCCCCACGCGGAGTGTGCGACTCAGTCGCATCCATCGGCGGCAAAATGGCGTACGGCGTGGCCAACAGCTTCCCGATCAGGTCGGGGCGCGGGTTGGCGACCTGGTGCTCCGCGTTTGCGACCAGCTCGACGTCGCGGTTCCTGTTGCGAACCGGCGCGCCGGCACCGCGTCGCCCCCTTCTTGCGCGGGCGACGTGCGCGCTGGGCGAGAGCGCACCCGGCGCAGGCGGGCGCGAAGCCTCGCCCATGCGACTCCAAGCCCCAGGAGCAGCGCCGGACCGAACGACCCGAGCGTCTCCTCGACGGGGATGCCGCCGACGTGCGCGATGGGGATCACTGGAAGATCTCAGTCGTGCAGTCGCCGCCCTGGAGGCGCACCTCGTGGGCTCGCGCGGGACCGGCGGGTCGGTCGTGGAAGTCGACGAAGAAGTCCGGGTCGATCTCCATGCCGCCGTCGGGCGCGCAGTTGACTCGCAGCAGCCACGAGCGGAGCCTGGGGTAGAACTGGTTGTCCCAGGTCGAGTACAGCGAGTTGGTGACGTAGAGCCGGCGCCCGTCGAGCGAGAGCTGGATCATCTGCGGCCCGCCGCTCAGCTCGCGGCCGGCGTCGTTGGGCCTGCCGAGCAGCCCGCCGAGCCACAGCCGGCCGGTCAGCCGGGGGTTCGCGGGATCGGAGACGTCGTACTGGCGCAGGTCGCCGTGGAGCCAGTTCGAGAGGTACAGGAAGCGGTCGTCCATCGAGAGCACGATGTCGGTGATCAGCCCCGGCACCCCGCCGGGCAGCGGCCAGCCCTGGAGCTCCTCGTTGTCGACCTCGATCACCGGCTCGGCCCGGAACGCGCCATTGGAGCGGTGGAAGCGCAGGATGTTGCTGGCCAGCGTCGCGCCGACGAAGCCCTGCTCGGCCTCGGGGTCGTGCAGCCAGCGCACCTCGAGCGGCACCAGGCCGGCGTCGCCGAGGTCCAGGGTCTGCGCGAGCCGCCGCTCGGCGAGATCCCAGAAGTGCAGCCGCTGCCCGTAGCGCCCGGCCCCGACGTCCTCGATGTCGAAGCCGGGCTCGTAGGCGTTGGGCTCGCCGAACTCGGATGAGATCAGGACGTTTTTGCGCGGCTGGTACCAGAAGTCGTAGTTGAGCGGTGGCTGCTCGCCGCCGTTCTCCCAGCGGCCCTTGACCTCGAAGGTCCGCGCGTCGAGGACCGCGAACCCGCCGGCGCCGCCGCCATCCGGATCGCCCAGCATGCTCACCACGATGTTGTCGCCGGGCATGCAGTGGACGGTGTGGGGCCGGGTGTAGCCCGTCTTCTCGAGGAGCTCCTGCGGCTCGATGACCTTCTCGATGCGAGGCCGCCGAGGGTCTTCGGCGACGTTGAGGACGTGGATCCGCGACGAGCGAAATCCCGGCACGATCAGGTGCGAGCGGTCCGGGCCGTGGCACGCCGAGCTGCAGCGGTTCCAGCCGAAGTGATGGAGCTCGTCGCCGACGTTCGGCATCGGCGTCTCATGGACGATCCGGCCCTCCTCTGCGTCGACCACGGCGACGAAGTCGGGACGGTCCACCCCCGTGCCCGCGTGCAAGCAGGCCAGGTACAGGAATTCCTCGGCGGGCGCACCTGTGGCCTCTGCCGGTGAGGCGTAGAACGACGTGGGTCTGCTTTCTTGGCTGGCATCGCTCATCGCGAGCCTCCTTCGGTGGTGAAGTCGAGGGGACGAAGCTACGCGCCGGGCCGTTTGACCGCGCTTAGCGCCGGCTTAGCGTCCGTGTAGGACACCCCGCGCGCGTCGCCGACGGTGACGAACAGCGCACGTGCGCGCTGCAGCGCCGTCTGGGCGCGGGGCTCGTCGCCGAGCGCCACGTAGACGTCGTGCAGCGCCAGGCGTGCCCATGCCTCGAGCCGATGCAACCGCTGAAGGCCCAGCAGCGCGGAGCCGTCCTCGTACAGGCGCGCCGCCTGTTGTAGCTCGCCGAGGCGCTCCTCGCCGATCGCCCAGTTGGTCTGGGCGCCGGCCATCGCCGGCAGGTCGTCGACCGCCTCGAGGTCGGCGAGCGTGGCACTCAGCAGCGCGCGACCCGCCGGGGCGTCACCGGCGGTCATGGCCAGCAGGCCGAGCCCTATCCGTGTGCTGTGCACGGCGCGGCGATCGCCGAGCTCGCTGCGGATCGTGAGCGCAATGTCCAGACGGGCGCGCCCGGCCTCGAAGTCGCCCAGCGAGCGCGCGAGGTTGCCCAGATGCGCGAGCGTGAGCGCTTCGCCCCTCAGGTCCTCCAGGCTCCGGAAGCGCCCTAATGCATCGTCGAGGGTGGTCCGCGCCTGCTCGAGGTCGCCGTCGGCGCGAGCGACCCAGGCGAGGTTGTTGAGCGCGTAGGCGATCGCCTGGGCGCGCGCGAAGCGGTGAAACAGGAAGACCGTCTCCTCCCAGAAGATCCGCGGCCGCCGCTGCGGCCCCTCATCGAGCAGGCACACCCCGAAGGTCACCCCGTCGAAGAACGGCGTGTCGTCGTCGGGCGCCATGTCGAGCAGAGCGAGGGCGTCGAGCACGCGCGCCCGAGCGGCCGTGTTGTCGCCGCGATACCACGGCAGCGTCGCCGACGCGTGCGTCGCCGCGGCCAGCAAGCGGTTGTCTTGCAGGCGCCGCGCGAGCGCCAGCGCCTCGCCGAAGAGCGCCTCGGCGTCCGTCCCGTGGACGTACTGGGCGAGCATCGCGTGCTGGTAAAGCGCCGCGGCGGTCGCGCGGTCGTCGCCGAGCACCCGATAGGCGCTGACGGCGTCGCTGACGTGGCGCAGGAAGCCGCTGGGGTCGCCGAGGCGCAGCGACAGGCCGGCGCCCGCGAGCAGCGCCTCGACGCGAAGCGGCGTCCGCTCGGGCGCCGCGGCCAGCGCCGTCTGCAGCCAGCGGTTGCCCTCGGCGAAGTAGCCTCGATCCAGCCAGAAGCGCCACAGCCGTGTGGCCAGCCGCAGCGCGGCCTGGGGATCGCGGCGCAAGGCCCACGCGAGACCGGCGCGCAGGTTGTCGTGCTCGCTCTCGAGCACCTGCAGCGAGCGCCGCGGGCCGGCCGACAGCGGGTCGTGCTCCTCGGCGAGCGCGAGGCACCAATCGAGGTGGCGCAGCCCGACGGTGTCGCGCTCGGCGGCCGCCTCGAGCCGCTCAGCGGCGTACTGGCGCACGGTGTCGAGCAGGCGGAACCGCTCACCCTCAGCGACGACGAGCGACTTCTCGACCAGCCGGGCAAGCAGATCGACGACCCGCCGCCGGGCGATCGCACCGTCGGCGCAGACCTCCTCGGCCGCCTCGAGCGTGAAGCCACCGGCGAAGACCGCGAGGCGACGGTGAAGGACGCGCTCCTCGCCGGTGAGCAGGTCGTGGCTCCAGTCGATCGTCGCCCGCAGCGTCTGCTGGCGGGTCAGCGCGGTGCGGCGGCCGGCGCCGAGTACGTCGAGGCTGTCGCCGAGGCGCGCGGCGATCTGGTCGAACGACAGCGCTCCCGCGCGGGCCGCGGCGAGCTCGATGGCCAGCGGCATCCCGTCCAGATGCCGGCAGATCTCCTCCACGGCGCCGGCGGCGCCGTCCGCGGGATCGAAGCCCGGCCGCACCGCGGCGGCGCGCTCGCAGAACAGCCGCTCGGCCTCGGCCAGCGACGGCACCCGCCAGGCAACCTCGTCGGCGCAGCGCAGCGGCTCGCGGCTCGTGGCCAGGATGCGCACGCCGGGCCCGGCACGCAGTACCTCCTCGGCCAAGCGGGCGCACGCGTCGATCAGGTGCTCGCAGTTGTCGAGAACGATCAACGCGTCGCGCGTGGCCAGATGCGCCACCAGCGCCTCCAGGGGCGAACGAGATCCGGGGATCGGCACGCCGACGGCCAGCGCCGCCGCCTGCACCACGAGCGCGGGGTCGCTGAGGCTCGCCAGGTCGATGAACCAAGCGCCGTCGGGCAGCTGCTCCAGCGCGTCGGCCGCGGCCTCGAGCGCCAACCGCGTCTTGCCGCAGCCCCCCGGGCCGGTGAGCGTCACCAGCCGGGCGCGCGCCAGCAGGCGCGCGATGTCCGCGCGCTCGCGCTCACGACCGACGAATGAGGTCAGCTGGCGCGGGAGGTTGCCGCCCCCCGCCGCCGCCGCGGCCGGCGGCGGCGCCAGCAGCTGCTGGTAGAGCGCGCGAGTCGCGGGGTCCGGCTCGGCCGCCAGCTCGGCGTTGAGACCCTGGCGCAGAAGCTGGTACTGGGCCAGCGCCTGCTGGCGACGGCCGGTGCGCGCATACAGGCGCATGAGCGCGCGGTGAGCAGGCTCCGCGAGCGGGTCGGCGACCAGCGCGCGCTGCAGGGCGACCACAGCGGCCGGCGCGTCGCCGTGCAACTCGGCGAGCTCCAGGCACAACGCGGTATGCAGCTCGGTGAGCGCAGCGCGCCGAGCGTCGGCCCACGGCTCGTAGCGATCCTCGGGGAGCAGCGCGCCGCCGTGAAGGCCAAGCGCCCGCACATAGGCGGCCGGGTCGCGGTCCGCTCGTGCGCGAGCCGCAGCAGCCTCGAAGGCATCGACGTCGACCCGAGCCTTAAGAACAACTGCGCCGTCTATCAGCGCCACTGCGGCCGCGCCGTCAGCGCCTGCGGCGTCGAGCGCGCGGCGGGCGGCATAGAGGGCCTGGTTCAGGTTGTTCGCGGCTGCGTCGGCGTCGCGGTCGGGCCACAGCAACTCGGCGAGGCGCTCGCGGTGCACGCGGCGGTCGGGCGCAAGCGCGAGGATCTTGACCAGCGCCTTGGCCTTGCGCAACCGCCACGCACGATCGGCGACGACATCGTCGCCGACGGCGACCGAGAAACCGCCCAGCAGGCGGATGCGCGGCTCGGTGGTGCTGCTCGTGGCTCGCCCCTTGCGGACGAGCCTACCGCCAGTACCCGAGGCCGTCGAGCACGCCGGCGCTCGCCGAGGACCGGGGCCGTTCGCGGACCTCGACTGGCGCGAGACGACCGACCGCGACACGCTCGAGCCGGTCGATGGAGCTGGCGCGCGGAATGCGGTAGCCCACCGGTCGGCCACACCAGGCGTGGCGCTCTCCACGAGCACCTTGTCGCTGCCGGGCAACTCCACAACATCGGGCCAGACCATGGTGCTAATCACCAGCACGCGCACCGGGCAGTTCTTTGGATCCGGCGGCTTCCGCGCGATCCAGTCGGGCACGCGACCATGTCTCCGGGCGGCGGCTCCGACACACCCGCGGGCGTCCGAAGCGGGGACGGACGGCCGGCAGTCACGGTGATCAGCTCCTCGTTGCCGTGGTGCAGCTGGTAGGGCGAGCCGCGGTTTCCCGGATCGATCTCAGACAGCGTGCCGCCGACCCGTTCGCACCCAGCCAGCACACTAGGCCGCACGGTGCGGCCATTCAGCGGCGCGTCGGCGCGCTCGTGCTGCCACGAGGGATCAACGAGATTCGGTGTTGCCTTGCGGTCATCGAGCACAGGGCCGCCCACAGCTGCCGACAGACCGCTCACCACATCTCGCAAGCGGGTCGTCCACGGGATCCTCACCCGCCCCCGCTGTCCCACGAATGCGGGTGTCCCCAGCGGTTCCGGCGAGGCGCTCGCTCGGGAGGAGGAGCAGGCGCGAGCGGACCGCGCCGGCGAAAGCGTGTGACGCTCGCATTGTTCTCGAAAGCGGTGGTCGGCGCGAGCGGGCAGCGGGAGCGGTTGCGGTGCTCCCGCTGACGCCGTTTCGGGCTGTTCAGAGTTGCAGTCCTGCGGTGGCGGACATCATCGGTGCGCGCCGGGCGTGGACGGTGGCGATGATCTCTTCGGTGTCGATGCCTTGCAGGTAGATGCTGGTGGTGCCGAGATTGGCGTGGCCGAGTTGGCGCTGGATCACGTTCAGCGGGACGCCTTCGCGGGCGAGCTCGACGGCGTGGGCGTGGCGGAGCTGGTGCGGCGCGAAGCGGCGTCGGATTCCGGCTTGGGCGGCAAGCCGGCGGAATTCGACGCGCGCGTTGGCGCTGGACCAGGGCCGTCCGCGGGTCGGGCCGTCGATGACGCAGAACAATGGCCCGACCGGGAGCTCGAGGCGGGCGGCGAGCCAGGGGCGCAGTTGCTCCCAGCCCCAGGCGTCCATGCCGATCTCGCGGCGCCGGCCGCCCTTGCCGTTGCGCACGAGCAGCGACCCGCGCCTCGGGTCGAGGTCGCGCTCGCCGAGCGCCAATGCCTCGGCGACGCGCAGGCCGCCGCGCCAGAGCACCACGATCAAGGCGCGCAGCCTGTAGCCGTGGCGGTCGTCGCTGGCCTCGCGCATCACGGCGACGATCTCTTCCACGGTCGGCGGGTCGGCGGGATAGAGCCGACCCTTGTTGCGGGGCGGACGTCCGGCGTGGTAGCCGGGCAGCGTCGCGGGCGAGCGACGCCGACCGGCGGCATCGAGCACTACTGAGACGGTCATGGGATCTCCTCCCAATCGCACAGCGGGACACGGAGCCCGCTGGCTTACCGGCGCTCACAAACCTCGCCAGCGGCATCACCTCTAGATCGCGCTCTCGCTCGCCCGGGCGAAGCAGAAGCCGGCCGCTCGTCGACCGCACACCCAGCCCTCGTCCAGAGCGAGCGTGTGGTGAAGCTCAGCCGAAACACCCGCTCGTCGTCCGGAGGAGGCGCGTGCGACGGGCCGGTCGAGGCGCTCGCATCCGTCGAAGACGAGGAGCGGATGGCGTCGGCTGGAGGCGGCCGAGGAAGCGGAGGCGGGCCCGGTGGCTCAGGGTTGGTCCAGGAGCGGACGGTAGTTGGCGTGGAAGGTCGACCTCACACAGCAGCCTGCCATTGTGGTCGTAGAAGCGCTGGTGCGCGATCGCGACAGCTCGTGAGGCGACCTGCGCCTCCAAGCCGAAGGCACGGAGGGCGCGAGCGGCGTTGCCGGGCAGATACATGCCGGTACCGGCGGGCCGCCACGCGCGTTCGCGCTCGACCACCTCGACCTCGTCGCCGGTCCGCGCGAGCATTGGCGCGAGCGCCAGCCCAGCGATCCCGCCGCCCACGATCAGTACGCGCCGTCGGTCCATGTGGGCCCAAGCATCAGGGCGTCACGCTCGGACCGGCCCGGCGGGCTGACCGTTCCTTCGGGACGATGCGATGTGCGTGGCGATGTGCTCCGCGTCCCTCCCGACCCCGCCGACCAGCGACGAGGCCAGTGCATAAAGGAAGAACAGCCCGACGAAATACAGGCCCTGCTCTGATCCCACGATGCCGCGATCGTGCACCGGATCTCCCTCTTCGCCGAAGACCGGAAGGTCGATCCAGGCGAAGTCCGGCACGAAGCCCGTGCACCAGATCACGTTGGTGACCTCGAGAGCCCGTCCACCGTCGAGCACCGGCAGACCGCCCCGTACCCCCACCGTCCTGGGCACTCGCTCGATCCCAGCGGCGGCGATGTCCTTCGCCCTGACCCGGGCGAGCGGGATGCCTCGCGAACGGAACTGCTGCCGAACCTTCCGCCCCATCGGCGTCTTCATGGTCAGCACGTGCGAGGCCACGAACCAGATCACCGGCGTAAGGAACCGATCCCACCGGCTTCCGGGGCGGGTGGGTTCGTGGCCCGGGTCCCTCCCCGACAGCCAGGTCCGGCGGCCCCTGGACACCTCCAAGGCGATCTCGGCCCCCGAGTTGGCGGCACCGACGACGAGGACGCCGCCCTCCTGCAGCTGGGATGGATCCCGGTACTCGCTGGAATGCAGCTGCACGAGTCCCCGATCGAGCTCGGCGGCGAAGGGGGGAATCCTGGGGCGCTGATACGCGCCCGATGCCACGACGACCTGGTCGGCCTCGAACCGGCGGTCTCCAGCCGCCACTACGTACCGGTCCGCCTCCCTGGAGAGGCCGTCCACACGGACCCCGGTTCGGACAGGGAGATCGAATCTGGCCGCATAGGCCTCCAGGTAGTCGGCCACCTCGTCCTTGTTGGGGAACGACCAGGCGGGCGCGGGGAAGGGCCAGCCCGGCAGCCCGTCGTAGCGCGCGGGGGTGAACAGGCGAAGCGAGTCCCACCGCTTGCGCCAGCCGTCGCCGATCCGCTCGTTCGCGTCCAGGATCACGAACGGGAGGCCGCGCGTCGCCAGCTGGTAGCCCGTCGCGAGGCCCGCCTGACCGCCACCGATGATCACGGTCTCGACGCGCTCGGAGCCGTCCATCCTTCGCCCCGGGATCATCGCCGAACCGCCTGGTCGGCTTCGGTCAAATCGAGCGCGGCGCGCAGCGCCTCCAGGAACGCCTCCGGCTGCTCGATGGCGGGGTCGTCGCGGGCGTTCTCGATCACGTGCAGCGGCCAGCCGTAGCGGGCGCTGGCGGCCTCGGCGACGCTCAGCCGCACCCCGAGATCGTGGCGGCCCCAGATCAGGGTCGTCGGAACGGCGATCCGGTCCAGGTCCGCCGGCGGGATCGCCGACGCGAGCTGCCTCATAAGGCTGCGCATCGCCGCCTTGACGCTCGGCGTACGAAAGCGGTCCAGGGCGTACGCCGCCATCCATTCGTAGCGCTCGCCCATCTCGGCGCGCACCCGATCCAGATCGGCGAAGCAGTACTGCCGGAACCCGCGTTCGAGGCCGCGCCCGGTCGGTCGCAACATGACGCCGACAAAGGAGAGCGCCATGCCCGGCGGTGGTCGGAACCGAGCCAGCCCGTGCGTGTCCACCAGCACCAGTCGATCGATACGGTCGCTGTGCTCGATCGCGAACCGAGCGGCGAGGGCGCCGCCAGGGCCCTTCCCGACCAGCACGGGCGGGATCGCACAGGTCTTCCCGATGAGTTCGTCAAGCCACGTCAGGACGGCCTCGGCATCGGGAGGACCGTCGGACACCTCGGACGCCCCGAGACCGGGTAGGTCAGGTGCGATGACCCGGTGGGTCGTCAAGAGCTCCGGGATCACCCGCATCCACACGGCCGCGAACTCCCCCTGCAGGAAGACGATCGGTGGGCCGTCACCGCCTTCCAGCACGGCGGTGGACACCCCGGCCACTTGCACGCGTCGCTCGGTGACGGGCAGGCCGGACAGGAGTCGCTCACGCGTGTCGTCACCGGCGGTCCGTCGTCCACGTTCCTTCACTTCCTGCTGCGTGCTCATGGTCGCCTCTCCGGTGGCCTGCGGTACAACGCCTTCGATCGCGACGCTACGGAGTGGCCGGCGGCGCCGCTACGGGCGAAACACCCAAATCGCGTGGCGACCCGACGTGGGTAATTCTGTGTAGGCGCCTATACGAGATCGTGCTCGTAGGCGTAGGCGGTGGCGGCCGCTCTGCTCGACAGGCCGAGCTTGGTGAAGATGTTGCTGACGTGGCGCGCCACCGTCTTCTCGCTCAGGAACAGGTCGGCAGCGATCGACCGGTTGGTCTTGCCGGTCGCCACCAGGCGCAGCACCTCCAGTTCGCGTGCGGTCAGCCCGCCCGGCGGCTTGGCGCGTGCCTTCCGGGAGAGCGTCTGTGCTCGTGCGAGGTCGGGCGCGGCGCCGAGCTGCTCGAAGACCCAGCGCGCCGCGTCGAGCTCCATCAGCGCGGTGTCCTCGTCCCCGAGCTGTCGGCACGCGAGTCCGATGAGGACCCGGACCCGCGCGGCTTCGTAGGGAACCTCGAGCTCCTGCCACGCCGCCCACGCATGGCGCAGCGCGCCGAGCGCGGCTCGCGCGTCGCCCTCGAGCAGCAGGACTGCTCCCTGTGCGTGGGCGGCGAGCGCGCGTAGCAGGGGCGCGTCGAGATCATCGGCGATCTCCGACAGCTCATCCGCGGCGGCGCGTGCCGCGCGGGCGTCACCGGCGGCAAACATGATCTCGACGAGCGCGGGAAGCAGCCGCGAGCGCGCGAGGCGGCCCTGCGCCTCATCCGCCGCGCGACGGATCGCCGCCTCCGCGGCATCGACCTGGCCCTCGATCAGGCGGAGCCGCGCCAGGCCGGGCTGGGGCTCGCGTCCCCACCGGCTGGCCTGGTGGTACGCGTCCTCGGCCTGCGCGAGCGCGCCGCACAGCCGATGCAGCTCGCCCTGCCGGTAGAAGGCGGCGCCGACCGCCGGCTGCGGCCGGCGGAGGAGCCGCTCGCACGCCCGCTGCGCCGCGTCGAGCGCGTCCGCCCACGCGCCGTGCAGCTCCATGATCTCGGCGCGATGCACCAGGCAGTTACCGCTGAACGGGACGAGATCCGGCTGGGAGTCACACCAGTGGGTCAGCGCCGCCGTCCACTGCTGCGCCCGTTGCAGATCGAAGACCTCCTGGCATGCCTCGATCACGCTGCAGTAGACGGCGCCGGCAACGATCTCGGACACCTCGTCGGCCATGACGCCGACCATGACCTCGTCGAGCAGGGCCATTCCCTCGACGGTCCTTCCTTGCGCGATCAGCGCCCGGCCCTGAACGTTGCGGGCGAGCGTCACTAGATCGAGGTCACCGAACCGATCGCCGATCTCGGCGGCTTGACCGGAGATCGCGTGCGCGCTCGGCCAATCTCCCGCGACCGCGCGCTGAAAGGCCTCCGGCACGAGCAGGTGCCCCCGCTCCGCGCAGTCGCGCGGGCCATCGTCGAGCAGCCGGCGCGCCCGCGCTAGCCACCCGGCACCGCGGGCGAACTCGCCGCCATTCAGCAATACGAAGACCAGCCAACCCGCGCATCGCGCGGCCCGCACTACGTCGCCCCTGCTCAGGAGCGCGCGATGCGCACGCTCCCACGCCTCCACGCTGTCCTCATCGCTGCCAATGAGGTACGCCGCCGTGGCGAGCCGCTCGAGGTCCTCCGGCTCGAGCCGCGCCTCCCGATCCGCCGCGGACAGCTCGGCGAACGCATCCGCCCACGCCCGCCGAGCGAAGCACTCCCGGCCGCGCGCGAGTGCCTCGGCCGTCGTCACGCCCTTGCCCCCGACGACTCGCCGGGCACAAGGGCCTCACGAGGCGCGCCCAGCAGAGCCTCGGTGTCGCCCGACACGAGAGCATCCTACGCCCGCCGCGTCGCTGCTCGCTTCGATCCGACGCGACACTCGCGCGCGCCAGAGGATCTCGGCAGAGCCGGCCGCGGCATCCGGCACTGCGGCTGCCTCAGAGTGTCGCTCGCCGATGAAAGGAGGCAGACCGGTTCGGCCTCGCGAGACGCTCGGAATGGACGAGATGCGAGCGTCCGTCGGCGCGCGATCGTTCCCCGCGCCGCTCCTGCATCGGTAGGACAGCAGCAGCGACGCGCCACTCCTCTCTCTGAGACTGGCCCATCAACTGGCCCACAGCACCCAAGCATCGCCGCAAACCCATACGCTGAGCCAAGAACGGCCACCCGGCCATTCATCTTGAAAACCGGCAAGGGCGCGAGTCCTTCGAGAGTTCGAATCCCTCCCCCTCCGCTTCTGAGTCTCGCGAGCAGAGCGCGTCTGGGGCTTGGCTCACGCTCGCATGCAACGCCCCGCATGGCCTGTACCGACAGCGGCGCATTCCGCCGCACGAGTTCCGCAGACGCGAGTCCGGGTCGTCAACCGCCGCCCGCTCGTGCCGACTGTCAGGGTGAGGTCATCGAGTGGCGTGGTGTCGCCTTTCCACGTCAAACTCGACGGCCTGGGAACTCACTTCCTCGAGCCCGAAGATCTGGAAAGGATGCGCGACAGATCAAGGGCTCAGCCGGGCGGCAACGTGGTCGTCGGTCCGCCTGTCAGCAGAACCCGAGTCGCGGCACGCCACGCTAATGGTCGCGGAATCGGCGGTCGAGGTTGCCCATGGTCTGGCGCGCGGTGTCCGTGATCGCGTGGCGGACGAGCGTTCGGTCAAGCACGCCTCGCCACCCGGCCCTGGGGGAGTACTCGATCACGATCCGGTAGTCGAGGCCGCCGTCGGCCTCGTGGAAGTGACGCCAGTGCCGAGCTGCCGGAAGTCCGCGCTGCTCGCTTGTGTACTCGACCAAGCTGCAAGGCTCGAAACGGACGAGCGTCATCTCGAGCTCGACATCGCGCGCGAGCATGCGAAGCGTGAGGTGGGCGCGGTCGCCGGGCGCGCGCCAGCGCGACCCGAGATCCAGGCGCACGAACCGCGGCCAGTACGCCGGCCAGTTGGCGGGCTCGGTGATGTAGTCAAAACCCTCGCGAACGGCTACTCCGAACCGATGCTGCACTTCGATTCGGACCACTTGGTAGCGCTCTCGACTCATGGCGCGTGGATGAACGTGGACACGAGCTCGCACACCCGCTGCGGGTGACCGACGTGCGGGACGTTGCCGACTGCTAGCAGCTCGAGCCGCGCCTGAGGCATGCGCCGTGCCGCTGCCTGGGCGAGAGCGCTGGTGCCGACAGGGCCGTGGTCCCCCAGATTCAGTTGCAGATCCCCGTCCACGCCGACATCTACGGCTTCGCCTCGCCAGCCTGCGTATCGATCGTTAGGTCCTCGCACGCTTACGTCATGTGGTTGTGCACTGGCCAGAGCTCGGGCGGAGGGGGCGCGGGGGCGCCGACTGCCTCGAAGGCAGGCAGCAGACGTTCGGCGACAAAGCGCTTCGCATCCTCCTCCGACTCCCAGACCTCGACCACTCGCCAGCCGCCGTTCGGGCTGGGACCCGCGGCGTGGAAGATGCCCCCGGCGGGCCTGTCCAAGCCGAGTCGCTCGCGGACGTTGTTGTACGTCTCCTGCGAGCCCTCGGGGTTGTCGACCATCATTGCGACCGCCATCCTCGCCTCCTTCACTCGCTTGCGCTCGACCCGTTCGTCGAGCCGATCAGCACGCTAAGACCGGGGCGCCGCGCGCACAATCGGGAGTTCTCCTGATGCGACGAGCCCATGCTCCATCGCGAACAGGGTCGCCGCCGCGCGGGTCGACACCCCTACCTTGCGGTAGGCGTGCTGGATGTGGCTGTCGGCCGTCTTGACCGAGATCCCGAGTCCCCGGGCGACCTGCTTGGTCTGGAGGCCGCGGGCGAGCATGCCGAGGACCTCGGCCTCGCGCTCGGTCAGCCCGGACGGGCGCTCCAGTCGCGGGACCCGCTCCCCCGCCGCCTCCACCACGGCCGTGACCGCGTCGGGGTCAAGCCGGCCGGCGCTCGCCTCGCGGCCCAGGAGCTCGGCCGCCCGCTTCGGCCCCACCGGCTCGCGGTGCGGTCGCGGCTCACACATCGCGTGGAAGACGTCGGCGGCCGCAAGCAGACGCGCCGGCAGCGAAAGCTCAGCAGCGGATGAGCCGCGATGGTAGCCCGAGCCGTCGAGGCGCTCGTGGTGCGCACCCGCGACCGGCGCGAGCGCGGAGAGCAACGGCGAGCGCGAGATCACTCGCTCGGTCTGGTAGGGATGAAGGCGGACCTGCTCCCACTCGCCCGCGGTCAGCGGCCCGGCTCGCTGCCAAATGCGCGCGCCGATCGCGACCCGCCCGAGGTCGTGGATCAGCGCCGCGCGCCGTACCGTGGTCGCCCTCGTGGCGTCCAGCCGGCAGCGCTTTGCCGCTGCGCCCGCGAGCTCCGCGACGCCGGCCGAGTGACCGGTCAGGTAAGGCGAGATCAGATCGGCGAAGCCGCCCATCGCCGACAGCGCCCGGTCGATCGCGTCTCCCTCGAGCGTCAGGCGTGGCTCTGGCTCACACGCGAGCACCGCATCCCAAGCCGACGCCTCCGGATCGAGCGCGAGGATCTCCTCGGCATCGTCGACGAGGCACGCGGCCACTTCCGGATCGAGCCCGCCTCCGGCGTGCTCGTTAGCGAGTCGCGCGGCGTGCTCCACGCCGCCGAGCCAGCGCTGGAAGGTGGCGTCGACGGCGACGTGGACGATCCGCATCGGCAGCGGGATCTCCTCGCCCTTGGCCCGTCGAAGGGGGCCCTTGCCGTCCCAGCGCTCGGTCATGTGGGCGAGCAGACCCGCGGTCGAGGACGGCAGCCCGACCCCGTCGGCCAGCATCTGCGCCACCTCGCACATGGCGGTGAAATGCGGACGCTGGACCCGGGCGAGCCTCGGGAATCCGCGCGCGACCTGAAGGGCACGCACGGGCGCCGGGCTCTCCGGCTCGGGCAGCGCGCGGATCAGTCCGGTCAAGACCTCTCGCTGGGACCCGTACAAGACCGGGTTGAGATGGGTGGTGAGCGAAGCCCCGAAGATCTCCGCGGTGACGTGGGCGTCGGTGGTGCAGCCCGCATGGCAAAGCAGGCAGGCGTAGTACGCCTGCGACGCCGTCGCCGGGTCGACCCCGAGCCTGTCAGCGAGCCGGCTCGCGACCAACGTGGTCTGCAGCCCGTGCTCGAACGGGAACCCCATGCCGAGGTCGGTCGCCAAGCACAGGGACCCGATCACCTCCGCGGCGCGGACCTGCTCCGCGCCCTGGAACGGCTCGTCTGCCACCCCCCGACAGTATCCGAGCCCCGGAGACAAACGACAAGCGGCGTCCGCAGGCTCGAGCACCGCCCTATCGCCCGTAGTAGCGGCTGAATGTGCGCTCGAGCAGCTTCGTGATCCGACTCGAGTTCGGGGGCCAGCCGATGTCCTTGTTGGGCACGAGGCGGGTGACCATGATCGTGTGCGGCTCGGTGTACTTGAGGATGCCTTCGCGTGCGTTCCGCGCCCCGACGCCTGATTCGCGCGAGCCGCCGTAGGGCGCTTCCCAGCCGGCTACGTGGATGTAGCCGTCGTTGACCGCGGTGTTGCCGGCGCGGATGCGTCGAGCGATTCTCTCGCCCTTGTTCGTGTCCCTGGTGTACACGGACGACGAGAGGCCGTAGCTCGAGTCGTTCGCCAGCCGCACCGCTTCGTCGACGTCGCGGACCCTCATGACGGGAAGCGTCGGGCCGAATGTTTCCTCGCGCATGCAATCCATGTCGTGATCGACGTCGACGAGGACGGTCGGCTCGTAGTAGAGGCCGGGTCCGTCGCCGCGTCGGCCGCCGGTGAGCACGCGTGCACCCTTGGCGAGAGCGTCTGCGATGTGGCCCTCGACGATCTCGAGCTGTGGCGGAAAGGTCATTGCGCCGATGTCGGCCGCTCCGGCGGTGGTGTCGCCGCGTTGGCGGAGCCTGCCGACCGCGCGGACGAGTTTGTCAACGAACTCGTCGTGGACCGCGTCCTCGACATAGATGCGCTCAACCGAGGCGCAGACCTGGCCGCAGTTCCCGAGGCCGAAGGCCGCGGCGGCATTGGCGGCGCGGTCGAGGTTTGCGTCGGCGCACACGATCATCGGGTCCTTGCCGCCGAGCTCGAGCGACACGGGGATCAGTCGCTGTGCCGCGCGTGCGGCGACGTTGCGCCCAGTGCGGGTCGACCCGGTGAACATGATCATGTCGACGTGATCGACGAGCGCAGCCCCTGCGTCACCGCGACCCGTCGCGACAAGCAGCACGTCCTTGGGCAGACCGGTTTCGCGCACGAGGCCGTCCACCACCATCCTCGTCGTCAGCGGGGTGATCTCGGATGGCTTGATCACGACCGCGTTGCCGGCCATCAATGCCGGCGCCGAGTCGCCAAGCGCGACCATGAGCGGGTAGTTCCACGGCGCGATCACCCCGATGACGCCGTGCGGGCGCCGGCGGACGATGAACTTGCGGCCCACCAGCAGTGGGGCGCGCCCGCGGACGCGTTCGTCGCGCAGATGGCGCGCGGCCTTGCGCTCCCAGAACCGGATCGCGTCGGCCAGGACGAACACCTCGTTCAAGAGCGCGTCCTCGTAGGTCTTGCCGGTTTCGCGCATCGTCAGCTCGACGATCGCTGCGCGGTTGGCGACGATCCAGCGACGCATCGCCCCCAGCACCTCGGCCCGCTCCTCGACGCGCCGCGCACCCCACGCGGCCTGAGCCGTGTGGGCGCGGCCCACCAGTGCCGGCACCTCCGCGGTCATGTCAGGGACACGACCGACCACCTCTCCCGAAGCGGGATTCTCAACCATCGATCTCCGCCGCCGTCCCTGCGGGCGGTGCGCTCGCGTTAGCGGTCATCCGTGAACCGTCCCAAACGCGGAAACCGAAGTACTGCCAGACACCGAGCCCCGAATGAGTTCTGCCGCGCGCTCGGCGACGGCGATCGTAGGTGCGTTGGTGTTGCCGCGCGGAATCGTCGGCATGATCGAGGCGTCGACGATCCGCAGTCTCTCCACGCCGCGCACCCGCAAGTCCGGATCGACCACCGCCGACTCGTCGATGCCCATCTTGCACGTCCCGACTGGGTGATAGGCGGTCTGCGCGCGAGCTCGTACATGCGCGGCGACGTCCTCGTCGGAGGTCGAAGCGGGGGCAAGGTGAGGCTGTGCGACCCAGTCAGAGAGTGGCTCGGTGCGCGCGATCTCCATGCAGAGGCGGAGCCCTTCGATTTGGGCCTTCATATCGTCGGGCTCGGCGTAGTAGTTGTGGACGATCAGCGGCTTGGCGGTTGGGTCCGGCGAGACGATCACCACCTGGCCGCGACTGAGCGGCTTGGCCACGTTTGCCGCGAGCGTGAGCCCGTGTGCGTGGCCCGGAACGAGCCCCTCGTCGAGGAAGAGCGCAGGTCCACAGTGGAGCTGGATATCCGGTGCGTCGAGGTCTCCGCGGGTCCTGGTGAAACCCCCCGCCTCGATGATGCTCGAGGTCAGCGGGCCCCGGCCGCCCGTCTCGAGGCTCGCCAGGTTGTCGGGGTTCATCGCCCCGAACAGGCTGTCCTCGCGCGTCGCCCGGTAGACGGCGCCGCATACCGGGTGATCGCTGAGATTGAGCCCGACGCCCGGCGATGCCGCCACGGCGTCGATCTGGAGCTGCGCGAGCTCGTCTGGGCGGCCGATCCCGGAGAGCATCAGGAGCTGGGGGGAGTTGTAGGCGCCGCAGCAGACGATCACCTCGGTCGAGGCGCGAAAGTCGAGCACCTCGCCGAGCTGTACACCCAGCACACCGATGGCGCGCGTGCCGTCGAACAGGACCTTCAGCACCTGCACATGGGTCTCGACCCGCAGGTTCGGGCGCGCCAGCGCCGGGCGAAGGTACGCGCCCGCGGCGCTGCAGCGGAGACCGTCGCGCTGCGTCACCTGGTGCCAGCCGACACCGTCCTGTTCAGGCCCGTTGAAGTCATCGTTGGCCTCGAGCCCGTGAGCGACCGCGGCATCGATGAAGGCCTTCGCGATCGGGTTGCGTGAGCGCCCGTCCGAGACACGCAACGGACCCCCGGCGCCGTGCAGGGCATCGGCGCCGCGCTCGTTGTCCTCGGCGCGCTTGAAGCAGGGCAGCATCTCGTCCCAGCCCCAACCCACACAGCCGAGGTCGCGCCACTCGTCGTAGTCGAGCCGGTGACCGCGGATGTAGACCATCGCGTTGATCGACGACGACCCGCCGAGAACGCGGCCGCGCGGCAGGAAGATGCGCCGGTTGTTGCATCCCGGCTCGTAGCCGCTGAGGTGATCCCAGTCCTTGTCCGTGCGCAGCAACGCGGGAAACGCGGCCGGTATCCGGATCACGTCGCTGTCGTCGCGCCCGCCGGCTTCGATCAGCAGGACCTCGACATCCGGGTCTTCGCTGAGCCGGTTGGCGAGCACGCAACCCGCGGAGCCAGCGCCCACGATCACATAGTCGTACGTTCCCATGGAGGGATCGTCGGTCCTGCGCCCACCGCTTCGCATCGGTGAGCCACACGGAAGTTATGGCGCTACGTGGCGCGCAGGATGTCCCATTCTCCGGGGACGCCCTCGAGCGTGTAGCGGCCATGCGGGACGAGCTGCATCGGTGTGCCGAGAGCGAGGTCGCGTACGGTGGCGGAAAGCAAGACCTCGCCGGCTCCGGCAAGCGCGGCGATCCGGGCGGCGGCGTCGACCGCGATCCCGCGGACCTCGCCAACAGCGATCTCGACCTCGCCGGCGTGCAGCCCGGCACGCACCGGCAGACCGAGCTCCTCAACGGCGTCGCGCAGCGCGATCGCGCCCGCGACCGCGCCGGCGGGTCGGTCGAAGACGCTGAGGAAGCCCTCGCCAAGCGTCTTGACCTCGCGGCCGCCGTGCGCCGCGAGCAGCTCTCGCACCGTCGCGTCGTGGCGTTCGAGCAGCGCTCGCCGCCGCTCGTGCTCGGGCGCCGCGGCGCGGGCCGTCGAGGACGCGAAGTCCGTGACTAGCACGGTCACGACGGAGGTCGATGCGTCTGGCGCCGCCGTGAGCGGTGCGTGCACGTCACCAGCGAGTGCGTCGGCGATGCCCTCGCGGCCTTTGAGGTCGAGCTTGCGAAGGATCGCGGCAACGTGCGTCTCGATGGTCCTGCGCGTGACGAAGAGCTGCTGGGCGATCTGGAGGTTGGTCATCCCCTCGGCGGCGAGCTTGGCCACGCGCAGCTCACTCGGAGTGAGAGCGTCGACGCCGTAGCGCACGAGCCGGCGCGGCCGTGCGCCGGTGGCGACGAGCTCCTCGCGGGCGGCCTCGACGAGCGGCGTCGCGCCGGACGTGTGCGCGAGTTCCATCGCGCGTGCCAGCGGCTCGCGCGCGTCCGCGCGGTGCTTGGCGCGGCGCAGGGCGGCGCCGAGCCCGAGCAGCGCGCGCGCGTGCTCGACGGGCATCGGGGACGCTTCGAGGCCATCGCACGCAGCGCGTTGTAGCTCGATTCCCTCGTCTCCGCCGATCACGACACCCGACGATCGCAACACGAGCCCGCGGGAGAGCGGCGCGAGCTTGGGCAGGTTCACGAGGCCCTCGCGTGCGGCCGCGGTCGCCTCCGTGGTCCGTCCTGCGGCGAGGAGAAACTCGGGGCGTTGCAAGTACGCCGGATAGGGGATCGAGCGCGAGATCCCGCGTTCGCTGATCCAGCCGTCGGCAGCATCCATATCGGCCATCGCCTCAGCGATGCGGTGCTGTCCCAGGCGCAGGCGGGCTCGCTGGCAGATGAAGATCCAATCCTGGATCAGCCGAATCGGGACGGCCCCATCGAGTCCGGTCTCCTTGAGCAGCCGATCGGCCTCGTCGAGCCGGCCGAGCTCCGTAAGTGCCCACAGATGAGACGCCGTCGCGAGGCGCCGGGCGAGCGGCGTGCCCAGCAACGCCGAGAGTTGCACCGCGTCGCGCGCGTCGGCCTCCGCCTCGGAAAGCCGGCCTGCCGCGATGCGCGTCCGCGCTCTCAACCACAGCGCGGTGATCAGCAGGGTCATCGCGCCCTGTTCGCGAGCACGGCGGACCCAGCTGTCACAAGCCTGCTGAACCGCCTTGATCTCGCCCGCGGCCTGCAGCCCCGAGATCGCGATCGCCGCCTGGAGGTGGTGCGTGTCCGTGCCGCGGACCTCGACCGCCGCGTCCAGCCGGCGCGCTTCGGGGAGCAGCCGGGCGACGTCCTCGAAGTCGACATCGGCGGCGAAGTAGGGCGTGAAGAGCCCGAGTGCAGCGAACATCGGATAGCTCGGCCACGAGGGGTCAGCCGTGGCGATGAGCCCTTTCAGCGATGAGCCGACGACCTCCGCGGGAACCGGCGCAGCGTGCTCGAGCATGGTGCGCGCCAGCGTGATCTCCGCTCGCGACTGAGCCGCGTCCTCGGGCAGTGCCTCGGCCGCATCGGTGAGGGCGCGGGCCGCCTCCTCCAGGTCTCCCCCCATGAACCAGCTGACGGCGACCTCCGCCGCGGCCTGGGCTCGCAAGACCGGATCGTCGGAGAGCTCGACCGCTGCGGCGAGCGCCCGCCGCGTCGTCGCGTGGTCTGCGACGAGATGCGCGGCGCGGCCGCGCGCGAGATGGGCCCGAGCCAGCAACGGGGGCGGTGGCGGCTCGGACAGGCAGCGATCCAGCAGCGCCGTCGCGGCGTCGATCGCGCCGCGCGCGGCGGCGCGCTCGCCGGCGTGCAGCAACTGCTCGGCCACCCAGGGATCGCCTGCCGGCACGGCCGAGAGCAGATGCACCGCTGCGCGGTCGGCGTTGCGCGAGGCAAGGACCTCCGCGGCGCGACGGTGCTCGAGCGCGCGCCGCGACGACGGCAGCTCCTCGTACACGGCCGCGCGCAGGATCGGGTGCGCGAAGCGCAGCGGCTCGCCCGCGGCCAGGATCTGGCTGCGCACGAGCGCCTCGGCCGCCGCCACCGCGCGCACGGCGTCCATCCCCGCGACGGCGGCGGCGAGGTGCACGTCGGCGTCGGTGTCCAGCACCGCGACTGCGCGCGCCAGCGCCGACGCCTCCTCGTGGAGTCGCGACAGGCGCAGCAGCACACTGCGCGCGACGGCGCTCGGGCCGAGCTCGCGGATACGACGCGCGCCCGCGGCGCTCGCCTCGACGTCGCCGCGCGCGAGCGCGCTGACGAGTTCCGACAACAGGAACGGGTTGCCCCCGGTCGTCTCGTGGCAGGCGCGGCAGAACATGGGGTCCGCCGATGGGCCGAGCGCGGCGCGGACGACGCTCGCGCTCGCTGCTTCGGTCAGGGGCTTCGGCACCACCGTCTCGGCAGCCTCCCGGCGCACAGCTTCGAGCAGTTCGCCCGGAGCGTTGGGCTCACCGCTGCGCACCGCGACGACAACCTCCACCGGGACGCCCTCGAGACGGCGTGCCAGGAACACCAGCCACCGCAACGACGCGGCATCCGCCCACTGCGCGTCATCGACACACAGCAGGAGCGGCGCGCGCGCCGCGAGGTTCGCCGCCAGCCAGTACAGACCGTGTTGCGCCGCGAAGGCCGCGTCCTGGCCAGGCGATGCGGCCACGTCCCCAGGCCGGCCGAAAATCGGCTCGATGATCGCGGCGACGCCTTCGAGCAGCTCGGCGCGCCCGGCCACGCTCTCTCCCGCGAGCACCGCCTCGAACAGTTGGCGCACGAGGCCGAAGCCGAAGTCGCGCTCGAGCTCGCCACCTCGCGCGCGCAGCACCGAGAAGCCGCGCTCACGAGCCTCCGCGCAGATGGCGTCCAACAGCGACGTCTTGCCGATCCCTGCCTCGCCCTCCACGACCGCCAGCGCGCCGTCGCCCCGCTCGGCCGCCGCGACCCCACGAAGCAGCTGCTCGAGCTCGTCGTCGCGCTCGAGCAGCCCCCGCGGCGGGGGGGCCCTACTCGCCGAGATCGGTGCGGCCATCCTCTTCGCCCGCCGCCGATCGTACCCCTCGCACAGCATCCAGCAGAGCGATCAACTCGAGCATCCCCCCGAACGGCCGGCGCGCATGACCATCGGCTTCCAGCCACCCCGCGACGGCGCCCTCGTCGTCGTGAATCTCGATCGTCACACGCACCGCAGTCAGTGTGGGCCACTGGCCGCGCGGCGCGCATCGGTGAGGCTCACCGATGTTTCACTACGCGAATTGACCGGTCCTACCAAGGTCATGCCTACGGCTCGGGACGCGCCCCTTGCCACTCTGAGACTGGCCCATTGACTGGCCCGCGGCACCGCGCCATTGCCGCAAACCCATACACTGAGCCAAGAACGGCGCCCCGGCCGCCCATCTTGAAAACCGGAGACGGGGCAACTCGTCCGCGGGTTCGAATCCCGCCCCCTCCGCTGAGAATGGCCTACGCAGCGTCGCGTCGCAGGAAGCGCGGGTGTGCAGCCATCGACTCGGCCGCGTCGCTGACAACGCTCGAGTACGGGCCGATGACCGCGGCGACGACGAGCTCGACGCCCTGGGACGCCGCGCGAGCTTGGGCGATCCGCGTGGCGATGGTCACGTCGGCAGCCATGACGTGGTCGTGCCAGCGGGAGTGAGTGGTGCGGTCGAGTCCGGCGATGAGATAGACCATCGGGTGCTCCTTCGAGAGTCGCGGGTTGGCGGAAACGCAAAGGGGGCGCCGGCCGCCAGGCCGGCACCCCCTGAGCGCGTGTGTGTTCGTCCTCAGCTGGCCAGCCGGAGGCGCTGCGTCCGGCGGCGGCGGGTGGTGAGGAAGGCGACGGCGCCGACGGCGAGCAGGCCGCCCACGATGCCGAGCGCGATCGGCGTCCAGTCGACGCCACCGTCGTCGACCACCTTGGCCGTGTGGGCCGGGGTGATCGGCTGCGGGTTCACGGGCCACGTCGGCGGGGTCGCCGCGTTCGGCGGCGCCGGGCGGGTCGCCGAGTCGACGGCCGTGGCGCCCGGGGCGTTCACCGTGGCCTGGTGACGTGCCTGCGCGGCGGCGTGGCCTCGGAGCCCCGCGGCCTCGATGGCGTCGGGCGAGCGGAGGTCCTGCTTCTGCTGTGCCTTCGCGTTGGCCTCGGCGACCGACGCGTGCATGTCGACGGCGGGCCGGGCCTGGGCGGCCGGGACCGCGAGCGCCGTCACGGCCAGCGCGGCGACGAGTGTGCGGGCGATGCTCATGAATGGTGCTCCTGGTGGCTTGTGGGTGGATCGGATACCGCGGTGATCGCCACATTCGCTCCCGCCACTTGCAGCTCGCCTTCGATCTGGCAACAGCGAGACAGCGCTGCCGCTGTTACCGGTTCGTAAGCGGCTGGCAAGCGCGTGTCGCGAGATTCCTGCTCGTCCGGTTCGACGGATGCCAGGAGCCCTCGATGAGCCTCTTCACGACGATCCACGCCACAGCCCCCGCGGAGCCCGCGGCGGGTCACACGTACGCCCTGCCCGTCGTGCGTGAGCTGCCGCGTCCTGCGCCGAGCGGGTCCGGCGGATGGTGAGCGCGGCTTCGATCGGCGTCAGGCCGTCACGCCGGGGTCTCCTCCCCGGTGACGGGCTCGGGCGGGCGGGCGGCGACCGCGTCGAGCACCTCGTCGAGCTTCCTGTGGGCGAGCACCTTGCGGCGCGGGGTGCCGTCGTCGAGCGGCCAGCGGATGAGGCGGATCTCGCCGTCCGCGATCTCGAGTCCAGTGACATCCCCGTCGCCGAAGCAGCAGCAGCCGGTGTTGAAGTAGCAGGGCGTGGGGAGCGTGTAGGCCGTCGGGCGATCCCGCTGCTGCGCCAGATCGAACTCGCGGTCGGCGCCCCGCTCGGCGTCGCCCTCGCCGGCCTGTGCGGCGGCCGGCGGGTCCGGCGTGCTGTCCCAGAAGACCGGTCGGTGGGTGTGGCCGGTGATCAGGACGGGTTGCTCCGCCTGACTGCCGGCCCAGGCCGACATCGCCCGATCGTGTTCCGCGCGGAGCTTGTAGTCGCGCGCGGGAGTGACGCCGGTGTAGCCGGACTTGCGCTGAATCGGCCGCCACACGTAGCGCACGAACAGCCGCGAGATCCATCGCCAGCGGTCGCTGTCGGAGGTCCCCTGGTGCCCGTGCATGAAGATCATCAGGCCGTCGCGCCCCTCGGGCCGCGTCAGCCGGAGCTTGAGCGCCTCGCGCACCTTCAGGCCGGGGAAGAAGCCTTCGAGGTGCTTCGAAACCGCGCCGCTGTGCGACCAGAGGTCGTCGTGGTTGCCGAAGAACCGCTCGTAGCGACCTTTGCGATAGAACGCCGCCTCGAGCTCGAGCACCTCCGGGTAACCGGTGCCCGTGCGCAACACGGGCTCGGGGTCGTTCTCCCACAGCTCCTCGGCATCGCCGAGCACGTAGAGCGAGTAGCCCTTCTCGAAGTACCAGGCGAGCGCCGCGCAGTAGCCGGGCTCGCAGCGCAGGAAGTCGTCCGCCCCGTCGCGGACGCCCTTGTGGAGGTCGGAGAAGACGACGATCCGCGCCTCCGCCGCGGGCAGCGGCAGCTCCTCGGCGGCGCGGCTGGCGCGCGTCAAAGCCTTGGTGACGGCCGAGCTGGCCATGCGGACGATCTTCGTCGACCCGCGCAGACCAGTGCAAGTCCTCGCGGAGCCGATCCTGAATGGATTATGGTCGCTCAGTGAGGCGCGATGACCTCATCGTCGAGTGCAAAGGCACTCGGTGCGCCGCCTGGCACTATCGCCCTGACGGGCAGGGAACCGTGCCCTGCGTCGTGATCGGCCACGGCTTCGACGGAGTGCGCGAGCAGCGCCTGGACGCGTACGGCGAGCGGTTCGCGGCCGCCGGCCTGGCCGCGCTGGTGTTCGACTACCGGCACTTCGGATCGAGCGAAGGCATGCCGCGGCAGCTGGTCGACAACAAGTGCCAGCTCGAGGACTGGCGGGCGGCGATCGCGCGCGCGCGTCAGCTCGACCAAGTCGACCCCGAGCGGATCGCCCTGTGGGGGACATCCACCTCCGGCGGTCACGTCGTGCAGCTCGCCGCCGAGGACGCACAGATCGCCGCGGTGATCGCGCAGGTCCCGTTGGCCGACGGCATCGCGCAGCTGCGCAACACCCCGTTCGGCCAGACCCTCCGCCTGTTGTGGGCGGCGCTCAAGGACCGCATCGGCGCCGCCTTCGGGAACGACCCGCTGATGGTCCCCGCCGTCGGGCGCCCCGGGGCGCTCGCCGCGGTCACGAGCCCCGACGCCCTCACCGGCCTGGACCGCATCACGCCGGCGGAGACGACGTTCGTGAACGCAGTCGCCGCGCGCTTCGCGCTCGGCACCACGTTCTACCGCCCGGGAAAACGCGCGCGGGACGTGCGTTGCCCGCTGCTCGTGTGCATCGCCGACGGCGACCGCTTGATCCCCCCGAAGCCGGCGCTGGCGATGGTCGCGGCGGCCGAGCGGGGCGAGTTGCGCCGCTACCCGTTCGGCCACTACGCGATGTACGTGGGCGACGGATTCGAGCGGGCCGTGCGCGACCAGACCGCGTTCCTGTGCCGCGCCCTGAACAACGGGAGCGCGGCATGACCGCCCTGCTCGTCCGCGGCGAACGCCCCGGGCTGACCCGCCCCGAGCAGTGGCTGCGTGGGGCAGCAGCGCTGCTGGCGCTCACGTCCACCGGGTTCGCGGTCTGGTACCTCGTCAAGGGACTGGCCACGGAATCGCAGTATCCGTACGCAGCGAACTCGGTCGCCAAGGACCTGCTGCTGGTCGGCCTCTCAGCGCTCGTGTTCTGGGACGTGCGGCGCTGGGCCGCAATCGCGGTCCCGCTCATCGTCCTCGTGCACGTCGCGATGCCGGTGATCATGCTCGTGGTCGGCACCAAGCACGGGATCAACCACACCTGGATCGGGCCGCCCAAGGGCGCGGACGCGTTCCGGAATGGCTGGCTCGCGGCCGACGTCGGCGTCGCCATCGCCTTCGTCTGGCTGCATCGCCGCGCGGTCCGCGCACGCTACGACCTGCAATACCTCCCGCCCTCCGCGTTCCGGGCGCTGATGGCGATGGCCCAGGTGCTCGTGCTCCGCAAGGAGCCGCTGATCGCGCCGGCCGAGGTCGCCGTGCGGGTGGACCGGTACCTCGCCGGCTTCCGCGCCCAGCGCAAGTGGCTGATCCGCGCCGCGCTGATCGGGCTGGCCTACTGGCCGCTCGCGACCTTGCGCCCGCCGTTCCACATGATGTCGGTGGACCTCCGCGAGCGCTGGATCAGGCGCCGGTTCATCGACGATGTCGCGGACCGGGTGATCCCCGGGTGGCTGCGCACGGCGCGGCGAACGACGATCCTCGCGGCGCAGCAGTTCTCGTACATGGGCTACTACGCGGACGAGGACGCGGCGAAGCGGGCCGGCTACATCCCGTTCTCGCGCCGCGCGACGTACGACGACGCGATGAAGCGAGTCGACCCAGAGCGGCTTGGCGTCCGCTGCATGTCGCCTGCCGACATCCCGGGTGAGGAGCTCACCGCCGACGTCGTCATCGTCGGGACCGGCGCGGCCGGCGCGACGCTCGCCTACGAGCTCGCCGGGCGGGACCGCGAGGTGCTGATGCTCGAGCGCGGCTCCCACGTCCCGCCCTCCGACTTCACGGAGAACGAGGCCGAGCAGCTCTCGAAGCTCTACGCGAACGGCGCCCTCAACTTCTCGACGGACTTCCACTTCCGTGTCGTGCAGGGCATGTGCGTCGGCGGGAGCACGGTGGTCAACAACGCCGTCTGCTTCGACCTGCCGCCGCACGTGCTCAAGCGCTGGAACGACGAGGACGGGCTGAACGCCGGGCTCGACCCAGAGAAGCTGCAACGCGCCTTCCGCCATGTCCGCGACTTCATGCACGTTGCGACGGTCGGCCCTCGCGAGGTGCTCAACCCGGGGGCGTTCCGGATCATCGAGGGGCTGAAGCGCATCGGTCAGGAGCCGTTCGAGCTCGTCGAGTGCAACATCGCGGACTGCCTCGGCTCGGGCTACTGCAACATCGGCTGCGCTTACGGCAAGAAGCTGTCCGCGCTCGACTGGACGCTGCCGCGGGCCCAGCTCGAGTTCGGTGACGCGGTGCGCGTCCTGCCGGACTGCCGGGTCGAGAAGGTGCTCGTGCGCGACAACCGCGCCTACGGGGTGCGGGCCCGCCTCGAGGATGGCCGGCCGCTCACCGTCCGCGCCAACACGATCGTGCTCAGCGCGGGCACGATCGCCTCCAGCCTGATCCTCCAGCGCAGCGGCCTCGGCGGCGAGCTCGCCGGCCGTGGCCTGTCGTTCAACATGGGCTCGCCGGTGACGTTCGACTTCGCCGAGGTCCTGCACTCCGAGCGCGGGATGCAGATCTCGCACTTCATGCGACCCACGGACGGCGCCGACGACGGCGTCGTTTTCGAGACCTGGTTCAACCCGATCGTGGCGCAGTCGCTCTTCATGCCCGGCTGGTTCGAGGAGCACTGGGACAACATGCACCGCTACAAGCACATGACGTGCCTCGGCACGGTGGTCGGGACGGAGAGCAACGGCAGCGTCAAGGCCAACAAGCTGCTCGGCGGCGTGAAGCTCGACTACACCCCGTCCAATTGCGACTTCGTGAGGATGAAGAACGCCGTGAAGACCGCGTGCGAGCTTGGGCTCGAGGCCAAAGCAGAGCGGGTCATGCCGTCGACCTTCCGCGCGATCAACATCACCCGCCCGGGCGACCTGTCGCGGATCGACAACGAGATCGGCGACGCCAGCGACCTCAGCGTCAACTCGGTTCATCCCCAGGGCGGCAACGCGATGTCGGCCGACCCGGTCAAGGGCGTGGTGGATCCGTCGTTCCGGGTCTACGGCACCTTGGGCCTGCACGTCTGCGACGCGTCGGTCTTCCCCTCGTCGATCACGGTCAACCCGCAGCTGACCGTGATGGCGCTGGCGGCTTACGCCGCCGACGAGATCTGAAGCGATCGGGCGCGCTCGGCGAGCGCGGCGAGCCCGACGGCTTCGGCCTCGGAGGCCGCCTCCGCCGCGAGCTCGGCCGAGCTCGTCGGATCCCGGTCGCGGAGCGCGCGCGCCTGATCCAGCGCGAGGCGCGCGGACATCGGCCTCGCCCCTGCGGCGGAGGCCACTCTGCGAGCCGCCGCGAACCAGTCGGCCGCAGCGTCGTCGTCGCCCTCGGTCGCCGCGACGAGGGCGAGGTAGCGGTCGACCGGACCGATGTAGGCGACCCCCGGCGTGACGACGTTCTGCCCCGAGTACGGCGCCAGCAGCTCGCGCAGGATGTGCGCTCCGCGCCGGTCACCCAGGTGCGCGCAGGCTTCGGCCGCGAACGCGAGCGAGGGCAGCCACAGGTTGTCGCGCGGCAGCGACGCGAACCCGTCGGCGGCCAGCAGTTCGTACTCGCTCCGCAGCTCGGCCTCGCGCCCGGTCTGCAGGTACACGCACATCAGCCCGCAGCGCCAGACCGGCATCGCCGGCTGGGCATCGGCGAACTGCTGGACGGCAACATCGAGCTCCCCGAGCCGGCCCTGCATCTCGCGCATGACGAACACGAGCGCGGCGAGGCGCATCCCCAGGATCTGATCCTCCTGCAGCAGCCCGGCGTACTCCGCCGTCTGTCCGATGAGCTGCTCCGCCTCATCGAATCCGCCCGCCATGAGCAGGCGCGCGCAGCGGTGGAACAGCGCCTGCGCCTTGGCGCGCTGTTGGTGCAGGCGCTCTGCCGCGTCGGCGTACGCATCCATCTCCCGGTCGACGACTTCGAGGTCACCCCGCGCGAGCAGCAGCGAGATGCGCCACGAGTGGGCGAGCATCGCGAGCTCCATGTTGCCCGCCTCCGCCGCGAGCGTCGCGATCTCGCCGGCCCAGGGCAGCGCCCGCTCGGGGGAGTCCGGATCCCAGGTCGCCAGGTGGGCGTCCGAGAGCACCTGGGCCAGCGTCGCCGGGTCGCCGAGCCGGCGGGCCATGTCGATCGCCTCGAGCGCCAGCGACTCGCGCCGCTCGGCCGGCGCGGACCAGTAGAGCGCAGCCGCCAGCCGGGCGAGCAGCCGGGCTCGCAGGTCACCGTCGGCGAGCGGCAGGCGCTCGAGCGCCTCCTCCAGCAGCGGGATCAGATGCTGCTCGTCGGCGAGCGCCGTGGCGAGGCCGGGCGGGGCCGACGCGAGCGCGGCCTGCGCGAGGAGCGCCTCGTCGCCGAGGCGCCGGCCGACCTCGGCCGCTTCGCCCAGCGTCGATCGCCCCGCGTCGTGGCGACCGGCGCGCATCTCGGCCCGCCCCTTCGAGAGCAGCACCGCCCCACGGCGCCCTGGATCGTCGAGCTGGAGATCGAGCGCCGTGAGCGCATCGTCGAACAGGGCGATGGCTTGCTCCCACGCCATCGACGCGAGCGCGTGCTCGCCGGCACGGGCGGCGTAGTCGGCCGCGCGGGCGGCGTCCCCGGCCGGCGCCGCCTGGAGGAAGTGGTGCGCGAGCTCGGAGAGCGGCGCATCGGGCCGGTCGCCGTAGAGGGCGAGGAGCGCCTCGCCGATCGCTGCGTGGAGCGCGACGCGGTCCTGCGCGGGCAGATCGTCGTACAGCGTCTCCCGGATCAGCCCGTGCGCGAAGCGGTAGCGGCCGAGCAGACCCGGCACCTCCTCGACGAGCCGGGCCGCCGCCGCCTCGTCGAGCTGCCCGAGCAGCGCGACGCGCTCCTGCTCCACGACCACGCTCAAGGTCTCGACGCTGAACTCGGGGCCGATGACGGCGGCCGCGGTGAGCGTGCGCGTAGCGTCAGCGGGGAGCGGATCGAGCCGCCGGCGGATCGTGTGGCGCACGCCCTGCGGAACCCGGAGGCGCCCCGAGGTGCCCTCGGTGGCCTGCAGGCGCATGAGCTCATCCGCGAACAGCGGATTGCCCTCGGTGACGTCATGCAGGTGATCGACGAGCGTCGGCGCCGGGTCTCGACCCTGCGCCGCGACCAGCTCGTGCAGCTCGCTCCGCGACAGGCCACTCAGGACGAGCCGCTGCGCGACCTTGCCGAGGTCCGCCAGCGCGAGCGTCAGCTCGCTGTCGCGCCGGGCCGCGCTGAGGCGGCTGGTGCCGATGGCGAGGATTCGGGCCCGGTGGATCCGGCCGGCGAGGAACTCGAGGAGCCGCACGGTCGCGACATCCGCGGCCTGGAGGTCGTCGAGCACGATGACGATCGGCCTCCGCGCCGCGGCGGCGCACACGAACGACGTCGTCGCGTCGAACGCCGAGAAGCGCTCCGCCTCGCTCTCGAGCGGCACCGGGCGCTCCACGAAGCCGGGCAGCCGCTGGACGAGCTCGGGAGCGACATGCGCGACATAGGGGGCGCCGAACCCCAGATCCTCGACCACCTCGTCAGCCGGCCGCTGCTGCACCAGCTCCCGGATGACCTGCGCCCACGGCCAGTAGGCGGGCGCACCGCCCGGCTCCCAGGCGCTGCCCCAGAGCACCGTGTCGCCGTGGTCGGCGGCAGCTTCGGCGACCGCCTCGGCCAGGCGCGTCTTCCCGATCCCCGCGTCCCCGGCGACGAGGAACAGCGCGCCCTGGCCGCTCCGCGCCTGGGTGAGGGCCGAAAGCAGTTCCTCACGCTCGGCGCTCCGCCCGACGAACGGCGCGCGGCCGCGGGCTTTCACATCCGGCTCCGGGGGCGGCGCCGCGACCCGTGCCGGCGCGGCGAGCGCCGGATCCTGCATGAGGATCGCCCGCTCGAGGTCGCGGAGCTCGCTGGTGGGCTCGATCCCCAGCTGCTCGGCGAGCGCGTCGCGGGCCTGACGGTAGGCGTCGAGCGCGTCGGCTTGGCGGCCGGTGCGATAGAGCGCGAGCATCAGCAGCGCGTGGAGACGCTCGCGCATCGGCTGGGCCGAGACGAGCTGTTGCAACTCGCCGATCAGCTCGCTGTGCCGGCCGGCCGCCAGGTCGGCCTCGATGCGGACCTCCACCGCCGCGAGCCGCTGCTCTTCGAGGCGGGCGATCTCAGCGGGGGCGAACGGAGCCCATGCCAGCTCCGCGAGCGGCGGCCCGCGCCACAGCGCGAGGCCCTCGCGAAGCATCCCGGCCGCCCGATCCGCATTCCCCGCCGCCAGTTCGCGGCGGCCGTGTTCGACCAGTCGCTCGAACCGCTCGGTATCCAGTTCGCCCTCGCGCACGCGAATGCGGTAGCCGGCGAGCGCGGTCGTGAGCAGCTCCGGGTCGCCCAGCGCCTTTCGCAGCCGCGAGACGTGAACCTGGACCGTCTTCACCGAGCCGTGGGGCGCGTCCTCCCCCCACAGCCCGGCAGCCAGCCGCTCCGCGCTGACGGGCTCGTTGGGGCGAAGCAACAGCATGGCGAGCAGCGCTCGCGGTTTCCCGCCGCCGAGCGCAACCGGACCGGCTTCCCTGCGGACCACGAGCGGTCCGAGGATCCCGAACTCGATTTCCACCTCACGGGCGACCCTACGCCCACTCAGCAGGCCGCGCCAGGGTCCGTAAGTTGCGTGACGAGCCGTCCGTTAGAGCGGGCGCAGGCGATACCCCACGCCGCGCACGGTCTCCAGGGCAGCCGCGCGCGCCCCGAGCTTGCGGCGCAGGCCCGAGACCGCGACCTCGACGACGTTCGAGCCGCCGGTCCACTCGTAGCCCCAGACGTCCCGCAGCAGCGCGTCCCGCGCGACGACCTGATCCTCGCGGTCGCGGAGATATGCCAGGACGTCGCACTCCAGTTTCGACAGCTTGATCCGCCGGCCGTCGAGCGCGAGCTCGCGTACCTCCTCGTCGAGTGTGGCGCCGACGTCGGGGAGGTCGCGGGCGGCCAGGCCGGAGAGCCAGCCGGCGACGGACTCGGGGCCGAGGTCGAGCGCGATCGGGGCGCAGGGGATGCCGTCGATCAGCGCGTCGCCGCAGTCCGGGAGCCGCTCGAAGCCGAGGGGTGAGAGCTGGGCGAGCAGCGCGTCGCCCGGTGCGTAGGTGTAGACGCGACGCAGCGCCGCTCCCGCTTCCAGCGAGGCTCGCTCCATGTCGCGCAGGAGCGCCGCGAGGCATGGGGAAGCGGCGGTGCCGGTTGCGTAGGCGAGCGCGAGGCGGACGAACAGGACTCGCTGGCCTCGCGGGACCGGGTGGGCTCGGAGGTGCCGGCGCCATGGCCCGCAGACTGGGTCGCGGGTGAGGAGGCGTTGTGGGGTCTCGCCGAGCTCGCTCAGGATCGTGAAGGCGACGACCTCGCCGCGTGGGCTGCGGGCGACGCGGAACGCGCCGGGCACCGCGTCCCACCATTCGCGGATGAGCGAGCGCTGGTCGGTCGACTCGTGGCGGCCGACGATCTCGAGGATCGCGTCGCGGTCGTCCGGGCGGGCGGTCTCGACTGCGTAATGCTGGACGACCGAGGGGAAGAACGCTTCGCGGACGAGTGGCTCGTCGACGAGGTGGATCATGTCCGCGAGCGAAGCCCAGCGGGCCGGGCCGGCCGCGCCCTCGAGCTCGCGGCGGATCTGCCTCCAGGCCAAGCCCCGGTACTCGCGGTAGCGCACGGGGTCGGTCGCGCGGAGCAGCGCGGCTACGCACTCGCGGACCGTGTCGTGGACCACCAGCCCCTCGCGGCCGAGCTCGACGAACGGCAGCGCTCGCAGCCGCTCGAAGGCGTCCGCCGAGGCGGGCAGCACTCCGCCGAGCAGGGACAAAGTCACGCGACGGAGGACGCACGTGGCGTCGAGCGCCTCCCGTGTCTCGGCGTCCAGCCCGTCCAACCACAGCGCAGCGAGCTCCTCCACGACCGTCGGGAGCACCGCCTCCTCGGGTGCGTCCGGCCGCTCGCGCACAGCGGACGCCGCGAGCTGCAGAGACAGCGGGTGGCCGCGGACGAAGCGGTTGACCCACTCGGCCTGCGTCTCGTCGAGCCCGGCGCCGAGCAGCACCTCGGCGGCGTCGGCGGGCGACAGCGGCCCGAGCGGGATGGTGCACAGGAGCTCCCCGAATGACGATCGCCAGACGGCGCCCGGCGCGTCGCGCGTCCCGATCACGACCCGCGCGTTCGCAGGCAGCGAGGGGAAGAAGGTCTGGCGCAGCCAGCCGTCGAGCAGGCGCAGCTGCTCCGCGGTGTCGATCGCGATGACGACGCGGCCGTCGCCGAGATCCGCACGGGATCGCGGCGAGGAACCCCGCCGGCGTTGGCTCGACCGCTCGCCCGTCGACCGCGACCACCGACGCGCCGCGCGCAGCCGCCTCAGCGCGGAACGCGCGCAGCAGCGACGACTTCCCTGAGCCGGCAACGCCGTGGACCACGGCGACCACCGGCCCGTCGTCGTCGAGCAGCCCGCGCAACAAAGCGAGCTCCGCGTCGCGGCCGACGACGGCAGCGCGGCGCTCGGCCAGCAGCGCTCCGAGCGTGCGCACCGTCAGGCGGTGACGGGCTCGGGGTCGGGTGCCGCGACGATCGTCGAGACCACCGGCTTGATCGCGTCGGTCGGGAGCTTCATCGCCTCGGCGTGGCGGAGCAGCGCCTCGGGGTCGCTCGCCTCGTAGACGCAGAAGCCGCTGAACGTCCCGTCGTCCTCCTGGACGATGTAGGAGCGGATCCAGCGGATGTCTGCGCTGACGCGCGTCGACGGCCGGGAGGCAGTCGACCGCCGCGGCGAGCTCCTCCTCCGACCGCCACGCGCGCGTGCGCGGAACGAGGTAGAGGGGCATCGTCGCGACGGTAGGCGGCCGCGCGCGGCCGCCGCCATGGGAGCCACCCGAACCTCGCCGGGCGGTCTCCCGAACCCGCCTCACCAACGCTCATGAACCGCTCATGAACCACGGTCTGCTCACCGCCACGATCTCACCAGTCCCAACCCTCCCCTCCCCAGGAGCACCGATGACCACCATCCACAAGCGCGGCCGCCTCGCCATCGCCGGCATCCTCGCCGCGGCGGCGCTCGGCTCGGCCGCGCCCGCGCAGGCCGACAAGGCCGACCGCTGCGAGGCGCAGCTCGAGCGCATCGAGCACCGCTTCCGCCAGATCGAGGAGCGCCGCGGCTACGAGGCCGCCAGCAAGTGGTGGAACGACCACGCCTGGCCCAAGTACTACGAGCGCTGCGAGAAGCCCTAGCCATGGCGATCACCGATATCGACGAGCAGAAGCTCGAGCAGTTCATCGGCCTTGCCGCGACCGAGGTCGGCGCCGCGCTCAACGTGGCGCTCGTCACCCTCGGCGACGAGCTCGGCCTCTACCGCGCGATGGCCGACGGCCAGCCCGTCACGCCGCAGGAGCTGGCCGACCGCACCGGCACGCAGGAGCGCTACGTGCGCGAGTGGCTCAACGTCCAGGCCGCGAGCGGCTACGTGGTCTACGACAACGGCACCTACGTCCTCCCGCCCGAGCACGCGCTCGTGCTCGCCGACGAGGCGAGCCCGTTCTCGATGCACGGCACGTTCCAGTCCGCGAACGCCGCCGTGGCGATCCGCGAGCGCCTGGTCGAGCGGTTCACCAAGGGTGACGGCGTCGGCTGGCACGAGCACCACCACGACCTGTGGCACGGCACCGAGCGCGCGTTCGCGACCGCGTACCGCACCCACCTGCTGGCGGAGTGGCTGCCGGCGCTCGACGGCGTCGTCGCCAAGCTCGAGGCCGGCGCGCTCGTCGCCGACGTCGGCTGCGGCCACGGCGCGTCGACGATCCTGCTGGCGGAGGCGTTCCCGGCCTCGCACTTCGTCGGGATCGACTACCACGCCGACTCGATCGCCATCGCGCGCAAGCGTGCCGGCGAGGCGGGCGTCGACGACCGCGTGCGCTTCGAGGTCGCCGGCGCGGCGGACTTCGCCGGCGCGGGCTACGACCTCGTGGCGTTCTTCGACGCGTTCCACGACCTCGGGGACCCGCTCGCCGCCGCGCGCCACGCGGCGAAGGCGCTCGCCCCCGGCGGCACGGTGATGCTCGTCGAGCCGTTCGCTGGCGACACGGTCGAGGAGAACCTCAACCCGATCGGGCGCCTGTACTACGGGTTCTCGACGCTCGTGTGCACGCCCGGCTCGCTGTCCCAGCCGGGCCGCGCCGGGCTCGGCACGCAGGCCGGCGAGGCGGCGCTGACCGAGGTGCTGCGCGAGGCCGGGTTCGGCGCGGTCCGCCGCGCCGCGGAGTCGCCGCTCAACTTCGTGCTCGAGGCGCGGCGCTCCTGAGGCTCACGGGCGGCGCGCTCCCGGGCGCGCCGCCCGCCTCACTGGTACAGCTCCGGCGCGATCTCCGCCACGAAGAACTCGTGCGCCAGGAACGGCACCCAGCTGATCCCGCGGTAGCGGGTCAGGTTCTGGGTCGTGATGAACGTCCCGAGGTGCCCGGCGGAGATGGCGCTCAGCTCCTTCTTGTGGGCAGCCATCCAGCTCTGCAGCGAGTCCGTTCCCGCGGGCGCGCGCGAGGGGAGCGACCCGCGTGTCGGGAGCGTCAGGGAGTCGACCTCGTCCTTGACGGTGCGCATCGTCTTGGTGACCGGGTCCTTGGTGGTCTTCGTCGCCGCGGCGGCGGTGGCGACCGACGGATTGAGTGCGATCGCGTCCTGGATCATCCGCACGGCGCCGACCGCCGCGATCGCCTGGGCATCGAACTTCACGTAGTCGACGTCCTTGACGTGCTTCTCGGCCGGGTCGCCGGACTCGTAGCCGCGGATCTTGTCCTTGGGGATGCCGGACTGGATCAGGGACTCGACCTTGCCGTGGTAGGTGCCCGCCTTGTCGTGGAACTGGAACTCGTCGAGCACGTGGACGCGGTCGAGCACGCTCTTGTACGCCTTCATCTTCGCGGCGTAGGCGGTGAGGCTGACCATTCCGCGGCTGTGGCCGGAGAGCCGCAGGCTGGTCACGGGCCAGGTGATGTTGGCGGCAGCCAGGCAGTCCGTGATGTCGGAGTCGCTGAACGGGGTGGCGAAGCTTTGGCCATCGTCGGTGGCGCTGCCCGGTACGGCGATCGTGATCCACTCGGTCGCGTTGGACGCCGAGCGCAGGCCGTGCAGCAGGACGTCGTTGAAGGTGTTGCCCTTGACGCCGCCGGCGCCGAAGAACACGTGGACCTTGAGCTCCCGCTGCTCCTCGGCGGGCACGAGGTTGTACTTCGCGATCCAGCCCATCGGCACGAAGACGGCGAACTTCTCCTTGACGATGATCGTGGGGATGAAGGCGGAGGGCTGCCCCGCTGCCGGGTTCGCCTCGCTCGCGCGCAGCGGATCGGGCGTCTCGAACCGCCGCTGCGGGGTCTGGCGGGCAAGCACCGCCCGGCTCAGCGCGCGGTTGCCGACCGTGCGCTGGAGCCGCAGCATCTGGTTCGCGGTCGCACGTGAGCCGCCGCGCCGCCGGCGGGCGACTACCGGGTTGGCCCGCAGCCCGCGCAACCCCGCCTCGAGGTTGCCGCCGCCGGTGTAGAGCGGGACGCCCGCCGCGTCGCGCTCGCTCGGCGTCGCCGGCCGGCCCGTGCCGACCTGGTAGTCGTGCTGGCCCTCGCGGCGCTCGACGCGGTACTGGGCGCGCCACGTCGAGGCGACGCCCGGGTCGAGCCCCGCCGCGAGCTTGGCGAAGCGCGCGGTCAGCCAGCTGTCGAGCGCCGCGTTCATCTGCTGGTAGATCGGGTCCGAGCCGGTGCCCCAGGTGCTGCGGAGCTTCAGCCCGCGGCGGCCGAGCAGCGCCGCCTGATCCGCGGCCTGCGTGATCCAGCGCAGATCCTCCGCCAGCCAGGTCTCGAGATTCTGCTGCAGCGTCTTGAGCTCGTCCTTGCCGTTGATGCCGTCGAACAGCAGCAGCGGTGGCGCGTCGACCCACTCCTGCTCGGTGCTGCTCGGCTGCTGGGCGTAGTGCGCGTAGGCGACCGCGTAGGGACCGCCGCCGCTGTGGCCCGACATCACGAGCCTGCCCGACTTCATCACCCCGCCGGCCGGGAGCCGGGAGCCGGGAAGATGGGCAGAGGCGAGACGCAGGACGTCGTCGACGTAGGTCTTCGGGTCGCCGATCGTGAACTTGCTCATGTTCGGGCCCGACCCGCGGCTGCCCTGAGGGAGCACAGCGACCATGTTGCGGCCGGCCGCGACGATCTGCTGCTCGATCTCGTCGACCTCGACGTCGCGGACCGTGCGCTCCTTCGAGCGCTCCCGGTAGCCGATGTTCTGGCCGTGGAAGTGCAGGAGCACCTCGACGGGGCCCGAGAGATCGACGGCGTCGGGCACCACGACGATGGCGCGCTTCTCGGCCGATTCCTTCGTGTACTGCAGCTGCGGGTCCTTGCCGCCGAAGCCCTGCGACAGCTCCTCGACCGGGATGCGCAGCGCTCCCGCGACGCTCGCGTCCTGCGCGTTCCAGCCGCCGGGCCGGGCGTCTGACCACTGGCGGGCGAGCGTGCGGTGGGCGGGTGCCGCGATCAGCTGCGTCAGCAGCGGCCCGGCAGGGACGGCACCGAGCGGAGCCAGGGCGTCGCTGGCGACCACCGCGGGCTCGGCCGACTGCACGGATTCGGCCTGGTTTCCGATCGCCCAACCGTAATGACGCCCCGTTGGCTGCGCAATTCGGGGTGCGGCTACCCGCACCCCAGAACGGCGGGTGACACCGTGGGACGGAGGAGCCAGCCCCTTCAGAGTCGTGCGGAACATAGGTTCCGTTTACTCCCCAGGAGCGCTCCCCCCGATGACGCGTCATCTCGCTCGACTCGCAGACCTCTCATACCGCCGGCGCGGCCGCATGCTGCTCGCGTGGGTGGTCGCCACGGTGGTGATCATCGGCGTCGGCGGCGCTCTAGCCGGCGAGTTCAACGCCGACTACAACACGCCCGGCTCGGAGTCGAAGGCTGCGGGCGAGCTGACGGAGAAGCGCTTCGGCGGCTACTCCGGCCAGGAGATCTACGTCGCCTGGAAGGACCCGGCCGGCGCCAAGAGCGCGGCTGCCCAAGAGCGCATCGACGCGTTCCTCGCCGATGCCAAGAAGGTCGATCACATCGGCGACGAGACCGCAATCCGCACCTCGCAGGACGGCAAGATCGGGTCGACGACGCTCCCGTTGACGGTCGCTGGCTGGGACGTCCCCAAGGAGGACGGCGAGAAGCTGATCGCCGCCGCCGAGAAGCACAGCGGCGACGGGCTGCAGATCAAGCTGCTCGGCGATCCGATTTACGCGGCGCAGGCGACGACCAGCCCTGAGGGGCTCGGGTTCGTCGGCGCCGCGATCGTGCTGCTGATCGCGTTCGGCTCCGTGGTCGCCGCGGGGCTGCCACTCGTGATCGCCCTCTTCGGTCTCGGAATCACCTCCGGCGGGCTGATCGCCTTGCTCGCCAACGTCATCGACGTGCCTGACTGGACGACGGCGGTGTCCGGCCTGATCGGCATCGGCGTCGGCGTCGACTACGCGTTGCTCGTCCTGACCCGCTTCCGGGCGGCGATGGACGACGGCAAGGACCCGCATGACGCGGTGATCGAAGCCGTGACGACGGCCGGGCGCAGCGTGATCCTCGCCGGCGCCACGGTCGTGATCTCGGTGCTCGGACTGGCGCTGACGGGCCTGCCCTACATGTACGGCGTCGCCATCTCGGCCTCGCTCGCCGTGCTCGTCGTGATGCTCGCCGCGGTCACGCTGCTGCCCTCGCTGCTCGCCTACCTCGGGCCGAACGTCGACCGGCTGCGGCTGCCGCTGATCGGCCGCCGCAAGCCGAAGGTGGATGGCGGCGAGTCGCTCGCGTACCGCTGGAGTCACGCCGTCCAGCGGCGGCCGTGGACTGCCGCGATCGCCGCGACCGCGATCCTGCTCGCGCTTGCCGTGCCGGCCCTCGACATGCGCCTCGGCTTCCCCGACGCCGGCAACGACCCGCCGAGCACGATGACCCGCCAGGCCTACGATCTGAACACGGAGGGCTTCGGGCCCGGCTCCAACGGCCCGCTGGTGATCGCCGCGGAGCTACCCGATGCGTCCGCCGCGCCCAAGGTCGAGGCCTTCGCCCAGCGGCTGCGGGGTGACCGGGAGGTCGCGTTCGTCGCACCAGCCCGCATCAATGACGCGGGCAACGCCGCGATCGTCACCGTGATCCCGAAGGGCTCCCCGCAGGACAAGGAGACCTCGGAGCTGGTCCACCGCATTCGCGACGACGTGGCCCCGCAGTCGTTCGGCGGTACCGGCATCAATGCGGAGGTCGGCGGCGTGACGGCGGCGCTCGAGGACCAGAGCGAGTTCATCACCGGCCGGATGCCGTTGTTCATTGCCGGCGTCGTCGGTCTGTCGTTCCTGCTCCTGCTCGTCGCGTTCCACTCGCCGCTGATCTCGCTGAAGGCGGCGATCATGAACCTGCTCTCGGTCGGCGCCGCGTACGGCGTGATGACCCTCGTTGCCAAGGGCGGAGCGCTCGGTCAGCTGATCGGGATCGATCACGAGGTGCCGATCGCGCCGTTCATGCCGGTGATGATGTTCGCGATCCTGTTCGGCCTCTCGATGGACTACGAGGTCTTCCTGATCTCGCGCATCCGCGAGGAGTACCTCAAGGACCGGAACGTCCGCAGGGCGGTGGCCGACGGCCTCGCGAAGACCGCGCGCGTGATCACCGCGGCGGCGGCGATCATGGTCGTCGTCTTCCTCGCCTTCCTGGCGGCGCCCGACGTCTTCCTCAAGCTGTTCGGCATCGGGCTCGCCTCGGCGATCTTCCTCGACGCCACGCTCGTGCGGATGGTGCTGGTGCCCGCCGTGATGCAGCTGCTCGGCGATCGCAACTGGTGGATCCCCAAGTGGCTCGAGCGCATCCTGCCCGAGCTCGACGTGGAACCCGCCGCGCTCCGGACCGCCGAAGCCCGGGCGTAATCAGGCGGGCGCGTGCAGGCGCGAGCTATCGCTCGCGCCTGTGCGCGCCGCGCCGGTGCGTCAGCGCGTCGAGCAGGACCTCGACCGGCGACTGGCGATTCGCCTTCTCGAGCTCCTCGCGCACCTGGCGGATGTCGTCGGTGGTGGAGGCGGCCTGCTTTGTCGCCGACCCGAGCTCCTTGGCCGCCTTGCCGAGCAGTCTCGAGCGTCAGCTGCAGGCCGCTCTTGCGTCCGAGGCGCAGACGCGACCCGATCACGAGGCCGCCGGCCAAGCCGGCGGCAGCGGCGCCCGCGGTGAGGGCGGGGCGGCTTGCCGACTTGGCGGTGGAGGCGACAGTGCCGCCCGCCTCCTTGGCCTTCGCGACGGCGTTCCGTTCGATGTGGCGGTGGCCATGGGACTCAGCCCAGGATCTTGCCGATGCGCTCCGCCTGGTCGCCGACGCGATCGATGTCCTTGGAGACGCTCTTCGACGTCTCGCCGAACTGCTTGCTCGCCTTGCCGACGGTCTTGGCGACCTTCTTGACGTCCACGCTCGGAACCTTGCGCGGCACCGGCATGCCGAGGATCGTCTTCTGCCGGCGGGTGCCCTTGAGCACCAGCCCGCCGGCGACGCCGACCGCGGTCGCGCCGATGGCGATCGCCGGGCCGCTGACCTTCGACGCGGCGCTCTTGACGGTGCCGACGACCCCGCCGTTGCCCGCGCCGTTCTGGCTCGCGGTGCTGCGGTTCGAGGCTTGCTGCGCTCGACGAGGACCTCTTCGCCGCGGGCTTACGCTTGGCCGCCGGCTTCCGCGCGGTGCCGTTGCTCGTGGAGCGCGAGGCCGTCGAGCGACTCCTCGCCGCGGTCTTGGCCCGCGCCTCGCCGCTCGGCTCGCTGCTTCGACGAGCTCTTCGGTCGCGAAGACCGCTCGACGCGCTCTTGCTCCGGGTACCGCCTGGACTGGCCTTTGTAGCCATTCTCTCTTCCCCCTTCGAGAACGTGCGCCCTGTAACGAAGGCCTACCCAGGCGTGAGCAGGGCAATCGGCTGCACGGCCGGTGATCCAGAAACCGCGCTGATGCGGATCAGTTCTCATGAAGATCGCCGTCGTCGGCGCGGGAGTCTCCGGACTCGTCGCCGCCCACCTGCTCGCGCCCGAGCACGACGTCGTCGTGTTCGAGGCCGGCGACTACGCGGGCGGGCACACGAACACGGTGCGGGTCGACACGGCGCACGAGACGCACTGGGTCGACACCGGCTTCATCGTCTTCAACGACCGCAACTACCCGCGCTTCGAGCGGCTGCTCGACCGCCTGAAGGTCAAGGCGCAGCCCTCGAACATGAGCTTCGCCGTCACCGACCGGCACGGCGACTTCGAGTACGCGAGCACGTCGCCGAACGGGCTGTTCGCCAAGCGCGCGCACCTCGCGACGCCGTGGTTCCATCGCATGCTCGCCGACCTCGTGCGCTTCCAGCGCGAGGCGCGCAAGCTGCTCTCCTCGCACGACCGCGATCCCTCGCTCGGGCACTTCCTCGACGAGCACCGGTACTCGCGCGCGTTCGTCGACCGGCTGATCGTCCCGCAGGCCGCCGCCGTCTGGTCCGCCGACCCGCGCCAGATGTGGAGCTTCCCCGCGCGCTTCCTGATCGAGTTCTTCGACAACCACGGGATGCTCGGGCTGCGCGACCGCCCGAAGTGGAAGACGGTCCAGGGCGGCTCGCATCGCTACGTCGAGCAGCTCACCGCCCCGTGGCGCGACCGGCTGCGGCTCGCCACGCCGGTGCGGTCGATCGCGCGCCACGCCGACCACGTCGAGATCACGGCGAAGGGCGACCCCGAGCGCTTCGACCACGTCATCGTCGCCACGCACTCGGACCAGGCGCTGAAGCTGCTCGCCGACCCCACGGACCGCGAGCACGAACTGCTCGGCGCGATCCCCTACCAGGCCAACGAGGCGGTGCTGCACACCGACCGCACGCTGCTGCCGCGCCGCCGCCGCGCCTGGGCGAGCTGGAACTACCACCTGCTCGACGAGCCGACCGGCAAGCCGACCGTGACCTACCACATGAACCGCCTGCAGACGCTCGATGCCAACCGCGAGTTCTGCGTCACGCTCAACCACACCGACGCCATCGACCCCGACAAGGTCATCCGCACGATCCCCTACGCGCACCCCGTCTACACCGCGCAGGGCCAGGCCGCCCAGGAGCGCCACCACGAGATCAGCGGCCCGAACCGCACGCACTACTGCGGCGCCTACTGGGGCTGGGGCTTCCATGAGGACGGCGTGAAGAGCGGCGAGCGGGTCGCCCTCGCCCTGGGAGCCAAGCCGCTGTGACCCAGAGCGCGATGTATGAGGGCCACATCCGCCACCGCCGCTTCGCGGTGCGGAATCATGAATTCCGCTACCGCCTCGCGATGGCGTACATCGACCTCGACGAGCTCCCGACGCTGCTCGGCGGCCGGCTCGACCCGCCGGCGCCCGGGCCTCGTGCGCTTCCGCCGCAGCGACTACCTCGGCGATCCGCACACGCCGCTCGCGGACGCGGTCCGCGCGCGCGTCGAGCAGGACCTCGGGCACAGGCCGGAGGGCCCGATCCGGCTGCTCACCCACCTCCGCAGCTTCGGCCACTGCTTCAACCCCGTGAGCTTCTACTACTGCTTCGCGCCGGACGGCGAGACGCTCGAGGCGGTCGTCGCCGAGGTCACCAACACCCCGTGGGGGGAGCGCCACGCCTACGTCCTGCCCCGCCAGCGGCGACATGGACAAGGCGCTGCACGTCTCGCCCTTCATGCCGATGGACCAGCGCTACACGTGCCGTGCGCCCGCGCCCGGCGAGACGCTGTCCGTCCACATCGAGAGCCGCCAGGACGGCCGCCTCGCGTTCGACGCCACGCTCGGCATGAAGCGCCGGCCGCTCACCACGCGCTCGCTGCTGCGCCCGCTCGCGCCGACGCTCCGCATGCTCGCCCTCATCTACGGCCACGGGCTCGCCCTGAAGCTCAAGGGCGTCCCCGTCCAACCCCACCCCGCGCAATGACCGAGGCCCTCGCACGCAAGATCGCCGTGGGCATCCTCGGCCGCATCCACGTCGGCCAGCTGACCGTCATCGAGGACGACCGCGAGACGGTCTTCGGCTCGGGCGCGCCCCAGGCCACCGTCCACATCCACTCGCCGAAGGCGTGGGCGCAGTTCCTCCGCGGCAGCCGCGGCATGGGGACGTCGTACATGGACGGCCTGTGGGACACGCCCGACCTCACCGCGGTCATCCGCGTCGCCGCCCGCAACGTCGGCCGCATCGACGAGGTCCGCCGCCAGCTCTCCCCCATCCGCGAGCCGTTCCAGCGCGCCCGCGCCGCGTTCATGCGCAACACGCCGCAGCGCAGCCGCAAGGACATCGCCGCCCACTACGACCTCGGCAACGAGCTGTTCGCGCTGATGCTCGACCCCACGCTCATGTACTCGTGCGGCGTCTTCGAGCACCGCGACGCGACGCTCGAGGAGGCCTCGCTCGCCAAGCTCGAGATGGTGTGCGAGAAGCTCGAGCTCGGCCCGCGCGACCACGTGCTCGAGATCGGCACCGGCTGGGGCGGCTTCGCCGTCTACGCCGCGACGACCCGCGGCTGCAAGGTCACCACGACCACGATCTCCAAGGAGCAGCACGACGTCGCCGAGCGCCGCGTCAGGGAGGCCGGGCGTCGAGCACCTCGTCGACCTCCGGCTTGACGACTACCGCGACCTCCGCGGCTCCTACGACAAGCTCGTCTCGCTGGAGATGATCGAGGCGGTCGGCTGGCAGGACTTCGGGACGTTCTTCGAGCAGTGCAGCGACCTGCTCGCCCCCAACGGGACGATGCTGCTGCAGGCGATCACGATGGACGACCGCGCGTATCCGGTCGAGAAGGCGTCGAAGAGCTTCATCCGCACCTACGTCTTCCCCGGCGGCTGCCTGCCCTCGCTCGCGGTGATCTCGAAGCACGTCGCCAAGCGCACCGACATGCGCACCGTCCACCTCGAGGACCTCACGCCCCACTACGCCGAGACGCTGCGGCGCTGGCGGGCGAACTTCGAGGCGGCGACCGCCGAGCTCGAGACGCTCGGCTACGACGAGCGCTTCCGCCGCCTGTGGCGGATGTACCTGAGCTACTGCGAGGCGGGCTTCGCCGAGCGCCGGATCGGGCTCGTCCAGACCGTGCTCGCCAAGCCGCTCGCCGGGATCGACGCGCTCGCCGAGGCGCCCCCGGTGGCTAGTGCCGTGGCTGCCGGCTGAACATCCGGCCGCTGATCGCGTCGACGAGGAACGACGGGCCGCGCGAGGCGAGCTTCGCGACCGACAGGCGCCCGCCGGGGCCGACGATCGACTTGTCCGCCTCGACGGCGGCGAGCACCTTCTCCGCCCACTCCTCCGGCTCGACCTTGTCCCAGCCCGAGGTGTCCATGTAGCGGCCGTAGACCTCCTCGGTGGCGTCGAGCATGTCGGTGTTCACGCCGGGCGTGACGACGTGCAGGGCGCGGACGCCGGTGCCGTCGAGCTCGCGCCGCAGCGACTCAGTCAATGCGACGACGCCCGCCTTCGACGCGGCGTAGGTGCTGGCGGCCGGGAAGTACGCGTACCCGCTGATCGAGGCGTTGTTGACCACGGTGCCGCGCCCGCGGGCGAGCATGCCCGGGAGCACGCGGCTGGTCAGGTGGGCGACCGCGATCGAGGTTGACCTGGAACATCGCGTAGACCGCGTCCATGTCCTGCTCCTCGAGCAGCCCGCCGGTCATCTGGCCGGCGTTGTTGACGAGCAGGTCGACGTCCTCGTCCAGCGCGTCGGCGCACGCGTCGATCGCCTCGCGGCTGGAGAGGTCCATGCGGACGGGGCGGACCTCGGCGCGGCCGGCGATCGGCTCGAACGCGTCGGGGTCGCGGACGCCGGCGAGCACGAGCCGCAGCGGCCGCGCGGCGAGCGCCTCGCAGAGGGCGCGGCCGATGCCGCGGTTGGCGCCGGTGACGAGCGCGGTTCGATCGGTGAGGTCCATCTCTCTTCTACGCTCCCGCGCTCGCCGGCGATCAACAGTGATCGGTGGCACGCCCCCACTCGTAGTCACCCCTGATGCTTCGAACCGCCACCCTCGCCGTCCTCGGCCTCCGCGTCGCCTACGGCGCCGCCCTCATCGTCGCCCCCGAGCGGCTCGCCCTCCGCTGGCTCGGGCCCTCCGCCGGCGCGCCGCCCACCCAGGTGCCGCTGCGCGGCCTCGGCGCGCGCGAGATCGTCATCCACGGCGCTGCGATCGCCGTCGCGCTGCGGGGCGAGCCGGTGCGCCCGTTCCTCGCCGCCAGCGCAGCCGGCGACGTCGCCGACATCGTCGCCACTCTCGCCGGCCGTCGCGGGCTGCCCGACGGCGCCGCGCCGGCGACGGTCGCCGTCGCGGGCGGATCGGCGCTGCTCACCGCGGCCCTCGCAGCGGCCGTCGAGCGTTGAGCCTCGCGTTCGACCGCGCCGGGTCGGGCCCGGTGCTCGTGCTCCTGCACCCGCTCGGTGCCGACCGGCACGTCTGGGCGCCGGTGATGGAGCGGCTCACGGCCGAGCGCGACGTGATCGCCGTCGACCTCCCCGGCTTCGGCGAGTCGGCGTCGCTGAACGGGAGCGGGCCGCCGACGCCCGCGGCGCTCGCCGCCGCGATCGCCGAGGCGCTGCCGGACGAGCCCTGCCACGTGGCGGGCAACTCGCTCGGCGGCTGGGTCGCGCTCGAGCTCGCGGCCGCCGGCCACGCGCGGTCGGTGACCGCGATCGCGCCGGCTGGGCTGTGGCCCGAGCCGCTCGCGCCGAAGCGCGGGATCGCACGGGCGCTCGCGAAGGTGATGGCGCCGGGGCTGCCCGCACTGGTCCGGAGCCCCGCGGGCCGGCGGCTCGCGCTCGCCTCCACGGTCGCCCACGCCGAGCGCGTCCCGCCCGAGGCGGCGCTGCGGCTGGTGCGCGCCTACGCCGACGCGCCCGGCTTCGAGGCGGTCAACCGGGCGATGCGCGCCGGGCGCTTCACGCGACTCGAGCACCTCCGTGTCCCGGTCACGCTCGTGTGGCCCGAGCACGACCGGCTCGTCGCGCGGCCGGCGCACCTGCCGCCGACCGTCCGCAGCGTGGCGCTGCCCGATGCTGGGCATGTCCCGATGTGGGACGCACCTGAAGCGGTCGCCGGGCTGCTGCTGCAGGGCAGTCGGGACTAGCGCCGACTCCCCCGGCCCGGTAGGGTCGCTCAGTGCTCGCCCCCAATCGTCCGGACGTGCTCGACGAAGTGTTCGACGGCGAAGCCGTGCTCGTGAACCTGCGCACCGGGCGCTATTACGCGCTCGACGCGGCGGCGACCGAGGTCTGGCGCGCGGTGGTGGCCGGCGAGCCGCTCCCCGAGGGCTCCGGCGCGTTCGCGCACCGGCTCGTGGAGGAGGAGCTGGCGGTCGCCGACGGCGCGCTGCCCGAGCCCGACGGCGAGGGCGGCCCGGCGATGCAGGTCTTCACCGACATGGCGGACATCCTGCTCCTCGATCCCATCCACGACGTCGACTACGACGCATCGGGATGGCCGTCGCGCCCTGCTTCGTCCGCCGCCTAGCCGCGCCGGTTCGCTCGCGGAGTACGCGCGCGAGGTGCTCGCCGCGGCGGGCACACCCGAGCGGGCGCTGACCTTCGCGGTCGGCCCCGTCGGCATCCGCCTGCGGATCGCGGGCGAGGCGCTGGCGGAGCAGCTCGCTCCGGCGCTGGAGCCGCTGGCGGCGGCGCGCCCGCACGACGTCGACATCGTCGCGTTCGAGGGCGAGCTGCCCTCGCCGCCATGGGACGCGTCCGCGCCCGGCGAGCACTACGCCGCGGCCGACGGCGTGCAGCTGCTCCACGGCCCCGACACGCTGCTGCTGCTCGACGGCAACCGCGGCGCGTTCTGGGCCCGCGACGCCGAGGCGCTCCCGCGCTGGGAGACCGCCGCGCCGCTGCGCACGCTGCTGCGCTGGGCGCTGCGCGAGCACGGGCTGCACCTCGTGCACGGCGCCGCGGTGGTCGGCGCCCGCGGCGCGGCGCTGCTCGCGGGCCGCTCGGGAGCAGGCAAGTCGACGACCGCGCTCGCGGCCGCGGAGGCCGGACTGGGCTACCTCGGCGACGACTACTGTGCGGTCGAGCTGAGCGACCCGCCGCGGGTCCACGCGCTGTACGCGGTCGGGAAGGTCGACGCCGCCGGACTGCGCCGGGTCCCGGGCCTGCGGGTCCTGCCGGGCGGCCCGACGCCGGACGGCAAGGAGCTCGTCGTGCCGCGCGGGCTCACCCGGTCTGCCCCGCTCGTATCGATCGTGCTCCCGCGCGTGGGGACGGGGGCGCAGCTGACTCCCGCGACCTCGGCCGAGGCGCTGAGCGCGCTCGCGACCTCGATCCTCCTGCTCCCGCGCAGCACGCAGGCGGACCTCGATGCGCTCGGCGCGCTCGTGCGCGCGCTGCCCGCCTACCGGCTCCAGCTCGGCGACGACCCGGCCGCCATGCTCGCGGAGCACCTCGGATGAACGTCAGCGTCGTCATGGCCGTCCGCGACGGCGAGCGCTACCTCGCGGAGGCGCTCGCGAGTGTGGCGGCGCAGACGTCCGCGCCGCTCGAGGTCCTGCTCGTCGACGGCCGCTCGCACGACGCCACTCGCGCGATCGCCGAGCGTCACGGCGCGCGCGTGCTCGAGCAGGAGGGCGACACGCTCGCCGACGCGTACAACACCGGCATCCGCGCGGCGCGCGGCGACGCCATCGCCTTCCTCTCCCACGACGACCTCTGGCTCCCGCGCAAGCTCGAGCTCCAGCTCGCGGCGCTCGCGCGCGTCGATGCCTGCGTCTGCCATGCGGAGTTCTTCCTCGACGGCGAGCCTCCGCCCGGCTTCCGCCCCGAGCTGCTCGACGGGCCGCGCCCGGTGCGGGTGATGGAGGCGCTCGCCGTCCGGGCCGAGCTGTTCGACGAGGTGGGCATGCTGCGTCCCGACGTCTCGCCCGCCGACGACGTCGACTGGTTCGCGCGCGCGCAGGACCTCGGGCACGCGGTCGAGGTGCTCCCGCAGACGCTCTTGCGCAAGCGTGTGCACGCGGGCTCGACGGCGCACACGTCACCGATCGCGCCCTCCGCGCTCGTGCGGCTGCTGCACGACTCGGTCGCACGGAAGGCCGTGCGGTGACCGTCTCGATCATCGTCCCGGTGCGCGACGGCGAGCGCTACCTCGCCGCGGCGCTGCAGAGCCTGCTCGACCAGGAGCGCCCGCCCGACGAGCTGATCGTCGCCGACGACGGCTCGACCGACGCGAGCGCGGCCATCGCCGTCGAGCACGGCGCGCGCGTGCTGCGCCTCCCGGCCTCCGGGCCCGCCGCCGCCCGCAACGCCGGCGTGCGCGCGGCCACCGGAGAGCTGATCGGCTTCCTCGACGCCGACGACCTCGCGCACCCACAGCGCCTCGCGCTCCAGGTCGACGCGCTCGATGACCCCGCCTTCGACGCCGTCATCGGCCACGTCCAGAACTTCCTCACGCCGGAGCGCGCCGCCGCGCTGGAGAGCCACGTGGCCTTCGCCCGCGAGCCGCGGCCCGGCTGGGTCGTCGGCGCACTGCTGATGCGGCGCGCCGCGTTCACCCCGTTCGACGAGACGATGAACGGCGGCGAGACCGTCGAGTGGCTCTCGCGCCTGAAGCCGAGCCGCGTGCGCGTGCTCGACGAGATCGTGTTGCTGCGGCGCGTCCACGGCGACAACACGACGCTGCAGGACCCCTCGTGGCAGGCGAGCTACCTCGAGGTGGCGCGCCGCGCGATCGCCCGCAACCGGGAGACGCCGGCGTGAGCGTCGCCGAGCACGACCTGCTGCTGCGCGCGACGCTCGGGCCCGACGACACGGCCCGCGACGCCTACGAGCGCTGGCGCGCGCAGGCCGATCTCGCGACCATCGACCGCGCCTCGCAGCGCGTGCTCGCGCTGCTCGCCGAGCGTCTCGGCGACCAGCGGGACGACGCGGTCGCCGCCAAGGTGCAGCGAATCGCGCGCTTCACGTGGCTGCGCACGCAGGTGTTGCTCGAGCGTGCCACGCCCGCGGTCCGCCGTCTCACGGAATCCGGCGTTCCGGTCATGTTGATCAAAGGCGCCGCCGTGCTCGCCCACACCGGCTGGCGAGTTGCGCGGCGGCCGATGGACGACCTCGACATCGCCGTCCCGCGCAGCTTCGCCACGCAGGCGATCGAGGCACTGGTCGCCTCCGGCTTCCAGCCCTGGTTCGTCCCCGCCCGCGAGCACCTCGACGAGACCCACGCGATGGGCTTCCGTGACGCCGCCGGCGCGCAGCTCGACCTCCACTGGCACGTGCTCCACAGCTCGCTGCACCCCGACGCCGATGCCGGCTTCTGGGCCGCGGCGCAACCCGCCGAGCTGCGCGACGTCGCCTGCTCCGTGATCTGCCGCGAGGACGCGCTGCTGCAGGCGGTCACGCAGGGCCGCGAGTTCACCGAGACGCACCCGCTGCGCTGGGCAGCCGACGCCGCCGAGCTGCTGCGCGACGCGCCAGCCTTCGACTGGGAGCGCGTGACCCAGCAGGCCCGGCGGCACCGCCTCACCCGAGAGCTGCGCGAGGCGCTCGCCGTGCTCGCCGACGTGACCGAGGAGCCCGTCCCCGACACGGTCCGCGTCGCGCTGCGGCCGCGCACGCGCGCACGCCGCCCGGAGGAGGCGGGCGGCGATGGACCGCTGACGCCGACCGCGGTCGAGCGCGTCAGCGACGAGCTGACGAGCTGGGTGCGGCGCGAGGTCGAACCCGGCGCGCCGCTGCGGCCACGACACGCCGCGTTGTGGCTGAAGGAGACGTGGGCGGTCCCGCACGCGCGCGCGCTGCCGCGGCACGCGCTGTGGCTGACGAGCGGGCGGCGCACCGCCGCGACGCCCGACCCTACGCCGGAGGCCGCCGTCGCCGTCCGGCCTGGCAGCACGCTCCGCTTCCAGTACGCCCAGCCGGGCACCGGCAACCTCGGCGCGGGCTGGTGGGCGCCCGACCTCTACGGCGCGTGGAGCCGCGGCCGCGAGGCCGTGGTCGTGCTGCCGCTGGACGCGCCGCACGACGGCCCGCTGACCGTCACGCTCGAGGTCGCGCCGTTCCTCGCCCACACGCGCCCGCACCTCGAGGTTGGCGTCGCGATCGACGGCACCCCTGCGGCGCGCTGGGGCTTCTCCGGTACCGGCGGCACCGCCGAGCAGCGCTTGGTCGCCGTGCCGGCACGCGCCGGGCGGGAGCGGATCGCGCTGCGCTTCTCTGTGCGCCATCCGCTGTCGCCCTTCGCGGCGCGCTACGGCAGCGACCCGCGCCCGCTCGGCTTCGCGCTGCTGGGGCTCGAGCTCAGCCGCCGGTAACGGGCCTGGTCATGTCGGCGGTGACCTCCGCTGCGCTCAGCGCCCGGTTGTAGACGCGCAGCTCGTCGATCAGTCCGGCGAACCACTCGTTGCTCCAGATGTTGTTGCCGCCGATCCGCAGCGCGCCGGTGGAGACGCGGATCGCGCCCGTCTGCGCGCGCGACGCGGCCTGGACGCCGTTGACGTAGATGCGCTGCGTCGCTCCGTCGTACGTCGTGGCGAGGTGGGTCCAAGCGTTGAGCGGCGTGGCGGTCGTACCGCTGAGGCCACGGTCGGCGGTGGTGAAGATGTGCGTCGCGGCGCGGCCCGCGCCGTCGCCGGCGTAGAGCGCGTAGATGAGGTCGCCGGGCTGCTCCTTGAGCAGGACGCTCCGCCAGTTGGACCCGATCGCGGTTGGCCGGACCCACGCCTCGAGCGTCATGCCGCTGGTGAGATCGAGCGAGTCGGCGTCCGGCACCGTCACCCAGTCGTTGATGCCGTCGAAGCTGAGCGCGCCGCCGAAGCGGCCGCCCGCGTTGCGCGTCGGGCCACTGAGCGTGCCGGTGTTGCCGCGACCGGACGCGTCGGCGGTCGTGGTCCCGGACGCCTCGTCGAAGCCCCACGCGCCGACCAGGTTCGAGGCCACCGGGCTGACCGTGAACGTGACCGCGACCGTCTTGGGCGAGCCGGTCGCGCCGGGCGCGGCGACGGTGATGTCAGCCGTGTATGTGCCGGCCGCCAGGCCCGTGATCGTCGGCGTGACCGTGACGGTCCCGGCGTTGGTGCCGCTCCCCGGCGAAACGCTCATCCAGCTCGCGCTCTCCGATGCGGTCCAGTCCATCGAGCCGCTGCCGGTGTTGCTCACCGCGAACGTCTTGGCCGCCGGCGAAGCGCCGCCGACCGTGCCGCTGAATGCGAGTGTCGCGGGCGTGACGGCCAGGACCGGCGGCGCCGGCGGATCGACCGTGAACGTGACCGCCACCGTCTTCGGCGAGCCGGTCGCGCCAGGCGCCGTGACCGTCACGTCAGCCGTGTAGGTCCCGGCTGCCAGGCCGGTGATCGACGGGGTGACCGTCACGGTCCCGGCGTTGGTGCCACTCCCCGGCGAAACGCTCATCCAGCTCGCGCTCTCCGAGGCAGTCCAGTCCATCGACCCACTGCCGGTGTTGCTCACCGCGAACGTCTTGGCCGCCGGCGAAGCGCCGCCGACCGTGCCGCTGAACGCCAGCGTCGCGGGCGTCACGGCCAGCGCGGGCGGCGCCGGCGGATCGACCGTGAACGTGACCGCCACCGTCTTCGGCGAGCCCGTCGCGCCGGCCGCCGTGACCGTCACGTCAGCCGTGTAGGTCCCGGCTGCCAGCCCCGTGACCGACGGCGTCACCGTGACCGTGCCCGCATTCGTGCCGCTCCCTGGCGACACGCTCATCCAGGCCGCGCTCTCCGACGCAGTCCAGTCCATCGACCCACTGCCCGTGTTTGACACCGCGAACGTCTTCGCCGCCGGTGACGCCCCGCCCGCGGTCGCCGAGAATGAGAGGGTCGTGGGCGTCACGGCCAGCACCGGCGGCGCGGGCGGGTCGACCGTGAACGTCACGGGGATCGTCTTCGGCGAGCCGGCCACGCCGGCAGCCGTCACCGTGACGTCCGTCGTGTAGGTCCCGGCGCTCAGGCCCGTGACCGACGGCGTCACCGTCACCGTGCCCGCGTTGGTGCCGCTCGCCGGCGACACGCTCAACCAGCTCGCGCTCTCCGACGCCGTCCAGTCCATCGACCCGCCACCGGCGTTCGCGATCGAGATCGTCTTGGCCGCCGGCGAGGCGCCGCCGGCCGTCGCCGAGAACGCCAGGCTCGCGGGCGAGGTCGACAGCGCGGGCGGCACCTGGACGCCGCTCTTGAACACGACCGTCGCCATCGACCACGGCGTGCCGCCGCCGGTCGTGACGCGCGCGGCGGGCGTGTCGCCGCGCAACGGCAGCGCGTCCTCGACGACGAACTCCATGTCCGAGGTCGGCGACACGTTGACGCGCTCGGTGTAGGTGGGATCCGCGGTCAGCGTGCGCCCGAAGCCGGAGTCGACGTAGAAGCCCATCGCCAGCCCGTTGTCGCCCGTGAGCGCCGGCGTCGGGCCGGAGGTGACGAAGCCGGTGCCGATCGAGCTGCCCGTCGCGGTCTTGAGCTGGTCGATCGCCGCGGCCCCCGACGCGGTCGACAGGCCGGCGTACTCGAGCGCGGCGCCGCCGATGTCCGCGCCGCCCGTGGCGGTCACGGTGATCGTCGGCCGCGTGCCGCCGCCGGCGGTGATCGGGGCGCTCCAGACGCTCAGCTCGGTGTTCTCCGACGCCTTCTGGCTCGTGGCCTTCGTGTAGGTGTTGCCGGCGGAGTCGGTGACCCCGGAGATCGTGGCCGCGCCCGCGCTCCAGACACCCGCCATCACGACGATCCGGTTGCCCACCGTGAGGTTCGAGGTCGGCGTCAGCTGGAGGGTCGGCCCGCTGGTCGAGCGCCCGGAGACGCGCTGGATGAAGCGCGGCGCGGCGTTCGGCGTGACGGCGCTCGACGCGACCGAGGCTGGACCGGTGCCGACCGAGTTGGTGGCGGTCACCGTGAACGTGTAGCTCGAGCCGTTGGTCAGCCCGGTCACGACCGCGGTCTCCGGTGCCGGCGAGCCCGTCACCTGCGTCGTCGCCTGCGCGACGCCGTTGAGATACGGCGTGATCGTGTAGCGGGTGATCGTGGCACCGCCGTCGTTCGGGGCGGTCCAGCGCAGGGTCGCCTGCTGGTTGCCCGCGCTCGGGATGAGCGCGGTCGGCGCGCCCGGGGCGGTCGGCGGGGTTGGGGTGACCGCGTTCGACGGCGCCGACAGCGCACTGATGCCGCTCCCGTTGCCGGCCTGCACCCGGAACGTGTACGCCGTCCCCGCGTCGAGGTTGCTGACCTTGACCGACGTCGCCGGCGGCGAGCCCGTGGCCGTCACCGTCGGCTGGGCGGTCGAGCCGATGAACGGCGTGACCACGTAGCGCGTCGGCGGCCCGCCGGTGGCGGGGGCGCTGAAATTGACGGTCGCCGAGCCGGTGCCGGCCGTGGCGCTGACGTTGCTGACGGGGCCCGGCGGGAGCTTCGGCGTGAAGACGACGTCGACGGCGTAGTTCTCGCCGTTGTAGGTCGAGTTCGGGAACGTGCTCTCGCCCCCGTAGGAGTAGACGCCGTTGGCGCCGCCGCCGTTGGCGCTGAGCGCGTGCAGCGGCGAGGTGTCCGCGGTGTTCCCGCCCGTCGGGCTGGGCATGTAGAAGTACGCCGACGTCGTCGAGTAGTGCCCGCGCGGCGCGAAGTACGACGCGACGTAGGTCGTCCCCGCGGTGATGTCGACCGGCGTCGTGAACGTCAGCTGCTGCCAGCCGGTGGCCGACTCGCCCGAGAACGTCCCGGTCGCGAGCAGCGTGCCGTTGGCCGACCACAGGTTGCCGATGTGGCTGCCCGTGTTCGCCGTCGCCTTGTAGAAGCGGACACCGGTGACGGACCCGTCGAGGTCGGCCTTGAAGCGCACGCCAAGCTCGACCGCGGAGGGATCCTGCTGGTCGAGGATGGACGGCGTCACGTTCGGGCCGAACAACGTGCACGGGCAGCCGACGCCCACGCTGACGCTCGGCGTCGACGACTCGAGGTTGCCGGAGTCATCGACCGCGCGCGCCCTGATCGTCGTGCTCGGCGCGCCGTGCACGATCCACGAGTACGACCACGACGACGTGCCGGTGGCCGGGTGCCAGGTCGCGCCGTCGTCGGTGGAGACCTCCACGCCCGCGACCGCGCCGCCCGTGTCCGTGGCCGTGCCGGAGATCGTGAACCGCGTCCCGTCCGCGATCGCCGCCCCCGGCGACGGGCTGCTGATGGTCGAGCTGGGCTCTGTCGTGTCGGTCGAGCGCGACGCCGGAGACAGGCCGCTCATGAGCGAGCTCGGCTGTGCGCCCATGTCGGCGAACAGGTTCACCGTCGCCTGCTGCATCACCGGGTCGGGCGAGGCCGAGGCGGGCGGGCCGTTGTTCGCCCACGCGTTGGTGGTGTCCAGGCCCCACGCCCACTGCACCGTGCCCGCGCCGAACACCAGCGCGTCGCCGCCGCCCGGGTACATCGTCAGGTTGTGTGTCTGCGTGGTGTTGAGCTCCACGCTGCTGCCGTAGTCGGTGAACGACTCGATGCCGCTCACCGTGGTCGACGAGAGCTTGAACGACCCGCGCGGGCGGAAGCCGTTGTCGACGTCGACGTCCCACTCGTAGCCGAGCGTCTGCCCGCCGGGAGCGAGCGTCCGGGTCTGGCCGGCGCCGAGGTTCGCGACCGCCGTGTTGCGCCACAGGCGCAGGTTCTTGTACTCCGCCGGCACCTTGAGGTCCGCCGAGCCGGAGTTGACGATGAACAGCTGGCCGGTGAGCGAGTTCTCCGGCCGGCCGCCGTCCCCGGGGCTGAAGCGCGGGTCGCGCCACGTGCCGGTCCACTCCACCGGGTCGGTCGGACCGGTGAAGTGCGTGTCCTTGTAGGACGTGAGCGTCCGGTACTGGGTCGGCGTGCCGTCGGCGCTGCTCGGCTGCCAGCGCGTCTTCCAGAACACCTCGTTGCCGCTGAAGAACGCCAGGCTGACGCCGGCGTCGCGGGCCGCCTCGACGTTGGCGCGCTCGCGGCCCGACCAGTACTCGTCGTGGCCGCTGGAGAGGATCACGTCGTGGTTGCGCAGGAGCCCGGCGTTGGCGTCGACGTCGGCCTGGCTCGTGTAGCTCGCGTCGTAGCCGTTGCGCTCGATGAAGCGGATCATCTGGTACTCGGCGTAGAACAGGTACGAGCGCCCGCCGTCCTGCGGGATCGTGCCGTCGAAGGGCCGGTTGTAGGAGACCGAGAACGCGCCCTGGTAGGTCTGCGGATTGCCCGGCGGGCACGCCGTGCACGAGTAGAGGCTGTTGCCGCCGTACTTGTTGTAGGCCTGCCAGGTCGCGTCGGAGGTCCGCACCAGCATGTCCGACGAGCCCGCGTCGTCGCGGACCACGAAGGGGATCTGGCTGGCGCCGCCGTTGTCGTCGCGCACGAGGCGCGCGAGGTAGACGCCGGACACGGAGGCGGCGGGCACCGTCCACGACGCCGAGACGCCCCAGTTCCCGCAGTCGATCAGGCCGGTCGCCGCCGTCGTAATGCAGTTCGGCTGGTTCTGCGGCAGGCTCGCGGTCGGGCGGACGTTGGACGCCTGCAGGCGGGCGCCGTTGCCCTGGTAGTAGCCCAGCCGGTAGATGTCGATGTGGTAGTTGCTCGCCGTCGTCTTGACCTTGAAGCGGATGGTTCCGCCGCGGTCGACGCTCATCGTCGTCGCGTAGCCCTGGATCGTCGAGTCGCCGGAACCGGTGACCTGCCAGCTGCCCGGGGACGCGCCCGGCTTCTCGTTCTCGCACGAGACCGGGTTGACGCACACGGCGAGGCCGGCGGCCGGGACGGCCGCGAGTACCAACAGCGTCGCCGCGAGGGCGAGCGTGAGCCGAGATGCGAAGGACAAGATCGCCAGCGATCGTCCTCCTGGTGGCCGCGATCCGTGCTGGCCGATGGTCGAGGCATCCCCCGGATTTCACCCGGGGGATGCGCCCTGCCTAGCTCTCCGGCTGGTCGTCGTCGGCCAGGATCTTGTAGAGGCTGCGGCGCGTCTCCGCGAGCAGCTCCTTGGCCCGCGCGACCTGGGCGTCGTCGCCGGCCGCGCCGACCTGGAAGGTGGCCGCGCCGATCTGCGCGACGAGGCCGCGCAGCTCGAGCCGCTCCTCGCCGATGCCCTCGGCCGGCTTCTCCCACGGCTCGCCGAGCTCCTCGCGGTTCTCGGCGACGTAGGCCTTGCCCGCGTCGGTGAGCTCGAAGGGCGTGCGACCCTCGCCCTCTTGGGGGCGGATGAGGCCTTCGTCCTCGAGCTGCTGGAGCGTCGGGTAGACCGAGCCGGGGCTGGGACGCCAGGCGCCGTTGCTCCGGCGATCGAGCTCCTCCATGAGGCTGTAGCCGCTGTGCGGCTGCTCGTCGAGGAGGACGAGGATCGCGGCGCGGACATCGCCGCGGCGCATCCGCCGGCGGCGACCGCCGCCGAAGCCGCGCATCGGGCCCCAGTCGCCGTGGGGGCCGTGGCCGGGGCCGTGACCCCTCATCCCGAAGAAGGGGTGGTGTCTGCGAAGGCGTTCGATGCCTTCTGGTGTTGGGCCATGTCTATGCATGGATTACTCCTATCTGTGTGTATCACGATGCGTCAACGATATATCGTTATCTCGAATCTGTCAACCCCGCCACAATGCCGCGGGTGCCGCGAGCCGTCCTGATCGCGCTGACCGCGCTCGCGGCGGCGCTCCGCCTGCCGACGCTCGGCTCCCAGTCGCTGTGGCTCGACGAGGTGCTCACCGGCGAGCTCGCGCGCGGGAGCCTCGGCGAGCTGTTCCACCAGGTCGCCGAGCAGGAGGCGAACCCGCCGCTGTTCTACGTCGTCGAGTGGCTGTGGACGCGCGTGGCGGGGACGAGCGAGTTCGCGCTGCGGCTGCCTTCCGTCCTGTGCGGGATCGCGCTCGTGCCGGTCGCCTACGGGATCGGGCGGCGGCTGGCGTCGGAGCGTGCCGGCGTCGCGCTCGCGGCGCTCGTCGCCGTGCACCCGCTGCTCGTCTACTACTCGCAGGAGGCGCGCGGGTACGCGGCGGTCGCGCTCGCGTGCGCGGTCGGGTTCTTCTACTTCCTCGACGCGGTCGAGGGCCGCCGCGGCGCGCTCGGGTGGGCGGTGGCGTCGGCGGTGGCGCTCGGCTGCCACTACTTCGCGATCTTCCCGATCGCCATCGAGGCGGCGATCCTGCTCGCGCGCCGCGGCCGCGCGGCGCTGCCCGCGCTGGCGGGCGTCGGCGTGGTCGGGTTAGGCCTGCTCCCGCTCGTGCTCGAGCAGATCGGCGGCGGGCACAGCGAGAACGTGACTGCGGGCGTCGGGCTGGCGGAGCGCGCGAAGGGGGCGGCGACGAGCTGGCTGGTGGGCGAGCGCGGCGCGGCGATCGACGGGCTCGAATGGCTCGTGGGCGCGCTGCTCGTGGCCGGAGTGGTCGTGCTCGTGGTGCGTCGCGACTGGCGCGCAGCGCTCCTCCCAGCCGCGGTCGGAGGCGGCGGCGCGGCCCTGATGCTTCTCGTGGCGCTGTTCGGCGCGGACTACCTCAACAACCGCAACACGATCGCGGTGCTCGACGATCGTGCTCGCGATCCCGGCGCTCGGGTACGCGCTCGGCCGGCTCGGCGCGGCGCTCGGGGTCGCGGCGTGCGCGGCGCTGCTCGCCGCCACGATCGGGGCACTGACCGATCCCGCGCACGCGCGCGAGGACTGGCGCGGCGCCACGCGCGCCCTCCGCGCCACGCCCGCCGTCGTCGTCGCGCCGCCGTTCAACGCGACGCCGCGTGCGCTGGTACGCGCCCGGCCTCCGCCCCGTCCCTGCCGCGAACGTCCGCGAGCTCGCCGTCGTGATCCCCGACCCCAAGCGCGACCCGCTCGCGCCCGGCGCGCTCGACCAGCCGCCCGCACCTGGCTTCACCCCCGCCGGCACGCAGACGCGCGGGCGCCTCCTGATCGCGCGCTACCGCGCCGCCGAGCCCACGCCCGTCCCGCTCGAAGCGGTCGACGCGTGGGTCCGGGCCCGCCTGGGCCCAGCGAGGGGCGGCGCCGGGGCCGTGCTGCTCGCGCGCTAGATGGTCGGTTGCGCGGCGGTCGTGGAACCGACCATCAGGCGGCTTCGGGCACGCGCCGCGCGCCACCGACGCGGAGCATGACCACCTGCGCCGACGGCCCGGCGGCGACGTCGGGCCAGCCGATGACCTCGAGCGCGCAGCCGCACTCGCAGACCAGCGCCTCGAGCTCGTGCAGCGTCGCGGTCTCGCCCGCGATCTCCGCCGCGCAGCCGGGATCTGAGCACACAAGTCGCGCCGAATACATGACCTGCGGAGCGTGGAGCCGGGGTCGGACGGAATGCAACATGGGTATCAACCGCTTCGTGAACCTGTTCGCCGCCAGCGTCGCCATCGCCTTCTTCTTCCCCGCGGCGTTCATGCTCATCGGCGTCGCGATGATGGGCTTCGCAACCCGGCGTTCCCCGTGTTGCGCTTCGCGCTCCCCGACGGCCGCACCGTGGAGACGCAGTCGACGTGGGGGACGAACCCGCCGCCGGCCAAGCCCGGCGCGCAGGTGACCGTCCTCTACGACCCCGCCGACCCCACCCGCGCGTCGGTCCCCGCCGGCGGCACGGCCTCGTTCGTCAGCTGGGTGATCGTCGCGCTCGGCCTGCTGCTCTGCTTCATCGGGATCGCGTCCCTCCTGTTCCTGGTGCTGGTCCTGTGAGCGCCGAGCCCTACGTCGTCCGGCGCCTGGGGCTCGCCCAGGTGATCCCGCTGGTCGTCTTCGTGGGCTGGCTGGCGCTCCTGCAGGTCGCCGGCTTCGACTTCCCGACCGGGATCATCGTCGTCGTCGCGGTCTACGTCGTCGTCAGCACCGCGCTCACCCTCGACCGCCTGCGAATCGACGAGAAGGGCGTCCGCATGCGCCCCGCCGGCCGCATCGGCTGGGAGCACATCGACCACGTGACCGCGCGCGGCTTCGAGCTCGACCCGGCGCGCGTCGACCAGAGCCGCTCGCGCCTACTCCGAGGCCGGCGGCTCCTTCTCGGGAAGGCCGGGCAGCGGCGCGTCCTCCTCCGGCATGTCCGCCGGCGGCCCGAGCGGCTGATCCGGGACTTCGGGCGACGGGTCCTCGCGGGCGGGCGGGTCCTCCGGGATCTCCGGATCGTCGGGCGTGATGTCGGTCATGCGCGCTCCCCTACCCGCAGCGTCTCCGGCGCACCCCACGGGCGCAGCACGTCCGGCAGCACGACCGAGCCGTCCTCGCGCTGCCCGTTCTCGAGCAGGGCGATCATGTGCCGCCACGTCACCGCCGTGCCGTTGAGCGTCGCCACGTGGCGCGGCCCGCCGCCGTCAGGCCGGTAGCGGATGTCGAGCCGCCGCGCCTGGAAGTCGGTGGTGTTCGAGGTCGAGGTGACCTCGCGATAGCGCCCCTGGCTCGGGATCCACGCCTCGCAGTCGTACTTCTTGACCGCCGAGGCGCCGAGGTCGTCGACCGCGATGTTGACCACGCGGTAGGGGACCTCGAGCGCCTGCAGGATCTCCTCCTCGATCGCGAGCAGCCGCTCGTGCTCGTCGACCGCCGCCTCCGGCTCGACGAACGAGAACATCTCGACCTTGCCGAACTGGTGGACGCGGAAGATCCCGCGCGTGTCGCGGCCCGCGGCGCCGGCCTCGCGCCGGAAGCAGGGCGAGGAGCCCGCGTAGCGCAGCGGCAGCGCCGCGCCGTCGATGATCTCGCCCGCGTGCAGCGACGCCAGCGCCACCTCGCTCGTCCCCACCAGGAACAGCGGGTCGTCGGCGAGCCGGTAGATCTGCTGCTCGGTGTCGGGGAGGAAGCCGGTGCCGAACAGCGCCTCCTCGCGCACGAGCACCGGCGGCACGACCGGCTCGAAGCCGTGCGACATCAGCACGTCCATGCCCCAGCGCACGAGCGCGAGCTCGAGCAGCACCATGTCGCCCTTGAGGTAGGCGAAGCGCGAGCCCGACACGCGCGCCGCGGCCTCCATGTCGATCAGCCCGCCGGCGAGCTCGAGGTGGTCGCGCGGCTCGTTCGGCCCCCGCGGCTCGCCGACCTCGCGGATCGACGTGTCCTCGTCGGCCGCGCTCGGGTCGGGCGGGTTCGGGATCAGCGCGAGCACGCCCTGCAGCTGCTCCTCGACCGTGGCGAGCTCCTCCGACAGCGCCTTCACGCGCCGCGAGACCTCCTGCATCTCGGCGATCGCGTCGGCCGCGTCGCCGCCCTCCTTCTTGGCGCGCGCGATCGCCTGCGAGGCCTCGTTCTGGCGCGCCCGCAGCCCCTCGACCTCGGGGAGCAGCTCGCGCCGCCGCGCGTCGAGCGCCAGCGCCTCGTCCAGCCGCGCGTCCGACCCGTCCTTCCGCCGCGCCAGCGCGGCGCGCACGGCGTCCGGGTCCCGCCGGATCGCCTTCAGGTCGAGCATCGCCTACTGCGCGTCGTCGGTCTCGCGCTCCGAACCCGAGTACTTCGCGACGAACTCCGCGACCGCCTCGGCGTCCTCGCCGACCACGATGTTCTGCGGCATCGGCCCCGAGGAGTAGCCGCCGTTGCGGATCGCGTAGAGGACGTTCTCCTTGGTCTCCTTGCGCTGGTCGAAGTTCGGGCCGTCCTTGTACTCGCGCTTGTTGGCCTGGACCGCCGAGCCCTGCGTGCCGGCCGCCTTCAGCGTGTGGCAGCCCGAGCAGCGCTCGACGAACAGCTGCGCGCCGCGGTAGTTCGGATCGCTCTTGGCGACCTCGAGATCCTCCGTCCCACAGGCCACCACGACCGCGGCGACGGCGGGCAGCGCGAGCAGCAGGAGGGGGCGGCGCATCAGGCGGTGGAGCATACGGAACAATCGCCCCCTTCCCCCGTGACGCGCCCACTCCTCCTCATCCTCTGTCTGCTCGCCGCCGGGTGCGGCGCCGACGAGCCCGCGCCCGTCCGCGCGAAGAACGACACGATCGCCATCACGGTCAAGGACTTCCGCTACCAACCGCAGACGATCCGCGCCCGGCCGGGCCGCCTGCGGGTCGAGCTGACCAACCGCGGCCGGCTCGCCCACACGTTCCGGGTCGAGCGCAAGAACGCCATCGTCGCCAAGATCTCGAGCCTGCTGCCCGGCGACCGCGACAGCACGACGTTCAAGGTCCGCAAGGGCGAGTACCGCTTCTTCTGCGCGCTCTCCAACCACGAGGAGCTCGGCATGTACGGCACGCTGATCGTCAAGTGAGAGCCGTCGAGCCCGATCGCTTCCGCACCGTCATGGGGCACTTCGCCACCGGCGTCGCCGTCGTGACCGTCGACACGCCGACCGGGCCCCAGGGCATGACCGCCAACGCGGTCGCGTCGCTGAGCCTCGACCCCGTGCTCGTGCTCGTCTGCTTCGACAACGGCGCGCGCACGCTCCCCGAGGTCGAGCGCGCCAAGCGCTTCGGCGTCAACGTGCTCGCCGCCGGCCAGCAGGACCTCGCGCGCCGCTTCGCCTCGAAGGAGAACTCGAAGTTCGCCGACGTCCCGCACAGCGTCCACGACGGCATCCCGGTGATCGACGGCACGCTCGCGTGGGTCGGCTGCGACCTCGAGCGCTTCGTGCCCGCGGGCGACCACACGATCGGGATCGGCGCCGTCCACGCCGCCGAGCTCGGCGCCGAGGGGCTCGAGCCGCTGGTCTGGTTCCGCGCCGCCTACACCTCGCTCTAGCGATGACCGCCTTCCACATCGTGCTCGGAGTCGCGCGTCGTCGTCGTCAACCTCGCGGCCGGGCTGCTGGGCGCCTACAAGTGGCACCGCGACGAGTACAGCCGCGCGTTCTGGCCGCTGCTGCGCACCGGCCAGGCGCTCGTGGTGATCGAGGTGATCCAGGGCGGCGTGCTGCTCCTGCTCGGCGAGGAGCTGCCCCGCCTGCACCTGATCTACGGCCTCGTGCCGCTCGGCGTCGCCTTCATCGCGGAGCAGCTGCGGCTGGCTTCGGCGCAGGCGATTCTCGACCAGCGCGGCGTCTCCTCGGCGCGCGAGCTCGACACCGGACGACGCGGAGCACGCTGCGCTTGACATTCTCCGACGCGAGATGGGCGTGATGGCGGCCTCAGCGTTGGTCGTCGCGGCCCTGGGACTCCGAGCAGGAGGGGTGTTGTAATGCGGCAATTGTCACTTTGTATCGTCGTGTTACAAGCGGTGCTATAAACCCGCCCAGTCGTGATCCGCAGCTACCTCCCAGCGCTGGTCTTCGTGGGATTGGGGACGCTCCTCGGCCTCGTGTTCGCGGTCGCGAACAGCTATCTCGGGCCGAAGACGCGGCGGCGCGAGTCGCAGGGTGATCCCTACGAGTGCGGCCTCCCGTCGCAGGTGCAGAAGAACTTCCGCTTCGGAATCAGCTTCTACCTCGTGGCGATGCTCTTCATCCTGTTCGACATCGAGGTCATCTTCCTGTTCCCGGTCGCCATCCAGCTGAAGGCGTTCGGGACCTTCGCCCTCGTCGAGACGATCGTCTTCATCGCGCTGCTGCTGATCGCGTTCGTGTACGTCTGGAGACGAGGAGCCCTCGAATGGAAGTGAAGCGAGAGGCGCTCGGCGCCGGCTCGGCCGGCGAGTTCCGCGCGCGCCAGCTGCGCGCGCGCGACATGCTGCGCGGCGACCTCGACGACGCCGAGCTCGAGAAGCACGTCGAGCAGAGCGTCCTGACCACCACGATGGACAAGGCCGCCAGCTGGGCGATCGGCAACGCGAACTTCCCGCTCTCGTTCGGGCTCGCCTGCTGCGCGATCGAGTGGATGTCGCACATCGGCGCGCGCGTGGACATCGCCCGCTTCGGCTTCGAGGCCGCGCGCGCGAGTCCGCGCCAGGCCGACACGATCTTTCTGTCGGGCCGCGTCTCGATCAAGATGGCGCCGGTCATCCGGCGCCTCTACGACCAGATGCTCGAGCCGCGCTACGTGATCGCGATGGGCGCGTGCTCCTCCTCGATGGGCGTGTTCAACAACTACGCGATCGTTCCCGGCGACAAGTTCCTCCCGGTCGACGTGCACGTGCCCGGCTGTCCGCCGCGGCCAGAAGCCCTCGTCCACGGCATCCTCAAGCTGCGCGCCGCGATCTTGTCGCAGCCGGACGAGGGCTGGCGCACCCGCTACGGCGGGCGCGGCACCGAGGAGGTCGTTCCGGACGACGAGCTCGTCAACGCGATCAACGTCCCCGGCGGCGGCAGGACGGGCACGAGTGCCTGACGCGACCGGCCTCGAGCTGATCGCGCAGGAGCTGCGCGACCAGGACGGCGACGCCGTGCTCGACACGGTCTTCTTCCGCGACCACGCGGCGCTGCTCGTGACGCCCGGCCAGCGTGCCCGCCACGCTCGAGCTCCTGCGCGGCAAGGGCTACCGCTTCCTCGCCTCCGTGCACGGCGTCGACTACTTCCCCGAGGAGCCGCGCCTCGGCGTCCATTACGAGCTGCTCGACATGGCGAAGGTCGACCGCATCTCCGTGCGCACGCGCGTGACCACCGAGGCGCCGACCGTGCCGAGCGTGACCGCCGCGTGGCCGACCGCCGACCACCAGGAGCGCGAGATCTACGACATGTTCGGCGTGCTCTTCGACGGCCACCACGACCCCCGGCGCATCCTCATGCCCGAGGACTACGAGGGCCACCCGCAGCGCCGCGACTTCCCGATCGGCGGCGAGCCGATCCTGTTCACGCACAACGAGCGCGACGTGCCGGGGTGGTGGAAGTGAGCGAGATCGACACGCGGCGCACGCCGCAGATCCCCTACCGCGAGATGGAGGAGTCGCACGAGCTCTCGCCACATCGAGCACCCCGAGCACGACGAGCTGCTGACGCTCAACATCGGCCCGCACCACCCGGCCACGCACGGCGTGCTGCGGCTGCTGAGCACGCTCGAGGGCGAGGTCATCCGCGACATCATCCCGATCATCGGCTACGTCCACACCGGCATCGAGAAGACCGCCGAGGACAAGGCCTACTGGAAGGTCATCCCGATCGTCGAGCGGATGGACTACCTCGCGTACTACTTCAACGCGATGGCGTTCTGCGGGGCGGTCGAGACGCTGCTCGACCTCGAGGTCCCGCCGCGCGCGCAGTACCTGCGCGTGATCCACCTCGAGCTCAACCGCATCATGTCCCACCTCGTGTGGCTCGGGACGAGCGCGCTCGACCTCGGTGCGATCTCGATGTTCTGGTACTGCTTCCGCGACCGCGAGCAGATCCTCGACCTGTTCGAGATGTCCTCCGGCCAGCGCATGCACACGCGCTACATCCAGGTCGGCGGCGTCTTCGAGGACATCCCCACCGGCTTCATGGCGAAGCTCAAGCAGTTCACCGACGCAGATGCCGTCGCGCGTCGACCAGTTCGCCGCGCTGCTCGACAAGAACGAGATCGTCCTCCAGCGGCTGCGCAACATCGCCGCCCTCGACGAGGACACGCTGCTCGGGCTCGGCGTCACCGGCCCGCTGCTGCGCGCGACCGGCAACCCGTGGGACCTGCGCAAGGCCGCCCCGTACTCGAGCTACGACCACTTCGAGTTCAAGATCCCGGTCGGCACGGTCGGCGACAACTACGACCGCTTCAAGGTCCGCATGGCCGAGATGAGGGAGTCGGTGAAGATCATCGAGCAGGCGGCGGCCGGCCTCCCGGAGGGCCCTTACATCTCGCCGAACCGCAAGTACGCGCTGCCCCCGCGGCACGAGCTGGCGACCTCGATGGAGGCGCTGATCCACCACTTCAAGCTCGTCACCGAGGGCTTCCGCGTGCCGCCGGGCGAGGTCTACTACCCGATCGAGTCCCCGCGCGGCGAGCTCGGCTGCTTCGTGCGCTCCGACGGCTCCTCGAAGCCCGCGCGCGTGCACATGCGCGACCCCTCGTTCGTGAACCTGCAGGCGCTCAAGCCGATGATCCAGGACCTCTACCTCGCCGACCTGATCGCGACGCTCGCGATGCTCGACCCGGTGCTCGGGGGCATCGACCGCTAGCCATGGCGATCGATCCGACGCAGGTCAAGCGCTACGCGCACGGCTCGCGCGTCCCGGGTTGGGACGAGGGCGCCGACCTCACCAAGGACCCGGCGGTCGTCCCCGACCCCGCGACGACGCCGGTGCCGAAGGCGCTGCGCGCCGAGATCGAGTCGTACATGGCGAAGTACCCCGACTTCCGCTCGGCCGCCGATCCCGGCGCTGCACGCCGCGCAGCGCTACCACGGCTGGTGCTCGCCGACCGCGATCGAGCAGGCCGCGTGCGTGATGCGCCTGACGCCCGGCTACCTGACCGCGGTGGCGACGTTCTACGACATGTTCGTGACCGTCCCGCAGGGCGAGCACACGATCTTCGTCTGCACGAACATCTCCTGCTCGCTGCTCGGCGCCGACGCGATCCACGAGGCGATGCAGGACGCCGCCGGCGCCGACGCGCGCTTCAACGTGCGCAGCTTCGAGTGCCTCGGCGCCTGCGACATCGCGCCGATGGCGTCGGTCAACGGCGACTACCTCGGCCCGCTCACCGAGGACGACTGCCGCACGATCATCGACGACCTGCTGGCGCGGCAAGCCGCCGCTGCCGGACAAGAACCTCGCGCCCGCCCGTCGGCCGAGACGCTGGAGATGCCGGAGTGAAGCTCTTCTACGAGGACATCGACAAGCCCGGCCTCAACACCCTGCAAGGTGTACGAGAAGACCGGCGGCTACAAGATGCTCAAGAAGGCCCTGAAGATGGAGCCCGAGGACGTGCTCGCCGAGCTCCATGAAGTCCGGGGTCCGCGGCCGCGGCGGCGCCGGCTTCGCGATGGGCAAGAAGGCGTCCTTCCTGCCCAAGGGCACGATGGACAAGTACCTCGTCTGCAACGCCGACGAGTCCGAGCCCGGGACCTTCAAGGACCGCGAGCTGATGCAGAAGAACCCGCACCTGCTGATCGAGGGCATGATCATCGCGGCGTGGGCGGCGGGCATCAACCGCTCCTTCATCTTCATCCGCGGCGAGTACGAGCACCAGGCCGACGTGCTCGACGCCGCGCTCGAGGAGGCGCGCGCGGCCGGCTACCTCGGCGAGCGCATCCTCAAGTCCGACCACACGCTCGACATGGTCGTCCACCGCGGCGCCGGCGCCTACATCTGCGGCGAGGAGACCGCGCTGCTCGACGCGCTCGAGGGCAAGCGCGGCAACCCGCGGCTGAAGCCGCCGTTCCCCGCGCTGCAGGGCCTCTACCGCGGCCCGACGCTGATCAACAACGTCGAGACGCTGATGAACGTCCCGATCATCATGCGGATGGGCGGCGAGGAGTACGCGAAGATCGGCACGGAGACCTCGACCGGCACGAAGGTCGTCTCGGTGTCGGGCAACGTGCGCCGCCCCGGCAACTACGAGATCGACGCTCGGCATGCCCTCGCGCGACATCATCATGGGCCTCGCCGGCGGCCCGCGCGACGGGCGCAAGGTCAAGGCCTGGTTCCCCGGCGGCTCGAGCGCGCCCGTGCTCCCCGGCAGCGACGAGTACCTCGACCTGCCCTACGACTTCGACTCGCTCGCCAAGGCCGGCTCGATGCTCGGCTCCGGCGCGATCATCGTCATCGACGACTCGATCTCGATCGTCGACGTCGCCTACAAGACGGCGAAGTTCTACGCCCACGAGTCGTGCGGCAAGTGCACGCCGTGCCGCGAGGGCACGAACTGGACGCAGAAGATGCTCGAGCGGATCCAGAACGGCGACGCGACGCCGATGGACCTCGACATCATGGCCTCGGTCCAGGAGCAGATCATCGGCAACTGCCTGTGCGTGCTCGGCGACGCGATGGCGATGCCGATCGGCTCGATGATCAAGCACTTCCGCGACGAGTTCGAGGCCTACATCGAGGAGAAGCGCGAGCAGAACGGGCTCGGCGCCGCGATCCCGCAGGTCAACCGCGGCCGCAACGCCGGCCCGGGCCCGATGCGCGAGCCCACCGGTGTCGACCCGTCCGCGGCGGTCGTCTGATGCCGCGCCCGCAGACGCGCGACGTCACGTTCTCGATCGACGGCCGCGAGGTCACCGCGCCGGAGAACGCGATGCTCGTCGACGCCGCCAAGTACGGCGACGTCGAGATCCCCGTCTTCTGTTACGAGCCCAAGCTCGGCCAGCCGGTCGGCGCCTGCCGCATGTGCCTCGTCGAGATCGAGGGCATCCCGAAGCTGCAGACCGCGTGCTCGACGCCGGTCAAGGACGGCATGGTCGTCCACACCCAGACCGACCGCGTGCACAGCGCGCAGCGCGCGGTCGTCGAGTTCCTGCTCGTCAACCACCCGCTCGACTGCCCGGTCTGCGACAAGGGCGGCGAGTGCCCGCTGCAGGACATCACCTACGGCTGGGGCCCGGGCACCTCGCGCTACCTCGAGCCCAAGCGCCACTTCAAGAAGCCGCTCGAGCTGTCGCCGCTGGTGGCGATCGACCGCGAGCGCTGCATCCTCTGCTACCGCTGCGTGCGCTTCTCGCAGGAGATCTCCGAGGACTACCAGCTGATCCTGCTCGAGCGCGGCGCGCACTCCTACGTCGGCACGTTCGACGGCCACCCCTACGTCGGCCCGTTCAGCGGCAACATCACCGAGCTGTGCCCGGTCGGCGCGCTCACCTCGAGCTCCTACCGCTTCCGCGCGCGCCCGTGGGACATCGAGGGCGCGGGCTCGATCTGCACGCTCTGCCCGGCCCAGTGCAACGTCGAGTTCACCGTCCGCGACGACCGCGTCATGCGCGTGCTCGCGCGCGACAACCCCGGCGTCGACGACGGCTGGCTGTGCGACAAGGGCCGCTACGCCTACCAGTACGTCCACGTCGACGAGCGCATCACGCAGCCGCTCGTGCGCGAGGGCACGCAGCTGATGCCGGCGAGCTGGGAGAAGGCGCTCGACGCCGCCGGCACCGCGCTCAAGAAGGCCGGCGCCGCGCGGCCGCGCTGGCCGGCGGGGAGACCTCCAACGAGGAGGCGTTCCTGCTCGGGCAGCTGTTCCGCGACGGGCTCGGCTCCGGCCACCTCGCCTCGCGCCCCGGCGGCGAGCTGCCGCTCGACGTCGAGCGCGCGCTGGCCGACCCGAAGCTGCAGGCGACGGTGCCCGACCTCGAGTTCGCGCACACCGTCGTGCTGATCGAGTCCGACCCGATCGACGACGCCCCGATCCTCGACCTGCGCATCCGCAAGGGCCTGCGCCGCCACCACGTCAAGCTCGCGATCGCCAGCGCGCGCCCGACCGCGCTCGACGCGCGCGCCGACGTCGTGAAGCGCATCGCGCCCGGCGGCGCGGCGGCGTGGCTCGTGTCGCTCGCCGACGAGGCAACGACTTCGTCGCACGCCATCACCGCGGCGGGCGAGGACATCGTGATCGTCTACGGCGAGCGCCTGCTGGCCGGCCCGAACGGCGAGGTCGCCGCGAAGGCGCTGCTCAACCTCGCCGCGCAGCCTCGGCCTCGCCGGCCGCGACGGCGCCGGGCTGCTCGAGATCCCGGCGAGCACCAACGGCCGCGGGCTGCGCGAGGCCGGCTTCGCCCCCGGCTACGGCGCCGGGCTTCGCGACGCTGGCCGAGCCCGGCCGCGGCGCCGCCGAGATCGCCCAGGGCCTCGCCGACGCCGACGTCTCGCACGCTCTACCTGCTGCACGCCGACCCGCTGCGCTCGCTGCCGAACCGCGAGCTGTGGAAGCAGCGCGCTCGACACCGCGCAGGTCGTGATCGCCCACGAGTCGGTGATGACGGAGACGATCCGCGAGTACGCCGACGTCGTCTTCCCCGCCGAGGCCTACGCCGAGAAGGAGGGCACGCTCACGCACCCCGACGGGCGCCTGCAGCGCCTGCGCACCGCGATCGGCCGCCCGCAGCCGGCGGGCCCGGGCACCGGCGTGCGCCCCGGCTGGCAGGTCATCGCCGACGTCGCCGAGCGCGCCGGGCACCCGGCGAGCGTCATCGCCGGCCCGATCGCGTCGCGGCGGCTGTTCGAGGCGGTGCCGTTCTACGCCGGGCTGACGCTCGACGAGATCGGCGGCCAGGGCGTGCGCTGGCAGGAGCGCGAGGCGGCCGCGAGCTTCGAGGTGCCGGCCGTGGGAGCCCGTGGCGCTGAAGGCGCCGCGCTCGCCCGCGCGCCGCCAAGGGCGCGCTGCGGCTCGGCACCTACCGCTCGCTGTGGAGCTCCAAGGAGGTCGACGTCTCGCCGGCGCTGCACTTCCTGCGCCCGCAGCAGGTCGTCGAGCTGTCGCCCGCCGACGCCAAGCGGCTCGGCATCGCCGACGGCGACCGCGTCGAGGTCGGCTCCAACGGCACGCGCGTGCGCGGCGCCGTGCGCCTGCGCGACGCGATCCCGCGCGGCACGGTCTTCCTCGCCGACGGCACGGAGCAGGACGCCGCCAACCTGCTGACCGAGCCGGTCGTGGAGATCGCGCGCGTCGGCGGACCTGGCGAACGGCACGCCGCGCCGGGTCGCCGACCGAGCGGCGCCGCCGAGATGCTCCCCGTCCGCGCCGCTGCGATCCCGCCCACCGGCCCGAGCCAGTCGGGGCACGACGCATGACCCCGCTCGCCGAGGTCGGCTACTTCGAGCCGTGGTGGATCCAGCTGCTCAAGGGCGTGCTGATCTTCGCCGTCGTCTTCCAGCTCGTGCCGGTGATCCTGCTCGTCGAGCGCAAGCTGCTCGGGCGCTTCCAGCACCGCTACGGCCCCAACCGCGTCGGGCCGTTCGGGATCCTGCAGCCGATGGCCGACATCGGGAAGCTGCTGTTCAAGCAGCAGTTCCGCCCCGTCACGTCGATCGGCTGGCTGTTCGCGATCGCGCCCGTGATCTCGATGATGACCGCGTGCGCGACGGTCGCGATCATCCCGTTCTCGGACACCGTCGACATCTTCGGCACCGAGGTCGGGCTCTACGGCATCGACACGAGCATCGGGATCCTCTACGCGTTCGCGTTCGGCGGCATCGCCTTCTACGGGCTGATGCTCGGCGGCTGGGCGTCGGGCTCGAAGTACTCGTTCCTCGGCTCGATGCGCGCCGCCGCGCAGCTGATCTCCTACGAGGTCTCGCAGGGGCTCGCGATCGTCGGCGTGATCATGATGGCCGGCTCGCTGTCGCTGACCGAGATCGTCGGCCTACCAGGAGGACCACCTGTGGTTCGTGCTCCCGCAGTTCGTCGGCTTCCTCATCTTCATGGTCGCCGCGTTCGCCGAGACCAACCGCCCGCCGTTCGACCTCGCCGAGGCCGACGCCGAGCTCGTGGGCGGCTACAACACCGAGTACGGCGGCGGCCGCTTCGCCGCCTACTTCGCCGCCGAGTACCTCAACGTGCTCGTCGTCTCCGGCGCTCACCGTGACGCTGTTCCTCGGCGGCTGGAACATCCCGTTCGTCGACCCGCCGACCTGGGTCGACCCGATCGTCGTGCTCGTGAAGATGATCCTCTTCTCGCTGTTCTTCATCTGGGTGCGCGCGACGCTGCCGCGGCTGCGCTACGACCAGCTCATGTCCTTCGGGTGGAAGATGCTGCTGCCGCTCGCCACCCTCAACGCCCTTGTGACCGCGATCCTGGTGGTGACCACCTGATGTCCCATTCCTCCTGGACCCCAGGCGACGATGTCGTCGCCGTCCAGCGCGGCCCTCGCCCCGGTGGCGCCGGCGGCGCCTACCGCGCGTTCGGGGAGACCCTGCGCGGTCTCAAGACCACGTTCGCGCGCCTCGTCGAGGGCCCGATGACGATCCAGTACCCCGAGGAGAAGGTGCCGGTCTACCCGCGCTTCCGCGGCCGCCACAAGCTCCACCGCTTCGAGGACTCGGGGCTCGAGAAGTGCGTCGGCTGCTCGCTGTGCGCGGCCGCCTGCCCGGCCGACTGCATCCGCGTGGTCGCGGCCGAGAACACGCCCGAGAACCGCGTGTCGGCGGGCGAGCGCTACGCCGCGGTCTACGAGATCAACCTCTCGCGCTGCATCTTCTGCGGCTACTGCGAGGTCGCGTGCCCGTTCGACGCGATCACCATGGGCCACGACTACGAGATGTCGGACTACAACCGCTCCGACCTCATCTTCACGAAGGAGATGCTGCTGGCGGAGCCGCTCGA
>CAWDKH010000003.1:0-41269 GCA_963802905.1 uncultured Solirubrobacteraceae bacterium | reverse complement strand
AAGGCCCGCATTTCGCGGGCCTTTCGCGATTCTAGGCGGCGGGCGCGAACGCCTCGGGGCCCTGCTCCGCCGCCGCCGGATCCATCCACATGACCTGCCAGCCGTGGCCGTCGAGGTCGAAGAAGCTGCGTGAGTACATGAAGCCGTGGTCCTCGGCGTCATCCGCCTCGGTGCCGCCCGCCGCGAGCGCAGCGGCGCTGACCGAATCGACCTCGTCGCGGGATGACACGCTGAAGCAGTACAGCGCCAGCGTGTGCGTGGTGGGATCGGCGATCGGCAGCTTCGCGAACTCCGCGAACTTCTCGCGGCTGAGCAGCATGAAGAAGGCCTGCTCGCCGACCAGCATGCAGGCGGCGGACTCGTCGGCGAACCTCGGGTCGTAGGTGAACCCGAGCTTCGCGAAGAACGCCTTGCTGCGCTCGAGGTCCGCTACGGGGATGTTCACGAACAGCATGCGGCCGGGGTGTGCGGGAGTGGTCATGGTGGGTCTCCAGTCGGTGGCTCGACGGCGTACGTCCAGGTAGACCGGCCCAGCCCGCGGAACTCATCGGGGGCATCTGTCACGTGAGCTCGCTCAGGCGCTGTCGCTGCGCGCCGTCGGGACCGAAGTTGGCGGCCGCGAGCCAGGTCGCGTAGGCCTCGCGGAGCCGCGGCCATTCCTCGTCGAGGATCGAGAACCACGCGGTGTCGCGATTGCGGCCCTTGAAGACCAGGTGGTTGTAGAAGATCCCTTCGAAGCGGAAGCCCAGCCGCCTCGCCGCTGAGCGCGAGGGCTCGTTGGCGGCGTTGCACTTCCACTCCATCCGGCGATAGCCGAGGTCGTCCATGGCGTAGCGGAGGAGCAGCACGAGCGCCTCCGTGGCCGCGCGGGTGCGCTGGAGGCGCGGCGCGAGCCAGATGTGGCCGAGCTCGATCGAGCCGTGCGCGGGCACGATCGAGAGCAGCGTCGCGATCCCGACCGCGCGGTTCTCGTGCCGATCGACGACGGTGAAGAAGAGCGGGTCCTCGCTCGCCGCCTGGGTCTCCAGCCAGGCTCGGTGCTCGGGCTCGGAGGCGAACGGGCCGTAGGGCATGTACTCCCAGCTCTGCTCGGCCTCCGGCGTGCCGTCGTGGCCGAGGCGGAACAGGTCGGAGGCGTGGCGGCCGGGATCCAGCGGCTCGACGCGGACGTCCTCACCGTCCAGCGACACCCGCTCGGGGCGCGGTCGCGGCAGGACGAGGTCGACCTCACGGACCGACGGTGGACGGTTGCGCGGCATCTCCACGCGGCGGATCCTCCCAACATGGGGCATCTCTCGACGGCTAGGCTCGCGCCACTCGTCCAAGGAAGGCGGAGGCTCGATGAAGCTTCGTGTTGTTGCCGTTGCCGTAATCGTCGCCGCCGCCTCGGCGGCTCCTGCTGCGCACGCCGCTCCCTGGAAGCGGGTCACCACGCCGGATGGGGCGAGCACGCACCAGGTCGGCCTGGCGCGCACTGCTGACGGCGTCCTCCACGTCGCCTGGCATCACCCCACCGGGCCGAACACGGAAGACCTCCTCCACACCGTGATCTCGCCGGCGGGCAAGGTCGGCGCCACGACCCCGGTGCAGAGCGGGTGGACCGGCTTCACGAACCCCGCGCTCGTGGTCGATCCCGGCGGCCTGCGCGCGTTCTGGGGCGGCTTCCGCTCAACGGACTCGAGCGACCCGCAAAACGAGACCAACACCGCGCTCTCGGCGGACGGAGGCGCGAGCTGGGCGCTGCAGGCCGGCTCGATCGTTCCACTCGGCGCGCAGTCCTACGCGAGCAACACCGCCGCCACCGTGCGGGGCGACGGCTCGACCTTGCAGGCGTTCGCCGGGACGCTCGGCACGTGGGTGCACGCGGGCCTCTCGCCCGCCACGGCGAACCACGACTACCAGGCGCCGCTCGGTTCCTACGGCTACGACCCCAACCTCGCGACCGACGCGGCGAACCGGACCGTCTTGGCTTGGTACTCCAGCGCGGCCGGGCACCTCGGCGTGCAGGTCCAGGACGTTGCCGCGGATGGCTCGCCGGTCGGCGCCGCAGCGACGATGCCGAACACGAGCGACATGCAGGTCGGCATGCTCGGCCGCACGCCACTCGTGGCACGCAAGGGCGGCGGTCTCTACGTCGCCTACCCGACCGGCTATCCGAGCGCGAGTCGCGTGCGGCTGTGGCGGGTCGGCGCGGCCGCGGCGCCCCTGCTGGGGCGCGTGGGCAACTCGAGCAGTCCGGCTGTGGCCGTCGCCGCGGCCGCCGACGGCAGGCTGTGGGTCGTCTGGACCGAGGGGTTCGGGGACCCGGACGTGCTGGCGCGGCGGTCCAACAAGGGCGCGACGAAGTTCGGCGCGATCGTGAACGCCGGCCACCCCAAGGACGCCGCCCAGGCGTACAAGGTCGACGCGAACGCGGTCGGGGGCGCGCTCGACGTGCTCGGCAACTTCAACATCGACACCTCGTCGACCGCCGTCACGTCGTACCGCCGCCTGCTCCCCGGCCTCACGTTGCAGGCCAAGCCAGGGAAGCTGCGCAAGGGCAAGAAGACCGCCGTGCGCTTCACCGTGCGCGATGCGGGCGACGCGGTGAAGGGAGCGAAGGTCAGGGCCGGCGGCAAGTCGGGCACGACGAACGGCAAGGGCCGCGTGACGCTGACGATCAAGTCCGGCAAGGCGGTGAAGGCGAAGGCGAAGCGCTCGGGCTACACGGGCGCGACGCAGCGGCTCAAGCTGCGAAACTGACCGGGTGGGCGAGGAGGGGTTCTTCGGCGAGCACGTCGCGGCGAACTACGACGAGAGTTCGGCCGCGATGTTCGACCCGGCGGTGGTGCAACCGGCGGTCGATGTGCTCGCTTCCTTCGCCGCTGACGGCGCCCTCGAGTTCGCAATCGGCACCGGCCGGATCGCGATGCCGCTCGCCGACCGCGGCGTCCGCGTCGCCGGCATCGACAACTCCGACGCGATGCTCGCGCGGCTGCGCGAGAAGCCCGGCGCGGAGCGCATCGAGGCCGTGCTCGGCGACATCGCCGAAACCCGCGTGGACGGCGAGTTCTCGCTCGTCTACCTCGTCTTCAACACGATCGGCAACCTGACCACGCAGGACGCGCAGGTGGCGTGCTTCGAGAACGCCGCCGCGCACCTGCGCAGCGGCGGTCGGTTCGTGATCGAGGTCGGCGTGCCGTCCCTGCAGTTGCTGCCCGTCGGCCAGACCATCGTCCCGTTCCACGCCGGCCCGAACGGGCTCGGCTTCGACGTCTACGACGTCGTGACCCAGAACTTCAGCTCCCAGCACTACGTGTTCGAGGACGGCCGCGTCGAGACCGGCCACGTCGACTTCCGCTACGCCTGGCCGGCCGAGCTCGACCTGATGGCGCGCATCGGCGGGATGCGGCTGGAGCACCGCTGGGCGGGCTGGGACCAGGCGCCGTTCACGGCCACCAGCTCCTCGCACGTCTCGGTCTACGTCAAGCCCTGAGCCGCCGCTAGACTGCCGCGCTTGCCCGACGCAGGCTCCTCCGACCTCCGCGCTGCGGCGGTCGCTCTGCGCACGCGGCTGCCCGACCCCCTCGGGCCGCTCGCGGCGATCGCTTACAACTACCGGTGGTCCTGGACCCCTGGTGGCCCTGAGCTGTTCGCGGACATCGATCCGAAGCGCTGGGATCTGACGCTCGGCAACCCGGTCCGGCAGCTGCAGGAGGCCCATCCCGACCGGCTCGAGGAGCTGTCGACGGACGAGCGCTTCCTCGAGCGCGTCGACGCGCTCGAGCGCGCGGTCAGCACGGAGGGCGCGCCGCGCGTCACTCCCGCCGGCGTCACCGCGGAGAACCCCGTGGCGTTCTTCTGCGCGGAGTACGCGATCCACGGCTCGCTGCCCGTCTACTCCGGCGGCCTCGGCGTGCTCGCCGGCGACATCCTCAAGGAGTCCTCCGACCGCGGCGTGCCGCTTGTCGCGGTCGGCCTGATGTACCGCCACGGCTACTTCCGCCAGCGCATCGACGGCTCCGGCTGGCAGCACGAGTACTGGGTCGACACCGATCCCGACCGCGTCCCGGCCGCGCTCGTCACCGGCGACGACGGCGAGCCGCTGACCGTGGCCGTCCCGGTGGTCGGCCGCGACGTGGTCGCCCAGGTCTGGCGCGTCGACGTCGGCCGGGTGCCGCTGCTGCTGCTCGACACCGACCGTCCCGAGAACAGCGTCGCCGACCGCTGGATCACCTCGCGCCTCTACGTGGGCGACCCCGAGGTGCGGCTGTGGCAGTACGCGCTGCTCGGCGTCGGCGGGGTCCGCGTGCTGCACGCGCTGGGCATCCAGCCCGGCGTCGTCCACCTCAACGAGGGCCACGCGGCGCTGGCGGGGCTCGAGGTCGCCCGCGCGGCGACCGAGCTCGGCGTGTCCGGCGAGGACGCCCTCGCCGCCGCCCGCGAGCGCACCGTCTTCACCACCCACACGCCGGTCCCGGCCGGCAACGACACCTACCCGGCCGCGCAGATCGCCGGCGCGCTCGCGCCGCTGGTCGGCGACCTCGGCCTCGAGATGGACGCGCTCGTCCGCCGCGGCCGCACCCACCCCGACGAGGCCGCGGAGCCGTTCGGCGTGACGCAGTTCGCGCTGCGCTCCAGCCGCCGCGCCAACGCCGTCTCCGCCCGCCACGGCGAGGTCGCGCGCGAGATGTGGCAGGACCTGTGGCCCGACCGCGAGATCGCCGACGTGCCGATCAGCCACGTCACCAACGGCGTCCACATCCCGACGTGGATCGGCGTGCCGATGCGCGAGCTGTTCGATCGCCACCTCGGCGCGGGCTGGATGGACCACGCCACCGACCCGGCGACGTGGGCCGGCGTCGACTCGATCCCCGCCGAGGAGCTGTGGGCGGCCCGCGCGGCGCAGCGGCGGGAGCTGATCGAGCTCGTGCGCGAGCGCAGCGTGACCGACCGCCTCGGCCGCGGGGACACGCTCGAGTACGTCCAGGCCGCCGCCGACACGCTCGACCCCGACGCGCTGACGCTTGGCTTCGCCCGCCGCGTCGCGACCTACAAGCGCCTCGACCTCCTGCTGAGCGCCGTCGACCGCGCGATCTCGCTGCTTGGCGACAACAACCGCCCGGTGCAGATGCTGATCGCCGGCAAGGCGCACCCCAAGGACGACGAGGGCAAGCGCCTCGTCCAGCGCCTGTTCGAGCTCAAGAGCCGGCCGGAGGTCGGCAAGCGCGTCGTCTACCTCGACGACTACGACTTCCGCACCGGCGCCGCGATGACGCGCGGCTGCGACGTCTGGGTCAACGTCCCGCGCCCGCCGCTGGAGGCGAGCGGCACGAGCGGGATGAAGTCGGCGATCAACGCCGGCCTGCAGCTCGCGGTGCTCGACGGCTGGTGGCCCGAGGCCTACGAGCCCGGCAACGGCTGGGCGATCAGCGGCGAGGTCGACCACGACCACGGCGCCCAGGACTGGCGCCACGCTGCCGAGCTGTACCGCCTGATCGGCGACGAGGTTGTCCCCACCTTCTACGACCGCGACGACGCCGGCCTCCCGCAGGCCTGGCTGGCGATGGTCCGTGCCTCGCTGCGCGTCTGCGGGCCGAAGTTCGGCGCCGGGCGCATGATCGAGGACTACGCGCGCAGCATCTACCCGCCGGGCTGACGCGAGCTACCCTCCCTGGCCGAAGGGCCGGACCAGGGGGAAGGGAACTGAAGATGAGGGGTACCAAGCTCGCGCTGGCGTCAGCGCTGGCCCTCGGTCTGACCGCTGCACCGGCGAACGCCGCCGACCAGTTCGCGTACTGCGATCCGCTGGCCCCGGCCGGCACCGCGCTCTACTCCGGCACGACCGCCGCAGACGCCGCGCTCGGTCGCGGGGGCGTAGTCCGCGAGCCGGCGCTCGAGCAGGCGCACGCCGACATGCCGGCGTCCGCGCGCGGCAAGGCGGGCAAGGGGTTCAAGGCGACCGTCCCGGTCTACTTCCACGTCGTCACCGACGGCGCGACCGGCGCGCTCACCAACGCGCAGATCGCGGGGCAGATCGAGGTGCTCAACACGACTTTCGCCGGCGGCGAAGGCGGGGCCAGCGCGGGCTTCCGCTTCACCCTCGCGGGCACGACGCGGACGAACAACGCGGCCTGGTTCTACGCGAACCCGGGCGGCACCGACGAGCACACGATGAAGCAGACGCTCAAGCGCGGCGGGAACAACGCGCTCAACCTGTACTCGACGACGGCCGGCGACTACCTCGGCTGGGCGTACCTCCCGGACATCACGACGAAGCCCGGGCAGGCCTATCTCGACGGCGTCGTGTTCGACTGGGAGTCGATCCCCGGCACCTCGACGACGTACGCCGGCCGGTACGACCAGGGCGAGACGGCGACGCACGAGGTCGGCCACTGGCTCAACCTCGAGCACACGTTCTTCGGCGGCTGCAACGCGAAGGGCGACTTCGTCTCCGACACGCCGGCCGAGAAGACGCCGACCTCGGGCTGCCCGGCGGGCAAGGACACCTGCAAGGCGCCGGGGCTCGACCCGATCCACAACTACATGGACTACTCCTACGACTCTTGCTACACGGAGTTCACCGCGGGGCAGGTGCAGCGGATGCGCGACGCTTGGCTGCTCTACCGCGCCGCCTGACACGCCGCGCGGGCGGGTACGGTCGCCGGACCATGCCCGCCCGCCGCCGCGCCCTCAGGCTCGACCGCCGCACCCAGGCGATGGGCGTCATCGCGCTCAGCGCCGCCCTCGGCACCGGCGCGGTCGAGCTCGCGCGGGTGTGGCGCCGCGGGTCGGCGGAGCTGCCGACCGAGACGGAGGACGTCAGCGAGCTGCTCGAGGCGGCCGGGACGGCCACGCTCGAGACGATCGCGGTCGTGCGCGAGGGCTACAAGGCGGTCTCGACCCGCGAGAACGCCGTCTTCAACCTGCTCGCCGCGTTCACGGTCACGTTCGGGCTCGCGCGGGCCACGACCGCGCTGATCCGCTCCGGCAAGGGTCAGGGCATCTTCCGCGACTTCGTCATCGCCGAGAAGCGCGTCCACCACTTCGTGCCGGGGATCGCGCTCGCGCTCGCCGCCGGCGGCACCTCGATCTCGGTGCGCAGCAAGCAGCTCGACCGCTGGCTCGCGCTGCCGTTCGGCGCCGGGGCGGCGCTCGTGCTCGACGAGGCGGCGCTGCTGCTCGAGCTCGACGACGTCTACTGGACCGAGGAGGGCGTGCTCTCGCTGCAGGTCTCGTTCGGCGCGATCGGGATGCTCGCCGCGGGCGCGCTGGCGGTGCGGCTGCTGCGCCAGGGCGAGACCGAAATCGGCATCACGCCAGCGCCAGCACCGTGATCCCGGCCACGACGACGGCGGCGCCCGCGATCCGGCGCCCGCCTGCCGGTTCGCCGAGGACGAGCGCGGCGAACGCGGTCGCGAACACCACGCTGGTCTCCCGCAGCGCGGCCACCGGCGCCGCCGGCGCGCGCTCGAGCGCCGCCAGCACGAGCGCGTAGGCGCCGAAGATGCACAGCGCGGCCACGCCGATCCGCGGCGTCGCGGCGCGCCGGATCGGCTCCGCGCCCCCACGCCGCCAGGCGAGCACGCCCGCGTAGCCGAGCACCGTCGGCACCAGCACGCATTCGAGATACGGGACGGGCGATGCGTGGTCCAGGCCGTAGGAGTCGGTCAGCGTGTAGCCGGCGATGCAGGCGCCGCACGCGAGCGCCCATGCGCTGTCGCGCCCGCTCGCGCGCCCGTCGAACCCGCGCGCGAGCAGCACCCCGGCGGCGATCGCCACGACACCGGCCGCCTGTGCGGCGCCCACGTCGGTGCCCAGGACCACGCCACGCCGACCAGCAGCACGAGCACCGGCGCGACCCCGCGCGAGAGCGGGTAGACGATCCCGACCTCGCCGGAGCGCAGCGCCAGCGCGAGCGTGGCGAAGAAGCCGAGCTCGAACGCCACCGACAGCGCGATGTACGGCGCCGCCGCGGCCTCCACGTCCCAGCTCAGCGCCGCGAACGGCGCGAACACGATCACCGCGATCACCAGCGCAGCCGCGGTCGCCGCCTCGGTGTCCGGCGCGCGGGCCAGCAGCAGCGTCCATGCGGCGTGCAGCACCGCCGCGCCCAGCGCGAGGAGGACGGCGGCGCTGCTCAGGTCCGCGGGGGAGCGAGCGCCGCCAGCGCCTGCTCGACGTCTTGGTAGACCGGCAGCACCTCGTGCGCGCCCGCCAGCGCGAACAAGCGCCCGACCGCGCTGTCCTCCGACGCCGCCACCGCCATCCGCCCGCCTCCGGCCACGATCTCCTGGCGGCAGCCGACCAGCGCTCGCAGCCCGGTCGAGTCGCAGAACTCAGCGGTCGTCAGGTCGACCAGCAGCCGCCGAGCGCCGCCGCGGCGCGCGGCGTCGATACGCACGGCGAGGCGCGGTGCGGTGGCGAGATCGAGCTCGCCGCGCATCGCGATCACGTGGACCCCGTCCGCGTCGTGCTCGCGGATCTCGAAGGGATGGCTGGCGGGGGTCGCAGTCATAGTCAACCGATCGTACGCGGCGCCCCTACCGGCGGGGACTCTAGCCCTTCGGTAGCCTCGCGCCAAATGTCATTCGCCTCCGTCGACGGCCAGATCTCACCCACCGAGGACGCCCGTATCTCGATCACGGACGAGGGCCTGCTGCGCGGGGACGGCGCCTTCGAGGTCATGCGCCTGTACTCCGGGCGCCCGTTCGCGCTCCGGGATCACCTCGACCGCCTGCGCCACTCGTGCGAGGGGCTGCGGCTCGAGGCCGATCACGAGGCGCTCGAGCGCGAGCTCGCCGCGCTGCTCGACGCGGCCGGCCCCGTCGAGGGCCTCCTGCGCGTCGTGCTGACCCGTGGCGGGCGCCGGATCGCGATCGTCGAGCCGCTCCCGCAGCGCCCGCCGGTGTCGCGCGTGGCGACGGTGCCGTTCGCCCCCGGCCGCATCCTCGACGGCCTGAAGACGCTGTCCTACGCCGGCAACATGCTCGCGGGCCGGCTGGCCAAGGAGCGCGGCTTCGACGAGGCCCTGCTCGTCACACCGCATGGCCGCGTGCTCGAGGGCCCGACATGGACGTTCTTCTGGGTCGAGGGCGGCAAGCTCTTCACGCCTCCGCTCGAGGACCGCATCCTCGCGTCGATCACCCGCGCGCGGCTGCTGGAGGAGTGCGACGTCTCCGTGTGCTCGTGCACGCTCGACGACGTCCGCGCCGCCGAGGAGGCGTTCATCGCCTCGACCGTGCGCGAGGTCATGCCGATCGCGGCGGTCGACGACATCGAGCTCCCGGCCGCTCCCGGGCCGGTGACCCTTGACGCTCACGCGCGCTTCCAGGCCCGCGTGGAGCGCGAGCTGGCGGCCGCGGTCTAGCGCTTGGCGGTGCGGGTGCGGTCAGCGCCGCCCGTGTGCCAGCTGACCCACCACAGCATGTGGTCGGTGGCGCCGATCACGCCTTGTACGGTTCCGCGGATGCCGGTCAGCAGCGACGCCATGTCAGTAGTGCGGTTATCCCCGAGAACGTGCGGGTTCTAACCGTCGTCGGGAACCGGCCGCAGTTCATCAAGGCGGCGGCGGTCTCCCACCGGCTGCGCGAAGCGGCGGAGGAAGTGCTCGTCCACACGGGCCAGCACTACGACGAGGAGCTCTCGCAGGTCTTCTTCAGCGAGCTCGGGCTGCCGGCGCCCGAGCACCATCTCGAGCTCGGCGGCGGCTCCAACACCGCCCAGACGGCGCGCATGCTCGAGGCGCTCGAGGGTCTGCTGGCGCGCGAGCGGCCCGACCTCGTGCTCGTCTATGGCGACACCAACTCGACGCTCGCGGGCGCGCTGGCCGCGGCGCAGGCGCAGGTGCCCGTCGCCCACGTCGAGGCCGGCATGCGCTCGTTCGACCGCGCGATGCCGGAGGAGCTCAACCGCGTGCTGACCGACCACGCTTCGTCGCTGCTGCTGTGCTCGTCGGAGGGAGCCGCGGCGAACCTGCGCGCGGAGCGGGTGGCCGGCCGGGTCGAGGTGGTCGGCGACGTGATGGTCGATATCGCGCTGCTGCTGGGCCCGCGTGCCGCGGCGCGCACCGAGGTGCTGGAGGCCCACGGGGTCGAGCCGGGCGGCTACGTGCTCGTCACCGCGCACCGGGCCGGCAACGTCGACGACCCGGCGCGGCTGCGGCAGCTGGTGGAGCTGATCGAGGCGCTGCCGTACCCCGTCGTCTTCCCCGTGCACCCGCGGACCCGTGCGCGGCTCGAGGCCGCGGGCCTGCTCGACCGGCTGCCGCTGGGCCCGCCGCTCGGCTACCTCGAGTTCACCGCCCTGCTCCACCACGCGCGGGCGGTGTTGACCGACTCCGGCGGCGTACAGAAGGAGGCCTACCTCGCCGGCACGCCGTGCATCACGCTGCGCTCGACGACGGAGTGGACGGAGACCGTCGACGCGGGCTGGAACGTGCTCGTCGACCTCGACGCCGCGGCCGCGCTCGCGGCCCTGGAGCGCCAGCCGCCCGCGGAGCGGCCCCAGCTGTACGGCGACGGGCGGGCAGGCGAACGTGTCGTTGCGGCCCTTAGGATGCAGGCGTGACGATCCGAGTGGGCGTCGCGGGCCTCGGCTACTGGGGCCCGAACCTGGCGCGCAACTTCGCCTCCCTGCCGGGGTGCGAGCTGAGCTGGTGCTGCGACGCCTCCGACGCGGCGCGCGAGCGCTATGCGCGCGTCTTCCCGGGCGCCCGGTTCACCGCCGACCTCGACGACCTCCTCAACGATCCAGAGCTCGACGCCGTGGTGCTCGCCACGCCCGTCCCCACCCATGCCGCGCTCGCCGAGCGCGTGCTGCGCGGCGGCAAGCACTGCTTCGTGGAGAAGCCGCTGGCGCAGTCGGTCGCCGACGCCGAGCGCGCCGTCGCGGCCGCCGAGGAGAGCGGGCGCCTGCTGATGGTCGGCCACCTGCTCGAGTACCACCCCGGCGTTGCCAAGCTGAAGGAGATCGCCGACTCCGGCGAGCTCGGCGACATCCACTACATCTACTCCAACCGCCTCAACCTCGGCCAGCTGCGGGCGGACGAGAACGCGCTGTGGTCGCTCGGCGCCCACGACGTCTCCGTCGTCCTCCACCTCGCCGACGAGGAGCCCTACGAGCTCGACGCGCGCGGGGAGTCCTACATGCGCCAGGGGATCGAGGACGTCGTCTTCGGCTACCTGCGCTTCCCCTCCGGCCTCGCGGCCCATCTGCACCTGTCGTGGCTCGACCCCCACAAGGAGCGGCGCTTCACGGTCGTTGGTTCGAAGCGGATGGCGACGTTCGACGACATGGACATCGAGCGCAAGGTGACGGTCTACGACAAGGGCTTCGACGAGGACTCAGGGTCCTACGGCGAGTACATCACCCGCGCCGGGGACATCTACAGCCCGCGGATCCCCAACCGCGAGCCGCTGCGGCTCGAGTGCGAGCACTTCATCGAGTGCGTCCGCGAGGGGCGCACGCCGCTGTCGGACGGCGCCAGCGGCCTGCGCGTCGTGCGGGTGCTGGAGGGGCTGCAGGGGCGCCTGGATGCGAGCAGGAGGGAGCAGGGTGCAGCCATCTGACCGCGCGCCGGGGCTGCTCCTCGGCGACAACGTGCAGCTCGCCGAGGACGTGCAGATCGGCGCCTACGTCGTGATTCACGACAACACGGTGATCGGCTCCGGCTGCGTGATCCAGGACCGGGTCGTGCTCGGCAAGCCGCCGAAGCTCGCCGCGCACTCCAGCGCGTCGCGCGAGCTGCCGCCGCCGCTGGTGCTCTCGCCAGGCGCCGTGGTGTGCGCGGGGGCGATCGTGTTCGCCGGCGCCGCGCTCGCCGAGGGGGCGATCGTCGGCGACCAGGCCTTCGTCCGCGAGCGCGCGTCGATCGGGCCGGGGAGCGTGGTCGGGCGCGGCAGCGCGATCGACAACGACGTGGAGATCGCCGCGCGCGTGCGGATCCAGACCGACGTCTACATCACCGCCGGCACGGTCATCGAGGAGGACGTCTTCGTCGGCCCCGGCGTGACGACCACGAACGACTCGACGATGGCGCGCCACGCGCCGGACGAGCCGCTCGACGGGCCGACGCTGCGCCGCGCGTGCCGCGTCGGCGGCGGCGTCGTGCTGTGCCCGGGCGTCGAGATCGGCGCGGAGGCGTTCATCGCCGCCGGCGCCGTCGTGACGAAGGACGTGCCGGCGCGCGGGGTCGCGATGGGTGTGCCCGCGCGGGTGGTGCGCGAGGTCGGAGACGAAGACCTCGTCGAGCGCTGGCGTTAGAGTCGCCGCATGAGCGAGCGTTCCGGCGATTCCGGGGGCATCACCCCCGGCGACCCTCTGGGCGGCGGGACCGCCCCCGAAGCCCCGCGGCACGAGTCCGGCCTGCCCGGCTACACCTCCCCCGCACCGCCCGGCGCCGGTGGCCCAGTGGCCCCCGCACACCAGCACCAGCCCGCGTTCGAAGGCCAACACATGCTGGCGAGCTGGTGGTCGCGCGTCGGCGCTCAGCTGATCGACGGCATCATCATCGGCGTCGGGGCGCTGATCCTGTTCCTCCCGATCGGCGCGGTGATCGGTGTCGGCTTCGCTGACGACAGCGACGCGAGCGTGGGCGCGGCAATCGCCGGGCTGCTCCTGTGGGTGCTGTGCGTATCGATCATCGCCCTGCTCTACGCGCCGGTGCTGATGGCCAGGACGAACGGCAAGACCCTCGGGCGCATGGCCCTCGGCATCCGCGTCGTGCGAACGTCCGGCGAGCACATCACCTTCGGCTTCGCACTGATGCGCGAGGTACTCATCAAGACGGTCATCTTCGGCATCGCCGGCTCGTTCACCGCCGGCCTCGCGCCGCTCCTCGACGTGCTGTGGCCGCTGTGGGACGAGGAGAATCGTGCGTTGCACGACTTCATCGTCCACACGCGCGTGGTGAAGGACTAGGGAAACGCCGGCCCTAGAGGGCCGGGTTCCCTTGCGGGTATTCGCCCAGAGGGCGAAACCCGCGGCGCGCGGCGAGCGCGGCCGTCAGGCGAGCGCGACGCGGCGGCCGGCGGCGGTGTCGCGGCCGGCCTCGGTCCAGATGATCTGCTCGCGCCCGGCGCCGACGCCGATGAGCGCGATCGGCACGCCGACGAAGTCGGCGATGAAGGCCAGGTAGTCGCGCGCGGCCTGCGGGAGGTCGGCCTCCTCGCGCGCCTCGGTGATGTCCTCGTCCCAGCCCGGGAGCTCCTCGTACTCGCCCGTGGCCTGGTGGAGCACGGTCTGGTGGTAGGGGTAGTTGGTGAAGCGCGCCTCCTCGGCGCCGCGATAGGCGGTGCAGACGCGCAGCGAGCCGAGGCCGGTGAGGACGTCGAGCTTCGTGATGGCGAGCGCGGTCATCGTGTTGAGCCGCGCGGCGTAGCGCAGCGCGACGAGGTCGATCCAGCCGACGCGGCGCGCGCGGCCGGTGGTCGTGCCGTACTCGCCGCCCGCCTCGCGCAGCGTGTCGGCGAGGTCGCCGTCGAGCTCGGTCGGGAACGGGCCGGCGCCGACGCGCGTGGCGTACGCCTTGGTGATGCCCCAGATCTCGTCGATGTCCTTCGGGCCCGCGCCGGTGCCGGTGGAGGCCGAGCCGGCCACGGGGTTGGACGAGGTCACGAACGGATACGTGCCGTGGTCGATGTCGAGCATCGTGGCCTGGGCGCCCTCGAACAGGACGTCGCCGCCGTTGTCGAGGACGTCCCACGTGAGGCGCGCGGTGTCGGTGATGTACTGCTCGATCCGGTGCCCGTAGGTCATGTACGTGTCGGTCATCGACTGCAGGTCGAGCTCGGGCGCCTTGGCGTACGGGCGGAGGCTGAGCCGCTTGGGCTCCATCGCGAGCACGATCTTCTTCTTCAGGATCTTCTCGTCGAGCAGGTCCTGGACGCGGATGCCAAGGCGGGCCGCCTTGTCGGCGTAGCAGGGCCCGATGCCGCGGCGGGTGGTGCCGATCTGGAGCTTGCCCAGCCGCGCCTCGCCCGCCGAGTCGAGCATCAGGTGGTAGGGCATGATCAGGTGCGCGTTGGCGCTGATGCGCAGGCCGGAGACGTCGATGCCGCGGGCGCGCAGGTTCTCGAGCTCGCCGGTGAGGACGCCGGGGTCGATCACGACGCCGTTGCCGATCGCGCACAGCTTGCCGGGGTAGAGGATCCCGGACGGGATCAGGTGGAAGGCCCACTTCTCGCCGTTGCGGACGATCGTGTGGCCGGCGTTGTTGCCGCCCTGGAAGCGGATGACGAGGTCCGCGTTCTCGGCGAGCAGGTCGATGACCTTGCCCTTGCCCTCGTCGCCCCATTGGGCGCCCACGATCACCGTGCCGGCCATGCCGTGGGTGAAGTCTAGGAGGCCAGGCGGCGCGCGCGCGGCGTGCCGTAGGGGAGTGGTTCGTCGGACGCGAACGGGTCGGGCATCGAGACGCGCTGGTCGGTGCCCTTCAGCAGCAACGGGTCGCCGCACATCTCGGTGATGCGGGAGACCGTCCGCTCCCCGATCTGGACCTGCAGCTCGGGCGGGCTGAGGTTCGTCGTCAGCACGATCGCCCGCCCGTCCTCGTAGCGCGTGTTGACGATCGAGTAGAGCTGCTCGAGCACCCACGGCGAGCTCTGCTCGGCGCCGACGTCGTCGATGTGCAGCAGCTCGACGGCGGCGAGCCGGTCGAGCAGCGTGGAGAGCGAGGCCTCGGACTCGTCGTCGAACGTCTCGCGCAGCAGGCCCAGCAGCCGCGGGAGCGAGTAGATCGCGACGGAGTGGCCCTCGCGCAGCGCCTCGGCCGAGATCAGCATCGCGAGCGTCGTCTTGCCGGTGCCGACGTCGCCCTCGAACCAGATGCCCTGGCCGTCGTCGAGGTTCTGCTCGAGCGAGTCGACGTACTTGCGCACCTCGCGCACCACGGTCGGCTCGATCAGCGTGACCGGCGCGCGGTCGAACGAGACGCCCTGGAAGCGGCGCGGGATCACGCCCGCGAGCTTGCGCGCCTTGCGGCGGGCGATGCGGCGCGGGCGGCAGCTGCAGTCGCGGGCGCGGCGGGTGTCGTCCTCGAACAGGAAGCCGGAGCCGTCGCAGCGGCCGTCGGGGCAACTCGCCACTAGTAGTGCTCCTCGCCCACGTAGGACATGAAGCGCGGGTACTCGCCCTGGAAGGTCATCTTGACCGTGCCCAGGCCGCCGTTGCGGTGCTTGGCGATGTGGACCTCGGCCAGCCCCTCGTCCTCGGAATCCTCGTCGTAGTACTCGTCGCGGTAGATGAACATCACGAGGTCGGCGTCCTGCTCGATCGCGCCCGACTCGCGGAGGTCGGACAGCATCGGGCGCTTGTCCGCGCGCTGCTCGACACCGCGGTTGAGCTGCGAGAGCGCGATCACCGGCACCTCGAGCTCGCGCGCGAGCGTCTTGAGCCCGCGGCTGATCTGCCCCACCTGCTCGGCGCGGTTGTCGGTCTGCCCGGTCGCTCGCATGAGCTGCAGGTAGTCGATCAGCACGAGCCCGAGCCCGTCGGCCTGCTGCTGGGCGAGCCGCCGCGTCTTCGCGCGCACGTCGAGCACCGACAGATCGGACGAGTCGTCGACGAACAGCGCCGACTCCGCGAGCCGGTTGGACGCGGCCATGATCTTGCCCCAGCGCGCCGGCGGCACCTTGCCCTTGCGCAGGTCGTCGCCCTTGACCGAGGCCTGGCTCGCGATGAACCGCTGCGCGAGCTCCCCCTCGCTCATCTCGAGCGAGAACAGCGCAACCGCCTGCTGGGTCGTGAGCGCGGCGTGCTCGGCGAAGTTGGCCATCAGCGCGCTGTTGTGGACGACGATGTCGTCGGCGACGAAGTTGTGCTCGCCCGGGACGGTCAGGTCGTAGGTCTCCTGCTCGCCGAGGTCCTCGATCGACGCGACCTCGTCCCACCACAGGTCGCTGGTGGCGAGGCCGGCGAGCTCGGAGCTGCGCGTCGCCTCGGCGAGCGTGGCGAGTTGCGGCCGGGAGAGGCCGCGGGTGCCGACGTGCCAGTTGTGGTTGCGCGGCCGGTTCGTCGCCGCGCTGATCTCCGCCCATGTCCGCTCGCCCTTGGCAGCGACCACGCGCTCCCAGACCGCGATCGGAAGCGTGTCGAGGTTGGAGTTGACCGCGCGCGCCGCTCCGCGCTCGAGCACCCGCTCGAGCCCGGCGACCTTGCCGACGATCGCCACACGGCGGGCGAACTCCTCGAGCCCGGCCCGGTCAGTGATGCGGACTTCACGGGCGACCGTGCCGGTGCCCTCATAGACCGCTCGCTTGAGCGGCCGGATCGCACACACGATGCCGAGCCGCAGGAGCAGGTGCTGGACGTCGTGCGCGAGCCGTTCGGAGATCGTCGTGTAACCGATCTGGGAGTAGCGCTCGCCGCAGTACACGTGGCCGTCGCACGCGTAGAGGACGGACAGGAAGCGTTCGATCTGCTCATCCCCCAGACCGAACACCGCCTCGGGGATGAACTTCTCCCCTGAGCGGAGGCCCCACAGGCCGTGACGCTTGAGCAGCGCCGTGAGCGGGTTCGGCGGGCCACCGCGGCCAGCGCTGACCGTCATCGTGCCGCGCCCACCGTCGTGGAGGCGGAGGCCCATCTCGCTCGCAGCTTGCTCGACGACCGGCAGGATCGCGGAGTCCGGCGCCGAGCAGAAGCGCGGCGTGCGCTCGGTGAGATTGCCGTCGGCGATCAGCGCGGCGAGCAACACCACCTCGTGGTCGGGCATCGCGGTGTTCCCGAGCGGTCGCGGAAGACGACGCGGCACGGCGATCCGCGCGCCCGGCTCGAGCTCGCCGAGTTCGCGCCACCCCTCGAGCGTCAGCAGCGGATGGTTCGCGGTCGCGTCGATGCGGCGGCCCAGGCGGGTGCGAAGCCGGAACACGCGCTGCACACCGCTGCGAAGACCGGCGCTCACCGGCGCGACGCGCAGCTGGAGATCCGCGCCGACGGCGGCGACCTCGACGGGCTCGCCGCGCTCGACGGCGCTCACGACCTCGTCGATGCGTCGTCGCGCCCCGGTCGACGGGTCGTAGACGAGCGCGGACCCCGCCAGGCACTTGCCCATACCCGGGCGTGCCGCGAGGATGATCAGGTTGCCGGGCTGGAAGCCGCCGGTGATGCGATCGAGGTCCTCGAAGCCCGACGGCGTGCCGGTGATCGAGAGGCCCTCGGCGGAGAGCTGCTCGAGCTTGTCGAGCTCGGCCGACAGCAGGTCATGGATCGAGCGGAAGTCCTTGCGGCGGTCGTCGTGGGCGACCTCGAGGATCGAGCGCTCGGCGAGGTCGACGAGCTCCCGCGGCGGTGCCTCGTGGGAGTGCACGCGCGCCTGGATCTCGTACGACGCGCGCAGGAGGCGGCGGAGCATCGCGTTCTCGCGCACGATCCGCGCGTACTGGCGGACGTTGCCGACCGCGGGCACCGAGCCCGCCAGCAGGTCGACCGCCGCGCGGCCGCCGACGCGCTCGAGCAGGCCGGCCTGCTTGAGGTGCTCGACGAGCGTGAGGGCGTCGACCGGCTCGCCGACCGTGTGCAGGTCGAGCATCGCCTGGAAGATCAGGCCGTGCGCCTCGCGGTAGAAGTCCTCCGGCTGGAGGCGCTCGTCGATGATCAGCGCGGGCAGCGCGGTGTCCGACAGGAGGACTGCGCCGAGGACAGACTGCTCCGCCTCGAGGTTCTGCGGCGGGGCGGTAGCCGCGTCGCCGTTGCGCTGGTCTGCGATCGCCATCGGGCGATCGAGTCTAGGTCGGCGATCGGAGGCTTCGGGGGTCGCGCGCGACTTTCCCCGCTTCCTGCGCAGAGTTGTTACGAAGTGGGTGGCTCGCGCGTCCCGCGATCGACCTGGTAGGTCACCAGGCGGCAGATCTTGTCGCCGCGGAAATGGAAGACGTCGCAGAACATGGCGTCGGTGCGGCCACCGCCTCGCAGCTCGGTCTGGACGGCGCCCTCCGCGACGACGACGTCGTCCTCCTCGACGAGCCGGACGATCTCGATGTCCGGCGGGCCGGGCGCCGCCTCGTTCCAGATCGCACCTTCGAACGAGGGCTTGCCGCTCAGCTCGTAGTGCGGCGGCATCTCCCACCGCACGTCGTCGGTCAGGCAGTCGAGGATCACGTCGTGGTCGCCGGCTCGCAAGCCGGCGACGTATCGCTCGACGACGTCCTTCTTGGCGCTCGTGGCGCCTCTACTTCTCTTCGACGACCATCGTCTTGATGGTCGCGGTGACGTCGTCGGCGACCTCGACGACGACCATGCGCGTGCCGACCGTGCGGATCGGCTCGTCGAGGTGGACCTTGCGGCGGTCGATGCGGATGCCGCGGGCCTCCTTGATGGCGTCGACGATGTCCTGTGAGGTGACGGAGCCGAACAGGCGCCCGTCGTCGCCGGCCTGGTGCGTGATGGTGAGCACCGTCTTGTTCAGCAGCTCGGCGTTGTCGCGCGCCTTCGTGGTCGCCTCGGCGAGGGCGCGCTCGGCGACCTGCTGGCGGCGCTGCGCGGCGGCGATCGAGCCCTTGGTGGCCGGCTCGGCGAGCTTGCGCGGGATCAGGTAGTTGCGCAGGTAGCCCTTCGAGACGTCGACGACGGTGCCGCGCTCGCCCAGCGTCTCGTGGTCCTGGAGCATGATCGCCTGAGGCATGGCTGCAGGCCTAGCGCTCGCGGTCGCGATCGCGGTCGTCGCGTGACGGCCGGCCGCGCTCGTCGCGTGACTCGCGCGTGTCGCCCACGTACGGGAGCAGGGCGATCTCGCGGGCGCGCTTGACGGCGGTCGCGATCTGGTTCTGGTGCCGGCGGCAGGCGCCGGTGATCCGGCGCGACCGGATCTTGCCGCGGTCGCTGATGAACTTGCGGAGCGACGCGACGTCCTTGTAGTCGACGTGCTCGACCTTGTCGCGGCAGTACTGGCAGGACTTACGGCGGCCGGAGCCGGGCCCACCCTTCTTGTCACGCCGGCGCGTCGGCCGGCTGCGCTGCTTTGCCACTTAGAAGACCTTTCGTGTGCTGCGTGTCACGAGGCGCCGCTGGGGCGCACGAAATCCTGGGGCGCGCGGAAGCGCCGGTCGTCCATTGTGGCAGACGCGCCGCGACGCGCCTTCTCGGTACGCAAAACGGCCCCGGAGTCGCCTCCGGGGCCGTGGGGAGTGCCGGTGGCGGCGGGAGCCGCCTAGAACGGGATGTCGTCGTCCGCGGGGGCGCTGCTGCCGCCGCCGGCGGGCGCGCCGGCCGGCTGGAAGTCGCGGTTGTCGACCGGGACGTCGGACTGCGGCGTGAAGCCAGCGTTGCCGCCGACCGGGGCGTCGTCGCGGCCACCAAGGAACTGGATGGAATCGGCGATGATCTCCACGCTCTGGCGCTTGTTGCCCTGCTGGTCCTGCCACTCGCGCCACTCGAGGCGGCCGTCAAGCGCGATCGGGCGGCCCTTGGAGAGGAACCGCGAGCAGTTCTCGCCCTGGGCGCCCCAGACCGTGACATCGAAGTAATTCGGCTTGTCGGTCCACTCACCCGTCGTCTGATCCTTGCGGCGCGTGTTCGACGCGATCCGCAGCGAGCAAACGGACATGCCGCTGGGCAGGGAGCGGAGCTCGGGATCCCGCGTGAGGTTCCCTGTGAGGACCACTCTGTTGATGTTTGTTGCGGCCACGGCGTGGCTCCTTTCGATGCTTCTCTCGACTCTCGGCCGCCGAGTCTAGATCGGGGACCGGACCACAGAACGATGGCGCCGCACCTTGCGGCGAAATCGTTGCGAAGACGTTGCGAAGGGAGGCTAGGCCTCGTCGGGCTCAGCGGCCGGGGCGACCGCCGCGGCGGCGGGGCTCCCGAGGTCCGGCGGCGGGGGCGTGCCCGCGCGGAGCTTGATGATCCGGAAGCGCAGGACGCCGTCCGTGATCTTCAGCGTGTGGTCGAGCTGCTCGAGCAGCGCGTTGTCCCCGTGGAACTGGAACAGGTGGTAATCCGCGTCCGGGCGCTTCTGCACCTCGTAGACGGTCGGACGGACGCCCCAGTCGTGACGGCCGACAACTTCGCCGCCCTTCTCGATCGCGGCCTGGACGTTGTCCAGGATCTCGGTCCGGCGCTCGTCGTCCACCTGCGTGTCGAGCAGGAGGACGAGGTCGTAAACGGGGGGTTCAGTCGCCATGCGGCGGTCGATGCTAGCAACGCGGGGGCGAGCGGCAGCCCTGTGGCGCCTACGGCGGGGCATGCGCGTCCGGTGGGGCAACGTCGGCCGAGCCGCCGTCGTCGCGGGCGTGCTGGCCCTGGCGGTCGCGTGGCCGCGGCTGGCGCCGGAGCCCCCACGGCTGCCGAGCGACGAGGGGGTGCCGGTGGGGACCGCGACCCCGCCGGCGGCGCGGAGGCCGTCGCCCGCGCGCGCGAGGGAGCGGCATCGGGCGGCGCCCAAGGGGCCCGCGCGAAAGGCGCGGGTGAGGAGACGGCAGGTGGCTCGAACCCGCGTGGCGCCGCGGCGGCGGGTGGCGCCGGCGCCCACGCGGGCTCCCCGGCCCGCGCCCCCGCCGCCGCCCGTGGCGACGCATCCGCCGCAGCCCTCGGCACCGCGGTTCCGTCCCACCGATCCGGCCACCAGCGAGTTCAGCTTCGAGACCGGGTAGGCACGAAAGTCAGCTCGAGGTCGCATCGCGACCTTGAGCTGACATTCGTGTGTGCGCTAGCCGCCGGTCGGCGCCATACCGCGCGCCTTACTGCGGATGTCCGCGACCTGCTCGTCGATCCAGTCACCCGGATCGCGCGACGTGACGATCTCCTTCAACCCAGCGGCGCGCCGCGCCCGCGCCTCGGCCGACATGGTCAGCGCCGCGTAGATCGCGTCCGCCAGCTCCTGCACGTCGAACGGGTTCACGCTCAAGGCGAACTCGCCCAGCTCCTCGTGCGCCCCGGTGTTCTCGCCGAGGATCGAGACGCCGTCGCGCTCGTTGACCAACGGCCCCTCCTTGGCCACGAGGTTCATCCCGTCGAACATCGCGTTGACCATCATCACGTCGTAGTGCTTGTACGAGGCCACCGCCTCCTCGAGGTCGTCCCGCAGCTTCAGATCGATCGGCATCCAGTCGGGCGTCCCGTGGCGGTGGTTGACCACCGCGACGAGCGCCTCGATGCGCTCGAGGTACTCGGCGTACTCCGGCACGTCGGTCCGGGACGGCATCAGCTGCGCCGTGAACGTGATCCGCTCGGAGAACTCCGGATGCTGCTCGAGGAAGATGTCGAAGCCGGTGAAGCCGCGCAAGACGTTCTTACTCAGGTCGGCGCGGTCGACGCGCAGGATCGAGAACTCGCGCCGGCGCGCCAGCAGCTTCTCCTCGAACTCGATCACGCGCTCGCGCGCCGCGGTCTCCTTCGTCGCCTCGTAGTCGATCGGGAGCGGATAGGCGCGGACCCAGACGTCGCGGTCCTCGAGGTGCACGACGCCCGACTTCATGTCGACCTCGAGGTCCATCAGGTCGCGGCAGCACTGCAGGAAGTTGCGCCGGTAGGAGCGCGTGTGGAAGCCGACGATGTCGTTCGCGAGCAGGCCGTTGAAGATCTGGTCGCGGATCCCCTTCGGCAGCACGCGCCAGGCGTCCGGCTGCGTCCACGGGATGTGGATGAAGTGGTGCAGGAAGACGTCGGGGCGCTCGCGCCGGATCATGCCCGGCAGCGTGTAGAAGTGGTAGTCGTGGACCATGACGACCGGCTCGTCGTCGTCCTGGATCTCCTGCAGCACTGCCCGCGCGAGGTCCTCGTTGACGACGTTGTAGCCGTGCTCGAACGCGTCGACCTCCTCGCGGCGGATGTCTGGCGCGTTGCTCTGGTCCCACAGGTAGTGCTGGATGAACCAGAGCATCGGGTTCGCGATCACGTTGTAGAAGCCGTCGTAGGCGTTCGGGTCGGACTCGACGAAGCGCACGCGGAACTCGCCGCCGTGCGGTGCGTCGACCGAGAACGGCTCCTCGCCGGCCTCGCGCTGCACCTTCGCGTCGCCGTCCGACATCGCCGACGCGATCCAGACGGCGTCGCGGTGTGAGGCCAGGCCGGTGAGCGCGGTCACCAGACCGCCCGTCCCCCGCTTGACCGAACCATCCTCCTGATACGTGACGGGCCCCCGGTTGGAGACCAGGACAAGCGGCCGGTCACGATCTGGCATCTACAACACCTCTTGGAAGATCTTCAGGTAGTCGCGGAGGTAACGGGGGGTGAGGAAGTGCTCGCGGACGTGCTCCTTGCCACGTCGTCCAAGAGCCTTCCCGAGCGCGGGGTCGTTCAAGATGTCGAGCGAGCGCGCGGCGCAGTCCTCGACCGTGCTCACCAGGTAGCCGGTCTCGCCGTTCTCGACCTGCAGCGGGATCCCGCCGACGTCGCCGCCGATGAACGGGCGGCCCTTCCACAGCGCCTCGGACACGGTCAGGCCGAAGCCTTCCTTCGTGGACTTCTGGATCACGACGTCGGCGAGCGACTGGAACGCGTTGACCTCGATCGCGCCGACGTTGTTGAAGTTGTTGAGGATGTGGACGTCCGGGTCGCCGTCGGCGTGGGCGAGCGTCGAGTTGTAGAAGTCCCAGCCCTCGGGATCGTCGGAGGCCATCGAGCCGACGAGCGCGAGCTGCACGTCGGGCCGCTCCTTCTTGACGATGCGGTAGGCGTCGATCACGCCGAGCGGGTCCTTCCAGGGGTCGAAGCGCGAGACCTGGCACAGCATCGGGCGGCTCGTGTCGATCCCGAACTGCTTGCAGACGAACGTCGCGTCCTCGATCGAGAGCGCCATGTTCTTCGGCGCCAGCGGGTCGATCGCGGGCGGGACGATGTTGACCCCGCCGTTCATCCCGGGCGGCACGTAGTTGGCGACGTGGAACAGCGACGCCGGGTACTTCTCGATGTACGGGAGCAGGCGCTCCATCGTCGCCGGATTCGGCGTCGAGACGTCGATGTGGCAGCGCCACACCCACGCCTTCGCCTTCTCGGGCGCGAGGGACAGCATCGCGGCCGGCTGTGGATCGTGCACGAGGCAGATGTCCCACCCCCGCGACAGCTCGCGGGCGTTCATCTCGTTGTACTGGAACCAGGTCGCCCACTGCTCCTCGGTGAGGTCCTGGGGGTTGCCCTGGAGGGCGTTGTGCATCAGCTTCGTGGAGTTGAAGAACTCCTCGCGCCCGTAGATGACCTGCCACTCGACCTCGAGCCCGACGTCGCGCATCAGCGGGATCAGCGTGTAGAGGATCTCCGACACCCCGCCGCCGAACGCGGTCGCGCTCAGCTGGACGACGCGCTTGCCCTTGAGCGGCTCCGCGAGCTCCCGGATCTCCTCGACGAGCGGACGACCGACGATGTGGGTGTAGTCCGCCAAGCTCTTGTGGGCCATGGCGACCGGCTGAAGCACTTCGAACGACCTTCCTTGTCAGGGTTGAGGCGGGGCCACGATAGCCGACGAACGGAGGCGTTCCATGCCCCGCTGGACGGCGTCGATGAGCATCGTATGCAGGTCGGACGAAGCGGCCGCGACGCAGGAGATGTGGAACTCCGGGCCGGAGCCGAGCAGCCGGTACGGCGCGATCGCCCCGCCGGCCGCGTCGGTGATCACCGCGCCGCCCTCCTGCACGCACAGCGCGGCGGCCGCCAGGTCATAGGGCGAGTTGTTGACGATGTGTCCGCCGCCGACGCGCGCGAACTCCTCTCGCATCCCCGGGACCTCGTCGACCATGCGCGCCCCGGGCTCGACGTAGGCGTCGAGCTGACCGGTGAGGATTCGCGTCAGATCGAAGGTGGCCGAGCCGAGGTCGAACACGCCGCCGCCGAGCGACGAGCGGTCGATCAGCTCGCCGATCACCTCGACCACGTGGCGCGCCGGGCGGCGCGTGAAGCCGTAGACCCAGAACAGCCGGTCGATGTCCGTGTTGTGACTCAACGCGATCGGCTTGGAGGCGCGGCAGCCCTCACCGCGGGTGGCGGCGAACCACTCGCCGGACTTGATCTCCACCACCGCCCCCTCGATGACGTCGCCCATCGTCGGCTCGCCCCGAGCTCGTGCGAGCGCGACGCTCGTGCACGCGGCCTCGAGCCCGGCGAGCGCGGGGCGCGTGCCGTCGATCGGATCGACGACGAGCACCCACTCTGGATCCCCTCCCGGCGAGACCATCCCGCGGTCTTCCGAATAGAAGGCGACACCTGGCGCGTTCGCAGCCACCCAGCCCTCGAGGAACGCCTCCGCCTCGGCATCGATCTGGAACGTCACGTCCCCGCCGACGCTCGCGCGCGCGTGCGCGCGGCCACCTTCCGCTCCGAGCCGCGGAACCACGATCTCGCGCAGCGCGTGCGCGAGATCGACCGCGATGCCTCTCACCCGCTCTGCTCGCGCGGCGGGTTCAGCGGCCGCTCGCCGAGCGTGAGCTCGAGGTCACGCTTCTTCCCGTCGCGGTAGACCTCGACCTTCACCTTCTGGCCGGGGTCGAACAGCTGCACCGCCTCGGACAGGTCGTCCGGGTCCCGGATCACCTTGTTCTCGATGCGGGTGATGATGTCGCCGCCCTCCGAGAACGAGCGCGCCTGGAAGCGCACCTCGCCGCGGCCACCGCGCAAGCCGGCCTTCGCGCCCGGCCCGTCGGGCTGGAGGACCTGCACCCACGCGCCGGTGCCGACGGGCAGGTCGAAGCGCTTGACGAGCTGCGGGTAGAGCTCGACCGACTGCACGCCGAGGTAGGCGTAGCGGACCTCGCCCTCCTCGCGCAGCCCGTCGAGCGAGCGCCGGACGATGTCGGCGGGCACCGCGAAGCCGACGCCCTCGCCACCGCCCGAGCGCGACTTGATCTGCTGGTTGACGCCGATCACGTGGCCGCGCCCGTCGACGAGCGGACCGCCCGAGTTGCCGGGGTTGATCGCGGCGTCGGTCTGGATCGCGCCGGAGATCTGGAACTCCGTCAGCGAGTCGATCGCGCGGTCGATGGCGGAGACGACGCCGACCGACAGCGACTGCTTCTCGCCGAACGGCGAGCCGATGGCCGCGACCGGCGTGCCGACCTGCACGGCGTCGGACTGGGCGAGCGGCAGCGGCCGCAGCGTCAGCCCGCGGGGGTCGACCTTGAGCAGCGCGATGTCGGCGTTCGGGTCGTGGCCGACGATCTTCGCCTCGACCTGGTTGCCGTCGGCGAATTCGACGTAGACCTGGCGCGCGCGCTCGATCTCGTCGCCCTCGCCGGTGGTGACGACGTGCGCGTTGGTGGCGATCTCGCCGTTGCGGGAGACCACGAAGCCGGAGCCGACTCCGCCCTGGTCGCCGCCGGAATCGCCGCCGAGGATCGAATCCAGGCCCGCGTTGCCGAACAGCGACACGACGGTCACCACGCCCGGCGCCTCGTCGCGGTAGATCGCGCGCGGGTCGAAGCCGGTGCGCCGCTCGCCGTCGCCGTTCGGAGCGTTCTCGAGCACCTCGACGCGCGTGGTCGTCGTCTCGGTCTTGGCGGGCGTGTCCCCCTTGTCCTCATCGCCGCCGAGCAGGCCGCAGCCGCTCAGGCTGATCGCCCCGCAGGTCAGCAGCGCCGCGAGCCGCTTCATGCCGGGAGGGTGAGGCAGAAGGTGGTCGAGCCCGGCACCGATCGGACCGACAGGTCGCCGCTCATGCGCTCCGCCAGCTCGCGCGCGATGGCGAGCCCGAGACCCGCGCCCTGGGCACGGTCGGAGGAGGTGAAGAACGGCTCGAAGATGTGAGGCATGGTCTGACGCCTGATACCGAGGCCGGAGTCGGAGACCTCGAGCTTCACCTGCCCGTTCTCTCGCGCGGCCGAAACGACGACCCCGGTTCCCGCGGGCGTATGCAACAAAGCGTTGTCGAGCAGGATACGAACCACCTGTGCGACCCGCTCCGGATCGCACTCGATCTCGATCGCGTCGCCGCCGAGGTCGACCCGCAGCTCGGAGCCCCGCTGGGCGGCCATGGGGGTGAACTCGCCGGCGACGTCACGCGCCAGCAGGCGCACGTCGGTCGGCTCGGTGCGCAGCTCGAGCGCGCCGGCTTCGAGCCGCGAGAGGTCGAGCAGCTCGGTGGCGAGGCGGCTCAGGCGCTCGACCTGCGCGCGTACGTGGTCGAGGAACTGCCGGCGGGTCGCCTCGTCGAGCTCCTCGTCCTCCAGCAGCTCGAGGAAGCCGCCGAGCGAGAACAGCGGCGTCCGCAGCTCGTGCGAGGCCTGGGCGATGAACTGCTTGCGCGCATGGTCGAGCCGCTGGAGCTGGCGTTGCATGTCGTCGAACGCCGCGCCGAGCTGGCCGAGCTCGTCGTCGGAGTCGGGCTCGATGCGGTCTGAGAAGTCGCCGCTGGCGACCTTGCGCGCCGCGCGCTCGAGCCGCTTGACGCGCTGCGACAGCGCGCGTGCCACCAGGTAGCCGCCGAGCACCGCGATCAGGAACGCGATCGCGCCGCCGACGAGGATCCGGCGCCGCACCAGCGAGACGTTCGCCTGCACGTCGGTGAGCTCGTCGGCGAACACCGCGACGCCGCGCACGCGCCCGCCCTCGATCAGCGGCTCCGCGACGAGCGCCTGGCGCCCGAGCCGCGTCGGCTCGGTGGCGCGCGCGGTCCGGCGGGTGGCGAGCGCGGTCTGGGCGACCGATTGCACGTCGTCGATCTCGACGCCGCCGGTGTCCGAGTCGGCGAGCACGAACAGCGAGTCCTCCGTCCCGTCGACCACGCCGAGCACGTTGACCTCGGCGCTCGTGCGGGTGGCGACGGCCCGCACCTGGCGCGCGAGCTCCGGCTGTGGTGCGTCGGAGCCCACGAGGCTCCGCAGCGGCACCGAGTAGCGCTCGGCGTCGTCTGCGAGCCCGTCGAGCTTCTGGTCGCGCAGCGCGCCCTCGAGCTGCGGCGCGACGGCGAAGTAGACGATCGCGATCGCCGTCAGCACAATCAGCCCGAAGATCAGCGCGAGCCGGTTGCGCAGCGACGTGATGAGCAATGCCTACTCCTCGTCGCGGAAGCGGTAGCCGACGCCGCGCACGGTGAAGATGTACTCGGGCTCCTTGGCGTCGGTCTCGAGCTTCTCGCGCAGGTGCCGGATGTGGACGTCGACGGTGCGCGGGTCGCGGTAGGCGGAGTCGCCCCAGATGCGCGTCAGCAGCATGTCGCGCGTGAACACGCGGCCGGGGCTCGACGCCAGCGCGCTGAGGATCTCGAACTCGACGAACGTGGTCGGCACGCTGCCGCCGCGCAGCGTGACCGCGCGCTTGGCCGGGTCGATACGCAGCTCGCGGACCTCGATCGGCGACTCGCCGCCTTCGTGCAGGCGCGCCATCCCGGCGCGGCGGAGCGCCGCCTTCACGCGCGAGCGGAACTCGCGCATCGAGAACGGCTTGGTGATGTAGTCGTCCGCGCCGAGCTCGAGACCGAGGACCTTGTCGATCTCCTCCGACTTGGCGGTCAGCATGATGATCGGGACCGCTGAGCGGGCGCGCATGCGCTTGCACACCTCGAGCCCGTCGATCTTCGGGAGCATCAGGTCGAGCACGACGAGGTCGAACGGCTGCTCGGAGAAGCGGTTGAGCGCTTCTTGGCCGTCGCCGGCCATCACGACCTCGTAGCCGTCGCGCTGCAGCGGGAACGAGAGCAGGGTCTGGATCGGCAGCTCGTCGTCCACGAGCAGGATCCGCGGCGCGCGTTCGGACACTGTTCGCACAGCGTACGCGGCGCGGGAATCTATCCTCGAACGGTGCTCGACGTCAGGGTCTACCGCGCGGCGTTCGCTCCGGCTCTGATCGCGCTGTTCATCGCCGCCTTCTCGCTCGCCGATCGCCCCGGCGGGGCGACGACGCCGCTGGCGCCTGCCGGCTTCGACGGCGGCAGGGCGTACACGCTGCTGGGCGAGCTCGGCGAAGCAGTACCCAAATCGCCCGCCGGGCTCGGACGCCGACCGCGCGCTCGCCGACCGCGTGGCGGAGACGTTCAAGGCCAACAACTTCCGCGTCTCGCGCCGCACCACCGAGGAGCGGACGGTCCGCGGGAAGACAGACCTCGAGACGGTGGTGGGCGTTCGGCCGGGCCTCTCGAGCCGCCGGATCGTCGTGATGGCGCACCGCGACGCGCTCGGCTCGCCGGCGCTGGCCGAGCTGTCTGGCACGGCGACGCTGCTCGAGATGGCGCGGCTGTTCAAGGTGCGCGAGCTGTCCTCCACGCTCGTGCTCGTCTCGACCTCGGGCGGCAGCGCGGGTGCCGCGGGCGCGCGCGCGTTCGCGAAAGACGCGGCCGACGACCCGATCGACGCCGCGATCGTGCTCGGCGACGTCGCCGGGCGCCAGACGCGCAAGCCGTGGATCGTCCCGTGGTCCAACGGCGAGGAGGCGGCGCCGATGGGCGTGCGGCGCACGCTCGAGAGCGCGGTGCGGCGCGAGGTCGGCGTGCAGGCGGGCGGCTCGCGGGCGATCGGCCAGTGGGCGCGGCGCGCGCTGCCCCTGACGGTGTCCGAGCAGGGCGAGGCCGCCCGCGCCGGGCTGCCGGCCGTGCTGCTCCAGTCGTCGGGCGAGCTCGGGCCGAAGGCGAACACCGAGGTGTCGGAGAACCGCATCGACGCGTTCGGCCGCGCGGCGCTGCGGGCGATCACCGCGCTCGACGGGCCCGTGTCGCGCGCCGGCGAGGACGGCCCGTTCGCGGACGAGCCGTCGGGGATCATCACCGTCAAGCGGCTGCTGCCCGACTGGGCGATCCGGCTGCTGGTCGGGACGCTGCTGCTGCCGCCGCTGCTGACCGCCTTCGACGGCTTCTTCGGCGCGCGGCGCCGGCACCTGCCGGTCGCGCGCTGGCTCGGCTGGGTCGGCGCGGCCGCGCTCCCGTTCCTGCTCGCCTGGCTGTGGATGCGGCTGCTGGGGCTGACCGGCGCGCTGGACGCACCGCTTGGTCCGGTGCTGCCGGAGGCGCTGCCGTTGCGGGGCTGGAACATCGCCGCACTCGCCTCCGTCCCGCTCGTGCTCGCGCTGGCGTGGATCGGCCCGAAACGCGCGCTGATCGGCCGGCTCGGCCTGCCGGCGAGCGTATCCGCCGGCGGTGCCGCGGCGGCGCTCGGGCTGGGGATCACGGGGCTCGCGGCGCTCGTGTGGCTCGTGAACCCGTTCGCGGCGGCGCTGCTCGTGCCGGCCGCGCACGGCTGGCTGTTCGCCGCCGCGCCGGGCACGCAGATGTCGAGCCGCACGCGGGTCGCGCTCGTGCTGGTCGGGCTCGTGCTGCCGCTGCTGATGGTCGTGCACTTCGGGCTCGCGCTCGACCTCGGGCCGCTCAATCTCGCGTGGCTTGCGGTGCTGATCACCGCGGGCGGCCACGTCACCCCGCTCGCCGCGCTGTTCCTGTCGCTGCTGGCCGGCTGCCTGGTCGGCGTCGTCGCCGTCGTCCGGACCCGCCGCCGGATCGTGCAGAACGCCGAGCCCGACCCGATCCGCACCCGCGGGCCGATTGGCTACGCCGGCCCGGGCTCACTCGGGGGGACCGAATCCGCCCTCAAGCGATAATCGCTCCATGAGGCGTGTCCTCAAGCCGATCTCCAGCGTCCTCCTCGTCGTCGGCGCGCTGCTGCTCGCCGACGCGATCGTCACGCTCGTGTGGCAGGAGCCGGTGTCGGCGCTGTACGCCAAGCTCGAGCAGGGCCGGCTCGACGACGACCTGGCCAAGCTCGAGGGCACCGAGCCCACCGCGACGGACCGCAAGGTGCTCTCGCACCTCGGCACGCTCGATCGCAAGCTCGCCTATGCGTCGCGCGCGCTCAACCGCCGCACCGACGACGGCCAGCCGCTCGGGCGCATCCGCATGCGCTCGATCGGCGTCAACTCGGTGGTCGTCGCGGGGACGGACACGTCCAGCCTGCGGCGCGGGCCCGGCCACTACCCCGGCACGCCGCTGCCTGGCGCGCGCGGCACGGTGGCGATCGCCGGGCACCGCACCACCTACGGCGCCCCGTTCCGGCGCCTCGACAAGCTCGACACGGGCGATCGCATCGAGGTTTCGATGCCGTACGGGCGCTTCGTCTACGCCGTCGAGCGCAAGCGGATCGTGCCGCCGACGGCGACCTGGGTCACCCAGCGCGTGCGCTACGACCGGCTCGTGCTGTCGGCCTGCCACCCGCTGTATTCGGCCGCCAAGCGGATCGTGATCTTCGCTCGGCTGGTGGACACGAAACCACGGAACGACCGGCTTGCCTGAGCGCCCTCCCAACGGGTGGGGTCACGACCCGATGAGCGGTCGTCGTACTGGCGTCGATGAACCTCATGCGATGACCACAGCTCTCCGATACCACACCCACGAGGAGGCGCTCGAAGCGCTCCTCCCCGCGGCAGCCGGACGCTTCGGACGGGAAGTCCAGAAGATCGCCTGCCCTGACCCCGAATTGGCCCCCTCACGGATGAGCGAAGTCGAAAGGATGCGAGACCTCATGAAGAAAAGCGGCTACGACATCGATCCGCGTCTCGTTGCCTCGGCGATTCTCGAGCGTCTGACCGCCGGCGGCATCGCGCCGTCGGAGCGCAAGACCGCTTAGTGCTCCCAGCCGCGCCAGCGCTCAGCGCCCGGCGCGGCTGATCTCCACGTGACCTCGGCGGGTCCTTCGACGACCTCGCCGACCCACGTCAGGCCGGCCGCCTCACCTTCGGCGCGCCGGTCCGGCGACAGGCAGGCGCACAGCTCGTAGTCCTCGCCGCCCGTGGCGGCGAGCTCGAGCGCGTCGCGCCCCATGGCTTCCGCGACCAATCGCACCCCGGGTGCGAGCGGAAGTGCCGCGGCGTCGAGTGCGAGCGTGACCGCGCTCGCCTCGGCGACGCGGCGGGCATCCGATGCCAGCCCGTCGGAGAGGTCGAGCATCGCGCTCGCGCCGGCCCGCGCAAGCACCCGGCCCTCGGCGAGCCGAGGCTGCGGGCGCAGGTAGGCCTGCACGAGCTCATCCGGCCCCGCCGCGCGGCCCTCGAGCACGGCGAGCCCCGCCGCCGAGGCGCCGAGCACGCCGGTCACGCCGACGAGATCGCCGGGCTGCGCGCCGTCGCGGCCCACGAGCTCCGTTTCACGCTCAGCCCAGCCGACGACGGTGACGGCGATCATCAGCGCCGGCCCGCGGGTGAGGTCGCCGCCGGCGATCGTCGTGCCGGCCACGGCGGCCAGCGCCTCCGCCCCGCGGTGCAGGGCGAGCACGTCGGCCTCGCCCAGCCCGGGCGGGAGCACGACGCAGAGGTAGGCCTCGCCGGGCTCGGCGCCCATGGCGGCGAGGTCCGACAGCGCGCCGGCGAGCGCGCGGTGCCCGACGTCCTCGGGACCGCAGCGCGGCCCGAGGTTGAAGTGCGTGCCCTCGACCATCGCGTCGACCGACGTCACGGCGAAGGCGCCGGCGCGGACGACCGACGCGTCGTCGCCCAGCCAGCGGACGATGCGCGAGCCGGGGCGACGGTCGAGCGCCGCCCCGATCGCGTCGATCAGTGCAAGCTCACCGATGCCTGTAGACGATCCGCGCGCGGTCGAGGTCATACGGCGAGACCTCGACTCTTACCCGATCCCCCGGCAGGATCCGGATGCGGAAGCGTCGCATCTTGCCCGCGACGTGCCCGAGGACGACGTGGCCGTTGTCGAGCTGCACCCGGAACATGGCGTTCGGGAGCGCCTCGATGACCTCGCCTTCGAACTCGACTTTTTCTTCTTTGGGCAATTAGACGACCCGTACGTTCGTCGCCTGGGGGCCCTTACCGGACTCACCCAGCTCGTACTCGACCTTCGCGCCCTCTGCAAGCGTGCGGAACCCGTCGCCCGCAATGCCCGAGAAATGCACGAAGGCGTCCTTCCCTCCGTCATCGGGAGTAATGAACCCGAAGCCCTTCTCGTCGCTGAACCACTTCACGACACCAGTTGCCATATACAACACCTCCTCACTCTGACTTTCCTATGCGCGAGGTGGTGCTGCCGGGCACTGCCTTCCCGCATGCTGAAACCGCCCGAGGGACGGCCGACGACGGCTGGTTTATACCAGGGGTGTGCGTCCGGTCAACCGGTGGGCGCTTCAGCCCCGCCGCCGGGGTCGGCCGCGGGCGGGGTGCCCTGCGGAGGTGACTCGTAGAGGTCGGGGTCGAAGTTGCCGGGCTTGTTGTTCCCGTTGCCGTTGCCGTTGCCGTTCCCGTTCCCACCGCCGTTGCCGTTGCCGCCGCCGTCGTCCGGCTTGTCGGTCTGGTCCGGCGTGGTCGGGATCGGCGTGGTGGGCGCGGGAGCGAACTGGTTGGTGCTGTCCTGGTCGCCCTCGCCGGTGCCGCGGCCGCCGCTGCGCGAGTACTTGCCGAAGAACGGTGACGACTGGAACGCCGTCTTGGGCGGCTTGAAGTCGCCGCAGAACTTGCCCTTGACCTTCATCATGTAGTCGTGCCAGATCTCGGCGGGGAAGGTGCCGCCGGCGACCGAGCCGCCGTGGTACTCGGTCGTCATCTCGGTCTGGGCGTTGGGGTAGCCGACCCAGGTGGCGGTGGCCAGGCGCGGCGTGAAGCCGACGAACCACGCGTCATTGAAGTTGTCGGTCGTGCCGGTCTTGCCGCCTGCCGGGCAACCGATGTTGGCCTTCGTGCCGGTGCCGCCCTGGATGTTCTTGACGAGGATCCGCGTCGCCTCGGCGGTCACGCCGTCCTCGAACGCCTTCGTGCGCTTGACCTTGAAGCGCCGCGGCAGGTCGGTACTGCCGTCGGGGAACGTGATCTTGGTGATCGCGGTCGGGCGGTTGCGGTAGCCGCCGGAGGCGATCGTGGCGTAGGCGTTGGCCATCTCCAGCGGCGAGACGCCGAGCGTGAGGCCGCCGAGCGCCTCCGCCGGGTAGCCGTCGAGGTGCGTCTTGATGCCCATGTCGTAGGCGGTCTGCTTGACCTCCGGCGGCCCGAGGTCGAGCGCGAGCTGCTCGTAGACCGTGTTGTCGGAGAAGAGCGTCGCCTGCTCGAGGTTGATCGAGCCGTGGTAGTCGTGCCCGTAGGTCTGGACGTCGATCGGCCCCCACTGCGGGTCGTCGAACTTCAGCGGCTTCGAGACGTAGGTCGTCGACCGCGGGTCGACGCCCTTCCGCAGCGCCGTCATCAGCGCCATGATCTTGAACGTCGAGCCGGGCTGGCGGTGGCCCTGAGCGGCGAGGTTGAACTTCGACTTGCCGTAGTCCGAGGACGACGCCATCGCCTTGATGTAGCCGTTCTTGGGGTCGATCGTCACGATCGCCGACGACGGGCCGATGCCGGCGAGGCGGCCGCTGATCGCGGCGCGCGCGGCCTGCTGCTTCTTGAGGTCGATCGTGGTGTCGACGCGCAGCCCGCCCTTGCGCACGGTCTTGGCGCCGTACTCCTTGATCAGCTCGTCCTTGACGTAGTCGAAGAAGAACGACTCGCGGCGGCCGGTGAAGTAACGCGACGGGTTGATGCCGAGCTTGCGCTTCATCGCCCGCTGCGCGGTCTGCGGCGAGATCATCTTGAGGTCGGCCATCTTGGCCAGCACCTCGTTGCGGCGCGCCTCGGCCTTCTCGGGCGCGCGCACCGGCGAGTACGTGGTCGGCGCCTGCGGGAGGCCGGCCAGCAGCGCCGCCTCGTGCAGCTTGAGGTCCGAGACCGACTTCCCGAAGTACACGCGCGAGGCGGCCTGGACGCCGACCGCGGTCTGGCCGCCGAGCGTGCCGAACGGCACCGTGTTCAGGTACTGGTCGAGGATCCACGACTTGCTCTGCTCGTTCTCGAGCTCCTCGGCGAGCTTGGCCTCGCGGATCTTGCGCTGGTAGGTCCGCTCCTTGCTGATGTAGAGGTTGCGGATCAGCTGCATCGTGATCGTGGAGCCGCCCTGGACGGTCTTGTGGCTCGAGAGGTTCTTGACCGCCGCGCGCACGATGCCGGGGTAGTCGACGCCCTTGTGGTGGTAGAAGCGCTCGTCCTCGATCGCCACCGTGGCGTCCTTGAGCGTCTTCGGGATGCGGTCGCCCTCGACCGGGCGGCGCAGCTCGTTGGACTGGATGAAGCCGAGGCGCGTGCCGTCGGCGGCGCGGACCTCCGACTGGGAGCCGAGATCGCGCGGCTTGAGCGAATCGAGCGGCGGCGCGGAGGCAGCGATCGAGATCACGTATCCGACCGCGGCGAGACCAGCGAGGGCGGCCAGCACCGCCACGACCATCAGCGCGAGAAAGGCCTTGTTCCGAGGGCGACCGCGGCCGCGGCGTCGTCGCCTATTGCGTTGCGACCGGCTCATGCTTCGAACGCACTCTTCATAAGAGTGCGAACCATCGAGTGTAGCCCTGCCGAATTCGCCTACGAGGCGGGATTCCCTGCCAGCAGGCCCTCGGCGCGCAGGCGTTTCAGGCACTGCGCGCGCAACTCGGCCTGCCGGGGACCCTTCTGCGGCGGCGGCACGGGGTCGCCGCCGACCGTGATGCGCACCCCTTCGTGCGTGACCTCCGCGACGCTCGCCTCGCTGCCGGTCTCGTCGCGCAGCGCCGCCAGCGCGCGGTCCGTGTCGGCCTCCGGCGGGAGCCAGACCGACACGTCGAGGCCGACCACCTCGGAGCCGAGCGTGTCGTTGCGGAGGATGCCGGCGGCGAGCCGCTCGTTGGGGATGATCACGCGCTGATCGGAGGCGGTCCGCAGGACCGTGAAGTTGAGCCGCACGTCCTCGACGACGCCGTAGTTGTCCTCGAACGTCACCCAGTCGCCGACCCGCAGCGGCTGCGTGACGGCGAGCATGACCCCGGCCACCGAGTTGGCCAGCACTTGGCGGGCGGCGAAGCCGATGATCGCCGCGGCGAGCGCGCCGGAGGCGAGGATGCTGGCCGCCAGCTTGGAGACGCCGGTGAACTGCGAGGCGGCGATCGCGATGCCGAGCAGCAGGATCGACGCGTAGATCAGCCGGCGGAAGAAGCGCAGGCGCGTGTCGAGCACGGGGCTGACCTCGCCGCGCGAGACCGCGGACGCCAGCTTGTCGCCGCGGCGTTCGAAGTAGCGGTCGAGCAGCGTCGCCGCGACGAACGCGATCACGATCGCGGCGATCGCCGTGACCCAGTCGCTGTTCTCCGCCCAGAAGTCGGCGGCGAGGACCCGTACAGTGGCCGCCGGCATGGCGCGGCAGCCTATCCGTGCGATCACCATCGACGCCCTCGGCACGCTGCTCGAGCTGCTGCCGCCCGCGCCGCGGCTGCAGGCGGCGCTGCGCGAGCGGCTCGGCGTCGAGGTCTCCGAGGCCGAGGCAGGGCGGGCGATGAAGGCCGAGATCGGCTACTACCGCGCACACCTGTGGATGGGGCGCGACGCCGCCGGGCTGGCGCAGCTGCGGCGCGCCTGCGCCGAGGTGCTGCGCGACGCGCTCGACCTCGACGTCGACCTCGGCGCGCTGACCGACACGCTGCTGGCCGCGATCCGGTTCGAGCCGTTCCCCGACACGGTGCCGGCGCTCGAGGCGCTGCGCGCGGCCGGCGTCCGGCTCGTCGCGGCGTCGAACTGGGACGTCTCGCTGCACGAGCAGCTCGAGCGCACCGGCCTGACGCCGCTGCTCGACGGTGCGATCTCCTCGGCCGAGGTCGGCGCGCCCAAGCCGGACGCGGAGATCTTCGTGCGCGCGCTCGCGCTCGCGGGCGCGAGGCCTGAGGAGGCGCTGCACGTCGGCGACGACGTCGAGGCCGACGTCGGTGGCGCGCTCGCGGCCGGGCTCGAGCCGGTGCTGATCGACCGCGACGGCTCGCTCGAGGCGCCGCCGGGCGTGCGCCGCATCGCCTCGCTGGCCGAGTTACCGGCGCTCTGTGCGTAGAGTCAATCTGCAGCGATGACGAGCGGCCTGCACTCGCACCCCGAGGTGCCCGATGGGATCACCCCGCGCGAGCGGCCGCCGGAGCCGGCCGCCGGCAGCCTCGCCCCGGTCCCGGCGTGGGCGCCGCTGGCCGCCCTCGTGTCCGCGTTCGTCGTCGCGACGCTCGCCTACCTGCTGATCGCGGCGGGGGTCGAGGCGGGCGGCGGCAACGTCACCACCGGCGGCCCGCCCGGCCTCGTGATCTCGGCCACGCTCGTGCAGGACCTCGCGCTGATCGCGGCCGCCGTCGTGTTCGCGGGCATGTGGACGCGCGGCCTCACGCCGGCGTCGTTCGGACTGCGGCCGACCAAGCTCTGGCCCGCAGTGGGCTGGACGCTGCTGACCTGGGGCGCGTTCTTCGTGCTGACCGCCATCTACATCAAGGCGGTCGGTGAGCCGGATCAGCAGGAGCTCACGCGCGACCTCGCCGAGGAGGAGTCGGTGGCCGCGCTGGTCGCGCTACGGCGTGTTGCTGGCGTTCGTCGCGCCGCTGACCGAGGAGTTCTTCTTCCGCGGCTTCGTGTTCGGCGTCTTGCGCGAGCGGGTCGGTGTCGTCGGCGGCGCGCTCGCCACCGGCCTCGTGTTCGGGCTCGTGCACGTCGCCGGGTCGCCGATCGAGACCGTCGGCGTGCTGATCATCCTCGGCGTGTTGCTGTGCGCGCTGTATCAGCGCACGGGCTCGCTGCTGCCGTGCATCGCGCTGCACTCGCTCAACAACGCCATCTCCTTCGCGGTGACCAAGGACATCCCGGTCGGCGGGGCGATCGTCCTCTGCCTCGGCAGTGCGACGGCGGCGGTCGCCGTCGCCGCAGCGGTCATGCAGCGCTCAGAGGCTCCGCAGACTCCGTGATCAGCCGGTGCAGGACGCGCGGCATGCCGCCCTCGGCGTGGGCGGCACGCATGCGGTCGGCGCCGTTGCCCTCGCGCACGATCCGCTCGATCTCCTCGAGCGCGGGCTCGGCCCCGACGTCGCGAGCGTAGGGGCGCGCGAGCTCGAGCGCGGCGGCGATCCGCTCGGTGATCGGGCGCAGCCCGCCGTCGTGCCAGACGGTCGCGGCGAGGCCGTCGCGCCCGGCGCGGAAGGAGGACTCGACGAGCATCTCGCGCGGGAGCGGCGCGGCTGCCTCAGGCTCGTGCGCGGCGGCGAGCGCGAGCCCATGGACGAGCGCGGCGAGCCCGCGGACCGAGTCGAGGCGCGCCTGGGCGTCCATCGCGCGGATCTCGAGCGTGCCGAGCTTCGGGTGCGGGCGCAGGTCCCACCAGAAGAACGTGTAGTCCTCGACGCCGGCGGCCTCGACGATCGCGTCCATCGACGTCGCGTAGTCCTCCCAGTCGGCGAACGCCCGCGGGATGTCGGCGCGCGGGTAGCCGCGGAACAGCTGGGCGCGGGCGGTCTGGAAGCCCGAGTCGATCCCATGCCAGTAGGGCGAGTGGGCGGCGAGCGCCTGCAGGACCGGCAGCTGCTGGCGCAGGCGGTTGAAGGCCTGGATCGCGGTCTCGGGGTCGGGCATGCCGACGTGGATGTGCAGCGCGCAGGTCGGCGTGCGGCGCAGCAACCCGCGCATCTGCTCGCCGATCTCGCGGTAGCGCTCGTTGACGACGTGCGGCGCGTCGCCGAACTCGCTCGCGGGGTGGATGCCGGCCCCGGCCAGCGTCCCGCCGGCGTCGCGGATCGCGCCGCGCAGCCGCTCCAGCGAGCGCACGCCCTCGATCGCGTTGGGGCTGATCGGCGAGGCGGTCTCGACGAGCGCCTCGTAGACGTCGTGCATGACCGTGCCCTCCGGCGCGTCGACCTGCGGGACGAGCCGGCTCGAGCGGTGCGCGAGCATCCCGCTGCCGGGGTCGAGCAGCAGCAACTCCTCCTCCACGCCGAGGGCAAACGGCGCCGCTCGGCCGAAGGAGTGCTCCATCGGGTCGGGATCATAGGATCGCTGGGCGCATGGACCCCGGCACGACCCTCGTCGAAGAGCTCCGCCGCCACGCGCTGATCGTCGGCGAGGTCACGCTGACCTCCGGCCGCACCGCCCAGTACTACGTCGACGCCAAGCGCGCGATCCTCCGCCCGCCCGGCTTCCGCGCGCTCGCCGAGCTGGTCGCCGGGCACGCCACGGAGATGGGGGCGACCGCGGTTGGCGGCCTCACGATGGGCGCCGACGCGCCCGCGTGCGCGGCACTGGCAGGCGGCGCGGAGGTCAAGGCGTTCTTCGTGCGCAAGGAGACCAAGGCGCACGGGCTCCAGCGCCGGATCGAGGGGCCGGACCTCGAGCCGGGTGAGCGCTGCCTGATCGTCGAGGACGTCGTGACCACCGGCGGCTCGACCGTGCAGGCGATCGAGGCGGTGCGCGAGGCGGGCTACGAGGTCTGCGGCGTCGTCACGATCCTCGACCGCCTGGCCGGCGGCGCCGAGGCGATCGCCGACGCGAGCGGCGGCGCGCCATACGCGGCGCTGGCGACGATCGACGACGTCTACCCGGACCGGCCAGACCGGGCGTAAGCGGCAGCGCCGCCGAACGTCAACGGCGGCTGGGTAGGAGTGGGGTTCGGCCGAGATTGGGAGGGTTGTCCTGCCCTGCCATCGCATACCGATGGCGAACCAGGACAACCGTCCTGTTCTCGGGTCGGCAGGTGGCCCCGAACCGGGACGGTCGCCGCCGCGGCGTTCCAACTCGCGCTTCTAACCCAGCGCAGTTCGCCGTTCGTGCACCATGTAGGTCGTGACCGAGCGCCGCCCCGCCGCGCTGCTCCCCGCGCCACTCGCGCGCACGCTCGGCTTCGCGCTGCTCGGGCTGCTCGGCGCGGCCGAGTGGACGCGGATGCTCGAGGGGGGCGGGCTCGGCGACGCGATCCTGTGGGTGCTTGCCGCCGTGCTCACGGGTGAGACGGTCCGGGCCGCCGCGTCGCTGCCGCCGCGGCTGCGCGTGCCCGCCGCGTTGCTGGCCGCCGCGGCCGGCCTTGTGCTCGCCGCGCTCGTCTCCGGGCTCGAGCCGAAGCTGCTGACACCCAAGCACTGGGGCGAGCTCGGCTCCGGCATCGGTCGCGGCCTCGAAGCGCTGAGCGGCGTCACGCTCCCCTATGCGGGTGCCGATCCGTGGCCCGACGTCACGCTGCGGCTCGGGGGTGCGCTGCTGGTCACGCTCGCCGCGATCGCGGCTGCGTGGCCGCGCGCCGACGGTCGCGGCTATCAGTTCTTCGCGCTCGCGGCCCTGCTCACGCTGGTGGTCTGGCCGATCACGGCGCTCGGCAGCACGCGCTCGCTCGTGCTCGGCTGCGCGATCGCCGCGCTGACCGTCTGCTTCCTGTGGCTCGAGCGGCTGCCGCTGCGCCCCGGCATCGGCGTCGCGGTGCTCGGCGGGATCGCGCTCGCGGGCGCGCTGCCGCTGAGCATGGCCACCAACCGCGAGGGTCCGTGGTTCGACTACAAGACGTGGGCGGAAGGGCTCGGCACGCCGGCTTCGGTCCGCTTCGACTGGGACCACTCCTACGGCCCGATCCGATGGCAGCGCGAGGGGCGCGAGATGCTCCGGATCAAGACGTCGCGGGCGCAGTACTGGAAGCTCGAGAACCTCGAGGACTTCGACGGCCAGCGCTGGGTCATGCGCGGTGTGCCCGACCCGTTCGGCCCCGATCCCGAGGCCGACCTCGAGCAGAGCTGGACCGCGAGCCCGCAGTGGACCGGGCACGCGCGCATCACCGTCCGCGGCCTGCGCGGCGACCAGTACGCCGGTGCCGGCACCACCGTGTCGGTCGACGCCGGCGGGCGGGCGGCGATCCCAACCTTCTCGCCCGGGACCTGGCAGGCCGACCGCGAGCTCAAGGCCGGCGACTCCTACGAGGTCGAGTTCCACGCGCCGCGCCCGAACTTGCTCGAGCTGTCGGCCGCCGACAGCGGCGCGCGCGGCCAGCAGAGCGATGCGCTCACGGCGGTGCTCCCGCTCCTGCGCCCCGAGCTGCCCGACCCCGACAACACCCGCGGCCGCCCGGTCACGTCGGTCAAGCTCGAGCTGCGGCCGTTCGACGTCGTCGGCCCGCCGCTGGCGCAGAACGAGCGCCGCGGCACCGAGGCGCCCGGCATCCCCGCGCTGCGCAACTCGCCCTACTGGCGCACGTGGCAGCTCGCCCAGCAGCTCAAGCGCGGCGCCCGCACGCCCTACGAGTTCGTGCGCCGCGTCGACAACTACCTCGGCCGCGGCTTCCGCTACGACGAGCGACCCGCGCCCGGCGACCCGAGCGAGCCGCCGCTCGAGCACTTCCTGTTCGAGACGAAGGCGGGCTACTGCCAGCACTTCTCCGGCGCGATGGCGCTGCTGCTGCGCTTCGGCGGCGTGCCGGCGCGCGTGGCGACGGGCTTCTCCCCCGGCGGCTACCGCCAGCGCCAGGGCGAGTGGGTGGTGCGCGACCGCGACGCCCACTCGTGGGTCGAGGCGTGGTTCGACGGCATCGGCTGGGTCACGTTCGACCCGACGCCGACGGCCACCCCCGCGCGCTCGCTGATCGCGGCGATCGACGATCCCGACAGCGCGGCCGACAGCGACTCGGCCGCCGACGCCGCAGCGAGGCAGCCCGGCGGCGCCCGCAACCCGGCGGGCGCGCGCGGCGAGCTCGACCCGGTCGTTGGCGGCGGCACCGGCGTGGTCTCCGTCAGCGACGGAACGAGCCCGTGGCTCTACGTCGGGGCCGCAGCGCTCCTGCTCGCGCTGCTCGTCGTCGCCGTCCTGCTGTTGCGCCGCCGCCGCCGCGCCCGCGACCCGCGAGCGCCGGCCGACCGCGCCGTCGCCGAGCTCGTCACCGCCATGCGCCGCGCCGGCCGCCCAGTCGGCCCCGGCACCACGTTGATCGAGCTCGAGCGCCGCTTCGGCGGCGGTGGCGCCACCGACTCCTACCTCGCTGCGCTCCGCGCCGCGCGCTACGGCACCGCGACGGGCACCCCGACGCCGGACCAGCGCAGCGCGTTCCGCCGCGAGCTCGCCTCGGGCCTCGGCTGGCGCGGTCGCCTGCGCGCGTGGTGGGCGCTGCCGCCGCAGCTGCGCTGACGCTCAGCTAGCGGAGCCTGAGCCGAAGCAGCAGCTCGTCGCCGGACCTCTTCACCGGTGTGCTCAAAGCCGTAGCGCTCGTAGAAGGCGACCGGGCTGCCGTCGCCCTGACCGGCGCACGTGCTCAGCACCTCGACTCCGGGTCGGCCACGGAAGTACTCGACGATCAGGTCGAGCGTGGCGGTGCCGAAGCCTTGCCGCTGGTAACGCTCGTCAATGAGCAGCTTCCACAGGTAGTGCGGGATGTATTCGGGACTTCTGACCTCGTCGGCGATCATCACGAACCCGACCGGCGTGTCTTCGGCATAGAACCCCAGTACAAGGCACAGGCGTCGGGGTGTTCGGCGGCTTCGCGTAACGACTGGGCGACGCTGCTGACGAAGCGCTCTTGGCTCGGCGATACGCGCAGAGCTTCGACCGCTTGACGGTCCGATTCGCTCAGCCGACGAAGCGAAACCACGCGGAGACCTTAGTCGGCCGCCATTGCGAGGATTCGCTTTCCGGCTGAAGC
>CAWDKH010000002.1:0-89193 GCA_963802905.1 uncultured Solirubrobacteraceae bacterium | reverse complement strand
CGCTAGCGATCGGAGAGGTAGAGCCCGAGCGGCAGGCCGAGCGTGGCCATGAAGATCAGCCCGATCCCGGTGATGATCAGCGTCTTCGACTTGTAGACGTGGCCGACCGTGCCGACGAGGAAGCCGGCGGCCATCAGGATCACGAATGGGACTGGCGAGGGATCGAAGGCGGCCAGCGGCAAGGGTGGCGAGCATTCCACAGTTCCTAGACTCCTGAGCCATGAGCGTCGAACCGGCAGGGGTCGAGGACGTCGCCGCCGGCCTTCGGGCCGTCGGCTACCTGCCCGGCGACTCCACCGCGCTGGTGAGCTTCCTCGCCGCCCGGCTCGGCAAGCCGGTGCTCGTCGAGGGCCCGGCCGGCGTCGGCAAGACCGAGTTGGCGAAGGCGCTCTCGAAGTACCTCGACCGCCGGCTCGTGCGCCTGCAGTGCTACGAGGGGCTCGACGAGGCCAAGGCGCTGTACGAGTGGAACTACCGCAAGCAGCTCCTGCGCATCCAGGCCGAGGCCCAGGGCACGGGCTGGGACGCCGTGCAGGACGACATCTTCGGCGAGGAGTTCCTGCTCGAGCGGCCGCTGATGACCGCCATCTCCTCGCCCGAGCCGGTCGTGCTGCTGATCGACGAGATCGACAAGACCGACCAGGAGTTCGAGGCGATGCTGCTCGAGCTGCTCTCCGACTTCCAGATCTCGATCCCCGAGCTCGGCCGCATCGAGGCGCGCACGCATCCGGTCGTCCTGCTGACCTCGAACAACACGCGCGAGCTCACCGAGGCGTTGAAGCGCCGCTGCCTGTACCTGTGGCTCGACTACCCCTCGACCGAGCACGAGCTCGAGATCGTGCGCCTGCACGCGCCCGACCTGCCCGAGAAGGTCGCCCAGCGGCTCGTCGAGGTCATCCACATGGTGCGCGAGCTCGACCTCAAGAAGCCGCCCTCGATCGCGGAGTCGATCGACTGGGCCCGCGCGCTGCTGCTGCTCGGCGCCGACGACATCGACGCCGACGTCTTCCGCTCGACGCTGTCGATCATCGTCAAGCACCGCACCGACCTCGACACCGTCGCCGAGCGCGTCGGCGTGCGGTTGGGCGTCGCCTCCTCGTCGTGAGCTCGTTCGCCTCCGGCGTCGTCGCGTTCGCGGAGAACCTGCGCGACGAAGGGCTGGCGGTGGGGACCTCGGAGCTGCTCGACGCCTTCCAGGCGCTCGGCGCGGTCGAGTGGACCGAGGAGGCCGCGTTCAAGGAGGCGCTGGCGGCCACGCTCGCCAAGTCGCCCGAGGACCGGCGCGTGTTCGAGCTCGTGTTCGAGCGCTTCTTCTTCCGCGCCGCCGAGGAGGCGGCGATGGAGCGGGGCGTCAAGGAGGGCCGCGCCGGGGGCGAGGACGAGGACGGCATCACCGGCGGCGAGCAGATCGACTACGACAACCTGCGCGAGCAGCTGATCCAGGCGATCCGCGACGGCGACGAGTCCGCCATGCGCGACCTCGCCCGGCTCGCGATCGCGGCCTTCGGCCGCCGCGGCGAGGGCTCGGGCGTGCTCGGCGTCGACGTCCAGCGCATCCGCCGCGCGCTCGGGCTGCGCTCGGAGCCCGGCGGACCTGTCCGCGAGGACCCCAACACGCCACCGCCGGCGCCGCTCACCCGCGACCAGATCCGGCGCTTCGAGCAGCATCTGCGACGCGAGCTCGAGCGCGCGCAGATCGAGCGCACGCAGGCGCTGCCGCCGTCGCGGCCGCTGAACGAGCTCGACCGCGCCCTGCCCTCCGGCCCGCTGCAGGACCTCGCCGCCGTGCACCGCGTGGTCGCGCAGCTCAAGCGCCGGCTCGCCACCCAGGGCCACGAGACGCGCGGGCGCAAGCGCCACGCGCACGTCGACGTGCGGCGCACGATGCGCGCGTCGCTGCAGACCGGCGGCGTGCCGGTCGAGCTCAAGTACCGCCCGCGGCGCCCGAAGCGGCCGGAGCTCTACGTGCTCTGCGACGTCTCGACCTCGGTCACGAGCGCGTCGGTGTTCTTCCTGTCCGTGCTGCACGCGCTGCACGACGCGTTCCGCAAGATGCGCTCGTTCGTGTTCGTCGAGCGGATCTCGGAGGTCACGGAGGTCTTCGAGCGCGAGCGCTCGTTCAAGGCGGTGTCGGACGCGATCGGCAAAGACGCCGGCGTGGCCGACGTGAGCGGCTACACCGACTACGGGCGGGTGTGGCGCGAGTTCCTCGGCCAGGTCGCCGACGACCTGCACCCGCGCGCGACGGTGATCGTGCTCGGCGACGCGCGCACCAACGGCCGCGACCCGCGCGCGGACGTGTTCGCCTCGATCGTCGCGCTCGCCGGCCGCACGTTCTGGCTCAACCCGGAGCCGCGGCTGTACTGGAACTACGGCGACTCGGTGATCTCCGCCTACGAGCAGCACTGCGAGGCCTACGAGTGCTGGACCACGCGCCAGCTCGAGGACTTCGTGAAGGCGCTGACGAGGCCGTACGCATGACCGCGGAGAAGGCACGAGCGGTCATCGACGAGGGCGTGTTCATGACCCTCGCCACGGCCGACGCGGACGGCGTCCCGTGGGCCTCGCCCGTCTGGTTCGCGCCGGACGGCTACTCGGAGCTGCTGTGGGTGTCGGACCCGAACGCGCGGCACTCGCGCAACATCGCGGTCCGGCCGCAGATCGCGATCGTGATCTTCGACTCCCGCCAGACGCCCGGCGACGGGCTGGCGGTCTACATGGAGGCGCGGGCCGAGCAGGTCGGCGCCGATCGCCTCGGAGCGTTCAACGCGCGGAGCGTCGTCCAGGGGCTGCCCGAGTGGGGCCCGGAGAAGGTGACCGAGCCGGCGCGGCACCGCCTCTACCACGCCGTCGTCTCGCAGCACTGGGTGCTCCGCGACGACATCGACGAGCGGGTGCCGGTCAACCCTCAAGTCTCCTAAAGGGGTCTGACCCCTTTAGTAGGGTTTGCGGGGCCGGTAGGTCGTGAGCGGCTTGTTGAGGCCCTTGAGCTTCTTCTCGCCGGCCGCCGACCACGCGAACGTGTTGTCGCCGACGCAGTCCTTGACGGCCTCGGTGACGAGTACGGCGTTGGGGCGCGCGCGGGCGGTCAGCCGGCTCGCGACGTTGACCGTCGAGCCGAACCAGTCGCCCCAGCGGTTGACCGCCGGGCCGTAGGAGACGCCGGCGCGCAGCGGCGGGAAGTTGTCCTCGGCCTCGGCGCGCTCGATCAGCTCGAGGCAGGTGCGCACGACCGCCTCCGCGTCGGGCGAGACGAGCATGACGGCGTCGCCGATCTGCTTGACCACGCGCACCGGCTGCGCGACCACGTCGCTCGCGAGCTTCGACAGCCGCCCGGCGAGCCCGCCGAGCTCCTCGACGTCGACGGTCTCCCCCAGCTCGGTGAAGCCGACGAGGTCGGCGAACGCGACCGCCGTCTCCGTCGTGTCCGAGACCTTGCCGGAGGTGCGCTCGGCGATCCCGATGACGTCGTTGCGCAGCAGCTGGCGCATGTGGAGGAGGAAGACGTGGTCGAGCAGGCGGCTCGAGAGCGGCAGCAGCTCGCTCGCCTCGCTCTCGAGCCGGCGCGCGAGGTCGAGCTCGGAGTCGCCGGGCTCGAGGAAGGTCTGGGCGAACAGCACGCGCAGCGCCTCGGCGTAGCGGACCATCCCGCGGCCGAGCACGCGCGTGACCTCGAGCGTGTCCTCGCGCGGGAAGCCGGCGTCGGCGAGCGCGGCGGCGTCCTTGGCGGTGCCGAGGTCGGCCTCGCCGAGCACCTCGTCGTCGGGGTCGGGGACCGCGAGGCCGAGCGCCCGGCGGTATTCGACGAGGCGCTCGAGCCCGAGCCCGGACTCCTCCGCGATCTGGCGCTGGCTGTAGGTCTTGTCGCCGGCGAGCAGGCGCTCGACCGGAAGCAGCACGAGCCGGTCCTCCGCCACGGCGCCGCGCAGCTCCTCGAGGCTGCAGCCCTCCTCGTCGTGGAGGTACTCGAGCAGCTTCACCCGCGCGGCACGCGACTCCTCGTCCTCGAGCCCGTCGAGGAGCCCCTCGGCTTCCCAGTCCATGTGCGCCGGGACGCTACAAAAGCTCGTCGGCGAGCAGGTCCATGAGCAGCCCGTCGTGCCACTCGCCGTCGGCCTGGAGCTCGTGGCGGCGCAGGATGCCGACCGGCTTGAAGCCGAGCCGCGAGTACGTCTTGATCGCCCGCTCGTTGGCGGCGGCGGGGTCGATCGTGAAGCGATGGTGCCCGCGCTCCTCGATCAGATGCCTGATCGCGAGCCGCAGCGCCTCGGGCCCGAGGCCCTTGCCCTGGTGCTCGGTCGCGATCGCGATGTCCAGCGAGGCATGGCGGTACATCCAGTACGACTCCTCGCCGAGCAGCAGCACTCCGGCGAGCTGCCCATCGACCTCGATCGCGAGCGCCGGCTCCTCGCGGTCCTCCATCAGCTCGCGCACACGCGCCGCGTCCCACTCCTGCCACCACTCCGCAACCGCCGGCTCGGTCAGCAGCGCGAGCAGCGCGCCGGCGTCGTCGTCACGCACCGGCCGGAGCGTGACGCGGTCGCCACGGAGGACGGGCAGCGTGTCCATGCCCGTAGCATGGCGAAGCTTGAAGCGGCCGTCATTCGAAGATCTGCAGTTCCAGGTCCGGAACCTCCTGCGCCGCCGAGGCTTCGAGGTCGTGCGGACCGGCCTCCCGGAGGCCAACGTGCTCGGGCTGCACCTCGATCGCCTGTTCGGGCGACTCGGCGTCAACGTCGTCCTCGACGTCGGAGCGGGCGGGGGCGACTTCGGCCTGTGGCTGCGACGGAACGGCTACACGGGGCGGATCGCGTCCTTCGAGCCGGTCTCGGACAGCTTCCAGCGCGTCGCGGGCCACAGCGCCGGAGACCCTGGTTGGGACGCGTTCAGGATGGCGCTCGGCTCAGAAGACGGCAGTGCCGAGATCAACGTGTCCGAGCTGCGGGTGTTCAGCTCGTTCCGCGAGCGCAGCCGCTACTCGACGGACCGTCGGACAGCGCCGAGTGCGCGACGCCGGGATCGAGTGCGGTCGCCGTGCCGGCGGACTACCTGTGGCCGTCCCACTGGGCCGATGCGCGGGCACGCCCGCTGCTCTCAGCGCATCCAGGCCGGTGACAGGCCGTGCGATGCCGTGACCGAGCTGCACCGTGCCGCGGGCAAGTCCTGTTCATCGCACTCGTCCAGGCGGTTCGACGCGCACGTCGCCGGTGTCGCTCGCTCGACCAGGTCACGCCCCAGGAGATCGCGCGACCTGCAGACCACGCGGCGTTCAGCGTCGCGGTAGCCGGCCTCGATCGCGGCACGGTGGAAGGCGTCGACGGTCGCGTTCTCGCTCGCGCCGAACGCCATGTGCAGGTTCTCGGTGGGCTCCTCGCCGCCGATCAGCGAGAACGAGCCGTTCTCGCCGACGAAGTGCGCCCGCTCGGGCGTGTCGTCCTGCAAGCGGATGCCGGCGGACGGCGCGACGGTCTCGTAGAAGCGCTTGGCGGCGGCGAGGTCGGCGACGCGGAACCGCAGGTGGTCGATCGCGCCCGGCTTGCGCGCCTGCGTGGTGGTGACCGCCTCGACGCTGTTGCCGTCGGGGTCGAGCAGGGAGCCGCCGGCGCGCTGGAAGGCGTCGACGAGCTCGCGGGTCGCCGCGTAGAAGCCAATGTGCAGCCGCCGTGTGACCGGACTGTCGTCTGTGGCCGTGTGGAGCGCGAAGTCGCCCCACTCGACGTAGCCCTCGGCGCTCAGTCGCTCCTTGCCGATGACCGGCAGGACCGTGTCGTAGAAGCGCTCCGACGCTTCAAGGTCAGACACGCGGATGTCAACGTGGTCGATCACGCGCGCAGAGTACGCTGGTTGCGTTCTTACAACGGGGGGGCTGGGGAGAACGCCCGGCTGAGATAGGAGACCGCTGCTCCTGACCCTTCGAACCTGTGGGGTAATGCCCGCGGAGGGAGCGATGCGCACACAGACCGAGGCTCCCGTGGTGGAGCCTCGTCACGTAGAGAGCGAGCACGGGGTGGCGCTTGAGGGCGTCGCCAAGGCGTTCGGCGCGGTCCAGGCGCTGGACGGCGTGAGCCTGCACGTGCGCCCTCGCGAGACGCTCGCCGTGGTCGGGCCGTCCGGGTGCGGCAAGTCGACGCTGCTCGAGCTCGTGTGCGGACTGCAGACCCCCGACGCCGGCACGATCGACACGCGCGCCGGCGGCGCTGATGCCGCAGCGCGACGGGCTGCTGCCGTGGCTCAGCGCGCTCGACAACGCTGGGCTGGCGCTGCGCGTCGCCGGGCGCTCGAAGGCCGAGGCGCGGGCGGCCGCGCATGAGCACTTCGCCGCCTTCGGGCTCGAGGGCTTCGAGCACTCGCGCCCCGCGGAGCTCTCGGGCGGCATGCGCCAGCGCGTCGCGTTCCTGCGCACGCTGCTGGCGGGCCGGCCGGTGCTGTGCCTCGACGAGCCGTTCGGCGCGCTCGACGCGCTGACGCGCGCGCAGCTCCAGCGCTGGCTGGCGGGCGCGCTCGTGCGCGAGCCGCGGACCGTGATCCTCGTGACCCACGACGTCGAGGAGGCGGTGCTGCTGGCCGACCGGATCGTGCTGCTGTCGCCGCGGCCGGGCCGCGTCGTGGACGAGCTGACCGTCGACATCCCGCGGCCGCGCGAGCGCACGGACCCCGCCGTCACGCACCTCCGGGAACGTGCCCTGAACGCGCTGGGAGTCGTGTGATGGCGGCGGTGCTGATCGTCCTCCTCATCCTGGGCGCCTGGCAGCTGGTGGTGGAGGCGGGCGCGGTCGACTCGCTCATCCTCCCCGCGCCCTCCGAGGTCGCGACGTCGCTGTGGGAGGACCGCGGCCTGCTCGCCCCCGACCTCGCGGTGACCGGCCAGGAGGTGCTGATCGGGCTCGCCGCCGCGGTCGCGCTGGGCGCGCTGCTCGGCGTCGGCATGCACGTCTCCCCCGCCGTCCGCGGCGCGCTGCGCCCGCTCGTGATCGGCTCGCAGGCGGTGCCGGTGCCGGTGATCGCGCCGCTGCTGATCCTCGTGCTCGGCTTCGGGCTGGCGCCGAAGATCCTGCTCGTGGCGCTCGTCTGCTTCTTCCCCGTCGCGATCAACCTCTATGACGGGCTGGGCCGCGTCGACACCGACGCGCTGAAGCTCATGCGCTCGTTCGACGCCTCGCGCTGGCAGACGTTCCGCCTGCTCGAGGCGCCCGCCGCGCTGCCCGCGGCGTTCACCGGGCTGAAGATCGCCGCCGCCGTGTCGGTCATCGGCGCCGTGTTCGCGGAGTGGGCGGGATCTGACTCCGGGCTCGGCCACGCGCTGCTGACCGCCAACGGCCAGCTCGAGACCGCGCGGGCGTTCGCCGCGACGTTCCTGCTGTTCGCGCTCGCGGTCGTGCTCTACGGCGTCTTCGCGCTGCTCGAGCGCCGGGTGGTGACGTGGCGATGAAGAAGCTCGTGCTGCTCCTGCTCGCGCGTGCTCGTCGCTCGCAGGCTGCGGCGAGAAGTCCGAGGGCGGGCCCGGCTCGGGCAGGACCGAGCGCTTCAACGTGATCCTCGACTACTTCCCGAACGCCGACCACGCCGGCCTCTACGCCGCCCAGGCCGAGGGCGACTACGACCGCGCGGGCCTCGACGTCGAGCTCAAGCCGCCGCCCGACCCGAGCGCCCCGCTGAAGCTGCTCCAGAGCGGCCAGGCCGACGTCGTCATCTCCTACGAGCCCGAGCTGCTGCTGGCCCGCGACAAGGGCGCCGACCTCGTCGCCGTCGGCGCGCTCGTGCAGAAGCCGCTGACCACGCTGATGACCCTCGAGCGGCGACATCAACGGCCCGGAGGACCTGCGCGGCAAGCGCGTCGGGCACGGCCGGATTGCCCTACCAGACCGCCTATCTGCAGACGATCCTCCGCAATGCCGGCATCGACCCCGAGGAGGTCAAGGAGACGCACGTCGGCTTCAACCTCGTCCCCGCGATGCTGTCGCGCGACGTCGACGCCACGCTCGGCGCGTTCTGGAACTACGAGGGCACCGACCTGCGCCGCCGCGGGCGCAAGCCGACGATCATGCGGATGGAGAAGCTCGGCGTTCCCAACTACAACGAGCTCGTGTTCGTCGCCCGCCGCAAGGACCTCGACCAGGGCTTCTCGTCCAAGCTGCGGCGCTTCATGCGCGCCACCGCCAAGGGCCACGAGCGCCTGCGCGCGAACCCGAACGTCGGCGTGGACGCGCTGCTGAAGGTCGACCCGGGGCTCGAGCGCGGGCTGCAGACCGACGTCGTCTCAGAGACGCTGCCCGTCTTCTTCCCCGCCGATCGCAACCATCCGTTCGGCTGGATGGAGCCGAGCGAGTGGAAGACCTACGCCGACTGGATGTACGAGCAGAAGCTGCTCAAGCAGGCGCCGGATGGGACCGAGGCGCTGACCAACGAGTTCCTCCCGGGCGAGGGGCTGTCGCCGCGGGCAACCGCGACTCCGTGAGCATCCCGGCGCCGGCGGCCATGACGAAGTACGTGCCCGCCAGCCCCTTCCACTCCCCGTAGCGCTCGAAGAACCCGCGCACCTCGGCCTCGTCGGCGCGCGCCTTCGGGTGGCCGGTGCTCAGCCGCCCCACGAGCTTGATGAAGCCGAGGTCGCCGGCCGGCACGAGGTCGTAGTGGCCCTGGCCGTAGAGCGAGAGCATCTCGAGCGTCCAGCGGCCGATGTTGGGGATCGCCGCGAGCCGCGGCCACGCCTGCTCGCGGTCGGAGAGGTCGATCCGGCCGGCCGCGACCTCGCGCGCCGCGTGGCGCAGCGCCACCGCGCGCCGGGCTGCGAGGTCGAAGCTCTGCAGCTCCGCCGGCGCCAGCGCGCCGATCCGCGCCGGCTCGGGCATGTCGCGCATCCCGGAGTGCTCGCAGCGGCGGCCGAAGCGCCGCACCAGGCGCCGCTGGATCTCCAGCGCCCGCTCGAGCTCGATCAGCTGCTCGGTGATCGACCACGCCAGCGCCTCCCACGGCGCCGCCCGGCGGTGGATCCGCACGTGCGGGCGCGAGCGCACCGCCTTGCCGATCACCGGATCGCCGGCGAAGCGCTCGTAGAACGGGCGCAGGTCCTCGTCGACCCCGGTCGCCCAGCGCATGCGCGCGATCGCCGCCTCGGCCGCGGGCCGGCTGGCCGAGCGCGCCGCGAACAGCACCCGCTGCGGCGCCGGCTGCGCGACGGCCACCAGCACCGGCTCGTCGTCCACGTGCAGCAGCCGCATCAGCGTCGCCCCGCGGCGGCGCAGGATCCCGTCGCCCGAGCCGCGGCCGATGCGGAACGGCCATGGGGGCGTCACCTCGACGCGAAGGTCGACCGGTGCGTCAGCCCAGGGAGAAGTCAATCCCGGCGCAGCAGGTGGACGTCGACGAGGAACGAGTTGCTCGAGACGATCTCGCCCACCACGCCCTTCTTGCGCTTGCGGGCGGGTCGCTTGGCGCGGCGCCGGGTCACCACCGCGGCGGTCACCGCGCCGGCGGCGAAGCCGGTGGCGGCCAGTGCCGCGGCCTGCCTGGCAGGCAGCTGCGCCGGCACCGAGTGCTCAAGCACCCGTGTGTGATGGGCCACGACGGGAAGCCCGTCGACGACCTCGATCACCTCTTCGTCTTCAGGCGTCGCTTGGGTGTCGTGCTCTTCGGTCACGCTCGGCACAGCATGACGTACCACCCCGACGCCTCGCGCCTCCCTGCGAAAAGGCCCGCTCAGCCGCGGGGCTTGGTGCCGAACACGCGGTCCCAGTAGGGCGCGCTGACGCCGAAGCCGGACTCGTCGTCCTGGAAGTGGTGGCGCATGTGCAGCTCACGCAACCGCCGCCCGACGCGCGTGCGCGGCCGGTGATGGTGGACGTGGTAGTGGACCATGTCGTAGGCCAGGTAGCCGGCCAGGAAGCCGGCGCTGAACGCGGGCGCGTAGTCCGAGCCGAGCACGAGCCAGAACACGAGGCAGAACGCGGTCGCGAGCGGCACGCTGGCCGACGGCGGCATCACCAGGCGCAGCGGGTCGTTCGGATGGTCGTGGTGGACGCCGTGGATCATCCAGTGCAGCCGCGCGCCGATCCCGCGCTGCGGCTCGAAGTGGAAGACGACGCGGTGCAGCCAGTACTCGGTCAGGGTCCACACGGCGTAGCCGCCGAGCATCAGGCCGAGCGAGTTGGCGTAGGCCGACGCGCTGCTCGCCGGTGAGCAGCAGGAGGGCGATGACGGGCGCGTAGATCAGTACCGGGACGGCGGGGTGCACGCGCGTGAATCGGTCCAGCAGCGTTGAGTTGAACATGGGCGGCGAGGCCCGGAGCTCCTCAGTGCGGTCCATGTTCAAAACCTACACCCTGTTAGGGCACCCTCAAGGCGGGCTAGCCCCACTTCCGACGGGGCTCTCGTAGACGCGGTAGCGGCGCACGATCCGCCCGTGCATCGCCTCCATCGCGCGGTTCATGTCCTTGTTGGTCTCGAGGATCCAGCCCATCTCGCCCCACGTCTGCGGCGTCTCGTTGGCCATGTCGAAGTGCTCGACGTAGAGCGCGGCCGCGACTCCCGTGTGCTGGAAGGCCGGCTTGACCCCGAGGAATCCCACGCGCACGCGATCCATGTGCTTGCTGCGGCGCAGGAAGTACCACCAGCCGAGCGGCAACAGCTTGCCGTTCATCTTCTTCAGCACCTGGTTGATGTCGGGGACCGAGATGGCGACCGCGACGGTCTCGCCCTCCTTCGTCTCGGCGACCATGAACCAGTGCTTGTCGAAGACGAGCTGCATCTCCTGGGCGTAGTGGTCGAGGTCATCCTTGGAGTACGGGGAGAAGCCCCAGTTCTCGCTCCAGGCCTGGTTGTAGACCTCGGCGAAGCGATCCATGTCGCGCCGCAATGACCGCCGCGACATCTTGCGGATCCGCACGCCGTGGCGCTCCTCGATCTGCTCGGCGAGCGTGAAGATGATCGGGAGCATGTGCTCGCGGTCGGAGATGTCGAGCTCCCACATCAGGAGGTCCATCGCCTTGCCGAGCCCGGCCTCCTCGCAGCGCTGCTGGTAGTAGGGCGGGTGCCAGGGCTGCTTGATCATCGGCTGGCGCTCGAAGCCCTCGATCATCACGCCCGACTCGTCGTTGATCGTGAAGTCCATCGGGCCGATCATGTGGTCGCGGTCGTGCTCGCGCAGCCAGCCCTCGGCGGCTTGCAGGAGGGCGGGCACGACGTCGGGGTCGTCCTCGAACTCGAGGAAGCCGAACATGCCCCACTTGTTGCCGTGGAAGCGGTTGAAGGCGTTGTCGTACTGGGCGGTGATGCGGCCGATCACGCGGCCGTCGCGGCGGGCGATGAACTCCTGCGCCTTGCCGTGCTTGAAGAACGCGTTCAGGCGCCGGTTGAGGAACAGGCGCCGCTCCAGACGCAGCGGGGGCACCCAGACCGACGAGTTAGCATGCAATCGGTACGGCAGCTCGATGAACTCCTTCAGATCGCGCCGCGACGCGACGGGCTGCACGGTCACCGAGCTCAACCGATCGCACCCTATATGCCGACCGCCATCGACGTCTTCGCGAAGGTCCGCGGCCATGAGCGCGCCGAGCAGTTGCAAGCCGCGCGCGACGCCGACCTCCTCCCCTACTTCCGGCTCGTCGAGTCGCCCGCCGCGCCGGTGGTCGAGATGGAGGGCGCCGAGCGGGTCATGCTCGGCTCCAACAACTACCTCGGGCTGACCGGCGACGAGCGCGTGCTGCAAGGCGCGCGCGACGCGCTCGAGCAGTACGGCACCGGCCTGACCGGCTCGCGCCTGCTCAACGGCACGACGCAGCTGCACCTCGACCTCGAGCGCGAGCTGGCGGAGTGGATGGGCACCGAGGAGGCGATCGTCTTCACCACCGGCCACCAGGCCAACGTGGGCACGCTCGGGACGCTGCTGGCGCCCGGCGACACCGTCATCGCCGACTCCGGCGACCACGCCTCGATCCTCGACGGCTGCCTGCTGTCGCGGGCCAAGCTGCGCCCGTTCCGCCACAACCGGCTCGACAAGCTCGAGAAGATGCTCGACCGCGCCGACGACGACGGCGGCGGCGTGCTCGTGGTCGTCGACGGCGTGTTCTCGATGGAGGGCGACCTGCCGCCGCTGCCGGAGATCGTGGCGCTGTGCGAGGCGCACGGCGCGCGGCTGATGGTCGACGAGGCGCACGGCGCGGGCGTGCTCGGCGCGCGCGGTGCCGGGGCCTCGGAGCTGTTCGGGGTCGAGGACCGCGTCGACCTGCGGATGGGGACGTTCTCGAAGTCGCTCGCGTCGTGCGGCGGCTTCATCGCCGGCTCGCACGAGGTCATCGACTACCTGCGCATCCAGTCGCGCGCGTTCCTGTTCACCGCGAGCGCCGTGCCGGCCGCGGTCGGCGCAGCGCTGGCCGCGCTGCGGGTGGTGCGCTCGCCCGAGGGCCCGCCGCTGTTCGCGCGCGTGATCGAGAACGCGCGGATCCTCGAAGACGGGCTGCACGAGCTCGGCTACCGCGTGATCCGCGGCGAGCACACGACACCGATCGTGCCCGTCCTGGTCGAGGACGACTGGAAGTGCGTGCTGCTGTGGCGCGCTCTGTATGACGCCGGCGTGTTCGTCAACACCGCGCTGCACCCGGCCGTCCCGCCCGGCGGCGCGCTGCTGCGCACGAGCGTGATGGCCACGCACGACCGGGCGACGCTCGATCGCGCGCTCGCCGCATTCGGCGAGGTCAAGGAGCGCTTCGAGGCCGAGCACGGGCCACTGCCCGGTCCCGCCGCCTGAGCACTGTCATGCAGCGCGCCCGCCTCCCGTCCGGTCGTACCACCCGGACGCCGGGGCGCGGTCCGCGCGACCGCGCTCCCGAGACGGCGGTGCTGGCACTCCAGCGCGCGGCCGGAAACGCGGCGACGACGCGCCTCATCGGGGGCGTCCGCCAATCGATCGCCCGCTTCGGCGAGCCCGAGCACAAGGGCATCGGCGACGCCGCCCGCAACATCCGCTTCCGGCTGCCGGGCAGCAAGCTGTTCAAGGACCTCGAGCTGACCTTCGGCGACTTCGTGGCGCTCGGTGACTGGTTCGAGAACATCGACGACATCCGGAAGATCATGCGCGGCGAGCCGCTCGCGGGCGAGGAGGACGTCGGGCTCGTCAAGCGCGACAAGTCCGGCAACTACCCGACCACCATCGGACAGCTCTACTACGCCGTGCTGGTGAAGATCCGGCCGAAGAACCCCACCGAGGCCAAGACGGCGGAGGAGCTCGACATGGGCCGCCTCTTCTCCAAGGCCGACAAGGACGCGGTCGAGGAGCGCTACAGCCGGCTGAAGACCCGCAACATCAAGCACTTCCCGAACCCGCGCGAGGGCGACGTGAACCTGAGTACGGCGGAGAAGGCGAAGCGCATGAAGGACGGCAAGCCGTTCGGCGCGGTCGCCGAGTACCGCGCGCAGCACCTCGACGCGATCGGCCTGGCGATGAGCGCGGGCCAGCTCGGCGACCAGCGGCTGCTCGGCGAGGCGATCGCGATGGACGCGTTCGCCTGCCACTTCCTCACCGACATGTTCTCCGCCAGCCACACGCGCACGCCGCGCTCGAGCATCGAGGCGTACTGGGACAAGAAGGTGCCGAACTTCGAGGACCGGCTCGAGAAGTGGCTCGCCGACGAGATCATGTTCGCGATCCACCGCGACCCGAGCGGCGCGCTGGAGTGGATCGGCGCGACCGTGGGCGCGCCCTTCAAGCTCGTGCGCTGGAAGGCGCGCAAGAAGGTCAAGCCGGTCGTGCCCGCGCTCAGCTTCGGCGACGTCGTCGGGCTTGTCGTCCACGACTGGGAGGGCGCCCACGGGCCGAAGTCGCTCGGCCCGCTCGTGGAGATCGCGGGCCAGCGCTTCCACACCGTCGGCGACGAGCGCCTGATGCCGGCGGTGACGAAGCTCGGCGGCAAGCAGATGACCGACGCCCAGCTCAAGGCGGTGCTCAAGACCAATAAGCAGGGCGCCGAGGCGGATCGCACCTTCGCCGGTGCGACGCTGGCCGTCCGGGCGAGCGTCGAGGACGTGGAGCGCGCATTCGACCTCGCGGTCAAGAAGCGCAAGCGCAAGGACATCGTGGCCTCGCTGATGGGCAAGGACGGGCTGTTCGCCCCGGAGCGCTACATCCCCAAGGCGGTCCCGGACGCGAAGCAGCCGGCGGACGACCGGATGCCGAAGTGGGACTACGCCACGGTGGACCAGCTGCTCGCCGACCCGAAGATCCGCGCGGCGCTCCCCGAGTCGGCGGGCAAGGTGGCGGCGCCGTTCGAGGACACGATCAAGCAGCTCGACGCGTCCAAGGCCGTCAAGGACCAGATCACGCGCGCGGTGGTCGAGCCGCTGAAGTCGGGCAACGTGCGCCGGATCATCGACTGGGTCAAGAGCGTCATCGACTACGCCCCCGGGAACATCGAGCGACGGCTGCAGTACGGCAAGGACGCCCTGCGCAAGGACCTGTCGGATCTCCGCTCGGGGACGCACTGACGGTGGACCTGGGACGGCTCGGGATCTGGCGGCGGCTCCCCGACGGCCCCGGGCCGGTCGGCGAGCTGGACGCGCTCGGCTACGGCACCGTGTGGATCGGCAGCTCGCCGTCGGTCGAGCAGGCGCGGCCGTTCCTCGAGGCCGCCTCGTCGATCACGATCGCCACCGGGATCCTCAACATCTGGCAGCACGACCCGGCGGACGTGGCCTTGGCGCAAGCGCGGGTGCGGGAGGAGTACCCGGACCGCTTCCTGCTCGGAATTGGGGTTGGCCATCCAGAGGCGACGAGCGACTACACGCGCCCGCTGACAGCGATGCGGCGGTTCTTCGACGGATTGGCGCTGCCGCGCGAGGAGCTGGTCGCCGCGGCGCTCGGGCCGAAGATGCTCGACCTCGCGGTCGAGCGCTCGCTCGGCACGCACCCCTACTTCACGACGCCGGAGCACACGCGCTTCGCCCGCGAGCGGATCGGGCCGGACGCGCTGGTCGCGCCCGAGCTCGCGGTCGTGGTCGAGGAGGACGCCGAGACGGCGCGGGCGATCGCACGCCGCTACGCGGCCCTCTATCTGGGGCTGTCCAACTACACGTCGAACCTGCTGCGCTTCGGCTTCACCGAGGCCGACCTGCGCGACGGCGGCTCCGACCGCCTGATCGATGCCGTGATCCCGCACGGCGCGCCCGAGGCGATCGCGGAGGCGGTCGCCGCGCACTGGGACGCCGGCGCGGACCACGTCTGCCTGCAGCCGCTCGGCCACGACCCGAGCTCGCTCGACGACTACCGCGCCCTCGCGCGCGTCCTGCTCTAGGAGCTAGCGCCGGCGCGGCGGGGGCAGCGGGGCCTCAGCCGCGGAGCACGGCACGCACAGCGTGCTGTCGGGCATCACCTCGAGGCGCCGGGGCGGGATCTCGGCTCCGCAGGAGTCGCAGATGCCGTAGGTGCCTTCGTCGAGCTTGGCCAGCGCCCGCTCGGTGCGGGCGAGCCCCTGCTCGAGCGTGCGACCGACGCCGATCTCGGTGAGGCGGGTGATCGCCTCGGTCGTGCCGTCGCCGATGCGCTTGCCGAAGCCCTGCGCCTCGCCGAGCTCGGGCGCCTTGGCGAGCTCCGCGACACGCCCGGTGGCTGCGGCGCGACGCGCCTCGAGCTCGCGGCGGACCGCGTCGAGGTCGGTCACAGCGTCCTCCGGTCGAGCTCCTGGAGCAGGTCGTGGGCGGCGAGCTCGACCTCCTTGTGGCGCCACTCGGCGGCGCGGTACACGCAGGCGATCAGGCCGCTGCGGTGGAGGCGGCGGAAATCGCCGCAGACGAACGCGTAGAGGGCTTTCGTCTCGTCATTGGCGCCCTCGGTGAGGCCGAGGTGCCAGGCGCCGTACTCCTCCCACGAGTGCTTCTCGAGGTAGGCGTTCTCGTCGGCGGCCTTGGGCTGGACTTCGCCCCATTCGCTGTCGAGCACGTACTGCTTCTTCTCGATCAGCTCACGCGCGTGGGCGACGCCGGCGGGGTTGACGGAGTAGGAGGCCATGTGGCTCAGAGTGCCACATGGCCTCCTCCGCTTCGCCCGTCCGGGCTAGACGTTGGCGCGCAGGCGCGGGCTGCGGCGGACGCCGACCGCAGCGATGGCGACGGCGGCGAGCAGGGCGCCGCCGATGATGCCGATGGTGCTCCAGCTCAAGCCGTCGTCGTCGGCGACGACGGGCGCCTGGGTGACCTGCCGCGGGCTGGTGACCGGCGACGCGTTCCAGTCGGCGTTGCCGGCCTGGCCGAGGGGGCGCGCCTGGGACTGCTGCGAGGCGGCGATGGCGACCGACGCGTGCATGTCCCGCTGCGCGGGGTCGGCGGGCCGGGCCTGGGCGGCGGGGGCGGCGAGCGCGGCGATGGCGATCGCGGTGGTGAGTGTGCGGGTGATCCTCATTGCGCTGTGCTCCTGATGACTTGCGGTGGACGGGCTCCGACGGTCGGTGAGGCGCACTGTCCGCCCAGCCGGTTGCAATCGCCCTGCAATGCGGCATCACGCCGCTGTTACCGACTGAGAGCGGGGGTAGGGTCCGCTTGCCAGCGATGGAGTTCTCGATCCTCGGTCCGCTCGAGGTGCGTGCCGATGACCACGCGGTGGCGCTCGGCGGCATCAAGCCGCGCGCGCTGCTGGCCGTGCTCATCCTCCACGCCAACGAGCCGGTGAGCGCCGAGCGGCTGGCGCTCGTGCTGTGGGGGGAGGACGCACCGGCCGGCACGAGGAAGCGGGTGCAGGTCAATGTCTCGCGGCTGCGCAAGGCGTTCGGCGATCCGGACCTGATCGTCACGACCCCGGCCGGCTACCGCCTCCGCGTGCGGGAGGGCGAGCTCGACGCGGAGCGGTTCGAGACCCTGGTGGCGGAGGGCCGTCATGCGCTCGCGGCAGACGAGGCCGACCAGGCGGGCGCAGTCCTGCGCGAGGCGCTGGGGCTGTGGCGGGGCGCGCCGCTCGCCGACCTCGCCGACGAACCATTCGCGGCTGACGAGATCGCCCGGCTCGAGGAGCAACGGCTCAGCGCGATCGAGCTGCGGGTCGACGCCGACCTCGCCGCCAGCCACCACGCTGAACTGGTCGGCGAGCTCGGACAGCTCACGCGCGAGCACCCGTGGCGCGAGCGCCTGCACGGACAGTTGATGCTCGCGCTCTACCGCAGCGGCCGCCAGGCGGACGCGCTCGACGCCTACCGGCGGGCGCGCGAGGTCCTCGTGGACGAGCTCGGGATTGAGCCGGGCGCAGAGCTTCGGGAGCTGCACCAGAAGGTGCTCGACCAGGATCCCAGCCTCGAGGCGTCGCACGCTGCGGCGGACGGTGCTCCTGGGCCGGCGCCCGCCCCCGGCCGGCGGCGGTGGCGCGCCGTCGCAGCCGCCGTCGTCCTCCTCGCCGTCGCGGCCGTCACCGTCGCCGTGCTCGTAGTCGGAGGCGACGACGACGCGCCGGAGTCGGTGAGCGTCCCGGTCGACTCCGTCGCCGTGATCGATCCGCGCACCAACACGGTGACGACCGCGCTCCACGTCGACGAGGCGCCGGGTCCGATCGTCTCCGGCGCCGGCCTGCTCTGGGTGCTCAACCTCAACAGCGAAACGGTCTCGCGGATCGACCCGCGCCAAGCTCGCGTGCTGCGCACGCAGGGGATCGGCAACACGCCCGGCAACGTGACCGGCTCCGCACAGGAGGTCTGGATCCTCACGGGGTGCACTGTCGGCGCTCCAGGAGAGCTCCTGCACCTCTACACCGCGCGCGATGGCGGGGTCGACATGTTGGGCGGTGGGGAGGTGTCGCTCGCCGGCGCGGTTCCTGGCCCACGCCCTCCAGGCGTCCCGTCGTCGACGGGTTGTGGCCTCGCCAGCCGCGGCTCCACGGTGTGGGTCGCGACGAACATCGAGCCGGGTCTGGCGCGCGTCGACCACGACCCGATCTCGCTCCAGGGGCGCGTGAACTGGGGCACGCCGCTCCCACAGGCGCCCGCCGCGATCGCCGTCGGCGCCGGCGCGCTGTGGGCGCTCGACGCCGCCAACGAGGTCGTCCGCCGGATCGACGCGAAGACCGGGCGCGTGGTTGCCGAAGTGCGGGCCGGGTCCGACCCGGTGGCCGTCGCGGTGGGCGCCGGCTCGGTCTGGGTGGCCAACCGCGGCGACGACTCCGTCTCCCGCGTCGACCCGCGTACGAACGCGGTCAGCAAGGCGATCTCGGTCGGCGACGGCCCGCTCGCCGTCGCCGCGGGGACTGACGCGGTGTGGGTGAGCACGAGCGACGGCGTCGTGGCGAAGATCGACCCCAGCACCGACAAGGTCACGGCACGGATCTCCGTCGGCCACCGGTCCGAAGGCATCGCCCTCGCCGCCGGACGCGTGTGGGTCACCGTGCGCCGCTGACCGCACGCCGTCGGAGCGGTGGTGAGAGGATGAGCCTCACAATGTCCGGCTATTCAGCGAAGTCCCTCGACGAGCTGCCGAGCCTCTGGGATGGGTTCGCCAGGCTCGTCCGCCCCGGGCTGGAGATCACCGCGTTCGGGGCCAACATCATGAACCTGCCGCCCGACTACTCGACCAAGTCGCACGACGAGTCGGAGTCGGGACAGCAGGAGCTCTACGTGGCGCTGCAGGGCTCGGGGTCGGTCGACATCGGCGACGAGAAGCTGCCCTTGGACTCGGAGCACCTCGTCAAGGTCGATGCGGGGACAGCGCGGGTGCTCTCGTCGGGGCCCGATGGGCTGCGGGTCTTGTGCGTCGGTGGCGTGCCAGGTCGCGTGTACGAGGCACCTGAGTGGTCGTCGTCGGGCGAGTGAGCGGTCCGCACTAGGTGCCTACCGCCGACGCCACCCGGCTCGCCGTCCTGATCGACTCGGACAACACCACGGCGAGCCTCACCACCGAGCTCCTCGAAGAGATCACCAAGTACGGGACGCCGACCGTCAAGCGTGCGTACGGCGACTGGACCACGCAAGGCCTGGTCCGCTGGAAGGAGCAGCTGGCGCGCCACGCGATTCAGCCCATGCAGCAGTTCGCGTATACGAGCGGCAAGAACTCCACCGACTCCGCGCTGATCATCGACGCGATGGACCTGCTCTACGCGGGGAACCTCGAGGGCTTCGTCATCGTCTCGAGCGATAGCGACTTCACGCGGCTGGCGACGAGATTGCGAGAGTCGGGGATGACGGTCTACGGGCTCGGCGAGCGAAAGACGCCAGATGCATTCGTGGCAGCGTGTGATCGGTTCATCTATCTCGACCTGCTGCGCGAGGAGCCAGAAGCCCCGACGACGAAGCTGCCCAAGCTGAAGCGGCTCCTATCGACGGCAATCAGCGGTACATCCAAGGACGACGGTTGGTCCCATCTCGGCGAGGTCGGCTCGTACCTGATCAAGAGTCACGCCGCGTTCGATCCTCGGGACTACGGCCACTCGAAGCTCGGAGAGCTGGTCCGCGCGGAGCCCTACGTCGAAGTGAAAGACGTCCCCGGCGCATCCGGCGTGAGTCAGCTGTGGGTGCGGCTCAAAGCAAAGCCTCCCAAGAACGCACGAGCGTAGGCTGGGCCGCGTGGCCAGCGAACACGTCGACGTCCTGATTGTCGGCGCCGGGCTCTCCGGCATCGGCGCTGCCTGCCGGCTGCGGCAGCGCCTCCCTGGCAAGTCGTTCGCGATCCTCGAGTCGCGTGGGGTGAGCGGTGGGACGTGGGAGCTCTTCCGCTATCCCGGCATCCGCTCGGACTCGGACATGTTCACGCTCAGCTACCCGTTCCGCCCGTGGCGCGGCTCGCGGGCGATCGTGGACGGCGCTTCGATCCTGGACTACGTCCGCGAGACGGCGCGGGAGCATGGGATCGAGGACAAGATCCGCTACCACCACCGCGTCGTCAGCGCCGAGTGGTCGTCGGACGATGCGCGCTGGACCGTGAAGGTCGAACGCACAGACAGCGGTGAGACCACCCAGCTGACGTGCGGCTTCCTCTTCACGTGCACCGGCTACTACCGCTACGACGAGGGCTACACGCCCGAGTTCGACGGCGTCGATCGCTTCCAAGGCGAGATCGTGCATCCGCAGTTCTGGCCCGAGGACGCCGACTACAGCGGCAAGCGCGTGGTCGTCATCGGCAGCGGCGCGACCGCGGTGACGCTGATCCCGGCGCTCGCCGAACGCGCCGCGCACGTGACGATGCTCCAGCGCTCGCCGAGCTACATCATCTCGCTGCCCGCGAGCGACCCGCTGGCCGGGCTGCTCGAACGCGTCCTGCCGAACAAGCTGGCTTACAGCATCACCCGCTGGAAGAACGTGCTGCTCACCCTGAGCATCTACGGCTTCAGTCGCCGCCGGCCCGCCGGAATGAAGCGGCTGCTCCGCAAGCTGCTCGAGCGCAAGCTCCCGCCGGACTTCGACATCGACACCCATTTCACGCCGCGCTACGACCCCTGGGACCAGCGCCTGTGCATCGTGCCCGACGGCGACCTGTTCGAGGCGATCAGCGACGGTCGCGTCTCGGTCGTCACCGATCTCATCGAGACGCTCACGGAGACCGGCATCGCGCTCGCGTCCGGCGCGCAGCTCGAGGCCGACCTCATCGTCACCGCCACGGGGCTCAAGATGGTGCCGTTCGGCGGGATCGACCTCAGCGTCGACGGGGCCGCGGTCGACCTCGGCTCCGCGCTCGTGTTCCGCGGCATGCAGCTCGGCGGCGTGCCGAACATGGCGTTCGCGTTCGGCTACACGAACCAGTCGTGGACGCTGGGGGCCGACCTCACGTGCGAGCAGGTCTGCAAGCTGCTCGAGCACATGGACCGGCGCGGCCACTCCGTCTGCACGCCGCGCAACCGCGACCCCTCGATCGCCGCCGTGCCGTTCGCCGACCTGACGTCGGGCTACGTGCTCCGGTCGATCGACGAGTGGCCGAAGCAGGGATCGCGCGCCCCCTGGCAGCGGGAGCAGAACTACGCGCGCAACCTGCGCGAGCTGCGGCGCGCGCCGGTCGAGGACCCTGCGCTGGAGTTCGGCCGTGCCGCCGTCAGAACCCGAGCGCCTCGAACGCCGCTTCCCGCCGCGGGTCCTGCTCGTAGCGGAAGCGGTCAGGGCTGACGCCGCGCAGCTCGGCGAGCTCCGCAGCGATGCGCTGCACCACCACGGTGAGCGGGAACACCGACAGCATCTCGCCCAGCTCGCGCTCGGCGAACCGTGCGACGCGCGCTCCGGTCACCTCGACCGCGCCCGCGATCGCCTCGGTGCGATCGGCCGCCGGCCCGCCGCCGTCGAGCACGACTAGCGTGTCCTGCTCGTCGAGCGCCACGCTCGGCCCGTGGAAGAACTGCTCGGACGAGAGCCCCTCGGCGGCGACGTACGCCGCCTCGCGGATCTTCAGCGCGCCCTCCTGAGCGGTCCACGCGTTGGGTCCCGCGCCGATCAGCTCGACGAGCCGGTCCGGCACCTCGATCAGCGGCCCCGGCAGGTCGAGCACGGCCGCCACTCGACCGGGGATGGCGTCGAGCGGGCCGAGCTCTGCGCCGAGCGCGGTGGCGATCTGGGCGAGGCGCAGGACCGCGCCGGTGTGGCTCGCCGTGTAGGCGTACGACGCCTCCGCGGGAGTCGTCTCGAGCTCGCCGCCATTGCCGATCCCTGAGATGTGCACCGTCGCCGCGCCCGCCTGACGCGCGCGCTCGAGCATCTCCATCGAGTAGCCCGTGCCGCCGGTGTGGCTCAGGACGATGACGCCGTCACCCGCGTCGATCGGCCGCCCATACGGCGCGACGTCCGCCGCGTGGGCTGCCTCGGCTTCGACACCGGCGCTGCGCAGCATCCAGGCGCCGTGGTGCGCGGCGTGCCAGCTCGTCCCGATGCCGATCAGCAGCAGCCGGCGGCCGGCCAGCTGCGAGGCGGCCGACTCGGCCGGTCCCGGGTCGGCGAGCAGCCGCTCGAGCTGCTCGGGTTGCGACTGCATCGTCTCGCGCATCTTCGTCATGCCCTGACCGTAGGCGGCGCGAGCCGCCGCGGTCAACCCGCGGCTCGGTACGGCTATCCGTACCACGCGTCGGGGAGTTGACTCCGTTGCGAGCGCAACATCCCAGCGGGCATTCTGCACGCTTCCTCCCCACCCCCCAACAACCCCCAGAGGTCCTGCATGAAGCTCCCCCTCTGTAGGCCCGCCGTCCTGCTTACGACGGCGGTGGCGACGCTCGCGGTCTCGCTCCCCAGCACCGCACTCGCCCACCCGCAGCACAGCAAGGCCAAGGAGTACTCGCTCGATCAGTACGCGGTCCCCGCCGACCTGACCACCGGCCCCGACGGCGCCCTCTACGCCCCCGACGGCAGCCTCGATCGCCTGTGGCGCGTCACCACGAAGGGCAAGGTCAGCTCCATCCCCGTGCCCGGCGGCCCCGCCGGCGTCGCCACCGGCAAGGACGGCGCGCTGTGGGTCACGGCTCGCACGGACGATCAGGTCCACCGCGTGACCACCAAGGGTCAGATCACCTCCTACGAGCTGTCCGAGGGCGCCTTCCCGACCGACATCGTGTCGGGCCCCGACGGCGCACTGTGGATCACCGAGGCCCATGGCGACCGGATCGCTCGAGTCACCACCACGGGCGACGTGACCGAGTACCCGATCCCGACCGCCGGGGCGTTCGCCTCCGACATCACGGTCGGCTCCGACGGCGCGCTCTGGTTCACCGAGTCGAGCGGCGACAAGATCGGCCGCATCACCACCAAGGGCGAGGTGACCGAGTACCCGGTCGCAGCCCGCCGCCCAGCCCGTGGGGATCGTGACCGGCCGTGACGGCGCGCTCTATTTCGCTGAGGCCAACACCAACGCGATCACGCGCATGAACACCAAGGGCCAGGTGACCCGGCGCTCGCCGCTCCCGATCGCGGACGCCACGCCGGTCAGCCTCGCGCCGACCCGCCACGGCATCTACGTCTCGCAGCACTCGCTCGGCTCGATCGGCTTCATGAGCTACGGCGGCGCCTTCAGCCGCCCGCTGCGCACGAAGAGCGAGCCCGACGCGATCACGATCGGCTCGGACGGCGCCCTCTGGTACGCCTCGGGCAACGCGTCGAAGATCGGTCGCATCGAGATCGACTGCTGACCTCACCTGGGGTTTGCCGTACCTCGGTCGTCGGGCGGGGCGAATAGCCTCGCCCGGCGATGAGTTCTCCCCAAGCCAGCGGTCCAACGGATATGACCGCACCCGCCGTCGAGGCCGAGGGCCTCGTCAAGCACTACCCGAGCAAGACCGGCATCGTCGAGGCAGTCCGCGGCGTCGACCTCCGGGTCGACGCCGGTGAGATCTTCGGCTTCCTCGGCCCGAACGGCGCTGGCAAGTCGACCACCGTGAAGATGCTGACCACGCTGCTCTCGATCACCGCGGGCAGCGCGAGCGTGGCGGGTGTCGACGTCGCCGGCGACCCCGACGCCGTGCGCCACCGCATCGGCGTCGCGCTGCAGGAGGCCGGGCTCGACCCGCGCCAGACCGGGCGGGAGCTGATCACGCTGCAGGCCCGGCTGTTCGGGCTGACTGCCGAGGAGGCCGCCAACCGCACCGGCGAGCTGCTCGCGCTGGTCGAGCTCGAGGACGCCGCCGACCGCTCGATCAAGGGCTACTCCGGCGGGATGAAGCGCCGGCTCGACCTCGCCTCCGCGCTCGTGCACCGGCCCGAGGTCCTGTTCCTCGACGAGCCGACCACCGGCCTCGACCCCTCCAGCCGGCTCACGGTGTGGGACGAGGTGCGGCGCATCAACGAGCGCGGGACGACCGTGTTCCTTACAACGCAATACCTCGAGGAGGCCGACGCGCTCTGCGAGCGGCTGGCGATCATCGACGACGGCCTGATCGTGCGCGAGGGCACGCCGCAGCACCTGAAGGCCGACCTGCGCGAGCGCAAGGGGCTCGACCATGAGCCGACGCTCGACGAGGTCTTCCTCGACGCCGTCGGCCGCACGCGCGACCGCGGCGCCGGCGAGGTGCAGGAGGTGACGGCATGACCCAGGCCTGGCTGCTCGGGCAGCGCGCGCTCCGCGAGGGGTGGCGGACGCCCGACGCCCTGCTCCCCACCCTGTTCATCCCGCTGTTCTTCCTGGCCGTCAACGTCGGCCAGGCGGCGAAGATCTTCCCCGGCGACACGACCGAGTTCCTGCACGGGCAGGGCTACGGCGCGTTCCAGCTCCCCGCCTCGCTGCTGCTGGCGGCGTCGTTCGGGACCGCTGCGCTGTTCATGGTCGAGGAGATCGAGGGCGGGTACTTCGACAAGCTGCGGGCGACGCCGATTCCGCGCACCGCGATCGTGATGGGCCGGCTGATCGCCGAGTTCTTCAAGGGGCTGTTGATCGCGATCGCCATCGTCGCCCTCGGCATGGTGTTCGGGATCGACATCGCCAGCGGCGTGCTCGGCTTCGTGCTGCTCGTGCTGCTGACCGCGCTGTGGGCGGTGGTGTTCGTCGGCTTCATGCAGGTGATCGCGATGAAGACGCGCAGCGCGGCGGCGACGAACTCGGCGGGGTTGATCTTCTTCCCGCTGCTGTTCCTGACGCCGAACTTCGTGCCGCGCGACATGCTCACCAGCGCCATGGAGGTCGCGGCGACGCTCAACCCCGTGACCTACGTGATGGAGGCGCTGCGCTCGCTCGTGCTCGTCGACCTGGACTGGACCGACATCCTGCAGGGCTACGCGGTGGTCGCGGTGTGCGGGGTGCTGATGCTGGCCCTCAACGTGCGGGTGATCAACAACTACGACTGAGGTCAGCCCCCGGTCGAGGAGAAGTGCATGTAGTCCTTGGTGTTCCCCGCCCACGAGCCGCCCCAGCCCCAGCCGATCGACTGGAAGGCCTGGATCGAGCGGGGGGTCACCATGCCCTTCAGGTGCCGGGACCGGTTGCGGAACCTCCGCAGCGTCGGGTCCCGGCTCTGGCCGCAGCCGACGTAAGGGTTCTCGCTCGGGTTGACGTCGACGGCGAGGCCGTAGGCGTGCTGCGACCACGTGCCGGTGCCACCTGCCTCGGCCAGAGGCCTCTCCCCTTCGCTCGCCCCGGTGCACGGGGACGGCACCGCCTGGCGGCACTCGAACGACGCGGTGACGTCATTCGGCCGGCCGCGCTTGGGGCCGTAGAAGTCGTCGAGCTGCATGTGGCGGATCGGGAAGTGCAGTCCGTAGAGGCTGCGGAACACGCGGCGGAGCGGTTGTGCGGCGCGGGCGTTGACGATCAGCTGGCCGCTGTGCGCGCGGCCGTCCCAGCCCCAGTGCTGGACGGTCAGCAGCCGCAGGCCGCCGAGCCCCACCGGGCAGCCCTTGTGCCAGAAGCCGCCCTGCTTGAGCTGCGCCTTGACCGGCGCCGGCAGCGGCTTGGCCGAGGAGTGAAACGGCGTCAGCGCGAGGAGCACGGCGGGCAGCGCGAACAGGCTGTGCACCGCCCACACGCTAGTCGAGCCACGCCCCCTTGCGCATCAGCCACCGGCCCTCGAGCTCGTTGACCTCGCGCCAGGCCTGGACGCTGCGGGGCGTGATGCGGAGGTAGACGTAGTCCTCCAGCGTGCGCGGGTCGAAGCCGGCGGCCTGTGCGTGGCGCTCCTGGAGCTCGGCGTCGGCGCCCACTTCCACGCTGCCGTCGATCAGCACCACGTCGCGGGTCGCGCCGAGGGCGACGCGCGCCGTGCCGGCGCGGATCAGGTTCGTGGCCGTGCGGCTCGTGCGCGGGGTGGCGACCGTAAGTACCGCGCCGTCCCAGTAATAGGAGAGCGGGATGAGGTAGGCGTCGCCGGTCGCGTCGGCGGAGGCGACCCAGAGGTCGACCTCGCTGCTGAGCTTTGCGAGGACGTCGGTCTTGCGCTGGGCGGTGGTACGTGCCGGTTCCATGTTCCTGAGACGAACGGGCCGCGGGTGAATCGACAGGGTCAGACGGACGCGAGGGTGGCGCCCGGATCCTGACGCGTGCTCAGGAACGCGTCCAGGACCTGCGGATCGAAATGGCGCGCCGACTGGCGCTGCATCTCGGCGATCGCGTCGTCGGCGCTCCACGCCGGCTTGTACGGCCGGACGTGCGTGAGCGCGTCGAACACGTCCGCGACAGCGACGATCCGGCCGGTGATCGGGATCGCCTCCTTGGACAGGCCTTCCGGGTAGCCGCCGCCATTCCACCGCTCGTGGTGCGTGAGCGCGATCTCCTCGGCCATCGTGACGAGCTGGAACGCGCTGTCGGCGAGCATCGCCGCGCCCACCTTGGTGTGGGTCTTCATCAGCTCGTACTCCTGGGCGGTCAGCCTGCCGCGCTTGGAGAGCACCGCGTCGGGGATCGCGATCTTGCCGACGTCGTGCAGGGCGGCGGCGAGCCGGATCAGCTCGACCTCCTTGTCGGACAGTCCGAGACGCGCGGCGATCCCCACCGACAGCTCGCCGACCCGGTGCGTGTGCCGGCCGGTGTTGTCGTCGTGGAGCTCGGCGGCTCCGGCCAGGCGGGCGAGCATCTCGAACTGCGCCTGCTCGAGCTCGCGAGTCGTGCGACGCGCGTTGGTGACGTCCTCGATCTGCGTGAACAGCTGGACGATCTCCCGCCCGTCGTCGCGGATCGCGGAGACGCCGACGATCGCCTCGATCACGCTCCCGTCGCGGCGCAGGTAGCGGCTCTCGAACCGGCGTGGACCGGGGGCGCCACCCACAAGCGCCTCGACGGCCGCAGCGCCGGTGCGACGGTCCTCCGGGTGCGCGAGCTCGGAGAACGCGGTGCCGACCAGCTCGTTGGCGATGTAACCGGTCATCGTGCAGATCGCCTGGTTCACGCGCTCGACGCGTCCCGTCAGGGACGTCATCACGCTGCCGAACGGCGCCTCCTCGAACGCGACGCGGTCGCGCTCGACCCGTTGCTTGCGGCCGGAGATGTCGCGGACCGAGCTGATGGTGAACGTCCGCTCGCCGAGCTCCATCCGGCTCACGCCCACCTCGATCGGGAAGCTCGAGCCGTCCTTGCGCCGGCCCACCGTCTCGTCCTCGAGGCTGGGGACGATGACGAGGTCCAGCGGCTGTCCGATCAGCTCGTCCTCGCGATAGCCGAGCAGCAGCAGCGCCGACCGGTTCAGCGACTCGATCACGCCCGCCTCGGTGGCCGTCACGACCCCGTCCACCATGTTGTCGAGAACGGCCTGTGCCCGCACGACCGACTCCTCGAGGTCGTGGGTTCGCCCGACGAGCTTGACGAACGTGGAGACCTTGGCCCGCAGCACACCCCCGAGCACCGGGGTGAAGACGAAGTCGACCGCGCCGCTGGCGTATGCCGTCGCCGTCTCGACCTCGTCGCCGCCGTACTCGGTGAGGAAGATGATCGGCGTCAGTTCCGACCCCGTCTGCTGCCGGATCAGCTTGGCCAGCTCGTAGCCGTCGAGGCTCGGCCGTCGCGCGTCCATCACGATGACGGCGAAGCGCTCGTGCTTGACGGCGAGCAGCGCCGCGGACTCGGAGTCCGCACCGACGATGCGATAGCCGAGCGGCGCGAGCATTTCGCGAGCGGCCCGGCGCTCGATTGTGGAGGCGTCGACGATGAGTACGGCGCCTGCCTGCGGATCCCGCACGCGACCGACCCTACCCATGGAGGCCGATGCAACGCAACTATCCCTGATTGGACTAAAGGTTCTTGCGTTGCGAGCCGACAAACGTTCTAGAGCAGGATTACGTCAACTTAGGCACTTCCCCGATAAAGGCACCCCCGTCGTGAGGCGGGTCCGCAAAGTCACGGGGCTCCAGCAGCAAGGAGCCAGCCGGACTACCGAAGGACTCGGGTTTTGCCGCCCGAGATCCCCGGAGGTCGCCTCATGCGCCTGTCCACCACCCGCCGGCTGCGCCGGTTCGCCGTGCCCCTCGTCGCCGCTTGCAGCCTTACCGGCGCCGCCGCAACACCCGCCTCTGCCGCCTCGCCGTGCTCCGCCGCGACGACAGCACGAGCCGGCACCATCTGCCTGATCAACGCCGAGCGCAGCGCCCGCGGCCTGCGAGTGCTGAAGCTCGACGCGAAGCTCGACCGCGCATCGCGCCGCCATTCGGCGGACATGATCGCCAAGCGCTACTTCGCCCACGACTCCCGTAGCGGCGCGCGCTTCAGCGCACGCATCGCCCGCACCGGCTGGATGAACGGCCGCAGTCGCTGGAGCGTCGGAGAGAACCTCGCCTGGGGCAGCGGCACGCAGGCCGCCGCGGCCTCGATCGTCGCCTCCTGGATGCGGAGCGCCGCCCACCGTCGCAACATCCTCAGCCCGCGCTTCCGCGTCATCGGCATCGGCATCGTCCGCGGCACGCCCGTCGGCACCGACGGCTTCACCTACACCACCGACTTCGGCAGCTGACCCCGGCGGGCTCACTTAGAGTCCGCTCCGTGTCCGCACTCGGGATCGTCGCGCTTGTCGTGGCGATCCTGCTGTGCGTCGCGCTGCTGTTCGCGCTGATCATGATCCCGGTCGCGCGCCGAGCGCGGCGGCTCCGGAGCGAGCTCGAGGCCGAGCTCGGAGACGCGGCGAAGCGCACGGAGAACGTGCGAGGTCTCGGACTCCAGTCGCGCGGCAAAGGTCAGGTGCGCGGCAACGGCTGGTTGGTGCTCACCGACGACGAGCTGCGCTTCAAGCAGTGGATCCCGGCACGCGAGGATCGCATCCCGCTCGCAGCGGTCACCGAGGTCGAAACACCGCGGGTGTGGCTCGGCAAAACGGTAGGCCGGAAGCTGCTTTGCGTGCGCTGGCAGACCCCCGACGGCGGGGAGGACGCGATGGCCTGGGAGGTACGAGACGTCGACGCGTGGCTCTCCGCTCTACAATGACTGGATCGTGCCGGGCAATCAGTCCGGCGAAGCAGTGCCCGCGTTCGTAGTTGTTGCTCTTGCACCTCCCGCGTATCGCCCGCACAAAAACTCCCGGGAGGGAAAACACCAATGGCAACAGGAACCGTGAAGTGGTTCAGCGACGAGAAGGGTTTCGGGTTCATTACGCCCGACGATGAGGGCAAGGACCTCTTCGTGCACCACACCGGCATCGCCGGCAGCGGCTTCAAGTCGCTCCCCGAGGGCGCGAAGGTCAGCTACGACGCCGAGAACGGCCCCAAGGGCCCGAACGCGGCGAACGTTCAGACGATCTAGCACCCGCCCGTCGCAGCATCTGCCGGCTCGCCTCGCGCGAGCCGGCGCTTTTCCCACTTCAACCGAAGGGATCGATGCCCATGGGCTCAAACGCCAAGAAGAAGACCACGTTTGCGAAGCTCAATCGCGAGGCGACGCTGCGCGACCGCCGCGCGCGTAAGGAAGCCCGCAAGGCCGCTCGCAAGCTCGAGGCCTCCGCGCCGCCGCCGGAGCCGCTGAGCGAGACGCCGCCGCCCGTCGAAGACGAGCCGCAGGCCGAAGAAGCGCCCGAAGTCACTCCCGCGCGCTAGTCCCCCCTTCGCAGCCACAGCGACACGTGCGCTGGCTGCATCGTCGACCGCACCACGCCGCGGAGCTCGGAGTCCAGCGCGTCCAGCGCCACCTCGTCGCGCAGCCGCGCGGCGAATGCCTCGAGCGTCCGCTCGGCGTCGTACTTGTGCCGGTAGAAGCGGCGGTCGACCAGCGCCTGGATCCGTGTGCGCGCCGGGCCGAACAGCGCCGCGACCGCGAGGGTGGAGACCGCGACCGCGAAGCCTGAGCGCCCGATCGCGAGGCCCACGAGCAGCACCGTGCCGAGGTACGCGGCACCCAGCGTCGCTGTCAGTCCGCCGTAGACGAGCGCGCGGTTGATGACGACGTCGATGTCGTACAGCCGGTAGCGCATCACGCCGATGGCGACCGCGAGCGCGAGCGCGAGCAGCGCCATCGCGATGATCACCCAGCTCTCCTGCTCGCCGATCACCGGCGCCAGCGAGAACGACACGGCGAACGCAACCACGAGCTGCGCCGCGGCGAACGTGAACCACTTGATCTGGGCACGCTCGGCGCCCTGCGCGCGGCGGAAGCGCACCACGATCGACGCCGCAGCGGCCAGCGTGGACCCGAACCACAGCACCACGCCGGCCTCGTCGAGGCCAGGCGGCATCCCTTCGAGCCCAAGCGGGTTGTCGACCCACGGGTAGTTCTCCAGCGGGCCGGGCGCGAAGGCGGCGCCGACGAAGAGGACGAGCCCGGCGACCAGCCCCGCCCAGCGGACGATCCGCCACCGCGGCGTCGGCGGCCGCCCGGTGGGGAAGTGCAGCGGCAGCATGACAAGGACAACGATCACGGCTGGGACCCAGGAACTGTTGGAGAGCCAGAGCCCCAGCTCCGCGAGGGCGCCTGGGTGCTGCGGCTCGTCGTGCGCGGCGTGCCAGTAGTACGCCTCGCCGAGGAAGTTGAGCACGAGCAGCGCCGGGAGGGCTTGGAGCAGCCAGCCGACCGGGTTCTCGGGGCGGCGCGAGGCGACGAAGGCCCCGATGCCGGCAAAGGCGACGAGCCATGCGACGTCGAGCACCGCGGTGAAGATGCTCTCGTCCGGCGGCGTCGCCTCGGGCAGGATCGCGGCCCAGTCCGTATCCGCGACCGGACGCCAACCCGGCCGCGCAGCGCCGCCGCCGCGAGCGTGATTGCGCACATGCCCCAGGCTGCGATCGCGGCTCGCCGATGGCTCATGGGGAGATCCTCTCCGACCGGCGTCCGGAAAGTGTTACGGCGAGCCCAGCGCCCGCGGCCGCGCGGATCACCGTGCGTCACTTACGGCGCGAGAAGGAGACGTTCACGCCGACGATGCCCGCCCACACGACGAGCATGCCCACGACGCCGCCCTGCTCGGCGGCGATCGCCGTGATCGGGATGCCCGTCCCCAGCGAGACGATCGACAGGGCGAGCCGCTCGCCGCGACCGTCGTTGGAGGGGATCGGCTTCGGCTTCACCGCCGCTGCGCGCGCCTCGGCGGCCGCCTCGACGCGATCGAGGAACGCGTCGATCACCGCGGGCTCCATCTCGTCGCCCAGCTCGCGGCGAGCCTTGACCAGGGAATCCACGTCTTCGCGAGTGATGCGTTCCGGCGGCACGACCGCGGCCGACCTTACCGGAGCTCCCGCTCGACCTCGTCGATGTACTGCTCGTGCAGGTCCAGCAGCCGCCGCAGGTGGCGGTTGGCGATCAGCAGGTACTTCTCGCGGTGCGGCAGCTCGTGCGCGGAGGCCTCGGTCTCGTCGAGCCGCGTCCGCAGGTCGGCGATGTCCGCGCGCAGCGTCCCGACGCTCTCGCGTGTCACGTCCTCGCCCACGAGGTCGGTGATCAGCAGCCGCAGCAGCGCCTCGCTCTTGACCGGCGTGAAGGCGACTGGCGTCTTTGCCCATGCGCGCAGCGCCTCGAGCCCTTTGTCGGTCAGGGAGTAGACCGTCCGCTCGCGCGTCTTGCCCGGCTCCTTGCGCGCCTCCAGGTACCCAAGCTTGGCCAGCCGCTTGGGCTCCACGTAGTACTGGCTTTCGCCCGCCCAGTCGAGGATCCGACCCCGCCTCGCCATCTGCAGCAGGTCGTGCGCGCCCACGCCCTCGCGGCCGACGAGGCCGAGGATCTCGTACGAGAAAAGGCTGAGCTCAGGTCTTGACAAAACTATCTTCCGTAGTTTATAGCTATGAGCCGTAGCTTATCCAGAACGGAGGATCTCCCCCCAGATGTCCATCACCACTCCCACCAGCGCCGATCGCAACGGCCAGGCCTGGGGCATGCGCGCCCTGGACTGGAGCGAGGTCGAGACCCAGCAGGCCCCGACCTATCGAGCGGCGATCCGCCGTGCCGAGATCGGCATCGGCGACACCGTGCTCGACGTCGGCTGCGGCAGCGGCGCCTTCCTGCGCATCGCCGCCGACCACGGCGCGACCGTCTGCGGGCTCGACGCCTCGCACGAGCTGCTCGCCATCGCCCGTCAGCGCGTGCCCGAGGCCGACCTCTCCCAGGGCGACCTGCAGCAGCTCCCCTACGTCGATGACAGCTTCGACGCCGTACTCGGCTTCAACTCGTTCTTCTTCGCCGACGACATGGTCGCCGCGCTGCGCGAGGCCGGGCGTGTCGCCAAGCCCGGCGCGCCGGTCGTCATCCAGGTCTGGGGCCGCCCCGAGGCCTTCGACCTGCACCTGATGAAGGACGTGCTCGCGCGCTTCACGCCGCCGCGCCGGCCGGGCGGGATCGACCCGACCACGCTGTGGCAGCCCGGCGTGCTCGAGCCGATCGCCATCGAGGCGGGGCTCACGCCCGACCGCGCGTTCGACATCAGCTGGGCCTACGAGTTCGCCGACGTGCCCGAGCTCGTGCGGGCGATGACCTCGGCCGGCGGCTTCGGCGCGATCCTCGGCGCCGACCAGCAACAGGCCGCGCGCGACGCGATCGTCGAGGCGCTCGCCGTCTGCCGGACGCCCAGCTGCGGCTACCGGATGGAGAACGAGTGGCACTACCTGATCGCCCGTGCGACCTAGGCGGGTTTCGCCCTCTGGGCGAATACCCGCTAGGGAACCTGGCCCCCTGGGCCAGCGTTCCCCCCGTACCCGCCGCCACCGGGCGTCCGGACGACGACGACGTCGCCCTCGGCGAGCTCGCGGGTGGCCTTCGGCGGCAGCTCCTCGTCATTGAGCAGGTTCTCCCCACACGCACCGTCGCCGCCGCCCTCGCGCCCCTCTGGGGCGTGGCGGCGACGGTCGGTGAGCAGGTTCAGCGTCGCCGGCTCGAGCACGCGCACCGCGCGCTCCACGCCGTCCCCGCCCCGATGCTCGCCGTCGCCGCCGGACCCGTCGCGCAGCTCGTAGCGCTCGACGCGCATCGGGTACTCGAGCTCGAGCGCCTCGATCGGCGTGTTGAGCGTGTTCGACATCCCGACGTGGACGCCTGACGGGCCGGGGCCGGACGCGCTCGCGCCCTGCCCGCCGCCGATCGTCTCGTAGTAGGTCCAGCCGCGGCCGCCGATGATCAGGTTGTTCATCGTCCCCTGGCCCTGGGCCGGGAGATCGACGGCCTGGCCGAGCGCGGCGAGCACGGTGTCGGCGATCGCCTGCGAGGTCTCGACGTTGCCGGCCACGACGGCCGCAGGCGACTGGGCGTTGACGACCGAGCCCTCGGGCGCCTCGATGCTCAGCGCGGCGTAGGTGCCGGCGTTGGCGGGGACGTCCGACGGCAGCAGGGCGCGCAGCGCGAAGTAGCACGCCGATCGCGTGACCGACAGCGGGCAGTTGACGTTGCCGGCCACCTGGTCGTCGGTGCCCGTGAAGTCGATCGAGATCTCGTCGCCGTCGACCGTCACCGACGCGGCGATGCGGACGTCGTCGTCGGTGACGCCGTCGCCCTCCATCGCGCGCTCGGCCTCGTAGGTGCCGTCGGGCACGTCGCGCAGCGCCTCGCGCGTACGCCGCTCCGCGTAGGCGACGACCTCCTCGAACGCCTGCTCGACCGTGTCGCGCCCGCGCCGCTCGACCAGCTCCTCGAGCCGGCGCCCGGCGAGCCGGTTGGCCGCGGTCTGGGCGCGCAGGTCGCCGCGGCGGATGTCGGGCGTGCGGACGTTGGCGAGGATCAGCTCGAGCACGTCGTCGCCGAGCCGCAGCGGCGGGATCACGATCCCCTCCTGGTAGACCTCGGTCGAGTCGGAGGGCATCGATCCGGGGCGCATGCCGCCGACGTCGGAGTGGTGGGCGCGCGTGACCGCGTAGGCGAGGATCTCGCCGTCGACATCGAGCGGCGAGACGAGCGTGATGTCCGGCAGGTGGGTGCCGCCGCGGTAGGGGTCGTTGACGATCCAGACGTCGCCGGGGTCGGGCTCGTGCTCGATCACCGCGGCGACCGCCTCGGGCATCGCGCCGAGGTGGACGGGGATGTGCTCGGCCTGGGCGACCATCGCGCCCTTGGCGTCGAACAGCGCGGCCGAGCAGTCGCGGCGCTCCTTGATGTTGGAGGAGTAGGCGCCGCGGATCAGCACCGCGCCCGCCTCCTCGGCGATGCCCGACAGGGCGCTCGCGAGCACCGACAGCGTGACGGGATCGAGGCTCACTCGCTGCGCTCCAGCACCAGCGTGCCGGTGTCGTCGATCGCGCCCGACCACTCCGGCCGCACGACGCAGGTCGCCTCGGCGAACTCGACGATCGCCGGGCCCTTGACCTCGAAGCCCTCGCCCATGCCGGCGCGCCGGTAGACCGGCACCTCGCTCCAGTCGCCGTCGAAGTTCGCCTTGCGCTTCCCGGCTTCGGCGTCGCCTTCGGCCTCCTCGGCGGCGAGCTCGGGCGTCTCGACCGGCAGCGTCGCCACGACGCGCGCGTTGACGAGCTCGACGTCCTCGCCCTCCATCCGGTAGCCGTAGCGGCGCTCGTGCGCCTCGGCGAAGCGCTCCTGCACGGCGTCGAGGTCGTCGGCCTCGACGGTCAGCTCGAACGACTGGCCGCGGTAGCGCAGGTCGGCGCGGCGCCGCAGCTCGGGGTCGTCCATGTCCTCGCCGGCCTGCTGCTCCATCGCGCCGAAGGCAGCTTCGGCGTCCTCGCCGCCCAGCAGCGGCCGCACGTAGTCGCGCCGCACGTCCGACATCGCGAGGCCGAGCGCGCTCAGCACGCCGCCCGCGCGCGGCACGAGCACGGCCGGGATGCCGAGCTCCTCCGCCAGCGCGCACGCGTGCAGCCCGCCCGCGCCGCCGAACGCGACGAGCGCGAACTCGCGCGGGTCCAGCCCGCGCTCGACCGAGATCACCCGCAGCGCGCGGCCCATCTCGGCGTTGGCGACGCGCACGACGCCGAGCGCGGTCTCGAGCGCGTCGAGGTCGAGCTCCTTGCCGAGCGTCTTCAGCGCCTGCTCCGCGCTCTCGGCCGACAGCGTCAGCTCGCCGCCGAGCTCGGCGCCGTCGCCGAGGTAGCCGAGCAGCAGGTTGGCGTCGGTCACCGTCGGCTCCTCGCCGCCCTTGCCGTAGGCGGCCGGGCCCGGGTCGGCGCCCGCCGAGCGCGGGCCGACGCGCAGCGCGCCGCCCGGATCGGCCCACGCGATCGAGCCGCCGCCCGCGCTGACCGTGTGGACGTCGACCATCGGCAGCTTGATCGGCACCCCGGCCACGACCGACTCGGTCGTCGTGCTCGCCTCGCCGCCCACCACCGGCGCGACGTCGGTGCTGGTGCCGCCCATGTCGAAGGTCAGCACGTCCTCGTAGCCGCTGGCCCGCGCGACGTGCGCCGCGCCCACCACGCCGCCGGCCGGGCCGGAGAGCACGCAGCCGGCCGCCTGGCGCGCGGCCGCCTCGACGTCGAGCACCCCGCCCGAGGACTGCATGACCAGCGGCGCCGGCACTCCCGCCTCGTCGGCCGCGCCGGCCAAGCGCTCCAGGTAGGCGGCGAGCTTCGGGGCGAGGTAGGCGTCGGCCACCGTGGTCGAGAAGCGCTCGTACTCGCGGAACTCGGGCAGCACCTCGCTGGAGAGCGAGACGTGGACGTCGCCGAGCGCCTCGCGCACCGCCTCGCCCACGCGCTGCTCGTGGTCGGGGTGCAGGAACGCGAACAGCAGGCACACCGCGACGGCATCGACCTCGGCGTCGCGCAGCGCCTCGACCGCCTTCTCCACGCTCTCGTCGTCGAGCGGCTCGAGCTCGCCCTCCGGCCCCATTCGCTCGCGCACGGTGAAGCGCAGGTCGCGCGGCACGAGCGGCTCGGGCCGCCGCTCGGCGAGGTCGTAGAGCGACGGCCGGTCTTGGCGCGCGAGCTCGATCAGGTCGCGGAAGCCCTCGGTGGTGACCAGCGCGGTGCGCGCGCCGCGGCGCTCGAGCAGCGCGTTGGTGGCGACGGTCATGCCGTGCGCGAACGCGGCGACGTCATCCGCGTCGACGGCCTCGAGCGCGTGCATCACACCTTCCGACTGATCGTCGGGCGTGCTCGGCACCTTCGCCGTCCGGACGCGCACACCGTCGAGCGCCACGAGGTCCGTGAACGTACCTCCCACATCGACGCCGACGCGGATCACTTGTGCCCCCTATAGCACAAACTTGGCTCTGGAACGCGGTTCTCTGGCTTTCGGTCTTGTCCAAGACTGCACAAGGGATCTCGGCGAGAAATCCCCCGCTTTTTGCGAATGCGGAGGGTGGTTGAGCGTTGACCCTCGGCGCGAGAAGTGACTACGGTTCGCAACCGGTCGGCACGCAGCGCGCGAGCCGGGGAGAGAGGGGAACAGGCAGGACTCGGATCGGAGAGCCGCCAGGAGGCGGCGGCTCCATCGTTGCCTCGTTCCGCTCGCTCGCCGCATCGCGGGCGCGGAGGGCCGTGTTCTGAAAATGCGATACGAGGCTCGTCGGGAGAGGATGAGCCGCGGGGAGGTTCGATGGAGGCATTGGCGACAGCGCCTGCGCCGCAGCACATGCGTGCGCTGCAACAGGCAAACCGCGTCCGCTTGGCCAGAGCGGAACTGAAGCGGCAAGTGACCGATGGCGAGACGTCCGTCGCCGACGTAGTGCTCGAGTGCCCCTGGGAGGCTGAGAGCATGGCCATTGCTGACCTGCTCATGAGCCAGCACCGGTGGGGACGGACGCGCTGCCGGCGATTCCTGGCATCGATCCCGATGTCGGAGACGAAGACCGTGGGGTCGATGACCGAGCGTCAACGGCGGGCGCTCGCAGCACGGCTGCGGGGAGACCTCGCCGACGTGAACGTGGATCCGTTTGCGCTCAACGATTGGGCCGCGCGCAACTGACGCGCGGCTGAACGTCATCCCCGGGGGCCGGCGCCAAAGCCCGGCCCCCGGGTGGCGATCTCGACCACGTGGCCGTCGGGGTCGTGCATGTAGACCGACCTGAACGCGCCGCGGTCGTAGAGGTCGGTGCACTCGACTTCTTTCCCCCGCAGGTAGTCGCGCCACGCCTCGAGCTCCTCGGCGGAGTCGACGACGAGCGCGAAGTGGTGCGTGGAGCCGACGCCGGTCACGCCCTTCGGCAGCTGCGGGTACTCCATGAACGACAGGAGCGTCCCGGCCTGCCCCTCGAGCGCGCCGAACCACACGTGGCGCGTGTCCGGGTCATCGTCGCTGGGGCCGTCGTTGACGATCGCGAGCCCGAGCACGTCGCGGTAGAACGCGATCGTCGTCTCGAGGTCGCGGCAGATCGCCGTGACGTGGTGCAGCCCCCGCAGCTGCATGCGCCGATCTTCTTCGCTCACCGCCGGCAGCCTAGTGGGCCTTCTCGTGACGATGCACTCGAGAGACCGGCCGCCGGCGCCGCCAGGCGAGGACGCAGACCCGAAGGAATACCCCTGGTATTTCGAGTGGTCGAGGACGACGCCTGGCGGTGATCGGCGGGCGCCGATCTCGGGTGGATCGTTGCGGGAGGGCCCACTTGTCAGCGGAACGACAGGCCGCCTGACCGGCGGCGGAACGCGGTCCGGAACGCCCAGAACCCGAACCCGAACACGACCACGAAGGCGGCGATCACGGCGATCCAAGGCGCGCCCCCGAAGTACAGCGCGCCGGCCACCAGCACGGCCGGCAGCCCGGCCAGCACGCTCGAATGCGAGCGGAAGCCGTTGAAGTGCTCGCGCAGCGCCGTGTCGAGCCCGCCGAGCGAGGCGAGCACGAGGCCACACAGCAGCGCGAGCCGGCCGCGGTCGGTGTCGAGCCCGATGATGGCGCCGACCACGATCAGCACGATGCCCACCAGGACGCACAGCTCGACGAGCGGGAACGGGTGCCACGGCGCCTTCGGCCGCTCGTCGCTCAGCGGCGCCGGCCGCGGGGCGACGGCCGGCGTCGGTGCGGCATCGGTCGATTGCGCGGCACGGCGCGCGCGGCTACGGCGGCCCATGAAAGCTCAGGCTGTCAGGTGGCTAACGGGCAGCCCGACGAGATCTTCACGTGCCACCAGCCGGCCAGCATCCCCACGATGCCGAGCCGCGGGACGACGTGCCAGTTCTTGCAGCCGGGCTCGCCGATGTCGGCGTTGCTGACCCGCACCCACTTGTACTTGCCCGGGTCGAGCAGCATGCGCTCGATCCGCAGCCGCGACTCAGCCTGCAGCTCGCCCTGCTCGGCGGCCTGTCGCCGGACCTCGGCGATGCGGTCGGCGAGGGCGTCGCGGGTGCGCTCGAGCTCGCCGAGCCCGAGCAGACGGGGGCCGGCGTGCGAGATCGAGCGTGCCGCCCATGGGCAGGCGGGGCGGCGATCAGGGCGGAGGCGAGATCGCGCTCGAGGCGGGCGATCTGGCTGCGCAGAGTGCGCCTCGCGGCGCGTTCGTCGACCTCGTGCCTGACCGGCGTCTGCAACATGAAGCACCTCCTTGCGGAGCAGCCAATGTACCACCGCGCTCTATGCTCGGGAACGGCTTTATGGCGCGCAACGATCCCACGGATACGGGGGGCCTGTTCATCGGGCGCCGGCCCGGAACGGCGCGCGTGCACTACGCGGAGGAGCCCGAACCGGGGACGCGTTCGCGACAGCGCCTCGACCGCGCGATCGCGGTTTTCGTGCTCGTCGTCGAGACGCTCGTCTGCCTGACGCTGTGGGGCCCGCAGCCCGTGGCGTGGTTGTGGGTCGGCTCGCAGGCCAACTACCACTCGGGCTCGGTCACGCTCGGCATCGCGATCGCCTTCGCGGGCATGATCGCCTCGCTGATGCTGACGCTCGTGCTCGCGGTGCGGCTCGACGCGATCTGGAAGGTCGTGCGGCGCGCGGGCGGCATCGACCAGCGCGAGGGCGCGCTGCCGCGCATCTTCGCGATCACGGCGATCGTCGCCGCGCTCGCCTTCGGCTTCTGGTTCCTGATCCTCGAGGGACCCGCGCCGTCGCTGGCGCCGCAGTGAGGCGCCTCTTCGAGCGCTATCGGCAGTTCCAGGCGCTGCCGCCCGACGAGGTGTCGCGCGATCTGCGCGAGCGCCGCGACGAGCAGCGGGCGCGCGAGGTCGTGTTCGTGCCCGAGCTCGACCTCAGCCGCACGGCCTGGCACGAGCCGCCGCACCCCGAGGCGGTCAACGCCGCCACGTTCGCGCTGCGGCGGCGGATGAACGCCTACCCGGACCCGGCGGCGACCCAGGTGCGCGAGCTGGCCGCCGCGCGCCACGGCCTGCGACCTGACCAGGTCGCGGTCGGTCACGGCGCCGCCGAGCTGCTGCAGGACGCGTGCGCGCAGCTGTGCCACGACGGGGAGCTGCTCGTCGGGTGGCCGGGCTGGCGGCCGCTGCCCGACCTCGCCAAGCGCGCCGGCGGCACGCCGGTGCCGGTGGCCGGCGAGGGCGGCATCGGGCCGCTGGCGGACCGCGTCGGCGCGGACACCCGCGCGGTCGCGCTCTCGAGCCCCAACGACCCCACGGGCGCGCCGGTCGCGCGCGCGGACGTGCGCGCGCTGTGCGAGCGCGTGGGCGAGCGCGTCTGGGTCCTGCTCGACGAGGCGTTCGCCGACTTCCTCGAGCCCGGCGACGACGCGGCCGCGCTCGTCGCCGAGCTGCCCAACCTGCTCGTGTTCCGCACGTTCGCGAAGGCGCACGCGATGGCGGGCTTCCGGATCGGCTACGTGCTCGCCCCCACCGCCGAGCTGGCGGAGCAGCTGACGCCGTCGTTCTCGGTCAACGCGCCGGCGCAGGCCGCCGCGGCGTGGGCGCTCGAGCTCGGCGACGGCGTCCTCGGGCGCCGCCGCGCGGCCGCCAAGCGCGAGCGCGAGCGGCTCGCCCGCGCGCTGCACGGCACCTCGCTGTCGTTCGCGCCGTCGGCCGCGCCGTTCGTGTGGCTCAGCTCCGACGCCCACGACGCCGAGGCGATCGCCGCCCACCTGCGTGTCCGCCGCATCGTCGTCGCGCCCGGCGAGCGCTGGGGCGACGAGCGCCACGTCCGCATCACGCTGCGCGACTCCGAGGCGACGGACCGTCTGATCGCCGCGCTGCGAGAATTGGGCTGATGGCGCGCACCTACGACGGGATCGACGACCACATGCGCGCGTGGATCGCGCGCCAGCCGATGTTCTTCGTCGGCACCGCGCCGCTGGCCGGCGACGGCCACATCAACGTCTCACCGAAGGGGCCCGGCGGCACGCTGCGCGTGCTCGGCCCGCGCCGCGTCGCCTACCTCGACTACATCGGCAGCGGCACCGAGACGATCGCGCACTTGCGCGAGAACGCGCGCGTCGTGGTGATGCTGTGCGCGTTCGAAGGGCCGCCGCGAATCGTGCGCCTGCACGGCCAGGGCGAGATCGTGCTGCCCGCCGACCCGCGCTTCGAGGCGCTGCTCGAGGAGGCCGCGTTCGAGGAGCCGACGCTGCCGGAGTCGCGGCGCGCGATCATCGTCGTCGAGCTGGCGCGGATCGGCTCCTCGTGCGGCTACGGCGTCCCGCTGATGGAGTACTCGGGCGAGCGCCCGCACATGGACGCCTCGACGCGCAAGCGCGCCGCGCACCCACGGCCCGGACGCCTTCGTCGCCTACCAGGCGAAGCACAACGCGCGCAGCATCGACGGCCTGCCCGCCGTCCGCAGCTGACCGGCCGCTCAACCAATCTCCTCCGGATGTCGATCCAGGGGTAGGTGCGTGGCTCCCGTCCCCATCCCGCCCAACTGACGCTCGCGTTCGCCGCGGCGCTCGTCGGCGTCCTCGCGCTCCACTACGCGGGCGTCGGCCCCGAGTGGCCGGCTGCCGCAGAGCACCTCTACGAGTTCATCGAGGGCATCGCCGCCGCGTGCTGTCTGTGGCGCGCCGCGACCCACCGCAAGGAGCGCACGCCGTGGCTCGTGATCGGGGTCGGGATGCTCAGCTTCGCCGCCGCCGAGCTGTACTACACGATCTTCCTCGAGCACAAGGCGGAGATCCCCTACCCGTCGCTCGCCGACGCGCTCTACCTGGGCCTCTACCCGTGCTGCTTCGCCGGCCTGCTGCTGCTCGCGCGCTGCCGCGCCGGGCGCCTGCCGTGGATGCTGTGGGTCGACGGCCTGATCGTCGCGCTCGGCTTTGCCGCCGTCGCCGGCGCGCTCGTCTACGGCACGGTGCTCGACGCGACCGGCGGCGACCCGCTGACCGTTGCCACCAACCTCGCCTATCCCGTCGGCGACCTGCTGCTGCTCGGCCTGATCGTCGGGCTCCTCGGCATCTTCGGCCTGAAGGCGGCCCGCGCCTGGTCCGCGCTGATCTGCGGCTTCGTGCTGCTCGGTGTCGCCGACACGATCTACCTCTACGGCGTCGCCAGCGGGAGCTACGAGGTCGGCGGCGTGCTCGACGCCGCGTGGCCTGCCGGCATGGTGCTCGTCGGCGCCGCCGCGTGGCAGCGCCCGCGCAAGCTCGACAGCCGCGCCCTCAACGATCGCGGCTTCCTGCCGATCCCGATCGCCGCGGGCCTGGCCGCCACCGGCGTGCTGCTGCTCGACCACTACATGCGCCTCGACTCGTTCGCGGTGTGGGCCGCCACCGCGTGCCTGCTCGCCGTCGTGGTGCGCCTCGGCGGCACGTTCCGCGACAACGGCCGGATGCTGCGCGCGAGCCGCCGCGAGGCGGCGACGGACGCGCTGACCGGGCTCGGCAACCGCCGCGCGCTGATCGTCGAGCTCGAGCGCCGGCTGGCCGAGGACGAGATCAACCCGGCCGTGCTCGCGCTCTTCGACCTCGACGGCTTCAAGGCCTACAACGACGCGTTCGGGCACCCGGCGGGCGACCTGCTGCTCAAGCGGCTCGGCGCCCAGCTCGCCGATATCGGCGAGGCGGGCGAGGCGTTCCGCATGGGCGGCGACGAGTTCTGCGTGCTGTTCCCCGCCGGCGGCTCCGCCGACCTGGTCGGTCGCGCGCGCCAAGCGCTCTCGGAGTCGGGCGAGGGCTTCACCGTCACCGCGTCGGCCGGCACGGTCGCGCTGCCCGGCGAGGCGCGCACGGTCTCCGACGCGCTGGCGATCGCCGACCGGCGCATGTACGCGCACAAGCGCGGCGACCGCATGTCGGCCAGCAACCAGTCCAAGGACGTCCTGCTGCGCGCGGTCCACGAGCGCAGCCCGAACCTCGGTGCCCACGGCGGCGAGGTCGCCGAGCTCGCCGAGCGCACCGCCAAGCGGCTGGGACTCGACATCGACACCGTGCGCGCGGTCCGCCAGGGCGCCGAGCTGCACGACATCGGCAAGCTCGCCGTGCCCGACGCGATCCTCAACAAGCCCGGGCCGCTGGACGAGGAGGAGTGGGCGTTCATGCGTCGCCACACGCTCGTCGGCGAGCGCATCCTGGCCGCCGCGCCGGCGCTGGCCGACGTCGCGCAGCTCGTGCGTGCGAGCCACGAGCACTTCGACGGCAGCGGCTACCCCGACCGCCTCGTCGGCGAGTCGATCCCGCTCGGCTCGCGCGTGATCGCGGTCTGCGACGCCTGGGACGCGATGACCACCGACCGCCCGTACCGGCGTGCGATGGCGCACGCCGACGCGCTCGCCGAGCTCGAGCGCTGCTCCGGGACGCAGTTCGACCCTGCGGTCGTGAAGGTGTTCCGTGCGGTGCTCGCCCAGCCGCGGTTGCGGCACTTGCAGGCGCTGGCCTGACCCGGAGATACTCGCTCGGGTGGACGGGACGCCCGCCCCCGTGAAGCGCGATCCGCTGGAGGCAGTCCGGGCCGCGTTCGGGACCGGGGACCTGCGGCGATTGCAGTTCGGATGGGCGGCGACCTCGGTCGGCTCGTGGGCGTTCATGGTCGTGCTCGCCGTCTACGCCTACGACGTCGGGGGCGCGTCCGCGGTCGGCATCGCCGCGCTGGTGCGGCTGCTCCCGGCGGCGTTCACCGCGCCGATCACGAGCCTGCTCGCCGACCGCAGCTCGCGCCGCGACGTGATGGTGCAGGCGACGCTCGTGCGCTCGGGCTGCCTCGCGCTGATCGCCGGAGCGGTGGCGCTCGACGCGCCGTTCGCACTCGTGCTCGGGCTCGCCGCGGTGTTCACGATCGCCTCGACCGCGATCAAGCCCGCGCAAGCCGCGCTGCTGCCGACGCTGGCGCGCACGCCCGAGCAGCTCGCCGCCTCCAACGCGGTGCTGACCGCGATCGACAACGCGGGCTTCCTGTGCGGCGCGATCGCCGGCGGCTCGCTGATCGCCGCCACCAGCGCGGAGCTGGCCTTCGCCGCCACCGCCGCCGACTGCCTGCTGGCGGGCTTCCTCATCCACCGCATCCCGCACGACCCGCGGCCGGCGCACCGCGAGCCGCTGCCGGGCGCGCGGCTGCTGCGCGAGGCGCGCTCCGGGCTCGACACCGTGGCCGGCGAGCCGAAGCTGCGGCTGATCGTGAGCATCCTTGCCGCGACCACGTTCGTGGAGGGTGCGATCGACGTGCTCATCGTCGTCGCGGCGCTCGAGCTGCTCGATGTCGGCGCCGGCGGCGTCGGCTGGCTCAATGCGGCCTGGGGCGTCGGCGGCCTGGTTGGCGGGGCGGTCGCGCTCGGCGTGCTGCGGCGTGGGCGGCTGTCGCTCGGACTCGCCGTCGGCTGCGTGATCGCCGGCACCGCGCTCGCGCTGATCGCGATCGAGCCCACGCCCAGCGTGGCGCTGGTGATGCTGGTGATCCTCGGCGTCGGCTACGCCTGGATCGAGGTCGCGGGGCTGACGCTGATGCAGCGGCTCGTGTCCGACGAGGTGCTGGCGCGCGTGTTCGGCGTCGTCGAGAGCACCTACGTCGCCTCCACCGGCCTCGGCTCGGTGGTCGCGCCGGTGGCGATCGCGCTGTTCGGCATCGAGGGGGCGCTGATCGCGGTCGGCGCCTGCCTGCCGCTGCTCGCGGCGGCGACCTGGACGCGGCTGGCGCGCTTCGAGGCGACCACCGAGGTGCCCGAGCGCCAGTTCGCGCTGCTGCGCTCGCTGCCGCTGTTCGCGCCGCTGGCGCTCGCCACGGTAGAGAACCTGGCGTCGCGGCTGATCCCGGTGACGGTGGCGCCGGGGCAGGAGGTGATCCGCCAGGGCGACCACGGCGACCGCTTCTACGTGATCGCCGAGGGCCGGGTGGCGGTCGAGTGCGACGGCGAGCCGCTGCGCCTCGAGGGGCCGGGCGAGTTCTTCGGCGAGATCGCGCTGCTGCGCGACGTGCCGCGGACCGCGACCGTGCACGCCACCGAGCCGGGGCTCCTCTATGCGCTCGAGCGCGAGACGTTCGTCTGCGGCGTCTCCAACAACCCGCGCTGCGTGATCGCCGCCGACGACGTCATCGACGCCCGGCTCGCCACGACCTGAACGACGGTAATCTGGTGCGCGTGGGAGCGCGCGGGATGATCCTCGGAGCAGTGCTGCTGGTGGCTGCGGCGCTGCCCGCTGTCGTGCAGCGCCCAGGCCAAGGTCTGCGTCAGCCACCCGGCGCCGCGAGGACGACAGCGTCGTCTGCGTGCGCGACAGCGCGCACACCGTCGACGTCTGCGACCGCAAGGACGACGGGCATCGCACGTACGCGCGCGTGGTCACGAAGGGCACCTATCCCGCCTACCGCTCGCCCTACTACGACTCCAACGACGCCAAGGCGGGCTGCAGCAACCTGCAACTTCGGCTCGCAGGTCGTCAGCATCTCGGTCTGCGTGCAGACGAAGGGCTGCAGCGCGTTGAAGTCGACCGGCGTGGCGCCGCCCGACAACACGACGCCCGTCCCCACTCCGGCCCCGACCCCACCGCCCACGCCGACCCCGGCTCCGGCGCCACCCCCGCCGCCGCCCTCGAGCAACGGGGTCGCGCTCGGCGTCGGGCTCGACTGCGCGCCGCGGGGCAAGCGGATGCCGGTCTCGATCACCGTGCACAAGCGCAAGGGCAAGTCGAAGCCGCGGGTCAAGCGCGTCGTCTTCTACTACCGCAAGAACGGCGGCGTGGTCGCCCGCAGCGACCGCAAGCGGCCGTACAAGCGCACGCTGCTGATCCACCTCGCCCCCGGCCCGCACCACGTCTACGCGCGGGTCTACTACACGCGCAAGGGCAGCTCGAAGCTGCGCAAGGAGACCGTGAAGCGCCGGTTCACCGTCTGCGCGTAGCGTTCAGGGCGTGAAGACGGACGGAGCGCGGTCGAGGAGCTGGCCGCACGGCTGACCGAGCTGCGCGACGCCGTACTACCGAGGGCCAGCCGCAGGTCGCCGACGCCGACTACGACGCGCTCGAGGACGAGCTGCGGGCGCTGCTGGCCGAGCACCCCGAGCTCACGCCCGACCCGAACCCGCTCGAGCAGGTCGGCGCGACCGCCGTGCTGCACGCGCCGGTGCGCCATAGCCGGCCGATGCTGTCGCTCCAGAAGGCAACGACGCCCGAGCAGGTCGCCGACTTCTTCGCGCGCTTCCCCGGCCAGCCGGTGGTGGTGATGCCGAAGCTCGACGGGCTCTCGCTGGCGGTCGTCTACGAGCGCGGGCGGCTCGCGCGGGCGATCACCCGCGGCGACGGGACCACCGGCGACGACGTCACCCCGCTGGTGCGGGCGATGGCGTCGGGGATCCCGGACCGGATCGACGCCGACGGCACCACCGAGGTGCGGGGCGAGCTCGTGATGCTGCGCTCGACGTTCGCCGCCTACAACGCCGAGCACCCCGACAAGCCGCTGATCAACCCGCGCAACGCCGCGGCGGGGACGATCCGGGCCAAGGACCCGGCGACGGTCAAGGGCCGCGACCTGCGCTTCTTCGCCTTCGACCTCCACGTCGAGGACGGCGCGCAGCGCCGATCTCGAGAAGGCGCTGCGCGACCTCGGCTTCGACGCCGCCGACATGCGCCACTGCGACGACGCCGAGGCGGCCCAGGCGGTGATCGCGGAGATCGAGGCGACAGCGCAACGACCTCGACTACGACCTCGACGGCGCCGTGCTGCGGCTCGCCGACCGCGGCGCCTACGCCGCGGCGGGCACGCGCTCGAACTCCCCGCGGGGCGCGCTCGCGTTCAAGTTCGCGGCCGAGGAGAAGACGACGCTGCTCGCCGACGTGGTGTGGGACGTCGGCAAGATCGGCAAGGTCGCGCCGGTGGCGGTGCTCGAGCCGGTGTTCGTCGGCGGCACGACGGTCACGCGCGCGACGCTCGCCAACCAGGAGGTGATCCGCGCGCGCGACGTGCGCATCGGCGACACCGTGCTGGTGCGGCGAGCGGGCGACGTGATCCCGTTCGTGGCCGGCGTGCTCGACGCGTCGAAGCGGACCGGCGACGAGCGCGAGATCGAGCCGCCCGGCGAGTGCCCGTCGTGCGGGCAGCCGCTGACCGAGCAGGGGAACTCTCGCGAGCTGTACTGCACCAACGTCGCCTGCCCGGCCCAGACCGTGCGGCGGCTGATCCACTGGGCGTCGCGCTCGGCCGCCGACATCGAGGCGGTCGGACCGGTGTGGATCGAGCGCCTGAACGAGCACAAGCTGCTCGAGCGCGTGTCGGACTTCTACGCGCTGACGCGCGAGCAGCTGCTCGAGTTCGAGGGCATCGCCGACATCTCCGCCGACCGGATGATCGACTCGATCCGCGCCACCTGCGGCGTCGGCCTGCGGCGGGCGCTGATCGGGCTGGCGATCCCGATGGCGTCCGAGGCCACGGCGATGCGCCTGTGCCGGGCGGGCTACAAGACGCTCGAGGATGTCGCCGACGCGAGCGAGGAGGAGCTGCAGGAGGTCGAGGACATCGGGCCGAAGGTGGCCGCCTCGCTGCACGCGCACCTCAACCGCGAGAGCACGCGGGAGGAGCTCGTGCGGCTGCGCGAGCTCGGGGTCTCGCTGGACGTGCGCGACGAGGACCTCCCGCCGGAGGTGTCCTCCGACGCGCCGCTGGCGGACAAGACGGTGGTCATCACCGGCTCGATCGCCGACCCGCGCTCGGGCGAGAAGATCCCGCGGCCGACGTTCCAGCGCCTGTGCGAGCGGGCGGGGGCGACGACCGCGTCGTCGGTGAGCGCGAACACCGACATGCTGATCTGCGGCACCGACGTCGGGGCGAGCAAGACCGCGAAGGCGGAGAAGCTCGGGGTCGAGGTCGTCGACCAGGACGTGATCTGGAAGCTGCTGATCGAGGCGGGCGTCGCCTAGGCGGTGGCGCCGTGCACGTCGCTGCCGCTGAGCTCGAACCGCATCAGCAGCTCGGTGCCGCCGGCCGGCCGGGAGCGGACGTCGAGCTCCTTCGCCGTCTCGCCGATCAGCGGCAGTCCCAGGCCGAGGCCGGGGCTGTCGTCCCGCCGCCGCACCCCGGAGCCCTGGTCGCGGACGTACACGCACAGGTAGCCCTCCGGCCGCCGCGCCTCGACCTCGACGGGCCCGCGCCGCCCCAGCCTGCGGTAGGCGTGCAGCACGGCGTTATTCACCGCCTCCGAGACGCACAGCTCGACCGCCGCCAGCGTGTCCGCATCAGCGCCCTGCTCGGCCGCGAACGTCCGCACCGCCTCGCGTGCCCGCGAGGGCGTGGCGGGATCCTCAGCGGCGAAGGTCCAGCGCATGTTCTCGGTCTGGAAACGCACGGGTTGCGGAGGACTTGCGGCATTCATGTCTAGCCCGCCGTGTACGCGGCCGTGCGGAGGTCGAAGCGCATCCTGATCTCGGTCCCGCCGTCGCCGGGCGTGCGGACCTCGAGCGAGCTCGCGCTCTCGGCGATCAGCGGCAGGCCGAGGCCGAGGCCGGGGCTGTCGGTCCGTGGGGCGAGGCCGCAGCCATGGTCGCGCACGAGCAGGCACAGGTAGCCGTTGGGCCGCTTGGCCTCGACCTCGACCTCGCCGGGCCGGTCGCTCTCCCGGTAGGCGTGGACGACCGCATTGCTGACCGCCTCCGAGACGCACAGCGCGACGGCGGCGAGCGTGTCGGCGTCGGCTCCGGACTCGGCGGCAAACGCGCGCGCAGCCGCCCGCGCCCGCGAAGGCGCGAGCTCCCCCGCTGTGAAAGTCCACCGCATCAACGGACACAACGTACGCGACGGCCGGAACTGGCGTCATGACAGGCCGGCCAGCCGATACAGCACGAGGCTGCCCGCCACGGCGACGTTGAGACTTGCGCCGCGGCCGACCATCGGGATCTCGACGCACGCGTCGGCCTCGGCCACGATCCCGTCCGGGATGCCGTGCTGCTCGTGGCCGAGGAGCACGACGGTCCGTTGCTGTGCGGGCGCGAGCCGTGGCAGCGGCGTCGCGCCCTCGGCGAGCTCGACCGCGACGATCCGCGAGCCGGCGCGGCGCTGGTCGCGGATCCAGCGCTCCTTGCCGCGCGGCAGCCAGTGGATGCACGGCCGGCGGCCACCCATGAGCGTGTCGCCGACGGCCAGCGCCTCGTGGTAGTGGGGCGTGTCGGGGACGGCCATGCACGCGCCGGCGGCATCGCAGGTCCGCAGGAGCGTCCCGAGGTTGGCCTTGTACGCCACCCACAACGGGGCGACGATGAGGTGGTCCCAGCAGCCGTGCTGGCGGGTGCGCCGCGCGCGGCGCACGTCCCGTGAGCGGGACTTCGTGGCGCTCAACGCGCCGGGGCGGTGCCCCTTTCATTCGTCATGTGCGGGAGTGTGCCAGGCGTCACCAATCCGTCGGCCTGCCCTCCTCGAACAGCCAGACCTGGAAGAAGTGGTCGAGGTCGCGGCGGCTGATGCGCTCGGCGGTGCGGATGAAGTCCGCCGTCCTCACGTTGCGGCCGCGGTTGTCGCGGTACCACGTGCGCAGGATCGCGAAGAACGTTCGGTCGTCGCCGATCTTCTGGCGCAGCGCCTGGAGCGTCATCGCGCCGCGCGTGTAGACCGGCGAGCTGAACAGGACCGAGGCGTCGGGCAGCGCGTTCGGCGCCGGGAACCACAGGTCCTGGCCGTCGTCGGAGTCCTCCGGGATCGCGTAGTTCTCCTCGAAGTGCTCCTGCGCGGTCGGGCCGTCGTGGCGCTCGTCGTAGATCCACTCGGAGAACGTCGCGAAGCCCTCGTTCAGCCACATGTCCGGCCACACCGCGAGGCCGACCGCATTCCCGAACCACTGATGCGCGATCTCATGCACCACGGTCGACTCATCCGGAATGCGGTCGTAGTTCACGCGCGTCTGGGACTCCAGCGCGTAGCCGACGTCGGGCGCCCAGTCGACGATCCCGCCGACGCTCTCGAACGGATACGGGCCGTACAGCTTCGTGAAGAAGTCGACGATCTCCGGCTCCGGATCGAGGCGCTCGAAGGCCAGCGCGGGGTTCGGCGGGTCGTCGTCGTTCATCCGCGTCTGCGGGTCGACGGCGTCGAAGCGCCGCAGCCCGCCGCTCAGCCGCTCGAAGCGCGTCTGGAAGATGCCGTTGGTGGCAGTGGCGAGGTAGGGCACCATCGGCGCGGGCGCGAGCCAGCGCCAGGTGGTCGAGTCACCGCGGTCGCGGCGAGAGAGGAGGACGCCGTTGGCGATCGCCGTGCTGCCCTTCGGCACCGTGATCGCGAAGTCGAAGGTCGCCCTGTCGCGCAGCGAGTCGTTGACCGGGATCCAGCCCGGTGTGCCCTGCGGCTCGCCGACCACGAAGGCGCCGTCCTCGGTCGGCACCCAACCCTCGATCGCGTCGTCCGGGTCCACCACCGGCTCCGGCTGCCCCGCGTAGTCGATGCCGACCACGAACGCGCTGCCGCGCCTGAGCCCGCGCGGCGGGGTGATGGCGAGCTCTTGACCGTTGTGCGTGAAGCTCGCCTTGCGCAGGTTGACCGTCACCTTCGAGACGTCGTAGAAGTCGCGCAGGTCGAGGTTGAAGCGGGAGAGGTTCTCCGTCGCCCGCGCGAAGACCGCCACCTTCCCGGTGAGCTGGTTACTCGCGCGGACGTACTTCAGGTCCAACGAGTAGTGCGCGACGTCATAGCCGCCGTTGCCGGCCTCCGGGAAGAACGGGTCGCCGCCCCCCGGATCACCTGCGACGTACTTCTCCGCCGACGCGACCCCCGGCGCGGCGAGCAGCATGAGCACCACGACGACGAGCAGCTTGCGAAGCACCACGACCTCCCTCCGGACGACCCTGCGCGCAAGGTACTCCTGAGCGGCCAGCGCCGGGGCGCCGAGCTCAGCTTTGCGGCACGCTGTGCCGATGGGTGGGAGTTCGATGTCGCGCGCCGTCCTGCTGTCCATGCTGCTCCTGCTCGCCGTCGCCCCCGCCGCGCGCGCCGAGCTCCGGGTCATCGATACGGCCGCGGGCAAGCGCCAGACGCTCCTGCGAGGGGACGTGTCCGTCGGGAGTCAGTCCCTGGTGCGCTGGACCGATGACGGGACCGCGGTGCTCGCCAACCCGCGCGGGTCGATGCTGCGGCTCGGCGTCGCAGACCGCAGCGTCACGCATCTTCGCGGCCTCGACGAGGCCGCATCCGTCGGTCCAGGCCTTCGCTACCTCGAGCCGGTCTATGACAGCCGCAGCGGCGAGACGTTCGCGCTGCGCCGGCCCGACGGCGGCCGGATCGGCGTCTACCGCTTCGGCAGATCCGACGACGACGCGACGATCGCGTGGTCGCCCGACGGCGCGCGGCTCGCCATCGGGCTCGCGCCACGCGTGAAGGTGATCGACACCGCGACCGGCGCCATCGTGCTGGACCGCAACGTCAGCGACTACCTCGAGCTCGGCGCCCAGGCCTTCGCCCCGGACGGTTCGGCCCTGCTCGTCGCAAACGCGCAGCACGTCGTGCGGATCGACCTTCCCGGCGGCGCTCTGTCGGAGGTGTTCGGCGGCGTCGACGACATCGACACCGGCGGCGACTGGAGCCGCACGGGCCAGATCGCGATCAACCGGTTCGACAGCGTCAGCATCCTCGGGGGCAGCCAGATCCGCGCGCTCGTGCGCCCGTCCGAGGTGCCCGCGACCTGGACGCCCGCCGGCGACGCGCTGACCTTCGCCTTCTCCGGTCCGAAGGACGACTGCTACTTCCCGAGCCAAGGTGTGGCCACCGTGGTGCCCGGCCAGGCCCGCCACGTCGTCGTGCCCGCGCGCAACCGCAAGGTCGTCGCCTACGCCTGGTCGCCCGACGGCACGCGCCTCGCCGTCGAGCTCGCCAAGGCCGACCGCCAGCGCTCCACGCGGCGCGGCAAGCGCCACCCGTGGCCGCACTCCGTCCCCCGTCACTACGCGCTCTTCGGACGCCGCGCCGACCGAGCCGCGCGCCGCGTCGTCCTCCGCGCTACCCGCGCGCTCCGCCGCGGCGCCAGCCGCGCGACCACGCTGCGCGACGTCCGCATCGGCATGGCCCGGATCGGCGAGCGCTTCGACGGCGGCGACGACAGCGCCGTCCTCGAGGCCGTCTCGGACGCGCTCGACCCGTGGCTGCACGCCGCGGGCTTCGAGCGCATCGAAGCGCTCGACGAGGTCAACTGCCTCTAGACCGGAACCTCCACCGGCTCGCCGATCGGCAGCCACTGGACGCGGCTGCGGATGTCCTCGGGGGCGCGTGCGAACTCGGCCTCGATCGCGTCGCGGCCCTGGCGGAAGTGCTTCCAGCCCTCGTAGTGGATCGGGATCGCCGTGTGCGGCTTCACCAGCCCGCAGACCTCGACCGCGTCGGCGGCGGTCATCGTGTAGCGGAGCGGGCCGCTGATCGGGAACTGCACGCCGCCGAGGTGGAGGATCGCCGTGCCGACGCGCAGCTTGCTCGGCACCTCGCGGACGCCGTCGTAGAGCACGGTGTCGCCGGAGATCCAGACCACGCCGTGCTCCTGGCCCTCCCATCGCAGCCCGAACCCGACCACGTCGCCGACGAGCGGCTTGCTGCCCGGGGGACCGTGGCGGCACGGCGTCGCCACCACCTCGATCGAGACCCGGCCCTCGGCCGACAGGCGCGTGGTCTGCCACGGCTCGAGCCCGCGGGCGTTGCCGCCCAGCCGCTCTGCCCCCGAGGCGGTCGTGACCACGACGCCCGCCGACGGCAGCAGCGCGCGGCCGGCGGGATCGAGGTTGTCGTCGTGGTGGTCGTGCGAGAGCAGGACCGCGTCGATCGGCCCGATCTCGCCGGCCGCCACCGACGGCCCCGCCAGCTTCTGCGACCCGATCCCCAAGGCGAAGCGGTACTTCCCGCCGGCGGGATCGAACGTCGGGTCGGTGAGCAGGCGCCAGCCGCCGACCTCGATGAGGACCGTGGGGCCGCCGATGTGGGTGAGCTTCACGCTTTGCTCGGCTCCCGGGCGTGGCGCTCGGCCCAGTCGAGTGCGTAGTCGGCGACCTCTTCCCAGCCTGGCCACGAGGGGAGCAGGTGCGGGCCCTCGAACTCTTTGACCTCGGTGATCGTGTTCGACTTGTAGTGCTTGGCGTTGGACTGCTGGATGCTCGGCGGCATGAGGTGATCTTCGCTCCCGGAGACGAACAGCAGCGGCGCCCGGGCGTCGTTGTGGTAGTCGACCCAGGTGTCGTCCTTGCCGGGGTGGATGTTGGCCAGCGCGCTGCCCCAGAAGATCATGCCCGACGCGGGGATGTGGTAGCGCTCGTAGAGGCGCCGCGACTCCTCCTCGGAGAACCCGTTGGTGAACGCGTAGTGCCACTGGTCGTGCGTGAAGCCGACCGCGCGGTGCCGGTTGGCCGGGTTCTTGAGCACCGGGAAGGTGGCCCTGACCTGCGCCAGCGGCACGCGCTTGACACCCTCGGTCGGCGCCGAGTTGAGCGCGACCGCCGCGGCGCCGTAGCCCTTGTCGAGCAGCAGCTGCGTGAACACGCCGCCCGCCGAGTGGCCCATGATGATCGGCGGCGTGGCCAGGCTCTTCACGACCTGCTCGAGGTGCTCGACGATCGCGGGCACGGTCAGCTGCTCGAGCGGCGTCGGGTCCTCGTTGAGCGCCTCGACCTCCACCTCGAGGCCCGGGTAGGCAGGCGTGATCACGTTGTAGCCGCGCGCCTCATAGCGCGCCTTCCAGTCCTCCCAGCTGCGCGGCGTCACCCAGAAGCCGTGGATGAGGACGATCGTGTCGGGCATGTCACTCCTTCGGGTTGACCGAGACGAGCTCGAGTCCGAGCTCCTGAATCCGTTCGATGACGCCGAGCAGCTGCGCCTGGTCGCGCACGTCGCCGGTGAGGAGCGTTTGGCCGTCGGCGCGCTCGAGGCGCATGTCCTCGAAGAACATCCCGAACCGGTCGCCGATCTCACCACGGAGGACGAGCTCGTAGTCCGTCATCGCGCGCAGCCTCCCGCCCGGCTAGGGGAGGTGGCGCGAATCTCACCTAGGTGAAGTCACGCGCGCGGGCGACCGCCTCGGCGCGCGAGGAGACGCCGAGCTTCCGGTACAGCGACTTGACGTGGCTGTGCACGGTGTTGAACGAGAGGTACAGCTCGCGCCCGATCTCGCGCTCCGACAGCCCGCTCGAGAGGAAGCGCAGAACGGTGAGCTCGCGCTCGGTGAGCGGCTCGGGCCCCGCCGCCGCGCGTCGAGCAGCCGCCAGGCGCGCGGGCAGCACGCCTGGGTCGGGGCAGCTCGCCAGCAACGCCTCCGCTTCGTCGAACAGCGCCGCGCTGCGCTCGCCCGCCAACGGCGCGAGCGCGATCAGGCCGTCGGCGAGGTCGAGCGGCTGCGCCCACAGCCGGCGCAGGAGCACGCCGCGCTCGAGCTCCGGGAGCGCCTCCTCGCGCCGCCCGTCCGCCGCAAGCGCCACGCCGTAGGCGGTGTGCACCTCGCCGACCTCGCGCGCGTCGAGCAGGCCGTGCTCGCGCGCCATGTCGAGCGCCTCGAGCGCCAGCCGCATCTGCTCGCCGCGGTCGCCGCGCATGCCCGCCATCAGCGACAGGTCGGCGATCGCCCCGCTGCCGACCACCCACTGCTCGGTGGCCGGCGCGAGCTCGGCGGTCTCCCTGAGCCAGCGCGCGGCCTCGTCGAGGTCGCCGTTGCAGTAGTGGGCCCACCCGAGCGACCACGTGACCACCGGCCGCCACGGCGACTCCGCCCCCTCGAGCTCCGCCGACCTCGCGCCCACCTCGAGCGTCGCGGTGACGTCGCCCCACGCAAAGGCCGCCCGCAGCACCGACACGCTCGACTCGAGCGACGCGAAGCCGTCCGGCAGCGGTCCCTCGTCCTCCCCGCCCAGCGCGCGGTAGCGCGCGAGCGCCTCGCGCATCCCAGCCTCCTCGCCGCGAAGCGCGGCGATCCACGCGCTCACCAGCAGCAGCCGCCGGTCGCCGCCGAGCACCTCGTCCGGGAAGCGCAGCAGCCACTCGCGCACCGACGACGTGCGGCCGCCGTTGACGTAGTACACCCACGTCCCGGCGATCAGGTCCCCGGCTTCCGCGAACGCGCCGGCGGCCGTCGCGTGGTGGATCGCCTCCTCCGTGGTGCCCGACTCGCTGTGCCAGGCGTAGGCACGCAGGTGCAGCTCGCGCACGAGCTCCGGGTTGCGCCGCTCGAGCTCGACCCGCAGCAGCTGGGTGAACAGATGATGGAAGCGGAACCACCGGCGCTGGTCGTCGAGCGGGAGCAGGAACAGATTCGTCCGCTCCAGCGTCTCGAGCGCCGCTGCCGACACGCGCTCGCCGAGCACCGCGTCGCACAGCGGGACGCACAGGCGCTCGAGCACCGACGTGCTCAGCATGAACGCCTGCAGCTCGGGCTCATAGGCGCTGAGCACCTCGGTGGAGAGGAAGTCGACGACGTGCGCGCTCGTGCCGTCGAAGGCGCGCACGAGCCCGGCCTTGTCCGGGTTGTCGGCGAGCGACAGCGCCGCCAGGTAGATGCCGGCCGGCCAGCCCTCCGTGCGGGCTACCAGCAGCTCGACGTCGCTGTCCTCGAGCCCGAGGCCGAGCCGCCCGTTGAGGAACTCGTGCGCTTCCGCGGCGGTCAAGCGCAGGTCGTCGGCGCGCAGCTCGAGCAGCTGGCCGCGGGCCCGGAGGGCGGCGAGCGGCAGCACCGGGTCGACCCGCGTCGAGAGCACGAGCTGGACCGACGCCGGCAGGTGGTCGACGAACCAGCCGACGCTCTCACGCGCGGGCGGGTTCGAAAGCCGGTGGTAGTCGTCGAGCACCAGCACGACGTCGCCCGCGTCGATCAGCTCGTTGACGAGCCGCGGCAAGGCGACCTCGAGCAGCGGCGCACCCACCACCGCGCCTGCGAGCTCCTCGTGCGGCAGCGACGGGCAGGCGCGACAGAGCGCCTCGATCGCGTGCGACCACAGCACGACGGCGTCGTCGTCGCCCTCGTCGAGCGTCACCCAGGCCACCGGCCGGCGCTCCACCTCGATCTCGCGCCACGCCGCCAGCAGCGTCGACTTGCCGAACCCCGCCGGCCCCGCGACGAGGGTGAGGCGACGGCCGCGGCCGTCCCGCAGCCGCTCGAACAGCCGCTCGCGGGCGACCGTCTGGGCCAGGACGGGCGGCGGGTGCAGCTTCGTGAGCAGCAGGACAGGAGCGTCTTGACGTGCCGTCAGCTGCTCCACGAACCAACTCTACGGATCTTGCACGCGCGGTTCGAGTCCTGTCTACTCGCGCCAACCCCCCAAAGGAGAAACCGCCATGGAAAAGCATGGGTCGGAGAGCTACTTCGTCGTCGGGGAAGGGCTTTTGGCGGAGAGCAACAACGGCCGCACCGTCGCGTCTGCCGCGAAAGCGGCGCCGCCGTTCCGCTTCAGCCGCATGGGCCCCAAGGGCACCGGCAAGCAACTTGGCGAGCCCAACCGCACGAAGCTCGGCGCGCTGATGGCCGCGGGCGGCGGTGAGACGTCGGAGATCCCGTCCGGCTACACCTACCTCGGCCAGTTCATCGACCACGATCTGACGTTCGACAAGACGAACGTCATGCTCGGCACGCAGATCAACCCGAGCGTGCTGCTGCAGGCCCGCTCGCCCAGCCTCGACCTCGACTCGCTCTACGGCGCCGGCCCGCAGGACCCGGCGTCGGCGAAGTTCTACGAGGCCGACGGCATGCACCTCAAGATGGGCAAGACCGTGGCGGCCGACGGCATCCCCGCCAAGAACGGCTTCGACCTCCCGCGCGGCGCCGGATCGAGCCAGAAGGCCAAGCGCAAGGCGATCATCCCCGACCCGCGCAACGACGAGAACCTCGCGGTCGCCCAGACTCACCTGGCGATGGCGCGCTTCCACAACCGCGTGCTCGACACGCTGCCGGCCTCGGTGCCGGCCGCCCAGAAGTTCGCGACCGCTCGCGAGCTCGTCACCAAGCACTACCAGTGGATGATCAAGACCGACTACCTGCCGCGGATCTGCCGCCCGAGCGCGGTCAACAACGTCTTCAACCAGGGCCGCAAGGTGTTCGAGGTCGGCGCGACGCCGACCGACGTTCCCACGATGCCGATCGAGTTCAGCGTCGCGGCGTTCCGGCTCGGCCACTCGATGATCCGCGCCACCTACAACTGGAACAAGATCTTCGACGACGGCTTCGGCAGCCTCGAGCTGCTGTTCACGTTCTCGGCCACCGGCGGCAACCTCGGCGGCGACCTGCACCTGCCGAGCAACTGGATCGCCGACTTCCGGCGGCTCTATGACTTCAAGGAGGCCGGCCACAACAACCTCGGCGTGCCGGCGAGCAAGTTCAACTTCGCGAAGGCGATCGACACGCGGATCGTCGACCCGCTGCGCAACCTGCCGCCGGCCACGTTCGGCGGCTCGGGCATCCCGAGCGGCGACCCGCAGCGGAACCTCGCGTTCCGCAACCTCACCCGCGGGCGCATGGTGCGGCTCGCGACCGGCCAGCAGATGGCGACGTTCATGAAGAGCAAGGGCGTGAACTTCCCGAAGCTCTCGAAGGCGCAGATCCGCGACGGCAAGGGCGGCGTCGTGCTCGACACGCTGACCGACACGCAGCGCGCGAAAGTCCTCAAGGACACGCCGCTGTGGTTCTACGTCCTGCGCGAGGCCGAGCTCAACGGCGGCCAGCTGCGTGGCGTCGGGGCGCGGATCGTCGCCGAGACGATCCACCGCGCGATGGAGGGCAGCAGCGCCTCGATCGTCCGCGACCCGGCGTTCAAGCCGACGCTGGGCCCGAACAACACCACGTTCCGGATGGCCGACCTGCTGTTCTTCGCGTTCGAGGGGAAGAAGACGCTGCTGGCGCCCGTCGGTTAGACCGGGATCCTGGCGCGCAGGCGGGTGCCGCGGCCCGCCGGGCTGTCGAGCGAGAGCGAGCCGTCGAGCGCGGCGAGCCGGTCCTCGAGCCCGCGCAGGCCCGAGCCGCGCGCGACGTCGGCGCCGCCGACGCCGTCGTCGACGACCTCGACGGTGAGGTCGCCGTTGGTCTGCTCGACGGTCACCGAGGCGTGCGTCGCGTGCGCGTACTTGGCGACGTTGGCGAGCGCCTCGGAGACGACGAAGTACGCCGCGCTCTCCACCGGGCCGGGCAGCCGCGCGTCGGACGCCTCGACCGTCACCGGCACGGGGGCGCGCGCCACCAGCGACTGCAGCGCCGGCTCGAGCCCGCGCTCGGTCAGCACCGCCGGGTGGATGCCGCGGGCGAGCTCGCGCAGCTCGGCGAGGCTGGTGCGCAGCTCCTCCTGCGCGCCGTCGAGCAGCTCCGCGAGCCGCTCGTCGTCCTTCACGCGCCCGCGCGCGCTCCGCAGGGTGAGCGCGAGCGCCACCAGCCGCGACTGCGCGCCATCGTGGAGGTCGCGCTCGAGCCGCCGGCGTGCGGCGTCGCCGGCCTCGACGAGGCGGGCGCGCGACGCGCGCAGCTCCTCCATCCGTTCGGCCAGCTCCTGGTCGAGGTGCGAGACGTGGCTGCGCAGCAGGCCGCCGAGGAACGCGAACGGCGTCAGCGCGGTGGCGACGAACGCGGCCCAGAATGCGATGTCGCCCCCGCCGGCGCGCGCCACGGTGACGAGCAGGAAGGTGCCGAGCGAGCAGACGTAGACCGGCGTCAGCTGCAGCCGCTCGAACTCGCTCGCGCCGCGCCAGCGCTCGACCGCGCGCCGCAGGACCAGCGCGAACAACACGATGTAGGCGACCGCCCCAACGCCGGTGAGGATTGCCGCGAGGTCGGCATCGGGTCGGATCAGCAGGACGTTCTCGGGGCAGTCGGGGCAGTTCATCTCGGCGGGCCCCGAGAACAGCAGCGCGGGTACGAACGCCAGCGGGAAGATGAGGTAGCCGGCGATCACGAGCCCGCGATCGAGCCTCGTGTACAGCCGGCCCGACGGGAAGCTCAGCCCGAGGTGCAGGAAGACCCCGCCCCACAAGCCGCCCGTGACGAGCCCGACGGTGTAGAGCCACGGCGTATTCGACGCGTCGAGCGTGAACAGGAACCAGCCGAAGCCGAGCAGCACCATCAGCATGCCGACGCGATTCGCGGGCCGCGCGGCCCACGCGTAGAGGCCGGTGCCGACGAAGCTCCAGATCACGGCGGGCGCGAAGACCGCCCACACGATCCTGGCGTCGCGGTGGTCGCTCGACAGCTCGAGCACCACCACCGCCACGGCCGCGACGAGCGCCGCGCCGGCGATCGCGGCGGCGCGGGTGACGGTCAGCGGATGCTCTTCAGGTTCCACCTCCCGGAATGGTCCCAGGCGGCCGACCCTCTCCGGTCGCGGCCGCCGCGGTCAACCCTCCTCGCCGAGGATGTCCGACACCGTCCACAGCGCCTCCTCGACGTGGATGTCGGGGACGGCCGCGACCTGGAGCGCGAGCAGCGTGATCCGCGTGGTGTCCGGGCTCACGCCGCGGCCCGGGGCGAGCGGGCCGAAGAGCACGCCGACCGGGCCCGCGTCGTCGGCCACGACCAGCCGCCCGGCCGGGATGTCCGACGCGTACTCGCCGCTGCCGAGCTGCTCGCCGCGCTGCGCGGGGCGCAGGCCGAGCTCCCCCTCGACGCGGTCGCGCGTCGAGCGCCCACACCGGCACGCCGGTCTCCATCACCGCGATCGTCAGCGCGTCGTCGAGCACCGACCGCGACGCGAAGCCGCCGGTCTTCAGCCGCTCGAGCGCGAGCGCCTCGACCGGGGTGCGGTGCTCGTCGGGGTCGAGGCCGATGTGGCGGAAGAACACGCGGTAGGCCCACGGCACCGGCTGCTGGCGGAGCGTCACCGCCTGCGGGCCGCGGAAGCGGTCGGAGAGCAGCCGCAGCCGCTCGCGCAGCTCCGGCCCGCTACGGCCCGACCGCGCGGCGAGCGTCAGCTCGTGCAGGCGCAGCTCGGGAAACTCCTCGGCGATCTCGGGGTCGATCCAGATCACCGCAGCGCCTCGACGCGCTTCGCCAGCGCCGCCTCCCCCAGCAGCGAGAACGACGTGCTGTCCACCTTCCCGTCGCGGCCCGCGAACGTGATCGTCGGGCAGATCGCGACCGCGTAGGCGTTCGAGACCGCGCCGTCGTGGTCGTAGCCGACCGGCAGCTTCCACTTGCGCTCGCGCACGAGCTTCCGCAGATCGCCGCGGTTGCCGCGGATGGAGACCGCCGCGAAGCCGACGTCGGGGTAGCGCCGGCGCACGCGCTCGAGCACGTCGACCTGGTCCTCGCAGCGCTCCGAGCGGGTGGCGAAGAACGCGAGCACGACCGGGCCGCGCTCGGCGAGCTGGCACGAGTTGAGAACGTCGCTGCCGCGCACGCGGCACGCCTTCTTCGGGTCGACCTGCGCGTCGCCGTCGAGCTTCGACAAGGCCAGCGGCGCCGCGAACGGCGGCAGCTTCTCGCCCTTCGGCACCCCGCGCGAGCCGGGCGCGTCGGTGCCCAGCGTGTTGAGCGTGATGTAGGCGATCGCCAGCACCGCCAGGACGCCGACGATCCAGGTGTAACGCGACGTCCCCGCGGGCGGCCGAGGCGGTCCGGGCGCGCTCATGCCGGGACGGCGGACTCCTCACGCGGCGCGGCCGGCGCGGGCGGTGCCGCCGCCGCGGCGCGCCGCTCGGCCAGCATCAGCACCGCCGGGAGCACGGCCAACACGCCGAGCAGCGAGACCGACAGGTCGACGACCGTCACCCGGCCGAAGTCGGAGAGCATCTGCACGTCTGACAGCGCGAGCACGGCGAAGCCCGCGATCGCCGTGGTGCCCGAGGCGACCACCGCCGCGCCGGTCGACGCGTACGTGCGCCGCAGCGCGTCGGCAGGCTCGAGCCCGCCCGCGCGCTCCTCGCGGTAGCGCGCGGTCAGCAGCACCGAGAACTCCGTCGAGATCGCGATCACCAGCGCGCCGAGCGTCGCCGACATCGGGTTCAGCGGCACGCGCAGCGCGAACAGCACGAGCGCCGACCAGCCGGACGCGAGCGCGATCGGCACCAGCGGCACCCACGCCCGCTCCCAGCGCCGGTACACCAGCAGCAGGACCAGCCCGACCGCGAGCAGCCCGGCCAGCAGCGTCCCCAGCCGCCGCAGCGGCGAGGAGAGCGCCTCGTTGGCCTGCGCGCCGAGCACCTGCAGCCCCGCGAGCCGCGCGGTCACGCCCTCCGGCGGATCGAGCTCGCGCTGCATGACGTCGATCACCTTCTGCTGCTCGTCGAGCGGCATCAGCCGGACGCCGAACGCGAGCGTCGCCGTCTTGCGGTCGGCGGTGATGACCGCCTGCGAGAAGTAGGCCGGCACCGCGTCGAGCAGCCCGCGGATCTGCGCCTGGTTCTTGGCCGCGTCCGCGGAGCGGAAGAGGTCGGGGAGCGACAGCGCCGGGCACAGGTCGGCCTTGCCGCAGCCGTTCTTCGACGTGTAGCCGTAGCGCTTGAGCAGCCCGGCCTGGTAGTCGCGCATCCAGGCGACGACCTTGGGGTCGGTCAGGTCCTTGCTCTCGACGACGACGTCGATCTCCCCCGCCACGCCGGTCGCCTTCTGCAGCGCGTCGAGGTCGCGCGCCCCGCGCAGGTCCTGCGGCACGAGCTCGCGCAGGTCGGAGGTCACGCGCGTCTGTGAGTCGACCGCGAGGCCGGCGAGTGCGAGCACCAGCCCGATCAGCAGCACGCGCCGCGGGCGCGCGAGCGCCCCGCGGACCGTCGCGTCGCGCGCGCGGCCACCGAGCCGGCGCACCGGCGCCAGCCACCGCCCGGCGCGCGCGACCAGCTCGTCGACGAGCTCGGCCGCCCCGCGCGCCGACGCGCCCAGGCTCCCGCCCCCGCCGCGCCGCCGCGCGGTCGCCACGAGCGCCGCGGTGCCGGCGCTGATCGCGAGGAAGAACGCGATCGCGATGCCCGCCACCAGCAGGATCCCGAAGCCGCGCACCATCGGCACCGGCGACAGCAGCAGGACGAGGAAGCCGACGCCGGTGGCGAGCGCCGCGGTCCCGATCGTCGCCACCGCGATGCCCTCGTCATCGCCCTCTTCCACCCGCGCCTGGTACTGGATCGCGTAGTCGACCCCGAGCCCGAGCAGCACCGGCAGCACCGCGATCGAAGCCATCGTGAGCGACGCCCCGAGCAGCGACATCAGCCCGAACGTGATCGCCACCGCGGCCAGCGCGACCGCCAGCGGCAGGAGCCGCAGGCGGCTGCGGAACACGAGCGCGAGCACGATCGCCATCACCAGCAGCGCCACCACCAGCAGCCGCAGCAGCGAGTCGGTGAGCGCCGCCGCGAGGTCCTCCACCACCACGGGAGCGCCGGTGACGGTGTAGCGGCCGCCGTTCTTGAGCGCCCACTCCTTCATCCCCACCGCGTCGCGCACCAGCTCGATCGCTCGCCGCCGCTGCGCCTCGGTGAGGTCGGGCTTGAGCCGCACCTGGATGACCGCCGACTTCGAGTTCGGGAACAGGTAGGCGAAGCGCGCCTTCGGCGTCGTCGCCCCGCGCTGCGGATCGAACACGAGCGCCGAGACGAAGTCGGGGTCGTCGAGCCGCGGCAACCCCTTGAGCCCGAGCCCGTAGCGCAGGTTGAGCGTCAGCAGGTCGCGCGTGAACTGCGCGTACACCTGCTGCTCGGCGGCGTCGGCCGCCTTCTTCTGGCCCGCCTTGTCCTGACCTTGCGCCTGCGCGAGTTTGCGCGCCGCCCGCTTCGCGCGCGCGGCCTCCTGTTGCTTGGTCCCGAGCTGCTGCTGGAACTGGTCGTTGATCTCCCCGACCGCCGAGTTGATGAACGTGCCGGGCCCGTAGACGACCTTGACCGGCTTGGTGCGCGCGAACTCGGCGCACGGAGACTTCGACCCGCCCGGCGCCGCCTGGTCCTTGGGCTTGTTGCCCGACAGGCAACCCTCGAGGCCGAGCAGCCGCCCGAGGTTGTCGGTCAGCACCAGGTTGGCGAGGTCGCCGCGGATGAGCACGACGATCGCGTGGTCGCCGAAGCGGTCGCGGTAGACCTCGGTCGCCTTGTAGGACTCCGAGCGCTTGCCGACAAGCGTCTCCACCGCCGTGCTCGGCTCGAGCCGCAGCGCGAGCACCGCGCAGATCCCGGCCACGACCGCGACGGCGACCAGCACCCGGCCCGGGCGCCGTCCGGCGGCCCGCACGACCCGTTCGAGGAGCGCCGTCACACCATCCGAGGATAGGGGGCTACTTGGCCTTGACGTGCGGGTAGCGCGTGAACTCGCCGCTCGTGTTGAACTTGCCCTGCAGCTCGCACGGCGGTGCGGCCACGCCGCCTGGCGGCGTCACGAACGAGGTGATCTGGTCGAGCAGCGCCGGCGTGATGCCAGAGACCGCGGGTGGCACGGCGGTCGGGACCGGGAGCGGCGGCACGGGCACACCGGGGACGGTCGGCGGCGAGACGGGCGGCACCGTCACCGGCGGTGTCGACGAGATCGTCGGCGTCGGGCGCCCGCAGTGGCGCGACTCGTAGACCTTCAGGAACTTCGCGAGCGACCGGTAGCCGCCGGGCAGCTGGTAGGGGTTGGGGCGATTGGTGCCGAGGCGTCGCGGATAGGCGGCGAGGTTCTCGAGGTTCAGCGGGTTCGTCGTGCGCAGGTAGTGCAGACGCGACCCAGGGTCGAACGCCTGCGTCGCCGCCGCGGTGTTGGCGAAGAAGGAGTTGAGCTCGTCCTTGTAGTCCCCGAGGAATGCGAGGATCGGGATCAGCTGCCGTGACGCGGGATCGACCTGCGCGAGCAGGGGCGTGAGGTCGCGCAGGATCCGCTCCGCCGCCGGGAACCCCGCCTTCGACGCCGTGTACAGCTTGTCGAGATCTCGGAACAGCGCGTTCAGATCGGGAGCGAGCGCGGCCAGGTCGACCAGCGTCGGGCTCAGCTCACGCGCGGCCGGCCGCAGCTGGGTGACGAGCGGGTTGGTGTCGGCCGCGAAGCGGTCGAGCCGGGCCAGGGTCCGCCGCGACTCGCGCTCGAACGTCGGCAGCGCCACGAACGACGCCTGCAGCGCCTGGTTGCGCCGGGCGGTCGTCGCGAACACGGTGTTGGAGTTCTCGATCAGCCCGCGCAGCTGGTCACCGCGCTCGTTCAGCGCGCCGAAGACGACGCCGGTGTTCGAGATCAGCCGCCGCAGCGCCGCGTCCTGGCGGTGCAGGATGTCGACCGCGACGCCCGCGTCCTCGGCGAACGGCCCGAGGTTGCCGAGCGCGTCGTTGATGTCGCGGCCGTGGCCCTTGACCGCCTGCGCCTGCGTCTGCATCCACACCTGGAACGCCTCGCGCGTCTTCGGGTCGAACGCGCGGAAGATCTCGTCGAGCTCGACCGTCGGGGAGATCTGCGTGGTCTTGAGCCGGCCGCCCTCGGCGATCTTCGGCGCCGTCGGGCTGCCGGGAGTCAGCTCGACATAGGTCTCACCGAGCAGCGACTTCTGCCGCAGGATCGCCCTGGCGTCCGACGGCAGCGGCGCATAGCGCGAGTCGAGCTGGATCACGACGTTCGAGCGACCGGTCGTCTTGTCGGGATCGATCGTCTTGACCTTGCCGACCGGGACGCCGGAGATGCGGACGTCGGCCTCCTGGGCCAGCTGGGTCGCCTCCGAGAACGACGCGACGAAGCGGTAGCCCTTCGGCTTCAGCGGGATCGAGCCGCCGAACGCGATCCACAGGAACAGCAGCAGCCCGAAGCAGGACAGGGCGAAGCCGGCCATGACGGCGACACGTCCGAAGGAGGGGGCGGCCTTCTGCATCTATCCGCCGCCTAACGGGTCCTGGCTCGACGTTTGCGGGCAGTTCTGCTCCGGGATCGCCAGCAGGTCGGTCAGCGTGCCGAGCAGCGGGTTGGCCTGGGAGACCTGGTTGAGCACCGGGACGTCCTGGCAGGTCGTGATGAAGAGGCCGCGGCGGATCGGGCCGTTCGCGTCCTGGGTGCGTGAAGATCTGATTGCCGATGTGGTTCGCCCACGCGACCCAGAACAGGTAGCCCTCTTCCTGGCCGGGTCGGGTTGTAGGCGAGCTGGTCGAGCAGGTAGTTGACGACCTTGAACGTGCTCGTGAGCTTGGGCGTCGCGGCGGCCAGGTCCTTCATCGCCGGCTGCAGCTGGTCGAGCGTGGGCCGGGACGCGCGCACGAACGGCCGGATCTCGTCGCGGATCACGGGCGTCGTCTCGCGCACGAACGGCCGCACGTCGCGCAGCGTCGGCCCGAGTGCCCGAGCGCCGGGCCCGCAGCGCGTCCAGCGTCGGGCCGAGCTCGTCGGCCAGCAGCTTGACCTTGCCCAGCCCGCGCTGGGTCTCGTCGAGCGCGGACGGCAGCTCCGTCAGGGTCGAGCGCAGGTTCGCGTCCTGGCGCGCGAGGATCGCGAAGACGGCGTTCGAGTTCTCGACGAACTCGGCGAGCTGATCGTCCTTGGCGCCGAGCTCGTCCATGACCAGCGAGAGGTTGTGGATCACGCGCCTGATGTTCCGCTTGCGCTTGGAGAGCTCGCCGAACACCTTGCGGCTGTAGTGCGCGGTCGGCTCGAAGCGGCGGATCGCCCGCGCGAGCTCGGGGCCGTTGTCGCGCAGCCCGTCGGCACCGGCGCCGATGAGGATCGTCAGGAAGTCGCGCGTGTCGGTGTCGAGCGACGCGAGGATCTCGTCGAGATTGACGTCCGGCAGCGTCTGCGAGGCGGGGATCACGTCGCCGTCGTCCATGCGACCGGCCTCCGGGGTGCCGGGCTCCAGCTCGGCGACCATGTCCTTCAGGCCGGTCTTGGGCCGCATGAGCACCTGCGCGTTCTTGTAGACGCGCCCGTACTCCGGCTCGATCCGCAGCGTGACGAGGGCCTTGCCGTCCTTCAGCTCGACGCTCGAGATCTCCCCGACCTGGACGCCGGCGATGTTGACCGTCTGCCCCTGCCCCGGGGTCACGGCCTGGGCGGTGGAGAGCTCGGCCTTGACGACGAAGAAGTCCTTGCCGATGAAGGGCACCCAGGCCGGGCAGCGGTCAGTCGCTGGTGGCTCAGGATGTAGGCCGCGACGGTGCCCGAGATCACGATCAGGCCGATGATCGCCACGAAGTCGAGCCAGTGCTTGCGGATCGCGGTCCTCACGGCGTCCCCTCACCCGCCCCGACTGCGCGCCCCACGGCCCGTTGACGTCGGGGATCTTGCTCTTGTGGCAGGGCACGCTCGAGTTGTACGGCGGGCGCTTGCCGGGGAACTTCGGCCGGACGCCGATGACGGGCGCGGGCGCGGAGCCCACGAGCTGTCCGGTGGGCGAGTTGGCGGTGCCGAGCGCGACGGTGTCCGCGCCGCCGCCGGGCGCGAAGCGGACGTAGGAGCCGTTGCCGTCGAAGTTCTGGCTCTCGCCCGAGAGGCCGACCATCGTCCACCAGAACTCCTTGTAGTTCGCGGCGCCGGTGTCGAACTCGTCGTGGACGACGATGTCGCCGGTCGGCAGGATCATGTCGCGCGCGCACAGCGAGGTGCGGTCGACCTGCGGGAACAGCTGCAGCGAGGCGTTGGTGACCTTCGCGAGGTCGCGCGAGGTGGGCGAGAGGTCCTGTGCGAGCCCGCCGAGCTCGCTCTGGGCGAACAGCTTGCGCATCTGATCGACCCACGGGAACGACGCGTCGATCGTGGCGGCGGTCTCGTTGACCCCGGGCAGGATGTCGCGCGCGAACGCGCGCGTGGGCGGGAACGCGCGGTTGAGCGACGCGAACGCCGCGTTGGCGTTCGCGAGCGTCGGCGCGAGCAGGCGGATCGAGTCGCTCAGGTTGCCGGACTCGGCTGGCGAACGCCGCCATCGTCGTGTTGAAGTTCGTGATCAGGTCCTTGAGCTGGCCCTCGTTGCGAATCAGTGCGCCGGTCGTCTTCGCGGTGCCCTCGAGGAGCCGCGAGACGTCGCGCGCCGGCTCGGTGCCGAGCAGCGCCTCGTTGACCTGGGCGCCGCCGCGCAGCGCCGCCGGCGAGTCGCTTGTAGGCGTCGTTGAAGGACTCGGAGGCGGTCTCACCCTTCGCCGACGGGTCGGCGTCGGCGTCGTCGGCCGCCGTCGGCTCCGAGTTCAGGCCCTGCGCGAGCGCGTCGAGCAGGTCGCGGAGGTCCTGGCGCGTGTCGCTCTGCAGCGACGTCAGCACCTGGTCGAGCTGGACGGGCGTGGCGGTGCGGGTGACCTTGATCGTGTCGCCGTCCTCGAGCTTCGGCGACGACGGGGCGCCGGGCTTCAGGTCGACGAAGAAGTTGCCCTCGAGGAAGATGCGCGGGCGGATCTTGGCCGTCGCGTCCTCGTGGATCGGCAGCCCGTTGTCCTTGATCTCCAGCGTCACGAGCGACTGGTTGGTGCCCTCCTGCGCCTTGACCGACTTGACCTTGCCGACGTTGACGCCGGCGATCCGGACGGGCGAGTTCACGCGCAGGGAGTTGGCCGACTCGAACACGGCGTGGACGCGGAACCCGTGCGTGAACGGGATGTCCTTCGTGAAGCCCAGGAACACGCCGACCAGCACGATCGCAAGCGCGATCAGCCCGACCGTCAGCGGGCTCCGGCCTGAGCGGCGACGGCGGGCGCCGGCCATCAGCGCGTCCCCTCCGTCTTGTCCGGCTGCTTGCCGGGGACGTTGCCGATCACCTTGCGGCCGACGAGGAACGGCTCGTTGCCGGCCTCGCACTCCTTGGTCTGGCCGGGCGACGCCGTGTTCGGGTACGGGTTCGAGTGCAGGTAGTTGTCGCGCGTCGGCGTGCCGCCGTTGGCGGGCGCCGACGAGGCCAGGCCCTCGTTGTTCGGGCCCTGCGGCGTGGCGATGATGATGAAGCGCTGCCAGGTGCCGTGGACGTCGCCCTCGCTCAGCAGCGAGGAGACGTTGCGGAACCAGAGGGTGATGTAGTTGCACTGCGTCTGGACCGGCGCGAGGTTCTGCAGCGTCGGATTGAGCACCTCGAGCGTCTCGGCCAGGTTCTTGAGACCGCGCGGCGCGACCGGGTCGTTCGCGAACCGCTGCACCTCCTCGAGCAGCGAGGAGAGGCGGCGGTTGAAGGCGGGCGTGCGGCGCAGCGTCCCCTGGCCGTTCTCGAACGTGTCGGCGAGGTCGGGCGCGGCCGTCTCCAGCGCGCTTCGCCCCGGGCTGCAGCTCGTGGAAGAGGAGCTCGCTGTTGCGCAGGAACGGGCGCTGGAGCGGGAAGGAGCGGATCGCCGCGTCGAGCGTCGGGCGGCCCTCGGTGATCGAGTCCTGGATGTAGGGGCGCGCGACCCGGTCGAGCGCGGTGAACGTGACGTCCAGGTTCCGGAACAGCTCGGCCTGCGTCTCGGCGGCGGGCGCGACGATGCGCGCCGTGTCCCCGAGCTCGTCGAAGAAGCGCTTCAGGCTGCGTGTCAGGGTCCGAGAGGCTGCGCGCGACCGGCTGGATGTCGCGCAGCAGCGCCGGCAGCACGCCGAGCGCGGTGTTGATGCTCGACCCGCGGCCGGCGAAGGCGTCGCCGAAGCCGCGCAGGTTCTCCTGGATCGCCGGGCGCGTCGCCTCGTCGAACATGTTCACGAACTCGTCGAACTCGACCGGGGTCGGCGTCGACGCCGACACGGGGATCGTGTCGCCTTCCTCGTAGCCGTCGTCCGACTTCCCGCGCGTGATCTCGACGTACTTGAGGCCGAGCGCGGACTTCGGCCGGATGATCACGGTCGAGTCCTTGGGCAGCGGGGCGACGGCGCGCTCGAGCTTGAGGCCGATGACCGCGACGCTCGTCCCGTTCTCGAGCCGCCTGGTCGTGATCTTGTCGACGGCGCCGACGCGCGTGCCGCCGATGCGCACCTCGTTGCCCCTGACGAGCGCGGCGGCGCTCGGCGTCTCGAGCTTGAGCTGGTAGCTCGGGACGAACGGCAGGCCGGCGTTGGCGTTGTAGGACAGGAACATCGCGACGATGATCACCAGCACCGTGGCGGCGCCGATCAGCACCGGGTTGCCGGCGATCGAGGATCCCCGGCCCCTCACTGGCCGTCCTTCCCGAACAGGTAGTCGAGCACGGCCTCGCCCTCGTTGACGTTGCTCGGCCGCTGCGGCGCGGGCGTGGCGGTCGGCGCGGGCGTCGCCGCCGGCGACGGCGCGGGTGACGCGGCGGGCGCGCTCGTCCGCCGCTCCGCCTTCGCGTCGCGCTTCGTGACGGCCGGCTGCTTCGCGGTCGTCTTCGGCTTCATCGACTCCGGTGAGCGAAGCGGTGACGAGGCGCCGAGGCAATGCGCGACGTCGGGGTCCTTGCCCTGCAGCGCGGCCAGCGTGCGGCGGAGGATCGGGTCGCTGTCGCCCGCCGACGCGGCGCTCGCGCTCGAGGTCTGCGCGGCCGACGAGGCGAAGCGGGCGAGCAGCCGTCGACCGGCGCCGTGTAGTAGCGCGAGCAGGTGTTGAGGATCAGCCGCGCGCGCAGGTAGTGGCCGAACGAGTCGAAGCCGTTGACGGCGGCCACTTGGTAGAAGACGTAGTCGAGGAGGCGCTGGACGCCGCGGCCCCGCTTGAACGACTCGAGGACCGCCGCCGCGGTCGTGCCGACCGGCTTCGAGATCTTCGCCACCCGCCGCAGGTCCTTCGTGACCGGGAGCGCGTCCTTGATCGCCGGGGTGCCGATCACGGATGCGTCGCCGAGCGACTCGACGGCGGGGATGCCGAGCTTCGAGAACGGGCCGAGCTCGATGATCATGCGATTGATGTCGGGCGCCGCATCGCCCAGGTCGGCGAACACCGGCGTCGCCTCGTCGGACAGCCCGCCGAGGCGGCGCATCGTCGGCTTGAGCTCCTGCAGGAAGCGCGGGAGCCGCTCGATGTCGGCCTCGAGGTCGTCACCGCGCTCGGCCGTCGCCTGGGCGACCGAGCTCGAGCTCTCGATGAAGGAGCTGATGTGACGCGCGCTCGCGGGCGAGCGGCGCGAGGGCGGTGTCGGAGTCGCGCGCGAGGTCGGACAGCACCTTGTTCTGCGACGCCAGGATCTTGAGGACCTCGTCGACCTCCCTGAGCGCCGGATCGGCGCGACGGACGACCTGGTTGATCTCCTTGCCGCGGCCGGCGAGGCCGGTCCCCAGCTCGGCTGAGGATCAGCGAGAACCGCTCGCGGTAGGGCAGGCGCATGACGTTGTTGAGCAGGTCGAGGTCGACCGACTTCTCGGTGTTCTCGACCGGCAGCAGGTACTGGCCCTCGCCCTTGCCACGCTCGATCTTGCGCAGCGCCGGCGGCGGCTCGGCGTCGACGGCGCGCTTCTGCGTCGGCGTGCACTCGACGAACTTCTCGCCGATCAGCGACTGCGGGCGGACCTGGCAGCGGGCGTCGGTGCGGAAGTCCTGGTACGCCGGGTCCTGGATGTCGAGCACCACCACCGCCTTGAAGTCGCGGGTGATGTCCATCGAGTCGATCTTGCCGACCTTGACGCCGGCGACCTTGACGTCCTCGCCGGGGATCACGAAGCCGGCGTTGTCGAAGATCGCGCGCACCTTGTAGGAGCCGCCGTCGCCCGCGCCGGTGGTGACCATCACGGCGGCGGCCAGCGCGAGCAGGAGGAGGACGGTCGCGACGCGCTTCATCAGGGGCCGGGGAGCACGAGGCTCGGGTCGCAGTCGTCGGGGCCGAGGTTGCCGTTGTCGGTGTAGGGCGCGGAGCCGTCCTCCGTCGGCTGGCTGGCGGCGCCCGGGCAGCGCTTGGCGATGTTGGTCTGGAGGCCGTCGAACTTCTGGTTGAGGCCGTGCGGCACCAGCACGCCACCCGCCGGGTTGTCGGTGAACGAGAACGCGTTGAACATCGGCTGGATGCGCGCGAAGTGGCCGTTGGCGTCGTAGTTGGACGTCCCCTGCCCGAAGTCGTGGAACCAGCCGGTGATCTCGGGCATGTACGGGCGGATGAACTCGAGCACGGGCTGGGACTTCACGCAGCGCCTGCCGCGAGTGGTTGAACGTCGGGGTGGCGACGCTTCTGGAGGCTGGGCAGCTTGCGGGTCGCGTCGACCAGGTCGTTGTCGGGCCCGTTGCGGGAGACGGCCAGGCGCAGGTCGTGGATCGTCGGGCTTCGCGCTCGCGACCAGCGGGCGCAGGTCCCGCAGGAACGGTGCGAGCTCCTTCGTCGCGGGCTTGGACGCGGCGACGAGCGGGTCGAGGTCGTCGAGCGTCGCGCGCAGGTTGACGAACGTCGTGTTCGCGCGCCGCAGCGTGAGTCGGCAGCAGCGTGAGCGCCTGATCGAACGCGACGTTCTCGCTCGCGATCGCGGCCGCCGTCGTGTCCGTGTTGCCGACGAGGTCGGCGAGGTCGTCGCGCCGCTCGGCCACCGCGGTGACGGCGCGCGAGGAGTTGACGATGAAGTCGGTCAGCGTGGCCTCGTCCTGCGTGAGCTGGTTGACGAGCTGTCGCGACGTCGACAGGAACGGGTTGAAGTACTCGGCCGACTCGCCGGCCTGCTTGCCCTTGCCGTCGTATTGCGTGGCGAAGCCCTGGATGACGCCCTGCAGGTCCTTGCGCGCCTCTGGGTCGAGCGTGTTGAAGATCGGCGTCGAGGTCGACGACGGTGGTCGTCGAGCCGGCCGCCAGCGTCGCACCGTCGTCGAGCTCCTTGGCCGAGTTGGGCGCCGGCGTCAGGGCGATGTAGCGGTTGGCGATGCCCGACAGCGACGTGAGGCGGATGACAGCCGTCGTGCCGTCGCGCAGCGGCGCGTAGGGCTCCTTGACCTCCACGCGCACGCGCGCGCGGTTGTCGTCGGTCAGCGTGATCTCGCGGACGGAGCCGATGCGGCGGCCGCCGATCTGCACGTCGTCGTCCTTGACGAGCTGGCCGGCGTTCTGGAACAGCAGGTCGTACGTGTGCGTCTGGCCGCCGCGGAACAGCAGGACGGCGATGAGCACGATCGCCAAGACGAGCGCGGCAGCGGCCACGCCACGGGCGATCGTCATCGAACCCTCTGCTCTCTCAAATTGAATCCAAGGTGCTGCACGGCATCCCCCGTGCGGGCGCGGGAAACTATCCCGGATTCGTTTACTTCGCGTTACAGGCGGCCGGGAGTCATTCCATGCCCAGCGGGCCGCGCGAGGCGCCCGAGAGGAACTGCCGGACGAACATGTTGTCCGAGTTGAACAGCTCCTCGGCAGGGCCGGATTCGACGATGCGGCCCTTCCACAGCACGGCGATGTACTCGGCCACGCGCTTGGCGGACATGATGTCGTGCGTGATGACGACGTAGGCCCCGCCGTTCTCCTCGTGGATCTCCTTGATCAGCTCGCACAGCAGCGCGGTGCGGACCGGGTCGAGGCCGGAGTCGGGCTCGTCGAACAGCACGATGTCGGGATCGAGCACGAGCGCGCGTGCGAAGCCGGCGCGCTTGCGCATGCCGCCTGACAGCTCGTTCGGCATCTTGTCGTGCGCGCCCTCGAGGCCGACCTCGCGCAGGCGGCGCGAGACGATGTCCTCGATCTCGTCGTCGCCCTTGTCGGTGTGCTGACGCAGCGGGAAGCAGACGTTGTCGAACAGGTTCATCGAGCCGAACAGCGCGCCGTCCTGGAACAGGACGCCGAACTTCTTGCGCATCTCGAACAGGTCGTCGTCGGCCATGTTCGGGACCGACTCGCCGTGGACGAGCACGTCGCCGTCGTCGGGGTAGAGCAGGCCGACCATGTGCTTGATGCAGACGGACTTGCCGGTGCCCGACGGGCCGAGGATCATCGAGATCTTCCCGTCCGGGATGCCCATGTTGAGCCCGCGCAGGATCTTGTTGCGGCCGAACGCCTTGTGCACCTCGACGAACTCGACGGCGTCCGGCACGCCGGTCGGGCGCTGGGCACCCGTGTGCCACTGGTACTCGTCGTCGGGGTTGCTGCCGCGCTCGCGACTCCTGGAGCCGGCGCTGGTAGTCCGGGTCGTCCTCGGGCTTCTCGTGGGGTTCGTCCGTGACCTGCGCCTGCGGGGGCGGCTGGTCTCGTGGCTGGGTGTCGTCGCTGCTCATTTGATGTCTCCGTTCAACCGCCGATTGGCGCGCGTGGGTTCGCGCCCCAGAAGAGCTGCGTCCCCAGCATTCCGATGAGGTGTACGAGCACGATGTTCAGCACCATCGACTTCGCGGTCGCGGTGCCGACCCCGACCGGACCGCCGCTGGCGTTGTAGCCGTAGTAGCAGCCGACGAGCACGATCACGGTGGCCATCGTCATGCCCTTGATCACGCTGTATAAGAGGTCGGGAGGGTTCTGGAACATCCAGAAGATCAGGAAGAACCCGCCGGAGGAGACCTCGCCGATCTGCTGCACCACCGCGAGGTAGCTCGCGAAGAAGCCCGCTCCGATCCCCGCGAGGTACATGAACGGGAGCACGAGCCAGGCCGCCAGCAGCTTGGTCGCGCACAGGAACGTCAGCGACGGGATGCCCATGACCTCGAGCGCGTCGATCTCGTCGGAGATCCGCATCGAGCCGAGCTCGGCGACGATGCCGGTGCCGACCTTCGCGGCCATCATGTAGCCGAACGCGTAGGGCACGAGCTCGCGCAGGTCGCACCACGCGGCGAACACGCCGGCGTAGGCGGGCGAGCCGACCGAGCGATTGAAGTACGCCCCCTCGATCCCGCACTGCAGGCCGATGATGAAGATCAGGCCCCAGATGACGATCGTCGAGGAGAGGATGAGGATGCCGGCCTGGCGCAGCGCCTCGCCGAAGAAGCGCAGCACCTTGAGCGTGAAGACCTCGCCGACGATGCGCGAGCAGAACTTGACGATCTCGCCGAACGACGCGATCCAGTCCTTGGGGACGGTGAGCCAGCCCATCAGTGGTTCCTCCGATGGCTCCGCGCGTGCTCGGTCGGGATGCAGGCGGATGCCTGGCGAGGACGCAGGGAGGGTGCAATGGCGGAGCCCTTGCCCCGACCGCGAGGCGAAGCCGGTGACGAGGCGCCAGCCGAGGCAGAATGGCCAGGCGCCGGCTGCGCCCGTCCGAGTGCGTGGGGAGTCGTCGGAGGGGCCACTACTTGATCACCGTGATCTCGGGATGGGTCGCGAGCAGCGTCTGGGTGAACACGTAGTTGAACGCGAACACGCCCAGGGTCGCGATGACGACCGCTTGGTTGACGGCGCGGCCCACCCCCTCGGCGCCACCTGACGCGGTCATGCCCTTGTAACAGCAGACGATCGCGATGATCGCGCCGAACATGGTGCATTTGAGGACCGACCCCCAGAGGTCCGTGACCGAGGCGTTGGTGAAGAACGTCGCCCAGAACGGGCCGAGCGGGGCGCCGTTGACGAGCGTGGCGAGGATGCCGCCGAAGATGCCGAACAGCAGCGCGTAGATGTCGAACAGGCCCGTCACCAGCATCAGCGCGAGGAAGCGCGGGACGACGAGGTTCTTGACCGGGTCGACGCCGAGCACCTGCAGCGCGTCGAGCTCCTCGCGGATCTTGCGCGCGCCGAGGTCGGCGGTGATCGCGGTGCCGGCCACGCCGGCGAGCACGATCGCGGTCACGAACGGGGCGAACTCGCGGATCGAGGCGAGCACGAAGAAGCCGCCGAGGCGGTCGAGCGCACCGAACAGGACGAGGAAGTTGGCGGCCTGCAGGCCGGGGGCGCCGTAACCGAAGGCGACCGTCGAGACCACGAGCGGAAACCAGCACAGCTTCAGCGCGAAGAGGAACTGCGACACGAACTCGCCGCCGTACGGATACGGAGGGCGCAGGGCGGACATGATCGTCTTCCCCGTGAGGATCATCATGTCGCCCACTTCCTCAAGCAGGCTCTTGGCTGGCAGGAACGCTCGGTCGGCGACGCCTCGGACCATCAATCTCCCCAGGTAGCGGCGGTGAAGCCTACGCGGTCGGCTCCACCCTCACCAAACGTGAGAGACCGACGTAACTGGCGCTCAATATGCCCCTTGCGGGTACTTTCCAACCGATGGGGTACATTCGCGCTCGGATGAGGTCAAGGTCGGCCATGGTCGCGCTTGCGACCGCCGTGCTCGTCGCAGGCTGCGGCGGTTCGCCGCGGCAGGACGAGGACGAGCCGTCGGGCTCGTACCGGCTCGAAGTGACGGGCGCGCGCTTCCCGGCCTCGCAGTCGATCGCGCAGCCCGCGTTGATGGTCGTGCGCGTCCGCAACGCCGACTCCAAGGCGGCGCCCAACGTCGCCGTGACGGTCGAGACCGATCCGGCCAAGGCGGGCTCGGGGACCGTCGCGTTCGGCCAGCGCGTCGACGACGACCGGCTGTCCGACCCCGAGCGCCCGGTGTGGGTCGTCGACGAGGGCCCGAAGGGCGGCGACTCGGCGGCCACCAACACGTGGGCGCTGGGCCGCCTGGGCGCCGGCGAGTCCAAGACCTTCACCTGGAAGGTGACCGCGGTCGAGCCCGGCGACTACACGATCAAGTACCGCATCTCGCCCGGCCTCAACGGCAAGGCGAAGCTCGCCTCCGGTGGCCGGACCGCAGGCTCCTTCAAGGTCACCATCGACGACAAGCCGGTCCCCGCGCGCGTGGATGACGACGGCAACGTCGTCCGCGGCGAGGAACCCGGCGCGTCGAAGGGCTAGGGCCGGCGCAGCAGCGCCGTGCCGACCTGGCCGCTCGGGGCGGTCGCGCGCCAGCGCAGCTTCGCGCCCTTGCGCTTGATGAAGATCTTGTCGTCGCCGGTGCAGCTGCCGGTTGTCGACTTCTCGTGGTACTGCAGCGAGATGCCGCCGTCGTGTCGCGAGGTGACGGTCAGCGTGCCGTGACAGGGCGTGCCCGGGTTGGAGAGCGTGCCGGCCGTCGAGCCGACCTTCGTCTTCTTGATGTTCATCTTGATCGGGAACGAGATGTTCCCGCTGTGGACGGTGCCCTTCCACTTGCCCTTGACGCTCTTGGCGGCTTGGGCCGGCGTCGCGAAGGCGAAGGTGGCGAGGACGGCGAGGGGAAGGATGCGCAGGCGAGTCATGCCTGCGCTGATACCCGGGTTTCTAGCGCGGTAGGCGCGGCGCGATGATCCGGTAGGCCTTCAGGCCGAGCCCGAGCCGCTCGCGGTCCTCGGACTGCATCGGGTCGAGGCCGGTCAGCTCCTTCACGCGCTCGAGCCGGTAGGCGACCGTGTGGCGGTGGGCGTAGATCGCCGCCGCCGTCGCGTTCATGTTGCAGTTGCGCTCGAGGTACGCCTCGAGCGTGCCGACCAGGTCGGTCGCGTACTGGTCGTCGTAGCGGACCGCCGGCGCGACCGTGTCCTCGTAGAACGAGCGCACCTCCTCGGGGTGCGAGGCGAGCACGCGGAACAGCAGCCGGTAGGTGCCACGGCCGATGTCCTCGGTATTGAACCCGCCCGCCCCGCCCTCGCCGTCGGAGCGGCGCAGGACGTCGAGCACGAGCTCGGCCTCCTGGATCGCGCGCGACAGCTCAGCCGGGTCGCCGTAGAACGAGGACACGCCGACGATGCCGTGGCGCTGCAGCTTCGACGCCAGCTCGCGGGCAGCGGTCTGGGTCGCCTCCGGCGTATCGGCCGGCAGCACCGCGTAGACGCGGTCGTCCATGTGCTGCGCCAGCGCGCCCGGGTACTCGCCGGCGATCGTCGCCACCACGTGGCGCGGCCGGTCGGTGGTCAGCTCGGCGCACAGCACGACCGCGCCGCGCGACAGGTCACAGCCGAGCCGCCCCGCGCGGCGCACGATCTCCGCCGGGTCCATGTCCGGCCGCGAGCGCAGCTCCTCGAGGAACGACCCGCGCAGGTTCTGCTCGACCTCCTCGCGCGCCTCCTCGACGGCGACCTCGGTCAGGCAGGCCACCGCCGCGAGGTGCAGGAACTCCAGGGCCTCGTCGTTCGGCTCGCCGAGCAGCAGGACGCGGCCGATCGTCTCGTCACCCGAGGCGATCGGCACCTCGCCGCCGACCGTCGGCGGCACCGGCGCGGGGCGGCCGCGCGCGATGTCGCCGACGTAGCGACGGAGCAGCCCGAGGTCGGCGGTCGCCCCTGGGGAGAGCGCGACCGGGCCGAGCCGCGGGATGACGATCGCCACGGGCGAGCCCGTCGCGTCCGCCGCCAGCTCGGCCACCCGACCGAGCCCCTCGCCGGCCAGCACGGAGTCCACCATCTTCAGGTGGACGGCGCGCAAGCGCTCGACGAGCGGCAGAGGGGCGGCCGGATCCGGCCGCCCCTCCATGGGATCGTGGGCAGCGCCCACGGCACCTACGCCTGCGCCGCGAAGTCCGGGTGGGCCTGCAGCGTCTCCTCACCGGACTCCCCGGTTCGGATGCGGTAGGCCTCCTCGACCGGCATGACGAAGACCTTCCCGTCGCCGATCGAGCCCGTCCGGGCGTGCTTGAGGATGGTGTCGACCACCGTCTGCACGTCCCCGGTCGCGACCACGCACTCCACCTTGACCTTCGGGCGGAGGTAGTTGGTCAACTCGGCGCCGCGATACCGCTCCGTGATGCCCTTCTGCCGGCCGGACCCCTTGACCTCCGAGATGGAGAGCGAGGGGAAGCCGAGCTCGAGGAGCTCGCCACGGATCGGTTCGAACGCCTCGTGACGGACGAACGCTTCGACCTTCTTCATGTTGCCGGGACCTCCTGGTGGGCGGGCGCCCTCGAGGGAATGTCACGCGACCCACCGGGGGAGGTCGCATAGCCCACGAGCTCGGGCGCCGGGATGAACTGCTCCGGGTACCCGTACATGCCGTGCTCGGAGATGTCCAGTCCGGCATCCTCTTCCTCAGCGGTGACGCGGAGGCCGTAGGTCTTCTTGATTGCCCAGAACGTGCCGTAGGAGAGCACGAACACGAACGTGAACACGGTCACCACGCCGAGCGCCTGGACGCCCAGCTGCTCGAACGAGCCGGTGTAGATCAGGCCCGGATCGCCGAAGCCGTTGTACTCGGCAAGCCGCGGCGCGGTGAACAGGCCGCAGGCGAGCGTGCCCCAGACACCGCAGATCCCGTGCGCCGTGAGTGCGCCCACGGGGTCGTCGACCTTCTTGTCGATCGCGTAGATCGCCAGCGGCACGATGCAGCCTGCGACGAAGCCGATGATCGGCGCCGTCCACAGCTCCACGTAGCCCGAGGGCGCCGTGATGGCGACGAGCGCGCCGATCGCGCCGTTGCCGGCCATGCCGATGTCGATCGACTTCGTCTTCCAGCGGGCGACCAGGATCGCGCCGAGGACGCCGGCCGAGGCCGCCATCTGCGTGACCACCAGGATCTCGGGGAAGCGGCCGTCGAGCGCGCCCAGCGTCGAGCCCGGGTTGAACCCGAACCAGCCGAGCCACAGGATCAGCACGCCGAGGCCGAACAGCGGCATGTTGTGCCCCGGGATCGCCCGTGGCTTACCGTCCTTGCCGTACTTGCCGCGCCTCGGCCCGAGGTGCAACAGCACCGCGAGTGCGCCGGTGGCGCCGATCAGGTGGACGGCCGTCGAGCCGGCGAAGTCCTGCATGCCGAGGTTGGCCTGCAGCCAGCCGCCGCCGAACACCCAGTGCGAGCCGATCGGGTAGATGAAGCCGGCGAAGACGATCGCGTAGATGATGTAGACGCCGAACTTGATCCGCTCGAGTGTCGTGCCCCACACGATGGCGAGCGAGACGGCGCAGAAGACGAACTGGAAGAACCACTTCGACTGGATCGTCGCGTCGGAGAGACCCATCACCGGGAAGGCCTTCTGCGGATCGCCGTAGTCGCGCAGGAAGAAGCCGTCATGGCCGATGATGTCGCCGATCCCGAAGGCGAAGGCGAAACCGACAGCCCAATACATCAGCGCCGCGATCGAGAAGTTCGTGAGGATCTTCGCGATCACGGTGCCCACGTTCTTCCCACGAGAGAACCCGATCTCCAGGAACGCAAAACCGGCCTGCATGAACATCACCAGACAGCCGGCGACGATCACCCACAGGGAGTTGATCGCCACGGAGTCGGGGAGGACGCCGTTATTGGCGGCGTCCAGGGAACTGGCGGATGCGACCGCCGGTACTGCCAATGCGGCCGCGATCCCCAGCAGGGATCCCCGGGCCAGCCACGAACGTCGCAAGACAACAACCTCCTCGGTCGTAAGGGAGCGAAGTTGAGTGTCGGGCGGACCGGTCCAATGATCATTGGACCGGTGTCGAAACATCACCTGTGCCGTTTCTCCAAACGGTCGATTCGCCCGCAAACTCCGGGATTCCACGTACCCGGGCGAACGTCGAAGGGTGATGTTTGGCCACCTGTACAAAGGCCCACGCGCACGCTGTTACTAGGCTGGCGCGCATGCCCAGAACCCGCACGCAGAATGTCACCGCCGCGCAGTGGAGCCCCAATGGGGGCGCACTGGGCGCGCCCGACCTGACGGTCCCCGCCAACCAGATTTTCGGGGCGAACGTCTTCTCACCCTCGGTCCAGCGCCAGCGCGTCCCGTCGGAGATCTTCAAGCGCCTCCAGGAGACGCTCGACCAGGGCCTCCCGCTCGACCCGATCCTCGCCGACGCCGTCGCCTCCGCGATGAAGGAGTGGGCGATGGAGAAGGGCGCCACCCACTTCACCCACTGGTTCCAGCCGCTGACCGGCTCGACCGCGGAGAAGCACGACTCGTTCTACGGCCCGACCGGCGACGGTGCTGCGATCGCGGAGTTCTCGGGCAAGGAGCTGATCCAGGGCGAGCCCGACGCCTCTTCGTTCCCGACCGGCGGCATCCGGGCCACGTTCGAGGCCCGCGGCTACACCGCGTGGGACCCGACCTCGCCGGCCTTCATCCTCGAGAACCCGAACGGCGCGCTGCTCTGTATCCCGACCGCGTTCGCGTCGTGGACGGGCGAGGCGCTCGACCACAAGATCCCGCTGCTGCGCTCGATGGACGCGCTGTCGAAGTCGGCCGTGCGCGCGCTGCGCCTGCTCGGCGACTCGAACACGGACCGCGTGTTCACCACCGTCGGGCCGGAGCAGGAGTACTTCCTGATCGACGAGCAGTACTACTTCGAGCGCCCCGACCTCATCAACACGGGCCGCACGCTGTTCGGCGCCAAGCCGCCCAAGGGCCACGAGCTCGACGACCACTACTTCGGCTCGATCCCCGAGCGCGTGCTCGCGTGCATGCTCGAGACCGAGAAGGAGCTCGCCAAGCTCGGCGTGCCGATCAAGACCCGCCACAACGAGGTCGCGCCGGCGCAGTACGAGGTCGCGCCGATCTTCGAGAACTCGAACGTCGGCTCGGACCACCAGCAGCTGACGATGCAGATCATGCAGAACGTCGCCCGCCGCTACGGGCTCGTCTGCCTGCTGCACGAGAAGCCCTTCGCGGGCGTCAACGGGTCCGGCAAGCACAACAACTGGTCGATGGGCACCGACACGGGCTCGAACCTGCTCGAGCCGGGCGCCACGCCGCACGAGAACGTCTCGTTCCTGTTCTTCTGCGCGGCGGTCATCCAGGCGGTCAACAAGCACCAGGCGCTGCTGCGCGCGTCGATCGCGTCGCCCGGCCAGGACCACCGCCTGGGCGCCAACGAGGCGCCGCCCGCGATCATCTCGATCTTCCTCGGCGCGGAGCTGGAGAAGGTCTACGGCGCGCTCGAGTCCGGCTCCGAGGACGCGGCGACGCCGAAGTCCGAGCTCGAGCTCGGCGCCTCGACGCTGCCCGCGCTGCCGAAGCACGGCGGCGACCGCAACCGCACCTCGCCGTTCGCCTTCACGGGCAACAAGTTCGAGTTCCGCGCGCTCGGCTCCAGCCAGTCGCTGGCGCTGCCCAACACGGTGCTCAACACGATCGTCGCCGAGGCGATCGACGACCTCTCCGACAAGCTCGAGGCCAACGGCGCGGGCTCCGACACCGTGCTCGAGATCGTGCGCGACGCGTACGCGGCCAACAAGCAGATCGTCTTCGACGGCGACAACTACTCCGAGGACTGGCACAAGGAGGCCGAGGAGCGCGGGCTGTTCAACCTCAAGCAGACGCCGGACGCGCTGCCGTGGCTGATCAACGAGCAGACCGTCGAGGTGTTCTCGCGCTACGACGTGCTGTCCGAGCGCGAGCTCGAGTCGCGCTACGAGGTGTCCGTCGAGCAGTACGTGACGAGCCTCAACATCGAGGCGGAGACGGCGGCCGACATGGCCCGCACGCTCCTGCTGCCGGCGGCGCTGCAGTACATGGCGCTGCTGGACGACGCCGAGGAAGGCAAGGGCGTCGAGCGCCTGACGACCGAGATCATCGGCCTGACCGACGCGTTCGTCGAGACGATCTTCGCGCTCGAGGAGGCCAACGCCGGCCACCCCGAGACCGAGGACATCCTCGAGGCCGCGAAGTACGTGCAGTCGACGGTGATCCCGGCGATGGAGGCGGCCCGCGAGGTCGCCGACAAGCTCGAGCGGATCGTCCCGGACTCGTTCTGGCCGCTGCCGAAGTACGCGGAGATCCTGTTCATCAAGTCGTCGGCAGCAAAGCAGACGTTCCGAGGGCCCCGCGCGAGCGGGGCCCTCATTCATGCGCGCCGGTACCCGCGCACGTAGTCGACGTGGAAGACGTGCGGGTACTGCACGGCCTCCTCGCCCGGGAACTCGTAGATGCCGAGCATCAGCTGCATCGGGTAGCCCGGCGACTGCCCGACGGTCTTGACGTGCTCACCGTCGACCGAGAACGCGACGTGCTCGGGCGTCCACTCGGCGGCGTAGACGTGCGGCTCGGTCACGTCGATCGGCAGCTCCTCCTGCGCCCACTCTTCGACCAGCGCGGGGTCGCCGAACTTGTGGATGCCCATCCCGACCTTTGCGCGGTCGGGGCCGAGGATGTCGCGGCCGAAGATCTCGACGATGCAGATCTCCCCCGAGCGCTCGGGCTCGTCCTCGAGGCCGATCATCCACAGCGCGACCATCGCGCGCGGGTGATCGATCGCGCGCAGGCGGGTCTCGATCCGCCCGTGGTGCGGGGTGTAGAGCCGCTGCTCGGGCTGCGCCTCGCGGACGACGGCGTCGTCGTGGAACTGGCTCTGCTGTCCCAGGTGGCTGCCGACGGGGCCGGCGAACACGCCGGTCTGGAGTGAGGACACGCGCAGCTCGCCGTCCCACTCCGGGCACCACGGCTGCTGGTCCTCCTCGATCAGCAGCTCGAGACCGCCGTCGCCGAAGCGGTAGCGCGCGGCGGCGCGCTCGCGGCTGCTCCACTGCGGGAGGTAGTACGGGAGCCACCGGCGCTCGTCGAGCGCGGGCCCCTCGAAGCGGTCCTCGAACTCCAGCTCGGACTCGGTCACGGCGCGAATCATGCCGATACCTGTCTGGTGCGGCGTTACCCGACCACCCCACTCTGGCTGAAGCTCAGCGTGGCCGTCGTGCTGCTCGGCAGCATCGGCTGGTGGGCGCTCGACCGCGCCGACCGCATCGGCAACGAGCACCGCCTCGCCGCGATCGCCTCGCAGATCGCCGGGCGCGAGGTCACGGTCCACTGTCCTGGGCCGATCGGCCGCGCGCTCGCCGAGGACCAGCTCGAGGGCAGCGTGCAGTTCGACGCCGACGGCAAGCCTGCCAACGGCACCCGGCTTCGCAAGACGAGCTGCGCCGAGCTCGACGCGCTCGCCGAGGGCCGGCGCGGCAAGGAGCTCTCGTGCACGGAACGGGCGGGCATCCTCTGCGGCCGGCACGGACGCGAGCTCGCGATGGCGGTCGAGGTGATCACCCACGAGTCATGGCACCTGCGCGGGATCGCGGACGAGGGCCGGACCGAGTGCAACGCGCTGCAGACGATGGGCGCGACCGCGCAAATGCTCGGCGCAACGCCCGGCCAGGCCACCGCGCTCGCGCGCGGGCAGTTCACCGAGAGCTATCCGCTCATGCCCGACCAATACCGCTCGGAGCACTGCACCGACGGCGGGTCGTTCGACCTGCGGCCCGACGACTCGCGGTGGCCGTAGGGCGCGGCGAACGTCAACTGCGGCTGGGTAGGAGTGGGTTCGGGTGGGGGCGGCGGGCAAGTGGGACGGTTTTCGGTCCTATAGCGCCCCAAAAGCGTCCCGCTTGGTCAAGCGGGACGCTTTGACCACCGTATAGGGGGCAAAAGCGTCCCACTTGCCCGCCGCGGCAGCCGAACCGCTTCCCTACCCAGCGCCGTTGCCGTTGCCGTTCGCCCCGCCCGGCGCCAGCCGCAAAGCCGCAAGGTGCTCCGGCAACCCGCCGGCCACGCGCTGCGCCTCGCCGAGCGCGCCCGGCTCGTGCGTCGTCGTGACCGCCCACACCGTCATGCCGGCGGCGCGCCCTGAAGCGATGCCGGCCGGCGCGTCCTCGAACACGACGCACGCCGACGGGTCGACGCCGAGGCGTTCCGCGGCGAGCAGGTAGGGGTCGGGCGCCGGCTTGCCGTTCTCGACCTGGTCGGAGGTGACGAGCACGGCGGGCTCCGGCAGGCCCGCGGCGGCGAGCCGGGCGCGGGCGAGCGGCGCCGTGCAGGAGGTGGCGATCGCGACGCGCGGCAGCGACAGCACGTCGCCCGCGCCGGGCATCGCGACGACGCCGTCGGTATCGGTGGTCTCGGCGTGCGCGAGCAGCGCCGCCTCTTCCTCGACCTGCGCCGGGTCGACGTGCTCGGCGATCACGGCGCGCGCCGGGCGGCCGTGGTTGCCGGCCTGGATCGCGGCGCCGTCGAGCCCGTGACGGTCGCCCCACGCGGCCCAGCTGCGCACCGTCGGCGCGCTCGAGTCGATCAGCACGCCGTCGAGGTCGGAGATGACGGCGACGAAGCTCTCCGGCGTCTCGGGCTCCGGCTGCCCGGCGGCGCGCCGGGCGAGCGCGAACACGGCGACGGCGCCGAGGATCAGGGTGGCGAGCGCCCACGACAGCGAGACGGCGTCGGCCAGCACGCCGATGAACGGCGGGCCGATCAGGAAGCCGAACGAGCCCATCGAGGAGACCGCGGCGATCGCGGGTCCCGACGGCATGTCGGGCCGCCGGCCGGCGGCGCTGAACATCAGCGGCACGCCGTTGGCGACGCCGAGGCCGATCACGAACAGCCCGAGCAGTGCCGCGACCGGCGCGCCGATCAGCAGCATCGCGGCGAGCGGGATCCCGGTCAGCAGCGCGCCCCAGCGCAGCGTCGCGACCGCGCCGATGCGGCCGGTGACCCAGTCGCCGAACAGGCGGCCGGTCGTCATGCCGGCCGAGAAGACGGCGAACGCCAGCGCGGCCACGGCGGCGCTCGTACCGAGGTCGCCGCGCAGGTAGAGCCCACCCCAGTCGGCCATCGCGCCCTCGGTGACCATCACGAGCAGGCACAGGATCGCCAGCAGCAGGACGCCGCGCGAGGGGAGCCTGAAGCCGGGAGCGTCCTCGCCTTCGGCCGCCGAGCCCTCGCCGATCCGCGGCGTGCACGTGAGCACGACGACGAGCAGGAGCGCCGAGGACAGCGCCACCGTGATCCGCGGGTCGACGCTGAGCGCGGCCATCCCGGCGGCGAAGCCGGCGCCGAACACGCCGCCGAGCGACCAGCCGGCGTGCAGCGAGGACATGATCGGCCGCCCGAGGTCGCGCTCGACCTTGACGCCGTGCGCATTCATCGAGACGTCCATCGTCGCGTTCGAGGCGCCGAGCACGAACAGCGCGAGCGGCACGAGCAGCGGATTCGGCGCGAGGATCACGAGGTTGACGGCGAGCACGTCGGCGAGGCCGCCGAGCCAGGTCATCCGCACCGAGCCGTGCCGGACGATGAACTGGCCGGCGACCGGGAAGGCGAGGATGACCGCGACCGACATGCCGATCAGGACGAGCCCCATCTCCGTCTTCGTGAGGTCGAAGCGCTCCTGGATCGACGGGATCTGCGCGACGAACGTGCCGATCACGGCGCCGTTGACGAAGAACATCGCGGTGGTCGCCCAGCGCCGGCTCATGCGCGCGTCACCGTGACGCCGATGGCGCGGTAGGGATCGAGCAGTTCGTCGGGCGCGGCGGCCTCGGCGACCACGTGCGTGAGCTCGGCAACCTCGGCGACGCGGTAGGCGCTGCCGGCACGGAGCTTGTCGGTGGTGGCGAGCGCGATCACGTCGGCGGACGCCGCGACCATCGCGCGCTTGACGTACGCCTCCTCGAGGTCGTCGGTGGCGAGCCCGGCCTCGGGGTGCAAGGCGCAGACGCCGAGCACGCACGCGTCCGCGTGGACGGTGCGCAGGAAGTCGACCGTGGCCGCACCGACCGTGACCTGCGAGCGCTTGTCGAGCCGCCCGCCGATCACGACGACCTCGGCGGTCGGGTGCTCGGCGAGCGCGGCGGCGATCGGCGGCGAGTTGGTCAGCACCGTGCACTCCTGGCCGGCGGGCAGGCGACGGGCGAGCTCGAGGTTCGTCGTGCCGCCGTCGAGCAGGATCACGCGCGCGGTCGCGAGCAGCCCGACTGCCGCCTGGGCGAGCGCGGGCTTGGCGTCGGCCGCCATCTCGCGACGCGCGCCGAACGAGCCCTGCTGCGGCGCCGGCGCGAGCGCTCCGCCGTGCACGCGCTTGACGAGCCCCTGGGCCGCGAGCTCGCGGAGGTCGCGGCGGATCGTGTCCTCGGACACCCCGAGCTCCTCGACCAGGCGAGCCGCGACGACCTTGCCGTCACGCGCGAGCGTGTGGAGGATCGCCTGGCGGCGCTCGGCGCTGAGAAGGGGCGTTGCCGGTTCGTGCATGATTGTGCACGATACTGCATGTATCTGCCGATCGTCAATCGAAGATGAGGATGACCGCGACGATCGTCCCGCCCACGATCACGATCCGGCGCAGCCACGCCTCGGGCAGCCTGCGGCCGTAGTGCGCGCCCGCCCACGCGCCGACGATCGAGCCGCCCGCGATCAGCGCCGCCGCCCCCCAGGCGATGTGGGCGACCGCGATGAACAGCACGGCGGCGACCGCGTTGGCGACTGCGGCCAGCACGTTCTTGACCGCGTTGAGGCGCTGCAGATCGTCGGCGAACGCGATCCGCAGCACCGCGAGCAGGATCACGCCCTGGGCGGCGCCGAAGTAGCCACCGTAGATGCCGGTCAGGAACGTCCCGCCGGTGGCCGGAACGAGGTGGTCGCGCTCCGCCTGCCGCGGCGTCGGCTTGAACGCCATCAGGGCCACGGACATCAGGATCAGGATCGGGACGGCGGCGTCGAACACCTCGTCCGGCAGCTCGAGCAGCAGGATGCCGCCGACGAGCGCACCGATCGCCGAGCCGACCGAGAGCGTCAGCACCCGCCGCCGCTGCCCGCGCAGCTCGCGCCGGTACCCGAACGCGCCGCTGACGCCGCCGAACACGAGCCCGACCGTGTTGGACACGTTGGCCGTCACCGGCGGATAGCCGACCGCCAACAGCGTCGGAAAGGTCACGAGCGAGCCCGAGCCGACGATCGCGTTCACCGCCCCCGCGATGACGCCGGCCCCCGCCACGGCGAGCATCTCGACGAACGACACCCGCCTGACGGTATCTATTCAGCGCGCAACGCCGGCGCCGGGCGGATGCTCGTCGCCGCGCGCGAGGCGAGCGCGCTGATCGCGGCGGCGAGCACCACCGCGCCGGCGATCGCGACCGGATACCACCACCACACCGGGAGCGTCCAGACGTCGGGGCCGTCCGAGGGGTCGGTCGCGGCGATCACGAGCGTGAAGATCACGGTCCCGAGCGGGAGCCCGAGCAGCGCCGCCGGCAGCGCCAGCGCGGCGCCGCCCGCGATCACCGTCGTGCGGACCTGGCGCGGCGTCGCGCCGACCGAGGCGAGCACGGCGTAGTCGCGTTCGCGTTCGCGGATGGCGAGACCGAGCGTCGTGAGCAGGTTGAGCGCCGCGATGACGAGCAGCAGCGCAACGGTGCCGTAGACGACGCCGCGCATATCCGCTGCTTCGCGCTGCAGCGTCTCGATCGGCCGCTCGACCTGGATCCGCCCGCCGCCCTCGCGGCGGAGCGCCGCCTCGGTTTGCACGGCATCGGCGCCGGGCGAGAGGCGGATGGCCCAGTAGGGCTCGTCGAGCGCGGCCGCCCCCGCAGGGAGGCTGCTCAGCGCGGTGACGGCGCCGCGACCTTCGTCGTCCGGCTCGATGTGCCGGCCGACCACGCGCAGCTCAACCGGTTTGCCGTCCAATCGCAGGGCGACCGTGTCGCCGATCCTCGCGTCGAGCGCGTCGAGCGCGCCGCGGCCGAGCGTCACCTCGCCCGGTGCGCGCGCGCCGCGCCCGTCACGGATGGCGTACGGGAAGGCGGCGAGCGGGCCGTCGAGCACCCGGGTGTGGATCTCCGCCTTGCCGCGGCCGGTCATCAGCATCTCGCGCACGCGCGCGACCGCGGTGACCTCGCCGCGCCGGGCGAGCAGGCGGTCGACCTCGGCGGCGGGCAGCTCGGACTCGAGGCGCAGGTCGTACGGCTGGGCGCGCAGTGAGGGATCGTTGCCGAGCCGGTCCATCGTCGCCTCGAAGCTCATTGCAGTGGCGAGAAGCGCGGCGGCCAGCCCGAGGCTCGCCACGGTCAACGCGGTCCGGCCACGCTGGCTGAACGCGTCCTTCGCGCCCACCCCGACCACCACCGGCAGCCGCAGTCGCCGCGCGATGCGGGCGATGCGCGACGCGCGCGCCGAGCTGGCGCCGCGCCCGAGCGCGAGCGCCGCCTGCACGGGCATCCGCCCCGCACGCCAGGCCGGGAGGGCAGTCGCCGCCGCGACCACGAGCAGCGCGATCAGCAGCGAGACTGCGAGCAGGCCGGGGCCTGGCGCGCCCGCGGAGGGCGCGCCGAGCGTCTCGGCGAAGTCGCCCGACAGCTTGTCGCCGACCAGCGCGCCGGCCAGGAGGCCAAGCGGCGCCGCGAGCACGGCCAGAACGAGGTAGTGGGCGACGAGCACGCCCGTGACGCCCGCTGGCGTGAGGCCGATCGCGCGCAGCAGCCCGATCTGGCGCCGCTGCGCGAGCACGCGCCCGCTGATCGCGGTGGCGAGCGTGAACGCCGCGGCGAGCAGCGCGAGCAGCGTGGTGGTCTGCAAGATGGTCATCAGGCGGCGGGCGTCCTCGGTCAGGTTCGTGCGCTGGGTGCGCCAGTCGAACGCGCGCACCTCATCCGCGCGTGTGACCCGGCCGGCGAACGCGGCCGCGCTGTCCGGCTCGCTCAGCCGCAGCGCGAGGCCGAAAGCCACGGGCCGCGCCGACGACGCCGAGGCCGAGCACGTCGGCCGGGTCGGCCCAGCCACCGTCGCTCGAGCCGGCCGTCGCGCCGATGCCAACCACGCGCAGGCGGCGGTCGCCGGCGGCGATCGTGTCGCCGACGCGGGCGCCGTGGTCGCGGGCGTAGTCGCGCCGCAGCACGACCTCGCCCGGACCGTTGACCCGGCGGCCCTCGAGGATCAGGGGCTGCTCGATGCGCGCGCGTGTGCGCGGGAGTCCGATCAGCCCGAGCCCGTCGACCGCCCGCGCACGCGCGCGGTCACCTCGACGAGCGGGCGCGGGCCCTCGGACTCCACGACGCCTGGCAGCCCGGCGATGCGGGTGAGGTCGGCCTTCGAGTCGGAGACGGCAATCACGTGCGCGCCGTTCGTCTCGGCGAAGAGGCGGTCGTAGGGGTCGTCGAGCGTGGCGCGGCCGTGGAGGGTGACGACGAGGGCGCCGAGCGCGAAGGCGACGACAAGCCCGGTGAGAACCGAGATGAACGGCCGCGCTCGGAGGTCGGCGCGGATGACGCGGAAGGCGGCGGCGAGCACGTTACGCCTCCAGAGAAACCACACGGCTGAGGGCATCGCCCTCGCCGGAGGTCGGCGTCGTCTCCCCCACGATCCGGCCGTCGCGCATCGCCACCACGCGCTCGGCAGCGCTCGCGACGCGCATGTCGTGGGTGACGAGCACGATCGTCTGGCCGTCGGCGTGGCGCTCGCGCAGCACCGCGACGACCTCGCGCGCGGCGGCGGTGTCGAGGTTGCCGGTCGGCTCGTCGGCGAGCAGCACGCTCGGGCGGTTGATCAGCGCCCGAGCGATCGCGACGCGCTGCTGCTGGCCGCCGGAGAGGTCGCCGGGCACGCGGGGCGCGGTCTCCTCAAGACCCAGGCGCTCGAGCAGTTCGGCCGCGCGGCGGCGCGCCTCGCGCGCGGGGACACCGGCCAGCAGCGCCGGCAGCTCGACGTTGTCGGCGACCGTCAGGTTGGCGATCAGGTTGAAGAACTGGAAGACGAATCCGACCTCGCTGCGGCGCAGGCGGGCGCGCCGCGCCTCGCTGGCGCCGGCCAGGCGCTCGCCGTGCACGAGCACCTCGCCGCTGGTCGGCCGGTCGAGGCCGCCGAGCAGGTTGAGCAGCGTCGACTTGCCGCAGCCGCTGGGGCCGGTGACGGCGACGAACTCGCCCTGCCGGACCGTGAGGTCGACGTCGGCAAGCGCCGTCACGGCGGCGGCGCCCTCCCCGTGCAGCTTCCCGAGTCCGGTGGTCTCCAGCACCGCAGTCATGCGATCTCCGTTCCGAGGACCGCCTCGCAGCGGTCGAGCCATTTCAGGTCAGCCTCCAGGTGCAGCGCGGCGCCCTCGACGACCAGCGACGTGGTGGCGTCGGCATCGCCGTCGGCGAGCACGTTCTCGAGGTCGCGCAGCGCGCCGAGGTAGAGCGCGCGCTGGCGGGCGATCAGCTCGGTGGGGTCGGCGAGCCCGATCTCGCGGGCGAAGACGAGCTTCATGAAGAAGTCGTCGCGCAGCCGCGTGGGACCGCTGGCGGTACCGACCCACTCCTCGAGCGCCTGTCGCCCGGCGTCGGTCAGCCGGTAGACGCGGCGGTCGCGCCCGCCCTCGTGGGCCTCCTCGTCGACGACGAGCTCATCGCGCTGGAGGCGCTGCAGGCTCGTGTAGACCTGACCGATGTTGAGCGGCGCGACGGCGCTGCCGAAGCGCTCCTCCAGCCCTCGCTTGATCTCGTAGCCGTGCGCGGGCGCGGCGGCGAGGGAGGCGAGCACCGGGTAACGCATACTGGGTATGTATACACAGTATGTATCGGACGGTCAAGCAATTACGGGGGCCGCCCCACCAAGGACCGGACCAGGGCGCCGGTAGGCCCTCAGGGACGACCCCCACTGCAACGACTCGCGAGCCGCGCCGAGGTTGGCGAGTTCCGCCAACCCGGCGCGGAAGCGGCTCAGCAGCCGCCGCCACCCCCACCGTCGCCGCCGCCTCCGCCGCCCCGTCGAAGCCGCCCCAGCCACCGCCGCAGTCACTGCCGCCGGTGTAGGAACCGCCGTCGCCGCCGGCCCAGAAGCCGCCGCCGCCCGACCATCGCTCGAGCCGCCGCCGCACCGGCCGGCTCTCCACGATCAGCACCGTCACCACGAAGCCCATCACAGCCAAGCCGATCCAGAACACCATGATCAGCCTCCTTGTTGGGGAGAAGGGAAGGAGACCTTCGGCCGAAGGAGCGCGGGATGGTGAGGCTTGCCCCACCGGCCGTCAATGGGTCTGCGGCTAAAAGTGCCTAAAGG
>CAWDKH010000001.1:0-92006 GCA_963802905.1 uncultured Solirubrobacteraceae bacterium | reverse complement strand
GCCGGGGAGGATTCGAACCTCCGTCGGACGGATTATGAGTCCGCGGCTCTAACCGCTGAGCTACCGGCCCGAGAGCGCAGGCTAACCCGCCGGAAGGCGGTTCGGACGTTCGTCTAGTACCCCTGCTGCCTTCTCAACACGGCGTCGATACCAGACCCATCGTCGAATGGAATCGACCCAAGAGGAGCACCAATGCGCCGTGCAGTTGAGCTTTCCCCCGCGGACTGGCCGCGGGTTGTGTACGGCGTCCGTTGGGACGGCCGAGGCCGTGGCCTCGTCCTCGCGCTCGGTCTGATCGCCGCGCTCCTCTGCTCGCTTGTCGTCGTCTCCTCCGCCTTTGCGCGTGACCGCGGTGTGCCCGTGGTCGTCGTCGGCAAGGGCTCGGCGGCTGCCGTCAAGGCCGCCGGCGGCAAGGTGACGCACCGCGTCCGCCTGATCGACGGCGTGATCGCCAAGGTCCCGACGCGCTCGGTCCGCGCGATGCGCCGCGCTCCCGGCGTGCGCTCGGTCGTCGTCGACCACGCGTTCACCACCAGCAGCGACGACGATGACGCCGACGCGCTGCTCGGCGAGACGCGCGACGCCACCGACGGCACGCCCGCCGACGCCACAACGCTCCGCGAGGTGCGCACGACGATCGGCGCCGACGCGCTGGACTCCGGCGGCGACGTCGACGTCGCGCTGATCGACTCCGGCATCACCCCGGTCGAGGACCTCGCCGCGCCCGGCAAGATCGTCAACGGCCCGGACTTCTCCTTCGACGCGCGCCGCCCCGAGCTGCGCCACCTCGACGCATTCGGCCATGGCACGCACCTGGCAGGGATCATCGCGGGCGTCGCTCCGCAGGCGCGCCTGGTCAACCTCAAGGCCGCCAACGCCGAGGGCGTCACGAGCCTCACCCAGCTGCTGCTGGCGATCGACTACGCCGTCCGCTACCGCAAGGCCAACGGCCTCGATATCCGCGTCATCACGCTCGCGGTCGGCGCCGACAACGACTTCGGCTACGAGCGCGCTCCGCTCGCCTTCGCCGTCGAGCAGGCCTGGAACGCCGGCATCGTCGTCGTCGCCGCCGCCGGCAACGACGGCAACTCCGGCCGCGGCCTCGAGCTCCCGGCGGCCGACCCGTTCGTGCTCGCCGTCGGCGGCGCGGACACGCAGGGCACGGCCGACCCGCGCGACGACGAGGTCGCCGACTGGTCGAGCCGCGGCGACGGCGTTCGCAACCCCGACGTCATCGCCCCCGGCTCCTCGATCGTCTCCTACCGCGTCCCGGGCTCGTACATCGACCAGTCCTCGCAGGGCCGGATCGGCGAGACGCTCCAGCGCGGCAGCGGGACCTCGCAGGCCGCCGCGGTGGCCGCGGGTGCCGCGGCGCTGCTGCTCGAGCGTCATCGCAACTGGAACCCCAACCAGCTCAAGTCCGCCCTGCGCGAGACCGCCCGCCCGCTGGCCGGCGACCCGCGCTCGACCGGCGAGGGCGCGCTCGACGTGGCCGCCGCCGACGCCGCGCGCCCCTCGGGCCAGCCGCAGGGCTTCCGCCCGGCGCGCGCGGTTGACGGCGCCGGCTACCGCCGCTACTCCGTCGCCGTGCGCCGCCTGCGCGACCTGCTCGGCCGCCGCTGGACCGGGCGCCGCTGGACGGGCGTGAAGTGGAACGGCGTGAAGTGGTCAGGCGTCAAGTGGTAAAGCCGCACCCCGGAGGGGGCTGAGGGTGGCGCGGCGAGTCCTCGCGCGCCTCCGCTCGGACGGTCCAGTCTGGGCACTGATCGCCGCCATGGCCTCCATGGCGGCGATCCTGTTTGTGCTGCTCGTTCGCCATGACGAGGCGCCGGCCGGCGACCTCCGGCTGCCGTGGTGGGCGCTCGCGCTCGCGTTCGCGGCCGCCGAGGTGTTCGTCGTCCACGTCAACTTCCGCCACAGCGCGCTGTCGCTGTCGCTGGCCGAGGTGCCGCTAGTCGCCGGGCTGTTCCTCGCCGACCCGTCGGGCCTGATGCTCGCCTGCATCGTCGGCCCCGGCATCGTGCTGCTGCTCGACCGCCGCCACATCCCGATGCGCACGGCGTTCAACCTCGCCCAGTTCGCGCTCGTCGGCGCGCTCAGCATCACCGTGTTCGGCGCGCTGACCCCCGCGATCGCCGAGGTCGGGCCGGAGGCGTGGGTCGCCGCGCTCGCCGCCACCCTGACCGGCACGCTCGTGGCCGGCGGCCTGATCGCGCTCGGGATGACGCTCGCCGAGGAGCCTGTCGGCAAGGCCCAGCTGCGCCAGATGCTGCTCGCCGACGGCCTGGTGACGATCGCCAACACCTGCCTCGCGCTCGCCGGCGTCGCGGTCCTGCTCGCCGACCCGCGCGCCGCCTGGCTGCTGCTCGGCCCCGCGATCGTGATGTTCCTCGCCTACCGCGCGTACGTGCAGGAGCGCTCGCGCCACCGCAGCCTCGAGTTCCTCTACGACGTCACCCGCACCGTCCACCGCGCAGCGACGGTGCCGGTCGCGCTGACCGAGCTGCTGACCAAGACGCGCGCGGCGTTCCACGCCGAGGTCGCCGAGATCTGGCTCTTCCCCGCCGACGGCGGTGCCGCCCTGCGGACCGCGATCGGCCTCGACGGCACCCTCGCCGTCATGGAGCCGGACGAGAGCCCGGTGCCCGGCGCGCTGCGCCGCGCGGTCGAGCTCGACGGCCCGCGCCTGCTGAGTCCCGACACCGCACCCGGCCAAGTCCTCGGCCCGTGGATGCGCGAGACCGAGCGGCGTGAGCTGCTGCTGGCCCCGCTGTGCGGCGAGCAGGCGCTGCTCGGCGCGATCGCGCTCGCCAACCGCGAGGGCCGCGTCACCGAGTTCACCTCCGCCGACCTCACGCTGCTGGAAACGCTGGCCAACCACACCGCGGTGTCGCTCGAGCACGACCAGCTCGAGCAGGCACTCGGGGAGCTGACCGAGGACCGCGACCGGCTCGCGCACCGCGCCCACCACGACCCGCTCACCGGCCTCGCCAACCGCGCGCTGTTCACCCAGGAGGTCGAGGCCGCGCTCAGCCGCCCGGACGGTCGCGCGGTCGTGCTCCTCCTCGACCTCGACGACTTCAAGCGCGTCAACGACCGCTTCGGACACGAGATCGGCGACGAGCTGCTGGTCGCCTTGACCCGCCGCCTGCGCTCCTGCCTGCGCACCTCCGATCTGCCGGCGCGGCTGGGCGGCGACGAGTTCGCGGTCCTGCTCGACCGCGGCGACCACGAGCGCGCCACCCGGATCGCCGAGCGCATCCAGCTCGCGTTCAACGAGCCGTTCAAGCTCTCCACCGCCACGCTGCGGATCGGCGCCAGCACCGGCATCGCGCTCGGCGAGCACGGCGAGGCGAGCACCGCCGAGGTGCTGCGCAACGCCGACGTCGCCATGTACGCCGCCAAGGAGCAGGAGAAGGGGCACTTCGAGGTCTTCAACGACCGCCAGGCCGCCCCGCTGCTGCGCCGCGACACGCTCACCGGCGAGCTCGAGCGCGCCGTCGAGCAGCGCAGCCTCGAGGTCTCCTACCAGCCGATCGTGGAGCTGGCGACCGGCCGCGTCGTCGGCGCCGAGGCGCTCGCGCGCTGGCACCGTGAAGGCGCCGAGGACATCTCGCCCTCCGAGTTCATCCCGCTCGCCGAGCGCTCCGGTCTGATCGTGCCGATCGGCGAGCTCGTCCAGGCGCGCGCGTTCACCCAGCTGCAGCGCTGGGAGCGCTCGGCCCAGGTCGGCGGGCTGCTGATGCACGTCAACCTCTCCCCCGCCGAGCTGCGCGACCCCGAGCTGGTGGCGCGCGTCGCGGCCGGGATCGACGACGCCGGCCTCGACCCGAGCCGGCTCGTGCTCGAGGTCACCGAGAGCACGCTGCTCGAGGACGCGCGGCTGACCGTCGCCCAGCTCGAGCGCCTGCGGGCGCTGGGCGTGCGGATCGCGATCGACGACTTCGGGACCGGCTACTCGTCGCTGCACACGCTGCAGCGGCTGCCGATCGACATGCTCAAGATGGCCCAGTCGTTCGTGGAGGACGACGACGGCCTCGCGTTCCAGAGCACGATCCTCCAGCTCGCCAGCGCGCTCGGCGTGCAGGTCGTCGCCGAGGGGATCGAGAACGAGGCCCAGCTCGAGCGCCTGCGCGAGCTCGGCTGCGACATGGGCCAGGGCTTCCACCTTTCGCCGCCGGTCAGCGGCGTCGCGCTACTCGACCAGCCGCTGCGCCAGGTCGGCCTCCGGAGCGAGGGCGAGCGCGACCTCACGGCCGCGTGAGCTGATCGCCCGCGAGCCGGTCTGCTCGTTTGACCACTCGCGCAGCGCTTCCTCGAAGCGCTCCGCGTCGGCGCGCGTGTCCCAGCGCCAGCGCATGACCAGCGCGTCGCGGTCGCGGCACGGGGCCGCGCAGTCGCCGCTCCCGCTCTGCCACAGCTCGTAGCGGTCGCCGCCCCAGCCCTCGGCGGCCTGCGGGTTGTTGATGAGCTCGCCGGTGGCCCATTCGCCCCACGTGCCGGCGGCGAGCCGGCGCCAACCCGGGCCGGGACCCTTCCCGGCCCGCACCCGCTCGGGCTGCTCGACCTGCAGGTACTTGTCGGGGTGCATGATCTGCTCGCTCGAGGCCGGCGGGCGGAAGCGGTAGGCGGAGTTGACCAGTGACCAGTTCCCGCCGCCGGTCTCGTAGAGCCGCTGCACGAACTGCTGGCCCTGGATGTAGGGGAAGATCAGCTGCGCCTCGATGAACGGCGGCAGGTCGCCGGTGTCGGCCCCGAGCGAGGAGAGCAGGCCGCCGAGCGTCTGCTCGGCGGAGAAGTGGCGCTCGGCGTAGGTGAACATCACCGCGGTCGCCGAGCCCTCGACGAGCGCGAGGTTGGCCAGCGCGGCGTCGTCGGAGCCGGAGGTGTCCTCGAGGTCGAGCTTGAAGCGCTGGTCCTCGAGCGCGTGGGTGAGCTCGTGGGAGATCGTGATCTCGTTGAGCACCTGGTTCTCGGTCTGGGCGCCGCGGACGATCCGCATGCGCTTGGTGCGCGGGTCGTAGTAGCCGGCCACGCCCTGGCCGAAGATCGTCGCCGACACGTCGCGCAGGTCGACGTCGGGCTCGAGCAGCCCGAGCAGCTTCAGCATCTCCTCGTCGGCGTGCCGCTTCGCCTCCGGATACGAGCGGTCGAGGTCCTCGAGCCCCTCGCGCTTCGCGGTCGCCGGGCTCACCTCCTGGGGCTTGGGCAGCGTCTCGAAGCGCAGCTGGCGGATCTGCTCCACCCGCCGCTCCAGCGTGGTGATCGGCGTCGCCGCCGCAGCCTTCGGCGCGGGCTTGGCCGGCTCGTCGGAGTCGAGCGCGAAGCCGGCGCCGAGCAGCAGCACCAGCAGCACGAGCGAGACGGTGAACGGAGTGCCCATCACCACTCAGTGTGTAGGTTGCCGCCGATGGCCGACCGCGCAGCCCTCGTCACCGGCGCCTCGAGCGGCATCGGGCTCGCGATCGCGCACATGCTCGGCGAGGAGGGCCACGGCCTCACCGTCGCCGCCCGCCGGCCCGAGAAGCTGGCCGGCGCGGCGCAGGAGCTGCGCGACGCGGGCTACGAGGTCGAGGAGGTCGCGGCCAACATGACCTCGGAGGAGGAGATCCAGAACGTCGTCGCCCGCCACCGCGAGCGCTTCGGCCGCCTGGACGTGCTCGTCAACAACGCCGGCGTCGGCGTCGGCGCGCCCGTCGCCGAGCACGCGACGAAGAAGGTCGACATGCAGCTCGACCTCAACCTGCGCGCGATCATCCTCTTCTACCGCGAGTGCGCGGACCTGCTGCGCGCGGCGGGCGCCGAGCACCGCAACGCGCTCGTGGTCAACACCGCCTCGATCGCGGGCAAGACGGGCCAGGCGTGGCTGTCGGTCTACAGCGCCACGAAGTTCGCCGTCGTGGGCTGGACGCAGTCGATGAACAAGGAGCTCAACAGCGAGGGCATCAAGTCGCTCGCGCTGTGCCCGGGCTTCGTCGAGACGCCGATGACCGAGTTCATCCGCGAGCAGGTCCCGGCCGAGGACATGATCCGCACCTCCGACGTCGCCGAGGCGGTGCGCTTCGCGCTCCACGTCAGCCCGGCCTGCGTGATCCCCGAGATCATCTTCCAGCGCGTCGACGAGACGCTCTAGCTAGCCGCAAGGTTCCTCGCGGCGATCCGTTCCCGGTGGTGCAGTGCGCGCCACCGACACCGTCGCCCAGTTGCGAGCCCGCCTCGAGCAAGCCGAGCGCGAGGCCGCCGCGCACCAGCGCCAGCTCGAGCGCTATGCGGCCGACCTGCGCGAGAGCTACCGCCGCGAGCGCGCCCGCGCGCAGCAGCTCCGCCGCTCCTACAAGGCGACCGTGCGCGCGCTCTCCAACGCCGTCGAGGCGCGCGACGCCTACACCGGCAAGCACGCCGAGCGGGTCGCCGCCTACGGCCTGGCGATCGCTCGCGCGGCGGGGATGAACGTCGCCGACGAGCCGCAGCTCGAGTTCGGCTTCCTGCTCCACGACATCGGCAAGGTCGGCGTGCCCGACGAGATCCTCTTCAAGCCCGCGGCGCTGTCCGAGGACGAGTTCGCGCGGATCGCCCGCCACGCCGAGATCGGGTCGGAGATCCTGCGCCACGTCGACTTCCTCGACGAGGCGATGCTGATCGTCCGCCACCACCACGAGCGCTGGGACGGCACGGGCTACCCGGACGGGCTCAAGGGCGAGCAGATCCCGCTCGCGGCGCGGGTGTTCGCGATCGCCGACACGCTCGACGCGCTGACCACCGACCGGCCCTATCGCCGCGGCGGTCGGCTTCCCCGAGGCGCGCGGCGTCATCCACGCCGGCAGCGGCACCCAGTTCGACCCGGCGATGGTCGACGCCTACGACACGATCGGCGACGACACGTTCCGCCGCCTGAGCGCGGGCGTGCGCTCGTCCTGAGGCTTCAGCCGCCGCGCGATGATCTGCGGGAAGCTGCGCCCGCGGTAGTCGGCGATCGCCGCGCTGAGGTCGGTCTCGGCCTCCGCCGCCAGTGAGGCGACGAGCAGGTTCTCGAGCGTCCGCACCTCGCGCTCGGTCGCGCGCCGGATCGTCTTCGTGCGGGCGAACCCGTCCCACGCGCGGGCGAAGCTGACGAAGCTCGTGCGGCCGCCGTGGCGGTGCGCGGCGAGCATCGGGCAGACCCCGCCGCGGCCGTCGGTATAGGCGCCGACGACGATCGGCGAGCTGCGGATCCCGTCGAGCATCGCCTCGCGAGTCCGGGCCGGCAGGCAGTCGATTGCGGTTCGCAACCGGCTGATAGGGTCGCGCGCCTTCCGCACGGGGCCACCGTAGGTGACGACCGGCCGCGGCGGCAAGCAGCGAAAGGAACCTTGCGACTCGGCCTGCACATCGGTTACTGGGGCCTCGGGATGACCGCGCAGGAGCAGCTCGACCTCGTGCTGGAGGCCGAGCGGCTCGGCTACGACTCGGTGTGGACCGCCGAGGCCTACGGCTCAGACGCCGCGACCATCCTCGCCTGGCTCGCGGGCCAGACCGAACGGGTCAAGCTCGGCTCCGCGATCTTCCAGATGCCCGGCCGCTCGGCGGCGATGACGGCCATGACCGCGGCGACGATCGACCAGCTCTCGAACGGGCGGATGCTGCTCGGCATCGGCTCGAGCGGGCCGCAGGTCGCCGAGGGCTGGCACGGCCAGCGCTTCGGCAAGCAGCTCCAGCGCACGCGCGAGTACATCGAGGTCGTGCGGATGGCGCTGGCGCGCGAGCGGCTGGTCTACAAGGGCGAGACGCTCGAGCTGCCGCTGCCCGATGGCCCGGGCAAGGCTTTGAAGCTGACGATCGCGCCGGTGCAGGAGCGGATGCCGATCTACCTGGCGGCGATCGGGCCGAAGAACACGACGCTCGGCGCCGAGATCGCCGACGGCTGGATCCCGACGCTGTTCTCGCCGCAGCACGTCGACGAGTTCCGGCCCTTGTTGGAGGAGGGCTTCGCGCGCGCCGGCAACGGCAAGGGCTTCGACGACTTCGACATCGCCCCGACCGTCAACGTGTTCGTGACCGACGACGTCGAGTCGGCCCGCGACGCGATGCGCCCGTTCGTGGCGCTGTACGTCGGCGGCATGGGCTCGCGGAAGGCCAACTTCTACAACCAGCTCGTGCAGCGCTACGGCTACGAGGACGCCGCCCGCGAGGTCCAGGACCTCTACCTCGAGGGCAAGAAGGACGAGGCCGCGGCCGCGCTGCCGGGCGAGCTGATCGACGCGATCTCGATCTGCGGACCGCGCGACGTCGCGCGCGAGCGGCTGGCGGTCTTCCGCGACGCCGGGGTCGGCACGCTGATGGTCTCGCCCTGGGCGTGGACGTTCGAGGAACGGCGCGAGCAGCTGCGGCTCGTCGCCGAGCTGGCCGCTTGAAGATCTACCTCGGCGCCTTCGGCGATCCGGGCCACGCCTTCCCGATGATCGCGCTGGGCGGCGTGCTGGTGGAGCGCGGCCATGAGGTCGCGCTCGACACGTGGCGCAAGTGGCGCGAGCCGGTCGAGGCCGCGGGCATGACGTTCACCGCGGCGCCCGAGTACCAGGTCTTCCCGACGCCGGACAAGCCTTTGAAGCCCTACGCGGCGGCCGTGCGGGCGGCGCGCGAGATCCAGCCGTTCGTGCACTGAATTCGCGCCCGACATCGCCGTCGCCGACATCCTCACCCCCGGCCCGGCGCTGGCCGCCGAGCTCGAGGGCGTGCCGCTGGCGACGCTCGTGCCGCACGTCCACCCGTTCGTCGCCGACGGCCACCCGATCTACTCGATCGGCGCCCGGCTGCCGAGAACCGAGGCAGGCCGCGCCCTGTGGCGCTAGGGCAACCGCCGCTTCGTGCAGGGGTCGTTGGAGGAGGGGCGCGACCAGTACAACGAGACGCGCCGGCGGCTCGGGCTGGAGCCGTTGCCGTTCGTGCACACCGCGCTGTCGCGCGAGCTCACGCTGGTGGGGACGCTGCCGCAGCTCGAGTACCCGCGCGACTGGGAGCCGTGGGTGAAGGTGGTCGGCCCGCTGCAGTGGGAGCCGCCGGGCGAGCGCGTCGACCCGCCGCCTGGCGCAGGGGCCGGTGGTGCTGGTCGCGCCCTCGACCTCGCAGGACCCTTCGCACTCCCTGCTCCGCGCCGCGCTGGAAGGTCTCGCCGGCGCGCCGGTGCGCGTGATCGCGACGTACAACGGGCGCGAGCCGAAGGAGCCGATCACGGTGCCGGACAACGCCGTGCTCGTGCCGTGGCTGTCGTACTCGAAGACGATGCCGCAGTGCGACGTGGTCGTGCTCCACGCCGGCCACGGGACGCTCGTGCGCGCGCTGGCCGCGGGCTGCGCGGTCGTGGCGTGCCCGGCGGGCGGCGACATGAACGAGAACGCCGCGCGCGTCGACTGGGCCGGCGTCGGGGTGCGGATCGCGCCGCGGTGGCTGGGCGCGCGGACGCTGCAGCTGGCGGTGCGGCGCGCGCTGCGGCCGGAGATCCGCGCGCGGGTGGCGGAGGTTGCCGCGTGGGCGGCGCAGAACGACGGCGCCGTGCGGGCGGCCGAGGAGCTCGAGGCCTGGGCCGCGGCACGAACTGCGGCTGGGTAGGGAAGCGAGGGGTGAGCCGCCCGGCGGCCACGAATGTCACCTCGAGGTCGCATACCGACCCTGAAGTGACATTCGTGGCCGCCGCGGCAGCCGGAACCCCAGCCCTACCCAGCCGCCATTGACGTTCGTTAGATGCTCATCCCGCCGTCGCAGCGCAACCGCCGCCCCCGTCATGAACCGGCTCTCGTCCGAGGCCAGGAACACGACCGCGTCGGCGACCTCCTCCGGCGTGGCGTGCCGCCCGAGCGGGATCCTCGACTCGAAGATCTCGGCCGCCCGGGCCTCGCCCTGGCCGGTCGCGACGGTCTCGATCCGGTGCTGGAATGCGTTGTCGACCGGCCCCGGGTGGATGGAGTTGACGCGGATCCCGCGGTCGGCGACCTCCTTCGCGGCGGTGCGCATGAGGCCGACGAGCGCGTGCTTCGACGTCGCGTAGGCGGCGATGCCCGGGTCGGAGGTGAGGCCGACGACGCTCGAGTTGAAGATCAGGCTGCCGCCTGGGCGCATCGCGCGCAGGGAGTGCTTGGCGACGTGGAACGGGCCGAGCACGTTGACGGCCAGCACGCGCGCAAAGACCTCCTCGTCGTACTCGGCCAGCGGCGCGACGTCGCCGAAGATCCCGGCGTTGGCGAACGCGATGTCGAGCTCGCCCGCCTGCGCGATCGCGGCCGCCACCGCCGACGAGACCGTCACGTCGGCGACCGCGGCCTCGGCGCCGAGCTCCTCCGCGAGCGCGTGCAGCCGGTCGGCGTCGATGTCCGACAGAACCACCCGCGCGCCCTCCGCGACGAAGCGGCGCGCGGTCGCCGCGCCGATGCTGCCGGCGGCGCCGGAGATGAAGGCAGACTTGTCCTCGAGTCGACGCACGGAAATCTTCAGACGATTAAGCTGGACCGTATATGAACCGGCGGATCGCCATCGTCGGCGGGGGCGGCGGCGTCGGTGCCTCGCTCGCGTTCAACCTGCTGCTGGACGAGGCGCCGTACGACGTCGCGCTGGTCGACGGCCGCTCGGGGATGGCCCGCTCGCACGAGATGGACCTCCAGCAGGTCGTCGCCCAGGGCGCGAGCGGCTCGGTCGAGATCGTCGAGCTCGGCGCGATCGCCGACGCCGACATCGTCGTCATCAGCGCCTCGGTGCCGCTGACCGTCAACGACACGCGCATGGTCTACCTGCGCGACAACGCGGCGATCGTGGCCGACATCGGCAACGCGCTGCCGGAGGACTGGCCGGGCGTCGCGCTGATGGTCACCAACCCGGTCGACCCGCTCTGCACCCTCCTCTGGCGGCGAGGGCTCGACCGCCGGCGGCTGCTCGGCTACACCGCCAACGACAGCCTGCGCCTCCGCACCGCGATCGGCGACCAGCTCGGGGTCCGCTCGAGCGCGGTCGACGCGTGGGTGCTCGGCGAGCATGGCGACCGCTTCGTGCCGCTGCTCGACCGCGTCCGCGTCGACGGCACGCTGGTCGACCTCAGCGCCACGGAGGGCGAGGCGGCCGAGCGCTTCGTGCGGCACTGGTACGCGCAGCACGTCGCACTCGACTCCGGGCGCTCGTCGACGTGGACGACCGGGCACGGGCTCGCCCGCATGGTCGCGGCGCTCACCAGCGACGAGGGCGAGCTGTGGCCGGCTTCGGTCGTGCTCGAGGGCGAGTACGGCGTGTCAGGCGCCGCGCTCAGCGTGCCGGTCACGATCGGGCGCGGCGGGGTTCGCGAGCTGCACGAGTGGGAGCTCTCCGACCAGCAGCGCTCGGCGATGGCCGCCGCCGGCGAGGCCGTGCGCGCCGCCGCCGACGCCCTCTAGATCTCCCGGCCCACCCGGGACAGGTGCCCCTCGCGGACCGGGACGCCCGCGCCGGAAGCTCCTCCCAACCGGCCGTTCGGGCGCCGGCGAACCACAGGAGGGATCCACATGTCTCGTCGCATCGCCGCCGTCACCGCCGCGCTCGCCGCCGCCGGACTGACGCCGGGCTGATCGCCGACTCCGGCCGCGCGCAGGACCAAGGCCGCACGTACACGATCACGTACGGCAAGGGCTTCGGCTCGGCGAACGACATCGCGCCGAAGGGCCTCGGCCGTGGCAAGGGCAGCCTCGGCGACGTGTTCCACAACTCGGCTGCGATCCGGCGCGACGACGGCGCCCGCGGCCGCATCCAGTCCAGCTTCATCGTGAGCGAGAAGAAGGTCCGGCTCGACCGCGCGACCGGCCAGATCACCGGGGTGTACCGCTTCGACGACGGCGCGCTCTTCATCGAGGCCGACGCCACGTTCGACGACTCCGACACCGACCGCGGCGCAATCGTCGGCGGCACGGGCGCCTACGCGAACGCGCGTGGGACGGTCGACGTCCGACAAGACGCACGACGTCGCTGCACCTGCTGCCCTAGATCGGAGAGGATCGCGCGATGGTGACCGGCGAGCTCACCACGGCGCAGGCGCTCGACCGCCTGCACACGCGGGCCCCGGCGGCGGTGTGGACCGCCGCCGGCGCCGTCGCGCTGACCGCGGCGGCGATCGTCGTCGCGCTCGGCAGCGACGACGACCAAGCCCTACGAGCTGCTCGCCATGCTCGGCCTGGGCCTCGCGCTCGCCACCTGCGCCGCGCTCGGCGCGCTGGTGGTCGCCGGCCAGCCCGGGCACCGGCTCGGGCTCGCCCTGCTCGGCGGCGGCGCGCTCGGGTCGGTGTGGACGCTCGCGACGGTGACGGTCGACGCCGCCGACGTGTCGCAGCCGCTCGGCCACTGGGCGGCGTGGCTCGACAACTGGACCTTCATCGGCCTGCTCGTGCTGGTGACGTGGCCGCTGCTGCTGTTCCCCGACGGCCGTCTCCCCTCGCGCCGCTGGCGGCCGCTCGGCGCGCTGCTCGGCCCTCGCGATCGCGGCGTCGCGCTCCGCGGCATGCTCGACCCGGGCGACCTCGACGACATCGACGGCGAGCGTGCCGAACCCGCTCGGCATCCCGGCGTCGTGGGACTGGGTCGACGCGCTCGGCGTCGTTCGGATTCGGGATCCCCTCGGCGTCGTCGCCGGGATGGTCGCCGTGCAGGTCCGCGCGCGCGGCCAGCCCGGAGCCGGGGATGCGCGCGGCGCTGTGGGCCTCGCGCGGGCTGGCGGCGAACTTCGTCCTCTGCCTGGCGCTCAACCTGCCGACTCGCCACTCGCCGACGGCGCGTTCTACGCGGCGACGCTCACCACCATCGTCGGCGCCTTCGCCGTCACCGCCGCGGTGACGATCCTGCGCGATCGCGCCGTCGAGGTCGACGTCCTGCTGCGGCGCGCGTTCATCGTCGCCGGCGTGTCGGTCGGCAGCCTGCTCGCCTTCCTCGCCATCTTCGCGCTCGCCACGACGCTGGCCGGTTCGTCGGAGAGCGCGCTGGCGGCCGGGCTCGGCGCGGCGCTGCTGGCGGTCCCGCTGCGGATCCGCGTGCGCGACGGCGTCGACCGCGCGCTCTACGGGCACCGCGACCCATCGACCGCCGTACGGCGGCTCGGCGAGCAGCTCGAGCTCGCCGACGAGCCCGCCGACGCGCTGCCCGGCGTCGCCGCCGCGCTGCGCGAGACGCTCGGGGCGTCGGCCGTGCGGATCGAGCCCGAGCCCGCACTCGGGCTGCCACGTGCACACGTCGGGTCGGAGCTCTACGAGCCGCGGATCGAGCGCGCGGTCAGCCAGCGCGGGCTGCTGCTCGGGCGGTTGATCGTCGGCGCGCGGGCGCCCGGCGAGCTCTACGGCCCCGCCGACATCGCGCTCGCGGAGGTGCTGGTCCGCCAGCTCGCCCTGGTCCTCGACGCGCTGCGGATGGCCGCCGAGGTCCAGCACTCGCGCGAGGCGATCGTGACCGCCCGCGAGGAGGAGCGGCGGCGACTTCGCCGCGAGCTGCACGACGGGCTCGGCTCCGCGCTGGCCGGCATCGCGTTGACGCTGCAGGCGGCCCAGAACGCCGGTGGACCGCAGAGCGACCCACTGGTCGCGGGCGCGCGCGAGCAGACCGAGGCGGCGGTCGCCGACGTCCGGCGGATCGTCCGCGGCCTGCGCCCGCCGGTGCTGGAGGACCTCGGGCTCGCCGCCGCGCTGCGCGCGCACGCCGACCGCCTGGCGCCGCTCGAGGTCGAGATCGTGGTGCCGCCGGACCCGCTCCCGGCCGCCGTCGAGCTCGCGCTCTACCGGATCGCGACCGAGGCCTTGACCAACGCAGTCCGCCACGCCGACGCGCGGCGCTGCCGCGTCGAGCTGCGGGCGATCGGCGAGGAGGCCGTGCTCGAGATCGCCGACGACGGGCCGGGGCTGTCGGCGGACGCGACGGCCGGCGTCGGCCTGCGCTCGATGCGCGAGCGCGCCGCGGAGCTCGGCGGCCGCGTCGAGCTCGAGACCCCGGCCGGCGGCGGGCTCACGGTGCGCGTCGTGCTCCCGGTGGCCGCCGCGAGGCCCGCATGATCCGCGTCCTCGTCGTCGACGACAACGCGGTCTTCCGCCAGGGGATGCGCGACCTGTTCGCGGCGATCGACGAGCTCGAGGTCGTGGGCGTGGCCGCGGACGGCTCGGCGGGCGTCGCCGCCGCGCTCGAGCTCCAGCCCGACATCACGCTGATGGACCTCGCGATGCCCGGGCTGCCCGGGATCGAGGCGACCCGGAAGCTGACCGCCGCCGCGCCGCACATCGGCGTCGTGGTGATGACGATGCTCGAGGACGACGACGCGGTCGTGCAGGCGCTGCGCGCCGGCGCGCGCGGCTACATCGTCAAGGGTGCGCGCCAGAACGAGATCCTCGACGTGATCCGCGGCGTTCACGCCGGCCGCGCCGTGATCGGCGCCACGGTCGCGCGCCAGCTCTCGACGCTGGTGGCGGGCGCCGCACCCGTCGACCCGTTCCCCGACCTCACCGCTCGCGAGCGCGACGTGCTCGCCGCGCTCTCCGCGGGCGCGAGCACGGGCCAGGTGGCCAGCCGCCTCGGGCTGTCGGACAAGACGGTGCGCAACCACGTGTCGTCGATCCTCACGAAGCTCGAGGTGCCGGACCGCACGCAGGCGGTGCTCAAGGCGCGCGCGGCCGGGCTCTAGAGCGCGGCGTAGGCGGGCGCGGCGACCTCGCCGAGCACCGCCGCCACGTTGCCCAGGTGGTCGCGCATGGCGAGCTCGGCGGTGGCGCGATCGCCCGCCGCGATGGCAGCCACGATCCGCTCGTGCTCCGCCAGCGACTTCGGCGGGCGGCCGGCCGCGAGCACCGTGCGGAACTGGAAGCGCACGACCTGCGAGTGCAGCCGCTCCGCGATGTCGCGCGCGACCTCGTGGCCCGAGATCTCCAGGATCCGACGGTGCAGGAGCGCGTTGCGCTCGGACATCTCGAGCAGCTCACCCTGCTCGTGCAGGCTGCGCATCTCGTCGATCAGCGCTTCGAGCTCGCGCGCCTCCTCGCCGGTGCGCCGGAGCGCCGCATAGCCGGCCGCGACCGACTCGAGCGCCGCGCGCGCCTCGAGGACCTCGACCGCCTCCTCCAGCGAGTAGCGCCGCACGCGAGCGCCGCGGTTCGGCGACCGCACGACGAGGCCCTCGTACGCGAGGCGGACGAGCGCGCCGCGGACGGCGCCGCGGCTGGATCCGAGCCGCTCCGCGAGCTCCTCCTCGACCAGGCGCTCGCCGGGCGAGAGCCCACCGGCCACGATGGCCGCATGGAGCGCCGAGTAGGCGTCGGGCTCGCTCACGACGCCGGAGAATAGCCGACAGGATTGTCAACGATTCTGTTAGCGTGCCGCCGGTGCCGGAGCACCCCGTCCCCTCCGAGCGCGCGCGGGAGCTGGTCCGCGGCGGCTTCGACCCTCACGTCCACATCGCGCCCGACTTCGCGCCGCGCCGCATCACCGACCTCGAGCTGGCGCAGCGCTGCCTCGACCTCGGCCTCGCCGGCTTCGGGCTCAAGTCGCACTACACCGCCACCGCGGAACGCGCCGCGGTCGTGACGGCCGCGGTCCCCGGCGCGCGGGCGCTCGGGACGATCACGCTCAACCACGCCGTCGGCGGCCTGAACGCCACGGCGGTCGAGGTCGCCGCGCGCCAGGGCGCGCGCATCGTCTGGCTGCCCACGGTCAGCTCGGAGAACGAGATCGGCGAGGTCGAGCACGCCGACCCGGACGGCAACGTGCCGGTGTGGGTGCGCTTCGAGCTGGAGCTGCGCGCGTCGGGGGTTCGGCCCCGCGCGGTCCCGGTGGTCGACGCCGCCGGCGAGCCGCTGCCGGAACTGCTCGAGGTCATCGACGTCGTCGCTCGCCATGACCTCGTGCTCGCCACCGGCCACCTGTCCCGCGACGAGATCTTCACCGTCGTCGACGCGGCCGTCGCGGCGGGCGTGAAGACGATCGTGGTCACCCACCCCGAGTTCCCCTCCCAGCGGATCTCCCCCGCCGACCAGGTCGCGCTGGCCGAGCGCGGCGCGCTGATGGAGCGGGCGTTCACCACCGCGTACACCGGCAAGTGCAGCTGGGACGACGTCTTCGCGGCGACGCGCGCGGTCGGCGCGCGCAACACCGTCTGGGGCTCGGACCTCGGGCAGCGCTTCAATCCCCCGGTCGAGGATGGGTTGGCCCTGATGGCCGACCAGTTCCTGGAGGCCGGCTTCAGCGACGAGGAGGTCCGCACCATGGCCGTCGAGAACACGCGTCGCCTGGCGGGCGTGGCATGAGCCGCCGCGTGCTCGTGATCGGCGCCCACGCCGCCGACTTCGTCTGGCGCGCCGGGGGCGCGATCGCAGTCGCCACCCGCAACGGCGGCACTGCGCAGGTGATCGCGCTCTCCTACGGCGAGCGCGGCGAGTCCGGCGAGCTGTGGAAGCAGGAGGGCCAGACCGTCGAGAACGTGAAGAAGATCCGCCACGCGGAGGCCGAGCAGGCGGCGACCGCGCTCGGCGCCGAGTTCGTCGCGCTCGACTTCGGCGACTACCCGCTCGAGGTCGGGCCCGAGCGGCTGACCCAGGTCGTCGACGCGGTGCGCGAGTTCGCCCCCGACGTCGTCATCACCCACACCGACACCGACCCGTTCAACCCCGACCATCCGGTCGCCTACGACGTCGTCCAGCGCGCCCGCGCGCTCGCCGCCGGCGCGGGCGTGGCGAGCGCGTTCAAGTCGATCCGCCCGCCCGACCTGTTCCTGTTCGAGCCCCACCAGCCCGAGCTGTGCAACTTCATGCCGACCACGTTCGTCGACATCACGCCGGTGATCGACGCCAAGCGCGAGGCGATGGCGGCCATGGCCGCGCAGAAGTACCTCCAGACCTACTACGACCAGCGCGCCGAGCAGCGGGCGCACCACGCGCGGCGGGCGTCGGGCGCAGTCCGAGGTCCGCTACGCCGAGGCGTTCCAGCGCGTCATCCCGCAGGTGGTGACCGAGCTGTGAGCAGCGACGAGCTCGCCCGCCTCGGGGTCGCGACCGTCTACGAGGCCGCCGGCCGCGAGGGCCTCGTCGACCTCGCGCTGCACCGGATCGTCCCCGGCTCGCGCGCCGCCGGCCCGGCCCGGCCCGTGCTCTGCGGGCAGGACGACAACCTGATGGTCCACGCCGCGATCGCTCACGCGCAGCCCGGCGACGTGCTCGTCCTCACGATGCCCGACCCGGCGCCGGTCGCGATGGTCGGCGACCTGCTCGCCACGCAGGCGAAGGCGCAGGGTGTCGCGGCGCTGCTGATCGACGGCTCGGTCCGCGACGTCGAGGAGCTCGTCGACATCGGGTTGCCGATCTGGGCGCGCTGGATCCGCGTGCGAGGCGCCACGAAGGACGTGCCAGGGACGATCGACGAGCCGGTCGTGGTCGGCGGGCAGCGGATCGCGGCCGGCGACATCGTCGTGCTCGACGGCGACGGCGCCGCGGTGGTCGCCGCCGCGCGGGCCGAGGAAGTGCTCGCCGCCGCCCGCGACCGCGAGGATCGCGAGCGCGTCAAGCGAGCCAAGCTCCAGGCCGGCGAGCTCTCCTACGACCTTGACAATCTGCGCGAGCGCGTCGAATGAGCGACCTCGCCCACATCCACCACGTCGAGCTCCTCACCCCCGAGCCGGACGCGAGCCTCGCCTACTTCCACGACACGCTCGGCATGGAGATCGAGTCGCGCGAGGGCCAGTCGGTGTTCCTGCGCGGCTGGGGCGAGTACCAGCCGTATTCGCTCAAGCTCACCGAGGCGGCCGCCTCCGGCATCGACCACATGGCGCTGCGCGCGACCAGCCCCGAGGCGCTCGACCGCCAGGTCGCCGCGATCGAGGCGACCGGGCTCGGCATCGGCTGGCACGAGGGCGATCACGGCCACGGCCGCGCCTACCGCTTCCACGACCCCGACGGGCACGTGATGGAGGTGCTGTGGGAGTCCGATCGCTACGCGCCGCCCGAGCACCTCAAGCCGTCGCTGCGCAACCAGCCCCAGCGCTACACGGCGCGCGGCGCGGCGGTCAAGCGGCTCGACCACGTGAACCTGCTCGCCAACGACATCGCGGCCTGCCGCGCGTTCGCGGTCGACACGCTCGGCTACCGCCAGTACGAGGGGATCCGGCTCGACAGCGGCGAGGAGACCGGCGCCTGGCTCAGCCTCACGATCGCCGCCCACGAGCTGATCTACGTCAAGGACGCCCGCGGCGCCGGCGGCCGCCTGCACCACCTGGCGTTCTGGGTCGACACCCGCGAGGAGTGCCTGCGCGCCGCCGACATCTTCCTCGACGCCGGCGTCCACATCGAGGCGGCGCCGTCACGCCACGCGGTCGCCGCCGGCTTCTTCCTCTACTCCTTCGAGCCGGGCGGCAACCGGATCGAGGTCACCACCGGCGGCTACTTCGTCTACGAGCCCGACCCCGAGCCCGTCATCTGGACCGAGGCCGAGCGCGCACGCGGCCAGGCCTGGGGCGTCAAGACCGTCGAGAGCTTCCACTACTACGGGACGCCGCCGACCGCCGAGGACCGCGAGTACGCGCTCGCCGCGGGCGTCCCCGCGCCCTAGCGGCCCGGTCGCGGCGGGGCAGGATGACGCAGCGCGGCGGCGAATCCGCTGAACAGTCGTTCCGCCGGTCCCGGCGCAACGATCCCCTCACATGGTCAACGCCGTCGTCACTGAAATCCCGCTCAAGCTCGAGCCGGTGACCGACGACGCGTTCGAGACCAGCGAGAGCACCGAGGCCGAGCGCGAGATCGTCCTCGCCCGCATCGCCGCGCTGTTCGGCTCCGCCGAGCCGCGCCGCGCGATCTTCGACTGACCCCGCCCGATAGCTTCAGCCGCCATGCAACGCCTGCGGTGGACCGTGGTGATGCCGGCGCTTGCCGTCGTGATGCTCGCGGTCACGTGGGGGTCGAAGCCGGCGGATCCGATCCTGGTGGTCGCCGGACTCCTGCTGGCCGGCGCGGTGCTCGCCGCCGTGCACCACGCCGAGGTCGTCGCCCACCGGGTCGGGGAGCCGTTCGGCTCGCTCGTGCTCGCCGTCGCGGTGACGGTGATCGAAGTGGCGCTGATCGTGACGTTGATGGTGGCCGGCGGCAAAGACACGTCGACGCTGGCCCGCGACACGGTGTTCGCCGCGGTGATGATCAGCTGCAACGGCATCATCGGCCTGTCGCTGCTGAGCGCGACGTTGCGCCACCGCACCGCGAGCTTCAACGCCGAGGGCTCCGCGACCGCCCTGGCGACCGTCGCCACGCTCGCGACACTCAGCCTCGTGCTGCCGACGTTCACCACGAGCGCCCCGGGGCCGGAGTTCACGGGGTCGCAGCTCGCGTTCGCCGCCGTTTCCTCGCTCGTGCTCTACGGGCTGTTCGTCGTCGTCCAGACGGTGCGCCACCGCGACTACTTCCTCCCCGTCGGCGCCGGCCCGGAGGACCACGCCGAGCCGCCGACCAACCGCGAGACCCTCACGAGCCTCGGGCTGCTCGGGGTCGCGCTCGTCGCCGTCGTCGGGCTGGCCAAGCTCGAGTCGCCGCCGATCGAGGACGCCGTCGAGGCCGTCGGCGCCCCGCACTCCGCGGTCGGCGTGATCATCGCGCTGCTGGTCCTGCTGCCCGAGACCCTTGCGGCGCTGCGCAACGCGCGTCAGGACCGCGTGCAGACGAGCTTCAACCTGGCCCTCGGCTCGGCCATCGCCAGCATCGGGCTCACCATCCCGGTGATCGCGCTCGCCTCGATCTGGCTCGACGGTCCGCTGGTCCTTGGCCTCGGCGCGACGCAGATGGTCCTGCTCGCGATCACGGTCGCGGTCGCCTCGCTCACCGTGCTCCCGGGGCGCGCGACGCTCCAGGAGGGCGGCGTGCACCTCGTGCTGTTCGCGTCGTTCCTGTTCCTCGCCTTCGTCCCGTGACGGTCAGCGCTCGGCGGCGACCAGCGTGTTGTGGAAGGCGGTGATGACCCAGCGGTCGTCCTGCTCGACGATGACCATCGTCATCCGCGCCTGGTTGACGCCGGCCATCGGCCCGGCCGGCACCTGCAGGGTCGAGCCCACGACGGCGACGACGGCGCCGGGCGCGACGGTGCGCGCCACCTCGACGCTCAGCTCGACCGTGCTGCCGGCGTAGATCGTGCTGAAGATCGCCTCGTGCCCGCGCGCCACGGCCTCGGCGCCGCGGTGGTGCCCGCCGCGGATCTCGACGAAGTCTGTGTCGTCGGCGAACGGGGCGGCGAATGCCCAGCCGTCGGCGGCGTTCCACGCCTGCTGCAGCTGCTCCACGATCGGCGCGGCGATCGCGGCGGCGTCGGTGCTCGTGGCGAAGGAAGTGTCGATAGTCATTGGAAGCTCCAGTTCGGTAGAGTGTGTGTCCAGTGTCTGGAACGTATACCAAGTGATTGGAACACTTGTCAAGTGAGCACGGATAGCCCGCCGAACCTGCGCGAGCGCAAGGCGCAGCTCACGCGTGACGAGATCCTCCTCGCCGCGCGACGGCTGTTCGCCGAGCGGGGCTACGCCCGCACGAGCGTGCGCGACATCGCCCACGCGGCCGGGGTCTCGCCCCAGACCGTGTACGACAGCGTTGGCTCAAAGCAGGCGCTGGTCGCCGCGCTCAACGACCTCATCGACCGCGAGGCAGGCATCGGCGCGATCGTCCAGCGGCTCGGCGAGACCGACGACCCGCACGAGCTCGCGACGGCGTCGGCGCGCATCACGCGGGCGATCCTGGAGCACTGCGAGGACATCCTGCACGCCCTCGTGACGGGCGCAGCCGCCGAGCCGGAGCTCGCCGCCGTGCTCGCCGAGGGCCAGCGGCGCCACGTCGCCGGCACGCGACAGATCGTGGATCGCCTCCGCGAGCTCGATGCGCTCAGCGACGCAGACCCGGACGCCGCGGCGGACACGCTCGCCGCCCTGACCGACGTTCGCTTCGCGCTCGTGCTGCAGGAGAGCTACGGCTGGTCGCCCGAGCGGCTCGAGCGGTGGATGGCCGCCACCAGCGTCACCCTCCTACTGCGGACCTAGCGCGCGGATTCGCCGCGGAGCTCCGCCCGACGGCCACGCCATCGGTGGCGCGAACATATCCGACGTGCCCCCGCTCTCCCCCGCCGCACGCGCCTTCCGCGCGCTCCACGCGCTGATCGCACTCGCGTTCCTCGCCGACATCTTCTACGTCTGGTTCTGCGCGCTGACCGGCCGCCGCGGCCGCCGGCTCAACGCCGCGAGCCTCGCCCTGATCGCCGAGGGCGCCGTCGTGGCCGCCAACCACGGGGACTGCCCGCTCGGACCGCTGCAGGACCGCCTCCACGACCCGGTGCCGCTGTTCGAGCTCGTGCTCTCCCCCGCCGCGGCCAAGCGCGCGATCCCCGTCCTCGGGACCGTCGCCGCCGTCGGCATCGCCCTCGCTCAGCGCCCGGCTACACGCCGGCGGTCTCGCGGCGGACGAACTCGATGAACGCGCGTGCCGCGGGAGGCACGTTGCGCTCGCGGCGCCAGACGAGCGCCACGGGCAGGCGGACCGCGGGCGCCAAGCTGCGCACCTCGACGTCGGGGCCTTCCAGGGCGGTGAGCGAGCGCGGAAGGATCGCCGTGGCGAAGCCGCGCGCCGCGAGCGCTCGCAGGAGGAACGGGTCGCCGCTCTCCAGGGCGAGGTGGAGCGACTCGCCGGCGTCCGTGAACCGCTGCTCCACCACCGACGTGATGGCCGAGCCGCGGCGCGGCGCGACGATCGCGTGCCCGGTGAGGTCGGCGACGCCGACGTCCGCGACCGCCGGCGCGCGGTCGGGAGCGAACGCGGCGACCACCTCCTCGTCGGTGAGCCGCTCGGACTCGAGCGTGTCGGAGATCTCGCCGGCCAGCAGGCAGAAGGCGACGTCGAGCTCGTGCGCGGCGAGGAAGCGCAGCATGTCGGAGGCGACACCCTCGCGGAGACCGACCTCGACGCCCGGGTGCGCGCGGCTGAAGCGGGCGAGCAGCCCGGGGACGTCGAGGTCGCCGGCCGGCAGCAGCGGCCCGATCCAGATCCGCCCGCGCAGCACGCCGCGGAGCTCGTCGACCTCTTCGCGCGCGGCGTCGACCTCGGCGAGCACCCGGCGGGCGCGCCGTGCCATGGCAACGCCCGCGTCGGTCGGGACGACGCGGCGGCTCGTGCGCTCGAACAACGGCGTCCCCAGCTCTTCCTCCAGCCGGCGGATCTGGTGTGACAGCGCCGATTGGGCGAGGTGGAGCTCCTCCGCGGCGCGCGTGAAGTGGCGGTGCCGCGCCACGGCCTCGACACTTCGCAGCTGCCGGAGCTCCACGCCAACGATCGTAATCCACGATCGCTGGCTTGAGAACTATCTATTGCCGCGTTCGATCCCGGCGGGCATCCTCGACTAGATGACCGTGAACGACGACACCATCGCCGTCCGCGTGCTGGAGCCCGCGGCCGGCGGCGACGCCGAGCAGGTCGGTCAGCTCACCGACCTCATCAACGTCGTCTATCTGACGGCCGAGAGCGGACTCTGGCGGGAGGGGACCACCCGCGCGACGACCTCAGAGCTCTCGGAGCTGATCGCGGCCGGAGAGATCGTCGTCGCCGCCCGCGACGGGCAGCTCATCGGCGTTGTCCACGTCCACGACGGCGCGGACGACACGAGCGAATTCGGGATGCTGGCCGCGGCTCCCGAGCAGCGCGGCGTCGGTGTCGGCCGGGCGCTCCTCGACTTCGCCGAGGAGCGAAGCCGTCAGCGCGGGCGGCGAGCCATGCAGCTCGAGCTCCTCGTCCCGCGCAGCTGGCGGCATCCGAGCAAGGAGTTCCTCAGGAGCTGGTACGGCCACCGCGGGTACCGGCTCAGCCGCACGACCACGCTCGACGAGGCGTATCCGCACCTGGCGCCGCTGCTCGCGACGCCGTGCGAACTCGAGATCCACGCGAAGCCGCTGTGAGGACGCTCAGTCCTCGCGCGGCTTGGTGCGCTCGCCCTCGGCGAAGTCGCGCGGCCGGCCGGGTGGCTTCTCCTCGATGCCCTCGCCGAAGTCGCGGCGCGGGCCGGGCGGCGTGTGGCGCTCGCCCTCGGCGAAGTCGCCTTCCGGCTCGAGGGGCAGGGTGCGTTCGCCTTCGGCGAAGTCGCCCGATGCCTCGTCAGACTTGGTGCGCTCGTCAGCGTCCGGCTTCTCGTGCTCAGACACTCCCGACCTCCCGTTTCGCGTTCCGACGGAGCACCCGAGCTTATCCCGCCACGCGTCGGTCTTCTACCGTCTCGGCGCAGATGGACGCCCCCTCGCATCCCGTCGCGGAGGTGCTGCTCGAGCGGCTCCGGGCCGGCTCGCAGCCGGGCGCGCGGCGCGACGGGCACCGGGTCGCGCTGGTGCTCGAGGGCGGTGGGATGCGCGGGGTCGTGTCGGCGGGGATGACGGCCGCGCTGGAGCGGTACGGGCTGACGCCGTGCTTCGATCTGGTGGTCGGCTCGTCCGCCGGCGCGATCAACGGCGCGGCGCTGATCGCCGGGGTCGCGCGCCACGGCGCGGCGACCTACTGCGGGCCGCTCGCGTCGCGCTCGTTCGTGAACCCGGCGCGCGTGCTCGTCGGCCGGCCGGTGATCGACGTGAACTCGATCCTCACCTATGCCGCGGAGGGGCTGGACGCCGGCCGCCACGAGCGGGTGCTCTCCAGCCCGATCGCGCTGCACTGCGTCGCGACCGGCGTCGAGAGCGCAGGGCCGGTCGACCTGACGGGGATGGCGACGGTCCGCGAGCTGTGGGACGCGGTGCTGGCCTCGAGCCGGATGCCGTGGGCGGGCGGGCCGCCGGTCGAGATCGACGGGCGCCGCTACCTCGACGGCGGGCTCGCCGCGGCGATCCCCGTGGCGGAGGCGGTCGCGGCGGGGGCGACGCACGTGCTCGCGCTGCAGACCCGCCCGCTGGGCGTCCCGCGCAAGAGCGCGTCGCGCATCGGCGACCGGCTGATCGAGCGCCACCTGCGCACGCTCAACCCGGCGCTCGTGACCGCCTATCGCGACCGCGTGCCCGACTACGAGCGGCTCGTGGAGGACATCGCGCGCTGGTCGCGCGAGGGCGGCGGGCCGCCGTACGTGCTCGGCATCCGCCCCGGGGCCGGGACGCCGGTGGTCAGCCAGCTGGAGCGCCGCGGCCCGGTGCTGTCGGTGGCCGCCGCGGACGCCGAGCGCCTCGTCGAGACCGCGCTGCGCCTCGACGCGGTCGCCGCCTGATCAGGCCGCGGGGACGAGGCCCTCGCCGCGCGCCCACTCGATCGTGCGGCGGAAGGTCTCGGCGATCGGCGTGTAGCGCAGCCCGAGCTCGCGCTCCGCGCGCGAGCCGTCGTAGTGGTGCCCGTGCAGGAACGTGGCGACCATCTCGCGGCAGAACGGCGGCTTCTTGCCGCGGATGCGGAAGGCGCCCTCCATCACCGCGCCGGCGACGGTCGCCACGAACGGGGGCAGCACGCGCACGTGGTGGCGGATGCCGGAGAGCTCGGAGACGAGCTCCAGCGCGTCGCGGGCGGAGAGCGTCGCGCCGTTGAGGACGTAGCGCTCGCCCGCGACCCCGCGCTCGGCGCCCAGCAGGTGGCCGGTGACGCAGTCCTCGATGTCGACCAGGCTCATCCGCGTGTCCACGAACGCGCGCAGGCGGCCGTTGAGGTAGGCGATCAGGATCCTGCCGGTGCCACCGGCGCGGCCGGGGCCCTGGACCGAGGAGGGGTTGACGGCCACCAGCTCGACCCCGGCGCGGCGGGCGGCGGCGAACGCCGCCAGCTCGCCCTCGTGCTTGGAGCGCTCGTAGGTCGAGAGGTAGCGGCCGCGGTGCCGCGAGGTCTCGCTGCCGACGGTGCCGCCCTCCTCCCCCAGCGTCGCCGCCGAGGAGGTGAGCACCATGCGGGGCACGCCCGCGCGGCCGGCGGCACGCACGGCCGCCTCCGAGCCGCGGACGTTGACGTGGATCAGCGCCGCCGGGTCGGTCGGGCAGAACGTGTTCACGCCGGCCACGTGGAACGCGAGCTCGCAGCCCTCCATCCCGGCGGCCATCGCGTCCTCGTCCAGCGTGTCGCCGCGGACCACGCGCGCGCCGCGGGCGGTCAGCGCCTCGCTCGGCCGCGTCCGAGCGCGCGAGCGCGACGAGCTCGTCCCCGCGCTCGATCAGCCGCCCGGCGAGCGCGCCGCCCACGAGGCCGCTGCCGCCGGTCAGGAAGACGCGCGTCACGGCCCGCAACACGCGCTGCGCGGCGGCCGCGGCGGCCTCCCCGTCGGTCTCGCGCAGCGCGGCCTTCACGGCGGGGATGCGGCCGGCCGCCATGCTCAGCTCGCGCACGCCGACGCCCACCAGCGCGACGGCGGCCTCCGGGTCGCCCGCGAGCTCACCGCAGACGCCGACCCAGCGTCCGTGCGCCTCGGCGGCCTCGACCACCGCCGCGATGAGGCGCAGCACCGGGGCGCGCGACGCGTCGTCGAGCAGCGCGGCGAGCGTCGCGTTGCCGCGCTCGGCCGCCATCGTGTACTGGGCGAGGTCGTTGGTCCCGATCGAGAAGAAGTCGACCTCGGGCGCGACCTGCGCGGCCGAGAGCGCGAGCGCCGGCACCTCGACCATGACGCCGACCTCGAGCTCCGCGGCGCTGCCGAGGGCGGCGCGCTCGGCGTCGAGGTGCGCGCGGGCGGCGCGCAGCTCCTCGACCGTGGCGACCATCGGGAACATCAGCTTCAGCGGGTGCTCGGCGGCGACCCTGAGGACGGCGCGGAGCTGGGTGCGGAACAGCTCGGGCTCGGCGAGCGAGAGGCGGATCCCGCGGCGGCCGAGGAACGGGTTGTCCTCGGGCGCCTGGCGCAGGAACGGCAGCGGCTTGTCGGCGCCGGCGTCGAGCGTGCGGACGATCAGCGGGCGCCCGTCGAGCGCCTCGGCGATCTCGGTGAGGACCGCGACCTGCTCGTCCTCGCTCGGCGGGTCCGCGCGGTCGAGGAAGAGGAACTCGGTGCGCAGCAGGCCGACGCCCTCGGCGCCCTGCTCGACGGCCGCCCGCACCTCGGCCGCGCTGCCGATGTTCGCGACGACCTCGACGCGGCGGCCGTCGCGCAGCGCTCCCGGCTCGGCGGCCCGCTGGAGCGCCTCGGCGCGGGCGGCGTCGTCGGCGCGGCGGCGCTCTTCGCGGGCGGCGATCGTGGCCGGGTCGGGGTCGATCTCGACGGTGCCCTGCTCGCCGTCGAGGACCAGCGGCGTGCCGTCCTCGATCTCCAGCAGCGACTCGCCGAGGCCGACGACGGCGGGGATGCCGAGCGCGCGGGCGAGGATCGCCGCGTGGCCGGTCGCGCCGCCGCGCGCGGTGGCGATCGCGTAGGCCCGGTCGGGGTCCAGCGCCGCCGCCTCGCCCGGCGTCAGCTCGTCGGCGAGCACGATGCCTGGCTCGTCGAGCACCGGGCGAACGGGGTGCCGGCCAGGTGGCCGAGCACGCGGCGCGCGACGTCCTCGACGTCGACCGCCCGCTCCTGCATGTACGAGTCCTCCAGCGCGCGGAACGACGCGGCGGCGTCGGCGGCGGCGGACTGCCACGCGCGCGCCGCGCCCGAGCCGTCGGCGATCGCGGCGGTCGCGGGCGCGAGCAGCGCGTCGTCGTCGAGCAGCAGCGCGTGCGCGTCGAAGATCTCCGCCTCGGTCGCGGCGCCGCGGCCGGCGATGGCGGCCCGCGCCGCCTCCAGGTCGCGCCGCACCGCCGCGCGCGCCGCGTCCAGCCGCTCCCGCTCCTCCTCCACCGACCCCACCGGTCCGTCCTCGACGACCGGCTCCGGAGCCCGCAGCCGCCGCGCGGCCCCGATCGCGATCCCCGGCGACGCCGCCACGCCGACCAGCCGCGCCCCCGCCTCCGGCGCCACGCCACGCTGCTCGGGCACGGGCTCGTCCGGGCGGTCGGGCGTGTCCGCGTCACCCCAGTTCTCAGCCGCGAGCGCGCGGACGGCGTCGAGCGCGGCGGCGGCCTCGGGCCCGCTCGCGAGCACGCGGATCTCGTCGCCCGCGTGGACGCCGAGCACGGCGAGCCCGGTGAGGCTGCGCCCGTCGGCCGGCCCGCGGCCCTGGGTCGCGTTGGAGACCTGGACCTCGGCGTCGAGCCCGCGCAGCGCGGCCACGAACCGCGCCGCCGGCCGCGCGTGGAGCCCGAGCGGGTTCTCGACGCGCAGCCGCAGCTCCTCCCCCGAGCCGAGGTCGGCCGGAGCCTCGGCGGCATCGGCGTCGTCGCCGCCGAGCTGCTCGGTCTTCATCCGGATCGCGCCGCGGGCCTCGCGGGCGACCTCGTCGAGCGTGGCGCCGCCGCGGGCGCTGGCGGCGGCGGCGACCGCGCCCTCGACCAGCGGCGCGTCGGAGAGCCGGATCGGGCCGCCGTCCGGGTCGGCCATCTCGACCGCGATCTCGGCGCTCATGAGCGCGCTGCCGAGGTCCATCAGCACGAGCACGCCGTCGTCGGACCGCGCGCGCTCGATCGCAGCCCGGACCCGCTCGGCGTCGGTGCCGATGGCGCCGTCCTCCATGCCGCCGGCCGCCTCGATCGCGACCTCGGCGCCCATCTCGCGCGCCAGCGCGACGACGCCCTCGGCGAGCGCCGCGCTGTGGGAGACGATGACGAGGCCGACCATGTCGTGGCTCAGCCGGAGCCCCGGGAGCGGTCCGCAGACCGCTCCCGGAACGGCCGCGGGCTACTCGCCCGCCGGGGCCGCCTCCGCCTCATCCTCGGACTCGAACCAGTCGAACGTGCGCGTGACCGCCCGCTTCCAGTACTTGAAGTACTCGTCGCGGTCGGAGGCGTCCATCTTCGGCTCCCAGCGCTTGTCCTCGACCCAGTTCTCGCGCAGGTCCTCGACCTCGCCCCAGAACCCGGTCGCCAGCCCCGCCGCGTACGCGGCGCCGAGCGACGTGGTCTCGGGCACCTTCGGCCGGATCACCGGCACGCCGAGCAGGTCGGCCTGGAACTGCATCAGCAGGTCGTTGCCGACCATGCCGCCGTCGACCTTCAGCGACTCCAGCGCCACGCCGGAGTCCTGGTTCATCGCCTCGACCACCTCGCGGCTCTGGAAGGCGGTCGCCTCCAGCGTCGCGCGGGCGATGTGGCCGGCGTTGACGTAGCGGGTCAGACCCGCGAACACGCCGCGTGCGTTGGACTTCCAGTACGGGGCGAACAGCCCGGAGAACGCCGGCACGATGTAACAGCCGCCGTTGTCCTCGACCGTCTGCGCGAGCTCCTCGACCTCCGGCGCCGCCTTGATCATCTTCAGGTTGTCGCGCAGCCACTGCACGAGCGCACCGGTGATCGCGATCGACCCCTCGAGGCAGTACACGGCGTCCTCGTCGCCGATCTTGTAGCCCACCGTGGTCAGCAGGCCGTTCTTGGACTGGACCGCTTCCGTGCCCGTGTTGAGCAGCAGGAAGTTGCCCGTGCCGTAGGTGTTCTTCGCCTCGCCGGGCGCGAAGCAGGTCTGGCCGAACGTCGCCGCCTGCTGGTCGCCCAGGATGCCCGCGATCGACACCCCGTTCAGCGCGCCACCGGAGCTTCACCTCGCCGTAGACCTCGCTGGACGCCTTGATGTCGGGCAGCATCGCGCGCGGGATGCCCATGACGTCCATGATCCCCTCGTCCCAGTCCAGGGTCTTGAGGTCCATGAGCATCGTCCGGCTGGCGTTCGTGACGTCGGTGATGTGGATCCCGCCGTCGGTGCCGCCGGTGAGGTTCCAGATCAGCCAGGTGTCCATGTTGCCGAACAGCAGGTCGCCGGAGTCGGCCTTGTCGGCGGCGCCGTCGACGTTGTCGAGGATCCAGCGGACCTTCGGGCCCGAGAAGTAGGTCGCCAGCGGGAGGCCGACCTGCTCCTGGAAGCGGGACTGCCCGCCGTCCTTCGCGTACTCGTCGACGAGCTTGTCGGTGCGCGTGTCCTGCCACACCAACGCGTTCATGATCGGCTTGCCGGTGGTCTTGTCCCACACCAGCGCCGTCTCGCGCTGGTTGGTGATCCCGACGCCCGCGACGTCGTCGGCGCTCGCGCCGGCCGACTCCACCGCCTCGTCGATCACCTCGTTCGTGCGCGACCAGACCTCGGCCGGGTCATGCTCGACCCAGCCGGGCTTGGGATAGATCTGCTCGTGCTCCTTCTGGGCCACGGCGACGACCTCGCCGCCGTGGTCGAAGATCATGCACCGCGTGCTGGTGGTGCCCTGATCGATTGCTGCCGCATACTTCGCCATCGAATCTCGCTTTCAGTCTCGTCCTGGGAGTCTGGTCCCGCGGCGATCAGGCGGGGTAGAACAGGTCGAACGCGAGCGCCCCGAGAGCGCCGCCGATGAGCGGGCCGATGACCGGGATCAACGCGTAACCCCAATCCGAGCCGCCCTTGCCGGCGATCGGCAGGATCGCGTGCATGATCCGCGGCCCCAGGTCGCGCGCCGGGTTGATCGCGTAGCCCGTCGGGCCACCGAGCGAGAGCCCGATTCCCAGCACCAGCAGGCCGACCAGCAGACCGCCGAGGCCGGTGGCCGCCGTGGCCTTGTCGGCGAAGAACGCCAGCACGCCGAACACCAGCACGAACGTCCCGATGATCTCGCAGATGATGTTGTGCAGCGTGTTGCGGATCGCCGGCGCCGTGCAGAACACGGCGAGCTTCAGGCCCGGGTCCTCGGTCTCGCGCCAGTGCGATAGGTACGACAGCCACACGAGCGTCGCGCCGATCATCGCGCCTGCGAACTCGCCCGCGAAGTACTTGGGCACATCCTCCCACGGCGTGTTGCCGATCACCGCGAACCCGAACGTCACCGCCGGGTTGAGATGAGCGCCGCTGAACTGGGCGACGGCGAAGACGCCGACCATCACGCCCATCGCCCAGCCCCAGGTGATCACAATCCAGCCCGAGTTCTCGGCCTTGGACTTGCTCAACAGGACCGCGGCGACGACGCCGTCGCCCAACAGGATCAGGAGCGCCGTCCCGATCGCCTCCGCTCCGAAAATACTCAAGAGCTCTCCTCCTCCTTACTACGTCGAGTTGCCGACCCGAACGAGTCGGGACACTACCTTTTTTCGGGCGGGCTCAGGCGAACGCCTTCGCCGCCGTGTCGAGCAGCATGTGGGTCGAGGTCGCGCCGGGATCCTGATGGCCGACGCTGCGCGGCCCGAGGTAGCTCGCGCGCCCCTTGCGGGCCTCGAGCGGCACGGTCGCGAGCATCCCCTCCTCGGCGGCGGCGGCCGAGGAGCGCAGCGCGTCGCCGAGCTCCTCCCCCTCCGCGGCCCTCAACGCCTCGAGCGCCGGGAGCAGCGCGTCGAGCATCGTCTTGTCACCAGCCTGGGCCTTACCTCGTGCTTGGACGCCGGTCACCGCGGCGTCCAGCGCTTCGGTCCAGCCCGCAAGGTCGAGCTCCTCCTTCCCACCCGACTTGGTGCCGAGCTGCAGGAACAGCGTCCCGTACAGGGGACCGGCGGCGCCGCCGACGGTCGAGACGAGCGTCATCCCCGCCGTCTTGAGCAGCGCGCCGATGTCGTCGCCCTCCTGCGCGTCGAGCTTCTCGACCACCTTGCGCATCCCACGGTCCATGTTGGTGCCGTGGTCGCCGTCGCCGATCGCCGTGTCGAGCTTGGTCAGCTCGGCCCTGCGCTCGGCGACGCCGTCCGCGAAGGCATGGAGCCAATCGCGGACGGTGGGGCCGGTGATGCTCATCCGATGCGCAGCGCCGGCGTGTCGCACGGCGCGTCCCAGAGCCGGGTCAGCTCGTCGTCGAGCTTGAGCAGCGTGATCGAGCAGCCCGCCATCTCCAGCGAGGTGATGTAGTTGCCGATCAGCCGGCGCTCGATCGTGATGCCGCGCCCCTCGAGGAACTTCGCGAGCTCGCGATACACGATGTAGAGCTCGATCAGCGGCGTCCCGCCCATGCCGTTGACGAACGCGAGCACCTTGTCGCCGGACTCGTACGGGAGGTCGTCGACGACCGCACTCGCCAGGCGCTCGACGATGTCGTGCGCGGACCCGAGCTTCTCCCGGTAGCGCCCCGGCTCGCCGTGGATGCCGATGCCGATCTCCATCTCGTCGTCGGCGAGCTCGAAGCTGGGCTCGCCGGAGCCGGGGGTGATGCAGGGCGTGAGCGCCATGCCCATGGTCCGCCCCTGGCCGTTGACGGTGCGGCAGACCTCGGCGACCTCGGCGAGGGACTTCCCCTCGTCGGCGGCGGCGCCGCAGATCTTCTCGGCGAGCACGGTGATTCCGACGCCGCGGCGGCCGGCGGTGTAGAGGCTGTCCTGCACGGCGACGTCATCGTTGGTGACGACCGCCTCGACCTCGATGCCCTCGCCCTTGGCGAGGTCCGCGGCCATCTCGAAGTTGAGCACGTCGCCGGTGTAGTTCTTGACGATGTGCAGCACGCCTGCGCCGCCGTCGACGGCCTTGGTCGCCTCGAGCATCTGGTCCGGCGTCGGTGAGGTGAACACCTCGCCGGGACACGCGGCGTCGAGCATCCCCGGGCCGACGAAGCCGCCGTGCATCGGCTCGTGCCCGGAACCACCGCCGGAGATGATCCCGACCTTGCCCTGCACCGGAGCGTCGGCGCGGACGATCAACATCGGCTCATAGACCACGCGTACGCGATCGCCGTGGGCGGCTTCGATCCCCTCCAGCGCCTCGCGGACGACCGCGTCAGGATGGTTGATGAGCTTCTTCATCTCGCCCCTCCACATCGAGTGCCGGCTACGGTTGGCTGACCGTACCGGAAGGGCGAGCGTCGCGGGGCGTTTACTCGGCGGCGACCGGCGAGTGCGGCTCGGGGGCCGCCTCGGGGACGACGGCGCGCCTGAAGCGCAGCGACGCCTCGCCCGGATGGCGCGCCTCGAAGTCCTCGAGCACGCGATGCATGACCAGCAGGTCGACCTCCGGCGTCTGGCCGCGCTCCTCCCAGAAGTCGCGGACCTCTTCCATGACCTCGCGCCGCACGTCCTCGTTCTCCGGCACGATCGGCTGGCCGAAGCGCACCTCGATCTGGTGACGGCGGGAGAAGAAGCGGCCGGGCTTGCGCTTCGGCCAGTTCTGGCCCGGGGGCATCGCGGCGTACGTGCCGCGAACGTGGATCGGGACGATCGGGATGCCGTGCTGCGCGGCGATGACCGCGGCGCCGGAGCGGAGCTTGCCGATCTCCCCGTCGCGCGAGCGGGTGCCCTCGGGGAACATCAGCAGGTTCCAGCCCTTGTCGATCAGCTTGTCGACGTGGTCGGTCGCGCCGCTGGAGAGCCCGCCGCCGCTGCGGCCGAGCGGGACGGTGTTGAACAGCAGGGCGACGCCGTTGGCCTTCCAGCGCTTCTTGTAGAAGTAGTCGGCGGCGGCGGCGACCGCGGTGCGGTTGCGCCACTTGCGCGGGATCGCGCGGAGGATCGTCGGCGTGTCCAGGTGGCTCGAGTGGTTGGCCACGAAGATGACCGGCGACGGCAGGTCGTCGAACACGTCGCGCTGGATGACGACCGGCCGGTGCGCGTAAAAGTCGATCATCGGGCCGAGGACGAACCGCAGGATGCCCGCGCGGGCGGCGCGGGCATAGCCGCAGCGCGCCCACGAGACGTCCATGCTCGCGTACTGGCGGGCGAGCTCGCCCCCACGCGTGGCCAGCTCGGTGCCCTTCGTGCGCAGCTCGGCGCCGCGCTGCTTGAGCTCCTCGGCGCTGCGGGCGGTGCGCTCGCCCAGCTCCGGCATCCGGCCTCGCAAGTCCGTGACGCGGGCCTTGACCTCAGTCGTGCGCGCCTCGGCGCGTTCGCTTCCGTCCCCCATGTGGTCATCTACTCCGTCGTTCGCGATCGGTTTCGCTTGCGTTCTCAGAGCTTCGGGTGGACCATGTGAACGTGAGCCTCGACGGTCCCTCGCGGCGCATCATCGCCGAGCCGGCAGACGCCCCGGCCCCGCCTGAGCCGCGCCCCGAGCCCGCTCCGGCGCCCGCCGCGGACGCCTCGCCGCCTCAGCCCGCGGCCGCGCCGTGACGGCCGCCCCTCCGATCATCCCCAGCGTGGTGTACGGCCTGCGGTCCTGGACCGTGACCGGCGAGCGCGGGCGCGAGCGGCTCGCCGCGCCGCACCGCGGCGTCCCCTGGCCGGCGGGCGGCGAGTGGATGGACGCCACGTGCGAGGCGAGACACGCGGCACCGGCGGGCGGCTGCCACTGCGGCCTCCACGCGTGGCATCCGCGCCGCCGCTGGGCGCGCCAGTGCCTGGCCACGCGGGGCGAGATCGCGGGCATCGTCGAGGCGCGCGGCGCGATCGAGCTCCACCACGACGGCCTGCGCGCGCAGCACGCCCGCCCGTATGCGCTCGTACGCACGCGCGGGTCCAACCCCGCACTCCTGGACCGGCTCGCGGCTGCCTACGGGGTGCCGATCTTCGACGCGCGCGGCCCCGACGACCTCCTGGCCTGGTGCCGCGAGCGCGGGCTCGGCCTCTCCGAGGAGGTCATCACCTCGCTGCTCGGACCGCGCGAGCGCGAACGCCGGCAACTGGCGCCGGTCGCGCTCCGGCTCGCGGCCGTGGCCGCCGTCGTCGGCATTTTGGTCCTGCTCGGGATCAGCCACGACCCGAAGGGCGAACGCGACCTGTTCGGCCGAACGGGGCCGGTCCACGTCGACCGCTGAGCGCCTAGAAGGCCCACTAGCCTACGGCCGCATGCGCGTCTGTCCCTTCTGCGGCCGCCCTCCCGGCGCCGGGGTGTTCTGCGAGGCGTGCGGGCGCAACCTCGCCGACGTCGAGCGCCTCCCGACCGCCGAGGAATGGGAGGCCGGCGGAGGCGCCGCCGACGCCCAGGTCGCGGTCGATCCCGCGGCCGCCGTCGCGGCGTTCCTAGCCGCCATGCACGACGCCGGGGATCCAGGTGCGAAGGACTTCCCGGCCGGCAAGCCGTCGTTTCTCGGGCGCACGAAGCAGGTGCATGGATGGGTGGTCCGACCGGTCGACCGCGAGGACTTCGAGGGCCCGAAGCGCTACGAGCCCGGCCTCGTGCTGACCGTGGACGGCGCCTTCCACCAGCTCGACAGCGAGCTGCGCGGCTGGGGCCAGCGCGACTTCCCGACCTTCCAGCACAGCGCCTCCGCCGAGCCGATCGACGCGCCGCTCGAGCCCCGGCTGGTCGCCGAGCTGGACGCGGTGCGCGCGGCCAACGGCGCGTGACTTAGCGCAGCCCGCGCTCGGCGAACTCCGGCGCGCGCGTGCGGGCGGCGTCGGCGGCCTGGTCGTCGGGCTGCTCCTGGGAGTCGCGCTCGGCCGCCACGCGCTCGCCGTAGACCTGGACCTCGCGCGCGACCCGCTCCTCGGACCAGCCGAGCACCTCGCCCATCAGCCGCGCGACGGGCCCGGCCGACGTGAGGCCGCGATCGAACGTCTCGATCGAGATGCGGGTGCGCCTGGCGAGCACGTCGTCGAGGTGGTGGGCGCCCTCGTGAGCCGCGGCGTACCAGGCCTCGACGCACAGGTAGTCCTCGGTACCGTCGAGCGGCTTGCCGAGCTCTGGGCGCCGGGCGACCTCCTCGAGCAGCTCGTGGATGCGGGAGCCGTAGCGCTGCAGAAGGTGCTCGATGCGCGCGAGGTGCAGCCCGCTCTCCGCCGCCAGGCGCCGGCGCCCGTTCCACAGCACCTGGAAGCCCTCGGCGCCGACGAGCGGCGTCAGGTGGGTCGCACTCGGCGGGACCACGGCGTCGAGCCCGTGCGCCGCCGCGTCGACCGCGTCGCGCGCCATCACCCGGTAGGTCGTGTACTTGCCCCCGGCCACGGCGACCATCCCCGGCACCGGGACGGCGACGGTGTGCTCGCGGCTGAGCTGGCTCGTGCCCTCGGACTCGCCGGTCAGCAGCGGGCGCAGCCCGGCGTAGACGCCCTCGACATCCGCATGCGTGAGCGGCTGGGAGAGGACGGCGTTGACGTGCTCGAGCACGTAGTCGATGTCGCTGGCGCTGGCGGCCGGATGGGCCTTGTCCAGCTCCCAATCGGTGTCGGTCGTGCCGATGATCCAGTGGCGGCCCCACGGGATGACGAACAGCACGCTCTTCTCGGTGCGCAGGATCAGCCCGCTGTCGATCTGGACGCGGTCGCGCGGGACGACGAGGTGGATGCCCTTGGAGGCGCGCACCTTGAACTTGCCGCGCTCGCCCACGAGGTGCTGGAGGTCGTCGGTCCACACGCCGGTCGCGTTGATGACCTGGCGCGCCTGGATGTCGAACTCCTCGTCGGCGAGGTCGTCGAGCACGCGCACGCCGGTGACGCGCTCGCCCTCGCGCAGGAAGCCGACCACGGCGGTGCTGGAGGCGACGGCGGCGCCGTAGGAGGCGGCCGTGCGCGCGACGGTGAGCGTGTGGCGGGCGTCATCGACCTGGGCGTCCCAGTACTGGATGGCGCCGATCAGCACGTCGGGCTTGAGCGCCGGGGCGATCCGCAGCGCCTGGCGCTTGGTCAGATGGCGATGGCGGTGCAGGCCCTTGTGGCCGCCGAGCTGGTCGTAGAGCAGCATCCCGGCGCCGACGTAGGCGCGCTGCCAGACCCGCTGCTCCAGCGGAAGGAGGAACGGCACGGGCCGCACCAGGTGCGGCGCGATCACGTTGAGCAGCAGGCCGCGCTCGCGCAGCGCCTCGTGGACGAGGCTGAACTCCATCTGCTCGAGGTAGCGCAGACCGCCGTGGACCAGCTTGCTCGAGCGGCTCGAGGTGCCGGAGGCGAAATCGCGCGCCTCCACCAGCGCGACCGAGAGGCCGCGGCTGGCGGCGTCGAGCGCGCAGCCCGTCCCCGTCGCGCCACCCCCGATGACGACGACGTCGAATGTCTCCTCGCGCATCCGCACCAGCGCGGCGTCGCGCTGCGCGGGATCGAGGCGAGCGGTATTTGGAGCCTGCGACGGAAGGGCCATGACTCCGAAAAGGTACCCGGTCGGGGACGAGCGCCTCACCAGCTGTGCATCGAGCCGTCGCGGCGGCGCGCCACGGGCAGGTACGCCCGCCGGTAGGGCAGCGTCGCCGCGAGCTCCTCGTCGAGTTCGACGCCGAGGCCCGGGCCCTCGCCGGGGTGCAGGTAGCCGTCCTCGAAGCGATAGCTGTGCGGGAAGACGGCGTCGGTCTGCTCGGAGTGCGGCATGTGCTCCTGGATGCCGAAGTTGGGCACCGCGAGATCGAGGTGCAGCGCCGCCGCCAGGCACACCGGCGAGAGGTCGGTGGCGCCGTGCGAGCCGGTCTTGACGTCGTAGAGCTCGGCGAGCGAGAAGATCCGCCGCACATGGGTGATCCCGCCGGCGTGCGTGACCGCGGTGCGGATGTAGTCGATCAGCTGCTCGGAGATCAGCGTCTCGCAGTCCCAGATCGAGTTGAACACCTCGCCGACCGCGAGCGGCGTCGTCGTGTGCTGGCGGATCAGCCGGAAGCCCTCCTGGCGCTCGGCCGGGACCGGATCCTCGAGCCAGAACAGCGCGTACTCCTCGACCGCCTTGCCGAGCCGCGCCGCCTCGATCGGCGTCAGGCGGTGGTGGACGTCGTGGAGCAGGTGCACGTCGTCGCCGACGCGCTCGCGCACCGCGGTGAGCAGCTTCGGGACGTGGCGCAGGTACTCCTCGGTCGACCACACCGTCTCCTGCAGCTCGCCCGCCGCGGCCGGCTCGTACTGGCCGGGATCGTTGACCGCGCCGTAGACGCCCTGCAGCCCCGGCACGCCCGACTGCACGCGCACCGCGCGGTAGCCGCGCTCGAGCAGGCGCTCGACCGAGGCCAGCGTGTCGTCGATCGTCTCCCCGGACGCGTGCGCGTAGGCGAGCACGCCGTCGCGCGAGCGGCCGCCGAGCAGCTGGTACAGCGGCATCCCGGCGGTCTTCGCCTTGATGTCCCACAGCGCCATGTCGACCGCCGCGATCGCCGCCATCGTCACCGGCCCGCGGCGCCAGTAGGCGCCCTTGTAGAGCAGCTGCCAGGTGTCCTCGATGCGCGCGGCGTCGCGGCCGGGGAGCAGCGGGCACACGTGCTCGCGCAGGTACGCCTCGACTGCCAGCTCGCGGCCGTTGAGCGTCGCGTCGCCGAGGCCGGTCACGCCCTCCTCGGTCGTCAGCTTGAGCGTGACGAAGTTCCGCCCCGGCGAGCAGACGACGACCTCGGCGGCCGCGATCGTGCTCACGTGGCGGCTTCCTGCACCCACACGTGCTCGGGGTCGAACCACGGCGCCATCGTGCGGCCCTGGCCCGCCATCGCCCAGAGGTAGTACAGGACGTAGCCGGGGGCGCCCACGACCGGGTGGTACCCCGAGCGGATGACCGCGACGTCGCCGTCGCGCACCATCCGCGTGCTCTCGCTGCCGGGCTCGTAGAGCACCTGGATGCCGAAGCCGTCCTCCGGCTGCACGCGGAACAGGTAGATCTCCTCCAGCTGCACCTCGTCGGGCGGCCGGTGCTCGTCGTGCTTGTGCGGCGGATAGGACGACCAGTTGCCGGGCGGGTTGAGCGTCTCGCCGACGAGCAGCCGCGAGGCCGCGTCGTCGGGGCCGAGGATCGTGCGCACGTTGCGCTCCCAGGTTCCCTCGCCGACCGTGTTGATGCTCTGGTCGCCCGGGCCGATGATGCGCGCCGGGCCGGGCTCCTCGCCGTCGGACGGCGCGGTGGTGAGGGCGACGACGGCGTCGTCTGTTGCCACGAGCCGCAGCGGTGCCCCGGGCGGCGCGTAGACGGCATGCCCGGGCTCGGCGAACGGATCGCTGCGCCCGCCGGCCGAGCCGAGCGCCTCCTCCCCCACCCACGCGTCGACCGTGCCGGTGAGCACCACGGCCACCGCCTCGTCGGTCCCGTCGAGCTCGACGGCCTCCCCCGCTGCGAGCTGCCCGTAGGCCAGCCCGATGACGTCGCTCTCGGCGCCGGGCGCCACCAGTGTCTCGATCACGGTGTCTCCATTCACTTGGTCGGTTCCTCGCGCACGCGCGAGACCAGCTGGGTCGGGTTGACGAAGCGCAGCGCGGCGACCAGCATCACGCAGCGTCGTGAGCATGTAGAGCACCGCCATCGCGTCGATCGACTGGTCGGCGCGGATCCCCGCCGCGAACGCGGCGTTGTAGAGCGCGACGACGAGCGTCTGGCTGTCAGGCCCGGACGTCAGGAACGTGAGCTCGAACATCGCCACGGTGCGCACGAGCACGAGCAGCCCCGCCGCCAGGATCCCGGGGATCAGCAGCGGGACGAGCACCTTGGTCATCAACCGCCGCGTGCTCGCGCCGCACATCCGCGCCGCCGACTCGACGTTCGGGTCGATCTGCTCGATGAACGGCGTCATGACGAGGATCACGAACGGGATCGCCGGCACGAGGTTGGCGAGGATCACGCCGCTCAGCGTCCCCGCCACGCGCAGCTCGTAGAGCAGCGTCGCGAACGGGATGCCGTAGGTCAGCGGCGGCAGCACCAGCGGCAGCAGGAGCAGCAGCATCACCCAGCGCTTGCCGGGGAACTGCCGGCGCGCGAGCGCGTAGGCGGCGGGCACGCCGACGAGCAGCGAGATCGCGATCACGGCGAGCGCGACCTCGAAGGTCACGATCAGCACGTGCGAGAGCGCGAACTCCGACCACGCGTCGGAGTACCACTTGAACGTGAACCCCTCGGGCAGCCAGGCGTCGAACCAGCGAGTGCCGAGCGAGTTCACGACCACCTCGCCGATCAGCCCGGCGAGGTTGATGAGGAAGAAGCCGACGGCGCCCCACACGAGCCAGGCGCCGGGGCGGGCGACGATGCCGCGGGTCATCCCTTGCCTCCCGTGCTCGGACCGCTGTAGAGGCGCGACCGGCCGAACAGCAGCAGGCCGATCACCGCCAGCTCGACCCCGCCCATGATCATCGCGATCGCCGAGCCCATCGAGTAGTCGTAGTCCTCGAACGCGGCGTGGTAGGCGGCGATCGAGAGCACGCGCGTGCTGCCCGACGGCTGGCCGACGAGCGACGCCGACGGGAAGACCGCGAACGCGAGCACGAAGCACAGCACCGCGGTGGTGGCGAGCCCGGGCGCCAGCAGCGGGAGCAGGATCCGGCGGAACCGCTGCCACGGCCCCGCCCCGAGCGTCGCCGCCGCGCGCTCGAGCGTCGGGTCGATGCCCGACATGTAGCTGAGGATCAGCAGGAACGCGAACGGGAAGCCCGTGATGATCAGCGAGAAGAGGACGCCCCAGTAGTTGTGGACGAGCCGCAGCGGCTCGCTCGAGGATCCCCAGCTCGATCAGCGTGCGGTTGAACCAGCCGCGCGGGCCGAGGTAGCGCAGCAGCCCCTCGGCCACCAGCACGGTGCCGAGCGTGACCGGCACGACGAGGATCGCCGTCAGCAGCCGCTTGCCGCGGAACGGGCCGCGCATGAAGTAAGCGATCGGGATCGACGCCAGCACGTTGACCGCCGTCGCCGGGATCGCGAGCTTGAGCGTCTTCCAGATCGTGCCCGCCTCGTAGGCGTCGGAGAAGAAGTTGCGGTAGTTGGCCAGCATCCCGCCGCCCTCCTGCGGGCGCAGCGACAGCTGCAGGCCGTAGATGAACGGGTAGGCGAACATCGCGAGCAGCAGCACGAGCGCCGGGAGGAGCAGCAGCAGCGTGCGGTCGACGCCGCGCTCCGCCAGCCGGCTGCGGCGCGTCTGGCCGCTGATCGGGACGCTGGCTTCAGACGTCGCCGTCGCCATCGCCGCCCCCCTCCGCGTCGAACACCAGCACCCGCTCCGGGTCGGCGGTCAGCGTCACCGCGTCGCCCGGCACGAGCCGGTCGGCGGTCAGCAGGTGCAGCGCCGTGCCCTGCTCGGTGACCGCCTCGACCGCGTGCTCCTGGCCGCGGTACTCGACGACCACGACCTTGGCCTGGACCGCGTTCGGGCCCTCGCCCGGGTGCAGGTCCTCGGGCCGGATCGCGCAGATCACGCGCGTGCCGGAGCCGTCGCGGCGGTCGGTGCCGCGGAGCTTCACGCCCTTGGCCCCGACGCTGACGTGGCCGTTGGAGGCGCCCTCGTCGACCTCCATCTCGAGCAGGTTGCGGTAGCCCATGAAGCCCGCCACGTACGCGCTGGCGGGCTGCGGGTAGAGCTCCTCGGGCGGCCCGACCTGCTCGACCACGCCGTCGCGCAGGAGGACGAGCCGGTCGGCGAGCGACAGCGCCTCCTCCTGGTCGTGCGTGACGTAGACGGTGGTCAGGTCGAGTTGCTGGTGCAGCCGCCGGATCTCGGTCCGCATCTCCAGGCGCAGCTTCGCGTCGAGGTTGGAGAGCGGCTCGTCCATCAGCATCAGCGGCGGCTCCATCACCACCGCGCGGGCGATCGCCACGCGCTGCTGCTGGCCGCCGGAGAGCTGCGCCGGGTACTTCTCGGCGTGCGGCTGCAGGCCGACGAGGTCGAGCACCTCGTCGACCTTCCCGGCCCGCTCCTGCTTGCGCGTCCCCGCCATCTCGAGCCCGAACGCGACGTTGCGCCGCACGGACAGGTGCGGGAACAGCGCGTAGTTCTGGAACACCATCCCGAACCCGCGGCGCTCCGGCGGCAGCCCGTCGATGCGGTCGCCGTCGAGGTGGATCTCGCCGCCGCTCAGCGGGAGCAGGCCCGCCAGGCAGTTGAGCGCGGTGGTCTTGCCGCAGCCCGACGGGCCGAGGAGGGCGATGAACTCGCCGCCGCGGATGGTCAGGTCGAGCCCGTCGAGCGCGGCCTGGTCGCCGAAGCGCCGGGTCACGCCCGCGAGGCGCAGCTCGCCGATCACGGCTCAGTCCTCCTTGACCTTCGAGCCGCCGACCTCGCGGTCCCACTTGTCGAAGGCGTCGACGAGCGCCTTGCCGAGCAGCGGCGTCTCCTTCGGCTTCGAGGCGATCAGCTGCTCGTACTCGGGCCGGCCGAACTCCTCGACGACCTTCTGGCTCTTCGCGGGCGCCTTGTCGATGCCGACGCCCTCGATCGCCGGCCCGGGATAGAAGTAGCCGTCGTCGTAGGAGAGCGCCTGCGACTCGGGCGTCAGCAGGTGCTTCATGAGGTCCATCGTCACCGCGAGCTTGTCCTCGGAGATGCCCTTGGGGACGACCATGTAGTGGGCGTCGGTGACCCAGTGCAGCTTGTCGAACGACGCGACCTTGACGTCCTTCGGCACCGTGCCGAGCGCGCGCGGGTTGATGTCCCAGCCGGTGGTGGTCGGGATCATGTCCCGCGACCCGTCGGCGATCCCCGACATCGTGTCCTTGGTGCCGGAGGGGTAGTACTCGACGTACTTGCCGAGCTCCTTCAGGTAGGCCCACGTCTTGTCCCAGCCGTTGACCGGGTCGCGCGGGTCCTTGTCGCCCAGCAGGTAGGGCAGGCCCATCAGGAACGTGCGGGCCGGGCCCGAGTTCGAGGGGCGCGCGTACATGAACTTGCCGGGGTTCGCCTTCGCCCACGCCAGCAGCGCTTGCGGCGTGGTCGGCGGCTTGGAGACGCGGTCGGGCGCGTACTCCAGCAGCGGGCCCGAGGGGTAGTAGTTGACGAGCACGCCGGCGTCCTCCGCCTGCTCCTGCATCTTCGCGGCGGGCTCGAGGTAGGACGGCTTGAGGCCGTCGCCCGACCCGGCCAGGCCCTTCAGCCACAGGTCCTGCTCGATGCCGGCGGCCAGGCCGTCGGTGCCGGTGAGGACGAGGTCGATGTCGAGCCGGCCCGCCTTCTGCTGGGCCTTGACCTTGCCGGTCAGCTCCGGCGCCGTCGCGGTCGTGTAGGTGACGCGGCTGACGGCCTTCGGGTTGTCCTTGCGGTACTGCTCGATCGCGCCCTTGGTGAGCTGCAGGTTGCCGGCGACGTCGAGCACGTTGAGCGTCACCGCCGACTCCGGCATCTTCGGTGGCGAGCTCGGCGCCGTCTCGACGCCCTCGCCTCCACCTCCGCCGCCCGGACCCGCCGGGCCCTTCGCCGCAGGCGCCGATGGCCAGCACTCCGGCCATCGCGATCGCCGCGATCGTGGCCGCCTCCTCGCTGTGCCTCGCATTGCTGCCTCCCTCCTCCGCGCTCCCTAGGCGCGTGGGTCCGCCGGGCGGTGGCCCGGTCGAAGCTCGTACCCGCAATTCCGTCTTCAGCTGGTGCTCGTCGCGCTGGCCGCCCGGCGCGTGGCCGATCGTCTCGAGCAGCAGGTCGACCGCCGCGCGGCCCGCCAGCGCCGCCGGCACCCCAACGGTGGTCAGCGCGCGGCGACGCCATGCCGGCGAACTGGATGTCGTCGAAGCCGACGAGGCTGACGTCATCCGGGACCGCGACGCCGCGTGCGGCCAGGCGCGCGTTGACGCCGAGCGCGACGAGGTCGTTGTAGGCGACGATCGCCGTCGCGTCCTCGGCCAGCGCGAGGTCGGCGGCGAGCACGCCCGCGTCGTAGCTCGGCTCGAACGGCCCGAGCTCGCTCACCGTCATGCCCAGCCGCTTGGCCGTGGCGCGCAGCGCCGAGCGGCGCTGGCGGTTGGACCAGGACGCGCGCGGCCCGTTGAGGTAGACGCAGCGCCGGTGCCCGAGCGCGTGCAGGTGCTCGACCGCCTGGCGCATGCCGCCGCCCATGTCGAGCAGTACCGCCGGCACGTCCACCGCGCGGCGGTTGACCAGCACCAGCGTCGTGAGCTGGGCGACCTCGGCGAGCGCGCGGTCCGACATGCGCGAGGAGACCGCGATCACGCCGTCGACCTGCTTGGCCATCCCGCGGATCACCTGCGCCTCGGTGTTCGGGTCCTCGTCGGTGTCGACGAGCAGCAGCGCGTGGTCGCGGGCGCGAGCGCGCGCCTGGGCGCCCTTGATGAGCGCCGGGAAGAACGGGTTGGCGACGTCGGGGACGACGAGCCCGACGTTGGCCGTGCGGCCGGTGATCAGCCCGCGCGCGGCGCGGTTGGGCGTGTAGCCGAGCGCCGCAGCGGCCTCGAGCGCGCGCTCACGGGTGTCCGCCCGGACCATGTCCGGCTCGTGGAACGCCCTCGAGACGGTCGAGATCGACGTCCCCGCCGCAGCGGCGACGTCATTGATCGTGACCGCGCGTTTGCGCTGTGCCCCCCGCACGCGACACAGTCTTGCAAACCTTTTCGGAAAATGTCAAATGGGAACCGCGGCGCCGGCGCACGTCAACTGCGGCTGGGTAGGGAGCGAGGGGTGAGCCGCCCGGCGGCCACGAATGTCACCTGAGGGTCGGTATGCGACCTCGAGGTGACATTCGTGGCCGAGAGCGGCCCCGAACCCCAGCCCTACCCAGCCGCCGTTGACGTTCGGCGGCGCGGCCGCGAGCGCTACGAGTCGCGCTCCACCAACCCCTCACCCTCCGCCCACGCAATCGTCCGCCGGAACGTCTCCTCCACCGGCGTGTAGACGAGCCCGAGCTCGCGCGTCGCGAGCGAGCCGTCGTAGCGGTGGCCGTGCAGCCACGTGCGGATGCGGGCGCGGCACAGCGACGGCACGCGCCCGCGGACCTTGTAGGCCGCCTCGAGCAAGGCCGCGGCCGAGCGCGCGACCGGCGGCGGCACGATGCGGACGCGGTGGTGCACACCTGACACCGAGGTGATCAGCTCGAGCGCCTCGGCCGAGGTGATCGTCGCGCCGTTGAGCACGTAGCGGGCGCCGGCGCGGCCGCGCTCGGCGGCGAGGAGGTGCGCCTCGGTGCAGTCGGCGATGTCGACCACGCTGACGTAGGTGTCGACGAACGCCGGCAGCTTGCCGTTGACGTAGTCGAGGATCAGCTTGCCGTTGCCCGACGCGCGGCCCGGCCCCTGGACCGACGACGGGCAGACCGCGACGACCTCGACGCCGGTGCGGTGCGCCGCCGCGAAGGCGGCCTGCTCGCCCAGGTGCTTGGAGCGGTCGTAGACCGACAGGTAGCTGCCGCGGTGGACGGAGTGCTCATCGCCGATCGTGCCGTGGGGCTCCCCCACCGACGCCGCCGACGACGTGTAGACGACGCGGCGCACGCCGGCCCGCGCCGCCGCCTGCACCACGATCTCCGGGCTGCGCGCGTTGACCTCGAGCAGCAGGTCCGGGTCCGGCGGGCAGTGCGAGTTGAGCCCCGCGCAGTGGTAGACGAGCTCGCAGCCGGCCATGCCGGCGGCGAGTGAGTCCTCGTCGAGCACGTCGCCGCGCGCGACCGCGCAGCCCGCGCGCGCCGATCTTCGCGGCGCTCTCGTCGGACCTCGCGAGGCCGACCACGTCCTCCCCGCGCTCGTGCAATCGCGTGGCGACGGCGCCGCCGATGAAGCCGCTGGCGCCCGTGACGAAGATCCGAGCCACGTCAGGGCGAGGCGGGCTCGGCGAAGAACTCGCCGACGCGCTCCATGACGTCGTTGCGGTGCTCGGTGCTCCCAGGACGGATCGGCGCGCCGAAGCGGATGTCGATCGGCCGGCGGCGCGGGATCGGCCGCTCGGGCGGCACGCTCATCCAGTAGCGGCCGACCGGCATCACGTCGTGCGTGCCCGTGACGTGGATCGGCATCAGCGGCAGGCCGTACTGCGCCGCGAGCACGGCGGCACCGGAGCGCAGCTTGCCGACGCTGCCGTCGCGCGAGCGCGTGCCCTCGGCGAACATCACGAGGTTCCAGCCCTTCTGGAAGAGCGCGTCGATGTGGGCGGTGCTCTCCTCGTCGAGGCCGCGGCCGTCGCGTGCCATGGGCACCGTGCCGAACACCAGCGACACGGTCCAGGCGAGCCGCCGCTTGGAATAGAAGTAGTCGGCCGCGGCGGCGACCGCCGTGGTGCGCCGGAAGCGCCCCGGCAGCGCGCGCAGCGTCACCGGCGTGTCCATGTGGCTCGAGTGGTTGGCGACGAACACGACCGGCGGCTCCAGCCCCTCGAAGTGCTCGCGACCGAACACCGTGCGGCGGGTGTAGAGATCCATCAGCGGCGAGAGGACGCCCATCAGCACGGCCTCGCGGACCGCGCGCGCGGGCTGACTTCGCGACCAGCTCGCGTCGAGCTCCTCAAGGTCGCTCACACGATCTTCCCGGGGTTGAGGTTGGCGCCGGGGTCGGTGCCGTCGAACAACGCCTTCAGCATCCCGACGCCGGGCGCGGAGATGTCCTGCTCCAGCCACTCGGCGTGCTCGGTGCCGACCGCGTGGTGGTGCGAGAGCGTGCCGCCGTTGTCGACGAACGCCTGCTGGACCGCCGACTTGACCGCGTCGTACTCCTCCAGCCCGTCGCGCTTGCCCGACGGGTTGATCGCGAACGTGAAGTAGAGGCACGCACCCGCGTGGTAGCTGTGCGAGAGGTGGCACATCACGTAGCCCTGGACGCCGAGGTCGGCGAACGCGCCCCGCGCGGCGCTGGACGCCGCGGCGTGCAGTGGGCCCAGCTCGCTCCATGGCGCGGCGGTCTCTGACACGTCGCCGAGCACGCCGCGGTCGAGCAGGTAGTCGCGGATGTAGGGCGTGTCGAACTTCTTCTGGTCGTAGAGCTCGCCCGGGCTCGAGCCGATGCACAGGCCCCCGTGCTTGGACACGATCCGACCGACCGCCTTGCGCTGCGTCTTGACGTGGGACTCGGGGCCCTCGTAGCCGATGAAGCCGAGGCACATCTCCTCGAGCTCGAAGCCCTTCGCGCGCTTGAGGAACGTCTTGAGCGCGGTCGACTGCACCGTGTCGAGCAGCGACGAGCCCTTCTTGGTCGCGAACGAGAACGCCGTCTCGTTGGCGTCGGCCACGCGCGTGACCGACGGCGCCGCCTCGCTGGCAGCGATGTCGCGCATCGCCGCCACCGACTCGGCCCAGTTCGGGAACAGGTAGCCGAGGATCGTGCGCTCCGGCGGCAGGCGGTGGACCTGGATCGTTGCCTCGCAGATGATCCCGAGCCGGCCCTCTGAGCCGAGCACCATCTCGCGCACGCTCGGGCCGGTCGAGGTCGCCGGCACCGGGCGGGTGACGAGCAGCCCGGCGGGCGTGACGACCCGCAGCCCGCGCGTCGAGTCGGCGATGTCGCCGTAGCGGTCGGACTGCATGCCCGACGAGCGCGTGGCGATCCAGCCGCCGAGCGTCGAGTACGTGAACGAGTCGGGGTAGTGGCCGAACGTGTAGCCCTGGGCGTTGAGCTGCTCCTCCAGGCGCGGGCCGTAGACACCCGCCTGCACGCGCGCGAGCCGGGACGTCGCGTCGATCCCGAGCACCGCGTCCATGCGCTCGAGGTCGACCGAGATCACCGTGCGCGTCTCCTCGCGCGGCGCCTCGAGGCTGCCCGAGATGCTCGTGCCGCCGCCGAACGGAATGACGACCGCGTCGGCGTCGAGCGCCGCGCGCAGGATCTCGGTGACGGCCGCCTCGTCACCCGGCCGCACGACGACGTCGGGCACGCGGCCGAGGTCGCCGCGGCGCTGGCGCACGAGGTCGCGCAGGCTCTTGCCGCGCGTATGGACGACGCGGTCGTGGGCGTCGTCGGAGACGTACGCCTCACCGGCCGCGTGCTCGAGCGCTGCCCGCAGGCTCGCGTCGATCTGCGGCGCGGGCACGTCGAGATCGGAGAACTTCGGCGGCTGCTCGCTGACGCGTTCGACGTCGATCCCGAGGTTGTCCAGGAGGAACGGCCGGAAGCTCGGTTTGTCGTCGTGCGAGAAGGCGACGTCGTCGTCGCCCCAGCCCCACCACTTCATTGCGGCCGACGCTGCCGGCCGAGAGGTCGCCACCGCGGTCATGGCCCGACCTTACGACACGGACTCGCGCTGCGCGTCCGCCAGCGCGCTGAGCCACGCCTCGCTGGCGGCCGCGACCCGCGGTGCGACGCCGAGCTCCTCGAGCATCGCGACGGCCGCCTCCATCTCCGCGCGCCGGCGCACGGCGTGCTTGCGGCTGCCCTCCACGAGGTGCTCGAAGGCGGCTCCGTCGGCGTCGGCGAGCCAGCGTGAGAGGTCATCGCGCAGCCAGTCCTCGCAGCCAAGCGCCTCGCCGGTGGCGAGCGCCTCGCCCGCCGCGGCGGCCAGGCCCTTCAGGAACACGCTGCGCGCGAGCTTGCGCGAGGCAGCGTAGCCCGGCTCGTCGGTGCCGACCTCGACGGGCATGCCCCAGGCGCCGAAGTGCTCGGCGAAGCGCGCGGCGCCGGCGCCCGAGGCCAGCGCGGGCGTCCGCATCCCGCGGCCCGGTACCGACTGCAGCAGCGCGACGTCGGCGAACGCCGCGCCGGTCGGCTCGATCACCGCCGCGACCTCCTTCTTGCGCCCGGGCGCGGCGGTGTTGAAGTCGGCGTAGAGCTGGCCGGGCCGCAGCGTCTCGAGCACCGAGCGCGCAGCGTCCAGCGCGTCGTGCGCCGAGTTGACGCTGACCACGACGTCCGCGCCCTCGGCCACCGCGGCGGGCCCGGCGGTGGTCTCGACGCCGGGCGACTCGGGCACCAGCGGATCCCAGCCCCGCACCGTCACCCCGGCGGCGGCGAGGTCGGCGGCGATCAGCGAGCCCGCCTCGCCGAGCCCCAGGAACCCGACGAGCGTCACTCGCCCTCGTCGAGGATCTGGACCAGGTACTCGATGTGGGCGGCCATCGCCTTCTCCGCCGCCAGGCGCTGGCGCCGCCGCACGGCACGGAGGATCGCGCGGTGCTGAGCGAGGATCGCCTCGGCGTCGACGCGCGGTGAGATGGTGACGATCAGCGACGGCTGCAGGACCTCGAGGATCCAGCCGGTCAGCGCGTGCAGCAGCTGGTTGCCGGACGCCTCGGCGAGCGTCGCGTGGAAGCGGCCGTCGGCGGTGTTCCACGCCTCGCTGCCGGGCTGGTGGCCTTCGGCGTCGGCGATCGCCTGCTCGAGCCGGGCCACGACCTCGTCGTCGCCGTTGACTGCCGCGCGGCCCGCGATCGGGACCTCGAGCGAGAGCCGCGCGTCGAGCAGCTCGTTCATCGAGATCGTCTGCGCCGAGAGCATCAGCGCGATCGACTCCGACAGGTTGCGGCTCATGCCCTCGCTCGGCGTGCGCGCGACGAAGATGCCGCCGGCGCGGCCGCGACCGACGCGGATCAGGTGCGCGGCCGACAGCAGCCGCAGCGCCTCGCGCATCGTCGGGCGGCTGACGCCGAACTCGTCGGCGAGCTCCTGCTCAGTCCCGATCCGCTCGCCGGTCTTGAGCTGCTGCTGCTCGAGCCAAACCCGCAGCTGCGCCGCGATCTGCTCGCTGGCACCGGTCGAGGAGTGCAGAACCTGGCCTCCCGGCCGTGCGCGTGCCGTCGCCATTGCGATGAGGATACGGGATCACAAAAGGCCAAACGTTTTGCAGTATTGCTCCCGCGTGGCTCCCGAGCACACCGTGCGCACCGCGACGTTCGGTGTGCTGCGGCGCCTCGAGCTGACGACGATCTTCTCCAACCCGGGCTCGACCGAGGTGCCGTTTCTCGCCGGGCTCCCGGAGGATCTGAACTTCGTCCTGGCGCTCCACGAGGGCTCGGCGGTGGCGATGGCCGCCGGTCACTGTTCGACTCGACCTCGAGCATCCGCTTGCCGAGGTCGCGAGCGGACGCACCCCCGGTCGCCGCCGGTGGTTGGCGTTGCTCTACCTCGGGCGCGCGCCGGCCCAAGCCCTCCTCTCGCTCCATCTGAGCGGACGCTACCGACCGGGCGCCGTAACTGTCAAACGTTTACTGTTATCGCGACGGCCGGACCCGGCCAGGGCACCCGAGAACGACGAAGACCGCCCCGCGAGGCGGCCTTCTCAAGCTCCGGGGGTGGGATTCGAACCCACAACCCTTCGGTTAACAGCCGAATGCTCTGCCGTTGAGCTACCCCGGACCGATCTACCCCGGATTATCGGCGGGAGACGCCAGAAGCACCAGCCCCGCCTCGACCTCCGCGTGGCAGTTTGCGCACAGTAGCACGCATTTCCGCGCCTCTTCCCGCATGGTGCGGAGGGATCCGGTGGTCCCCGCGTGGCTCACAGCGAACCGTTTGAGCGCCGGGTCGAGATGGTGGAAGTGGAGTGCACCGATGTAGATGTCATAGCCGCATATGCGGCATTTGCCGCCAGCCTCCTCGACGAGGATCTCCTTGACCCGTCGACGGTATGCCGCGACACGCTCCATCGCGCACTTGGGACAGCGGTAGAAGCCCCGGGCGCCCGAACGGACGTAGTCGGTCCAGCCGTGCGTCGAGCACTCGCGGAGAACTGACGGGGGCTTGTCGGCGTCGCGGCGCGAGTAGTGATGCGGCTCCGTCTTGAGCTCGTACTTCGCCAGCCAGTGCTGGACGGCCCCGAAGCTCAGCCCGAGTTCCTTGCCAATCTGACGCACCGACATGCCCTGTTCTACGAGCTCGACGAGTGCCTCGCGGCTGACTTCGCCGCGAGCCGCGTGCTTCGCCACGTGAACCGACCTGAGGCCGTGCTTCTTGACGTGGTACGCCACGGTCGACGGGTGCTTCCCCACCTCTCGCGCGATCGACTCGATCGAGCGGCCGGCGGCCAGTTGGGTCTCGAGCCAGTCCTTGTCCATACACGAACACTAGTTCGTGTGTCGGACGGACTTTTGGCTCTACTGCAGGCGATGCCGGATCGCGTCGAGGACCTTCTGGCGCTCGGTCGCGAGGGCTCCGATCGCTCCCTCTCCCCCGGTTCGGGCGGCGCTGATCTCGCGGTCGAGGCGGTGGAGGTCGAGCTGGAGCGCCTCGAGCTCGAGCGTCGCCGGGGTGGCGTCGAGGCGGTTGGCGGTGTCGCGGAGCTCCGCGACGAGGCCGACGAGGTCGGGCTCCTCGGCGAGGATCGAGGACGGAGTGGCGAGGTGGCCGCGCAGCAGCTCGGCGGCCCGGCGGGAGGCGGGCGAGCTGAACACGGCGTCGAGGTCGAGTGCCCCCAGCTTCTCCTCGCCGAGCTCGGGTAGCGCGACGCAGAGCGCGAGGAAGGTCCGCTCGGCCTGCTCGCGGCGGTCGAGCGCCTGGCGAGCGCCGTTCGAGGGGCGGGATCGGACCCCGTCCGTCGCCCCACCCGGGGGCACGACCGGCCGGGCCGTCCGCACCGCGCTCTCCACGAGCTCCGGCGTGATTCCGAGGCGGCTCGAGGCGATCTGGACGAGCTCACCGCGCAGGATGCCCTGCGGCAGCGAGCGGATGACGCTTGCGACCTCGGACAGGGCCTCGTCGTCGCGGGCGCGCTCGAGCGTCCGCTCGATCTGGAAGCGCGCGAACGGCACCGCGCTCTCGAGCAGCCCGCGCATCCGCTCGGCGCCTCCCTCCTCCCCCACGATGTCCGCCGGGTCGGAGCCCGCCGGCATCCCGACAACCTTCAGCTCCAGCCGGTCCGGGAGCACGGAGGCGGCCCGCACCGCGGCCTGCTGGCCAGCCGCGTCGGCGTCGAGGCACAGCAGCACCACCGACGCCAGCCCGCCGATCTCGCGCGCCTGCTCGCCGGTCAGAGCCGTGCCCATCACGCCGACCGCGTTGCCGAACCCTGCCTGGTGCAGCGCGATCACGTCGGTGTAGCCCTCGGCCAGCACGACCGAGCCCGCCTTCGCCGCCGCCGCCCGCGCGACGTCGATCCCGAACAGCTGGCGGCCCTTCGAGAACACCTCGCCCTCGCGCGTGTTGACGTACTTCGGCCCCTGGCCGTCGCGCATCGCCCGCGCGCCGAACCCGCGCACCCGCCCGCGCCGGTCGGCCAGCGGGAACATGATCTTGCCGCGGAAGACGTCGTAGATCCGGCCCTCGCGCCCGCGCACCGCGAGCCCGGCGGCGAACACCTCCTCGTTGCCGTAGCCCGCCCGCCGCGAGGCGTTCAGCACCGTGTCCCAGGCCGAGGGCGAGTAGCCGACGCGGAACTGGCGCAGCGCGCCCTCGCTCAGCCCGCGGCCGAGCAGGTACTCGCGCGCGTCCGCGGCCTCCTTCGACTCCCACAGCACCCGCACGTAGTACGCCGCGGTCCGCTCGAGCAGCGCAAGGAGGCGCCCCTCGCGGTCGCGCCGCTTGGCCGCCTGCGGATCCTCCTGCTCGGCCTCGAGCTCGACGCCGGCGCGCTCGGCGAGCGACTCCAGCGCCGAGGCGAAGTCCAGCCCCTCGGTCTCCATCACGAACTTGAAGACGTCGCCGCCCTCGCCGCACCCGAAGCAGTGGTAGAGCTTCTCCACCGGGTCGATCCCGAACGACGGCGTCCGCTCGTCGTGGAACGGGCACAGCCCCGTGTAGCGCCGCTGCCCGGACTTGCGCAGCTCCGTGCGCGCGCCGACCAGCTCGACGAAGTCGATCGCGTCGCGGACGCGTTCCTTCGAATCGGCCGTGTACCGCGCCACTAGACGAGCAGGCCCTGGGGCACCGCGCGCTCGGTCCAGGCGCGGATGGCGAAGCGGTCGGTCATTCCCGCCAGATAGTCGATCACGCGGTCGGCCTCCGACGCGTCACCCTCGAACGCCGGCAGCTCGTCCGGGTGCTCGCAGAACCACTCGAACAGCCCGCGCATGACGCGCTCGATCTTCGCGTGCTCGGCCCGGGCGGTCGGGCCCAGGTAGACGTTCTGGAACATGAAGCCGCGCAGGCGCAGCATCGCGCCGCCGACCTCTTCGCCCTGGACGATGTCCTCGGCCGCCTCGGAGTGCTCGACGAGGTCGTGGACGAGGCGGTCGATCCGGCGCGAGCCGGTGTCGCCCAGCACCGCGATCTCCTCGGCCGGCAGGTCGGCGATCTGCAGCACGCCCGCCCGCACCGCGTCGTCGATGTCGTGGTTGATGTAGGCGATCCGGTCGACCAGCCGGACGATCTTGCCCTCCAGCGTCGCCGGCTCGCCCGCCCCGCTCGAGTGCCGCAGGATCCCGTCGCGCACGGGTGCGGTCAGGTTCAGCCGCTCCAGCTTGTCGACCACCCGCAGCGAGTGCTCGTTGTGGCGGAACCCGCGGCCGAACCGCTCGCGCGCGCAGCGATCGAGCACGTCCTCGCCGATGTGGCCGAACGGCGGGTGGCCGAGGTCGTGGCCGAGCCCGATCGCCTCGGTCAGGTCCTCGTTCAGCCCCAGCGCTCGCGCCACGGTGCGCGAGATCTGGGTCGTCTCCAGCGTGTGGGTGAGCCGCGTCCGGTAGTGATCGCCCTTCGGCGCCACGAACACCTGCGTCTTGTGGTTGAGCCGCCGGAACGCCTTGCAGTGCACGATCCGGTCGCGATCGCGCTGGAACGGGTTGCGCAGCGAGCACTCCTCCTCCGGCACGAGGCGGTCGGCGGGATAGGAGGGGGCCGACGTGATCACGACCAGAGTTTGGCAAGCCGTGCGGGTGTCAGCGGCCGGCGGCGCGAAGTTGTGACGCTTATTGCGTGCGTACGATCGCGTCGATGTCCGCTGCGGCGCGCTCGAGCGCCTCCGCGACGCCCTCCGTGCCCGCGTACGCCTCGCGCAGCGCGCGGGCCCAGCGATCGCCGATCGAGAGGTAGTCCACCGATGGCGTGACGAGCACCGAGGCGCGGTTCTCGACCAAGTCGCGGGCCACCGCGGCGAAGTCGCCCCAGCCCGCGACGTGCTCGGCGAAGGTCGGGTCGGCCCACACGCTGCGCCGCGTCGGGTTCATGTTGCCCTCGAACACCGAGCGCAGGAGGAACTCGGCCCCCGAGGCCCACTCGATGAACCGCCATGCCTCCTGCTTGCGCTCCGACCGCGCATTCATGACGAGCGACCACGTCCAGAGGTTCGGGCGAACGTCGGGGCCGGCGGGCGGCGGCGCGTAGCCGATCCGGCCGACCAGGCTCGAGTACTGCTCGTCCTCGAAAAAGGCGACGTAGTGGTCGGAGTCGACGATCAGCCCGTAGGCGCCGCGGGCGAAGTCGAGCGCGAGCTCGTACCAGCGCTGCTCGAGCCAGTCCGGCGGCCCCGCCACGCGTAGCCCCTCGATGAACTTCTCGGTGGCCGCCACGACCGCCGGCTCGGCGATCGCGCAGCGCCCCTGCTCGTCGAAGTCGCGCCCGCCGGCCGACCACACCTGCGTGGCATAGCCCGTGTACATCGTGTGCCACACCTGCAGGCCGCGCTGGCCGAAGCCGCGTACGCCTCCCTCCGCCAGCCGCGCGGCAGCGTCGAAGTAGGCGTCCCACGTCGCCGGCACTTCAAGCCCGAGGCGCTCGAGATGCTCGGGCACGTAGGCAAGGTTGTAGGACTCGCAGTTGACCGGGACCTCGAGGAGCGGACCGGCCCCGAGCGGGTCGCCGAACTTGCCGGTCCACCGATTGGCGTCCAGCAGCGAGTCGAAGAAGTCGCCCGCGTCCCAACCCGCCGCGGCGAAGTCGTCCAGTGGCTCGACGAACCCGGCCCCGACGTGCTCCCACAGCAGCACCGGGCCGGACATGAACACGTCGGCGCGCCCTTCGCCATCCAGCAGCCCGTGGATGTCGTTGGAGAAGTAGGTGTCGCTGTCGATGATCCGCACATCGACGTCGATGCCCGTGCGCTCAGTGAACTCGCCCACATGACGCGCCACTGAAGCGACGTACGCGTCGGTATCCGGCCCCAGGAAGGCGACCGCCACGTCTCACTCCGCTTCGCGAATCGCTGCCTGTGCGGCACCGCCAGCGATCACGAGCCCTCCTCGCGAATCGCTGCCTGTGCGGCTGCGACGCGCGCGATCGGCACGCGGTATGGCGAGCACGAGACGTAGTCGAGCCCGGCCATGTGGAAGAAGTCGATCGACTCGGGATCGCCGCCGTGCTCGCCGCAGATCCCGAGCTTGAGCTCCGGCTTCGCCTCGCGCCCGACCCACGAGGCGAGCCGCACGAGCCACCCCACGCCGGGCTTGTCGATCGTCTCGAACGGCGACCGGTCGATGATCTTGCGCTCCATGTAGACGGGCACGAACTTCGACTCGACGTCGTCGCGCGAGAACCCCAGCGCCGTCTGCGTGAGGTCGTTGGTGCCGAACGAGAAGAAGTCGGCGTGCTCGGCGATCCGGTTGGCCACGAAGCAGGCCCGCGGCAGCTCGATCATCGTCCCGACGGTGTAGTCCTCGCCGACCGACAGCCCCTGCTCGTCCCCGATCCGCACCACGAGCTCGCGCATGATCTCGAGCTCCTGCTCGTAGTCGACCAGCGGGATCATGATCTCGACGTGCGGGGCTTTGCCGGAGCTCTCGTGCACGGACGCGGTGGCGCGCATGATCGCCTCGACCTGCATCTCGTAGATCTCGGGGTAGAGGATCCCCAGCCGGCAGCCGCGGGTGCCGAGCATCGGGTTCTCCTCGTGGATCTCGTTGACGCGCTTGAGCGTCGCCTCGAGCTTCTCGAGGTCGTCTGAGCACTCGATCCGCGCCCGCTCGACCTCGGCGGAGAGATCCGGCAGGTTCTGGAGGAACTCGTGCAGCGGCGGGTCGAGCAGCCGGATCGTCACCGGCAGGCCGGCCATCGCCTCGAACAGGCCCTCGAAGTCCTCCTTCTGGAGCGGCAGCAGCTCGGCCAGCGCCTTGCGCCGCTCCTCCTCGTCGCCGGCCATGATCATCGCCCGCATCTTGGGCTGGCGGTCCTCGGCCATGAACATGTGCTCGGTCCGGCACAGGCCGATGCCCTCCGCCCCCAGCTCGCGCGCCTTCTTCGCCCCGGGCGGGTCATCAGCGTTGGCGCGCACCTTCAGGCGGCGGATCTCGTCGGCCCACTCGAGCACGCGGTCGAAGTACTCGTCCACGCGCGCGTCGATCAGCGGCACGTCCTCGAGCGTCACGCAGCCCTTGGTGCCGTCGATGGCGATGAAGTCGCCCTCCGACACCGTCTTCCCGTTGGCGGAGACCGTCTTGGCCCCGAGGTCGATCTTGAGGGCGCTCGCGCCGACGACCGCCGGCCGGCCCATCCCGCGCGCCACCAGCGCCGCGTGCGAGGCTTTTCCGCCCTCGGAGGTCAGGATGCCCTTGGCGGCGTGGAAGCCCGCGACGTCGTCGGCCTCCGTGAACGGGCGCACGAGGATGACGTCGCGCCCGTCCTGCTCGGCCTGGACCGCCTCCTCCGCGGTGAAGACGATCTCGCCCTTGGCGGCGCCCGGCGAGGCGGAGACCCCGCTCGCCAGCACCTCGAACTCGGCCTTTGGGTCGAACGTCGGGTGCAGGAGCGCGTCGAGGCCGGACGGGTCGATCGTGGTGAGCGCCTCCGCCTTGGAGAGCAGCCCCTCGTCGACGGCGTCGCACGCGAAGCGCACGGCCGCCTGGGCGGGGCGCTTGGCGTTGCGCGTCTGCAGCATGAACAGCTGCCCGTCCTCGATCGTGAACTCCGTGTCCTGCATGTCCTTGTAGTGCTTCTCGAGCTCGCCGAGGATCTCCATCAGCGTCTTGTGCGCCTCGGGCATGACGTCCTTGAGCTCGGCGATGTCGCGCGTGTTGCGCACGCCGGAGACCACGTCCTCGCCCTGGGCGTTGACGAGGAAGTCGCCGGACGGCTCGGGCTCGCCGGTGACCTCGTCGCGTGAGAAGGCCACGCCGGTGGCGGACTCGTCGCCCTTGTTGCCGAACACCATCTGCTGGACGTTGACCGCGGTGCCCCAGTCGTCGGGGATGCGGTTCAGGCGCCGGTAGGAGACGGCGCGCTCGCCGGTCCAGGAGTCGAACACCGCGCGGATGGCGAGCTTGAGCTGCTCCTGCGGGTCCTGGGGGAACTCGTCGCCGGTGTGCTCCTTGTACGCCTCCTTGAACTTCTCGGTCAGCGTCTTGAGGTCGTCGGTGTCGAGCTCGGTGTCCGTGTCGACCCCGCGCTCGGTCTTGGCCTCCTTGATGGCGTCCTCGAACGCCTTCCCCGGCATCCCGCGCGCGACGTTGCCGAACATCTGCACGAAGCGCCGGTAGGAGTCCCAGGCGAAGCGGTCGTTCTCGGTCTGCTTGGCGAGGCCCTCGACGGACTCGTCGTTGAGACCGAGGTTGAGGACGGTGTCGAGCATCCCCGGCATCGACTCGCGGGCGCCCGAGCGAACGCTGACCAGCAGCGGGTCGTCGTTGTCGCCGAGCTTCTTGCCGGCCTGGTCCTCGAGCCGCTCGAGCGCGTCGGCCACCTGCTCGGCCATGCCCTCGGGCTCTTCCTGGTCGGCCTTCATGTAGGCGACGCAGGCCTCGGTGGTGATCGTGAACCCCGCCGGGACGCGCTCCGCGCCCAGCACCCGCGTCATCTCCGCGACGTTCGCGCCCTTGCCACCGAGCAGCTCCCGCATGTCACGCGAGCCCTCGGAGAAGTCGTAGACCCACTGCTCGTCCGCCACGAGGGCGGCACTCTACGCCACGGACCTCCACCGAACGTGCGCGTGATGCTCGACCGTCGCGTTGATCGCGCGCTCCGCCTGGGCGAGCGCGCGCGGCTCGGCTTCCGGCGTGTCGGACAGCGGACGGCCGATGGCGGCGACGAGGAAGTCGTGGGCGGACTGGTCGAGCCCGAACGCGCCCGCTTCGCAGGCGCTGCACACCACGCCGCCGGCGGCGCCGGAGAAGCCGGCGAGGTGCTCGCGCTCGCCGCAGGAGGCGCAGGCGGAGAGCTGCGGGGCGAAGCCGGCGGCCAGCAGCAGCTTGAGGCGGAAAGCAAGCGCGTTGGCGCGGCCGGCCTTGGCCGGGTCGGCATCGAGCAGCGAGAGCTCGTTGGCGAGCAGGTGGTAGACGCCCTCGTGCGGGTCGCCGTCGTCGAACAGGCGGCCGACGGCGTCGCAGGCGCGCGCGGCGGTGTCCAGCGCCATCCCGTCCTCGCGCAGCCGCCGATGGCCGGCGAGCGTCTCGGCGGACGTGACGGTCAGCAGGTCGCTGCGGCCCTCGTAGAGCACGAGCGAGAGGCGGAAGAACGGCTCCAGGCGGCCGCCGAAGCGCGACTTGGCGCGCCGGACGCCCTTCGCGATCGCGCTCACCCGGCCGAGGTGCGGGGTATACAAATGGAGGATCCGGTCGGCCTCGCCGTAGCGCATCGAGCGCAGGACGATGCCCTCGGTCTTCAAGGAGCCCGCCAGCGGGTACCTCCTATACTTATTGAAGTAATGCGGCGGATGACTGTGTACACAACCGAGCCCTGTGGGTATTGCCGGACCGCGAAGGCGCTCCTGGCCAAGCGAGGCATCTCCTACGAGGAGATCAACCTGGCCCGCGACCCCGAGGGCCGCGCGGAGCTCGTTCGCCTCACCGGCATGATGACGTTCCCCCAGGTCGTCATCGATGAGGAGCCGCTCGGCGGCTACCAGGAGCTCGTCAAGGCTGACCGCGACGGCCAGCTGGCGGACCTCGCCGAGGCTGCGGCCTAGCCCCCGGCCCCCGCTAGGCAGCAAGCTGCCTGGCTTGGCCCCTAGCTAGGCAGCAAGCTGCCTGGCTTGGCCCCTAGGGCGCGGCTGGCACTTCTCGCAGACGTAGGTCCCGCGCCCTCCGGCGCGCAGCTTCCGCACCGGCCGGCCGCAGCGCACGCACGGCTCGCCTTCCCTGAGATGGATCAGGAAGCGGTCCTGGAACGAGCCTGACACGCCGTCGGGATCGCGGAAGTCGTCGATCGTGGCGCCCTTGGAGTCGATCCCGATCTGGAGCGTCTCGACCACGGCGTCGCGCAACGCGCTCGCCTGCTTGCGGGTGATGCGGTCGGCGCGGCGGAGCGGGTGGATGCGGGCGCGGAACAGCGCCTCGTCGGCGTAGATGTTCCCGACGCCGGCGATCCGCTTCTGGTCGAGCAGCATCGCCTTGATCGGCGCGCGGCATTTCGCGGCCAGCGCATAGAGGTGCTCGCCGGTGAACTCGGGCTCGAACGGCTCGACGCCCAGCCGCGACGCGAAGAACGCCTCGCGCGCCTCGTCGCCGAGCGCGAGCTCGCCGGTGCCGAAGCGCCGCGGGTCGACGAACTGCAGCTCGCCGTCGCCGAGGCTGAACGTCACGCGCGTGTGCGGCGGGCGCTCGGGCGGGTTGAGCAGCAGCGTGCCCGTCATCCGCAGGTGCAGCAGCAGGTAGGCCTCGTCCTCGAGCTCCCACACGAGGTACTTGCCGCGCCGGCCGAGCCGCTCGATCCTGCGGCCCTCCAGCGCGTCGGAGAGCTCTTGCGGCGCGAGCGGGAGTGACCAGCGGGCGTCGTGGATCTCGAGCCGCTCGAGCGTGCGGCCGTCGACGTGCGGCGCCAGGTGGCGGCGGATGGTCTCGACCTCAGGCAGCTCGGGCATGCAGCCTGAGGCTAGCTAGAGCGAAGAGGTGATCCAGTCGCTGAGGTCGCGCTCGAGCTGGGCTTGGGAGATGCCGAGCACGCGCTGGACCGCGCGGTCCGCCACCGCGGGGCCGGCATGGCCTGCGAGGTCCTCCTCGTTGAAGACGGAGAACAGCCGCAGGAGGCGCTTGCGGCCGAAGCGCTCGGCCACGTAGAACGTGGCGGCCGACGCGTACGCGTAGGCGGCGGACTGGCGGTCGCCGGAGAGCTTCGCGATCGCGTTCGGCCCCGAGAGGCCGCGCAGCGAGGGCAGCTCACCTTGCACGCGCAGCTGCGCGGCCTGGTCGATGCGCCGGTCGTCGGACACGTACAGCGCGATCCCCTCGGTCAGCCAGGAAGGCGTGCGGCCCGAGGTGACCCCCGCGAGCGCCGCGTGGGTGAGCTCGTGCGTCACCACGCGCTGCTGCCCCTCGGCGTCGAGCGTGCTGAACGGCGGCCACACCACCACGAGGCGCTGGGAGACGACCGAGCTCACCCGCTGGGCGGTGCCCGTCTCCTGCACCTCGGCGTCGGAGATCGCCGCCAGCGACTCGACGCCCCGGATCGACTCGGTCAGCGACCGCGCCGCCTGGACGCCGCCCGCGACCACCACGAGGTAGCGGTCGCGCAGCCGCGGCTTCTTGAGCACCTCGCCCATGCGGGCGTAACCGCTCTCGAGCGCGTCGAGCAGCGACCCGAGCTCGAGCTCGAGCGGGGCGAGCACGACGAAGTGCTGCGAGCGCCGGGCCTGCACGCGCCCGAGCTCCCACGGATGGCGCTCGCGCGGGGTCGACTCGCCGACCACGCGCCAGCCGGCGCCGGTGCGGCGCGCGCGGATCCGCCGCTCGGTGCCGAAGCGCCCGCGCACGCCCCGGACGCCGTAGAACGCCCGGACCCGCAGCGTCGCCCGGCGGCCGCTGACGTCGCTCGAGTCGACCGCCAGCACGACGTCGCGCAGCCCCAGCCCGCGCGCGTTGCGCGCCACCTCGCGGTCGCGGTCGCGCTGCGGGCCGGTCGCGGTGGCGGCGTAGGCGCTCGGGCGGCCGGCGGCGAGCGCGGCGGCGCGGCGCTGCATCAGCCGCCCGAGCTGTGTGCTGTCCGAGGGCGGCGGCGGGGTGGCCGCGCGCGGCGAGGGGGTCGGCGTGGCGGCGCTTGACTTGGCGCCGCCGCCGCCGCAGCCGGCTAAAAGGGCAGCGCAAAGCAGGGCGGCGGCGAAGGCCGCGCCCCATCTCCTCCGTGCCACGCATCTCACGGGACGAACGGCTCGCCGGGCAGCGCGGGCGCGTCCCGCCCGGTCAGCCAGCGCAGCGCGGAGGCGCCGACGTCGGACAGCGGCCCGTCGTGGCGGACGCCGCCGTGGCCGGCGAAGCTCGCGAGCAGCGGCACGTGCTCGCGCGTGTGGTCGGAGCCCGGCGTGGTCGGGTCGCAGCCGTGGTCGGCGGTGAGAATGAGCAGGTCGCGCTCGGGGTCGAGCCGCTCGAGCCAGCCGCCGACGGCGGCGTCGATGACCTTCAGCGCCTCGTGGAAGCCCGGGACGTCGCCGCGATGGCCGTAGACCTGGTCGGTCTCGACGAAGTTGGCGAACACGAGGCCGCGCTCGAGCTCGTCCATCAGCTGCTCGGTCGAAGCGATCGCGTCGGCGTTGGTCGCACCCGGGTGGCCCTTGTCGACGCCGACGTCCGCGAACACCTGCTTGACCTTGCCGACCGAGTGCACCGGCACGCGGTCCTCGCGCAGCTCCTCCAGGTAGGAGCGTCCCGGCGGCTCCAGCGCCAGGTCGCGGCGGCCGGTGGTGCGCTCGAACGCCCCCGGCTCGCCCCGGAACGGCCGCGCGATCACGCGCCCGACGGTGTGCTCGCCGCGCATGATCTCCCGCGCCGCCTCGCAGGCGGCGTAGAGCTCGGCGAGCGGCACCTCGTCGACGTGCGCCGCGATCTGCAGCACCGAGTCGGCCGAGGTGTAGACGATCAGGTCCCCGGTCTTGAGGTGCTGCTCGCCGTACTCCTCGATCGCCGTGATCCCGTTGCAGGGCGCGTTGAGCAGGATCCCCCGCCCTGTGGCGTTGTGGAGCTGATCAACGACGTCGTCCGGGAAGCCGTCGGGGTAGGTCTGCAGCGGCTCGGGCGTGATCACGCCCATCAGCTCCCAGTGCCCGGTGATCGTGTCCTTGCCCGGCCCCTGCGGGTGCAGGCGGCCGTGGAGCACGGGCGCGCCGGCGGGCGGCACGCCCACCAGCGGCAGAATCGAGCCGAGCCCGAGCTTGCCGAGCACGGGCAGGTCGAGCCCGCCGGCCGCCTCGGAGACGTGCCCGAGCGTATTCGAGCCGGCGTCCCCGTACTCGGCGGCGTCGGGCATCTCGCCCGCGCCGCACGCATCGAGGACGACGACGAAGGCGCGGCGGTTCACGCCGCCGATTGTGTCAGGCGGCGTGTTCGCTGCCGGCGCGCGGGTGCGCGTCGACGTAGACGTCTTTGAGCCGCTCAGCGGAGAGCTGCGTGTAGAGCTGGGTCGTCGCGACGTCGGCGTGCCCGAGCATCTCCTGCAGCGAGCGCACGTCGCAACCGCCCGCGAGCAGGTGGGTGGCGAACGTGTGGCGCAGCGTGTGCGGGCTCATCTTGCTCGCGAGCCCCGCGGACGCCGCGTAGCGCTGGACGATCTTGTAGAGCCCCTGGCGCGTCAGCCCCGCGCCGCGGTGGTTGACGAACAGCCGCGCCTCGTAGCGCTCGCCCACCAGCTGCGGCCGGCCGCGGCCGAGGTAGACGCCGAGCGCACGCGCCGCGGCACTGCCGACGGGCACGAGACGCTCCTTGGAGCCCTTGCCGCGGGGGCGCAGCACGCGTGCCTCGAGGTCGAGGTCGCCGACCTCGAGGTCGATCGCCTCCGAGGCCCGCAGGCCGCAGGCGTACATGACTTCGAGCAGCGCGCGGTCGCGCAGCGCGGCCGGCTCGGCGCCGGACGGCTGGGCGAGCAGCTTCGCGACCTCGTCGCGCGTGAGCACCTGCGGGAGCTTGCGGCTCTGCCGCGGCGCCTTGAGCTGCGCGGTCGGGTCCTCCTCGATCAGGTTCTGGCGCCGCAGGTGGCGATGGAAGGAGCGCAGGCACGCGACCTTCCGCTGCAGCGTGGCGGGCTTGGCGCCCGGCTTGTCACCGCGCCCTTCGGCGAGCTCGGAGACGAACTGCGTCAGCCCGGCGTGGTCGAGGTTGAGCGGATCGCGCCCCGTGCGCTGGAGCCACTCCCCGAACTGCAGGAGGTCGGAGCGGTACGCCTCGAGCGTGTTGCGCGACAGTCCGCGCTCGAACTCGAGGTAGGCGAGGAAATCGAGCACGAGGTGCTCATACGGCATGACGCGGTCAGCAATGGCCACGGCGAGGTGTTCGCCGCCCCCGCCCCCACGCCCTGCGAATGCAACGGGTCGTTCAGAGCCGCCGGCGCAGCTCGAGCAGCCCGATCAGCGTCTTCGAGTCCTGGACCTCGTCGATGATCGCGTCGAGCTGGGAGAGCAACCGGACCTCGACGTCGATGCGCTCGTGCTCGTCGGTCTCGGCGAACGCGTCGGACAGCCCGGTGGCCAGGAAGACGTGGCAGACCTCGTCGGTGAAGCCCGGCGACGTGAAGAACGTGTGCAGGTGCTCCCACTCCGAGGCGGCCTTGCCGATCTCCTCGGCGAGCTCGCGCTTGGCAGTCTCCAGCGGCTCCTCGCCCTCGACGTCGAGCTTGCCGGCCGGGAGCTCGAGCAGGTCGGATACGCCGACCGCCTCCCGCGGCTGGCGCACGAGCCAGATCCGCTCCCCGTCGTGGCAGACGACGCCGACCGCGCCGGTGTGGCGGACGATCTCGCGCGTCGCGTCCTCCCCGTCCTCGTGGCGGAACGTCTCCTCGCGGACGCTGAAGATCTTGCCCTCGTAGCGGGTCTCCGCGGCGGTGCGCTCGAAGCGCGAGCTCATGCCGCGGCCGCCGCGTCGAGCAGGGCGAAGGCGACGTCGAGCATCCCTTCGAGCGCGGCCACCGCGACGCGCTCGGTCGGCTCGTGGTTGTGCTCGGTGCCGTTGGCGAGGTTCACGCACTCGAAGCCGTTGGCCTCGAGCACGTTCGCGTCCGAGCCGCCGCCGGTGACGATCCGCTTCGGCTCGTAGCCGCAGTCGCGCAGCGCCGCCTCGGCCGCCACCACCGCGAGCGCGCTCGGCTTCTGGCGGTAGCCGACGAACAGCCGCTCGGAGACGACGTCGACGTCGCACTCGGCGTGCGACGCGCCGTCGTGGATCGCGTCGACGATGCCCGAGACGACGTCCTCGACCCGGCTCGGGTCGAGCGACCGCGCCTCGGCGAGGATGCGGCAGCGCTCCGGCACGATGTTGGTGGAGCCCGCGCCGCCATGGATCGAGCCGACGTTGGCGGTGGTCTGCTCGTCGATCCGGCCGAGCGGCATGTGCGCGATCGCCTGGGCGGCGGCGAGGATCGCCGAGCGGCCGGCCTCGGGGCGGATGCCCGCGTGGGCCGCGCGGCCGTGGAACTCGGCGGCGAGGCGGAAGTAGGTCGGCGACGCCGTGACGACCTCGCCGATCGGCGTCGCGTGGTCGAAGACGTAGCCGAAGTCGGACTGCAGCTGGGAGGCGTCGAACTGCTTGGCGCCCTCGAGCGCGTTCTCCTCGCTCACCGTGAACAGGAGCTCGATCCCCACGGGCGAGCCTTCGACGCTGCAGCGCCGCGCGAGCTCGAGGATGACCGCCACCGCCGCCTTGTTGTCGGCGCCGAGGATGCCGTCGTTGGCGTTCTCCCACCCGTCATTGACGATCACCGGCTCGATCGGGACGCCGTTGTCGTCGACGGTGTCAAGGTGGGCGCAGAGCAAGATCGAGCGCTCGCCGCGGCCGGGCAGGCGCGCGAGCAGGTTGCCGGCGGCGTCGGCCTCGGCCTCGATCCGCATCGAGCGCAGCGCACCGCGCACGTAGTCGGAGCACTCCTGCTCGTGCCCGAACGGGCTCGCGATCCGGCAGAGCGCGACGAACGTCTCGTTCAGCCGCGCCTTCTCGGCGTCGGAGGCCGGCCTCAAGAGCCGGGCTGGAAGCGCCCGGCTTGCGCGTGCTGCTCGTCGCCGGAGGCCGCGACTGCCTCGCCTAGCGGCTCGTCACCGGCTTCGCCTCGCTCACCCTCGGCCGGCGTGGGCTCCCGCGAGCCGGAGTGCTCGAACGCGGCGCCCACGAAGTCGCGGAACAGCGGCGCAGGGCGCTCGGGGCGGGACTTGAACTCGGGGTGGAACTGCGAGGCGACGAAGAACGGATGGTCGGCGATCTCGATGATCTCGACGAGCCGCTCGTCCGGCGAGGTGCCCGAGATCACGAGCCCGGCGGCCTCGAGCCGGCGGCGCAGGAAGTTGTTGACCTCATAGCGGTGGCGGTGGCGCTCGTAGATGACCGCCTCGCCGTAGATGTCACGCGCGAGCGTGCCCTCGTGGAGCTTCACGGGATCGGCCCCCAGGCGCATGGTGCCGCCCATGTCGGAGACCTCCTTCTGCTCCGGCAGCAGGTCGATCACCGGGTACGGCGTCTCGGGATCGAACTCCGTCGAGTTGGCGCCCGGCATGTCGACCACGTGGCGCGCGAAGTCGGCGACCGCCATCTGCATGCCGAGACAGACGCCCAGGAACGGGATCTTCTCCTCGCGGGCGATGCGCGCGGCCTGGATCTTGCCCTCGATCCCGCGCACGCCGAAGCCGCCGGGGATCAGGATGCCGTCGGCGTGGGCGAGCCGCTCGCGGACCTCGGAGTCGTCCAGCGTCTCCGAGTCGACCCAGTCGATGTCGATCGCGCAGCCGTGCTGGAAGCCCGAGTGGCGCAGTGCCTCGACGACCGACTTGTAGGCGTCCTCGAGCTGGACGTACTTGCCGACCAGCGCGATCTTGACCGGGGTGCGCTGCTCGGCCTCGCCGGCGCGGCGCAGCAGCCGGTCCCAATCGGACAGGTCGGGCGCCGGGGCCTCGAGGCTGAAGTGCTCGAGCACGAAGTCGTCGACGCCCTCGGCCCGGTAGACGAGCGGCACCTTGTAGATGTTGTCGACGTCGCGCGCCGACACCACTGCGTCCTCCGGCAGCGACGCGAACAGCGCGATCTTGCGCCGCACGTCCTGCGGGAGCCCGCCCTCGGAGCGGCACAGCAGCATGTCGGGCTGGATGCCGATGCGGCGCAGCTCGTTGACCGAGTGCTGCGTCGGCTTCGTCTTCAGCTCACCCGCGTGGCCGATGTAGGGCACGAGCGTGAGGTGGATGAACATGCAGCGGTTGCGCCCGACGTCGACGGGGAACTGGCGGATCGCCTCGAGGAACGGCAGCGACTCGATGTCGCCCACCGTGCCGCCGATCTCCGTGATCACGACGTCGACGTCCTGCGAGTCGGCGATCAGCTTGACCCGGTGCTTGATCTCGTCCGTGATGTGCGGGACGACCTGGACCGTGCCGCCGAGGTAGTCACCGCGGCGCTCCTTGCGGATGACGGAGTTGTAGATCGCGCCCGCGGTGACGTTGGAGCCACGCGACGTGTTGGAGTCCGTGAAGCGCTCGTAGTGGCCGAGGTCGAGGTCGGTCTCCGCGCCGTCCTCGGTCACGAATACCTCGCCGTGCTGGAACGGCGACATCGTCCCCGGATCGATGTTGATGTAGGGATCGAACTTCTGAAGGGCGACCTTCATCCCGCGCGAGACCAGGAGCCGGCCGATCGACGCGGCGGCGATGCCCTTGCCGAGCGAGGAGACGACACCGCCGGTGACGAAGATGAAGCGGGTACGCGGGCGGGGTTCGGGCATCAGGTTCTGGAACTCCAGTGTAGACGCGGGCACGGATACATAACTCGATCAAGCCGCACGGAGCAGCTCTTTTGCGTGTCGTCGGGCGGCAGCATCGGCCTCGTCGGCCCCCAGCATCCGCACCAGCTCCCCCACGACGGACCCACGGTCGAGCTCCGTGACCGTGGTGCGCGCCGTCTGCCCCGAGGCGTCCTTGACGATCGTGAAGTGGCGGTCGGCGAGCGAGGCGATCTGCGGCAGGTGGGTGATGCAGATGACCTGGCGGCCCTCCGCCAGCGCCCGCAGCTGCTCGCCCACCGCGCGCGCGGTCTGGCCGCCGATGCCGGCGTCGACCTCGTCGAACACGAGCGTGAAGGCGCCCGCCTCGGCGGCAACGCTCATCAACGCCAGCATCACGCGTGACAGCTCGCCGCCGGACGCCGTTTCGCGCAACGGCCCGGCGGGCACGCCGGGGTTCGGCGCGATCAGGAACTCGATCTCGTCGGCGCCGCTCGGTCCGGGCGCCTCGCGCGGCGCCAGCTCGACCGCGAACGACGCGCCCTCCATCGCCAGCTCGCCCAGACGCTCGCGCACCGCGTCGGCGAGCCGCGGCCCGGCCTCAGCGCGCGCGTCGTGCAGCGCGGCGGCGGCCTGGTCGACCGCGGCGCGCGCGGCCGCGAGCCGCGCCCGGCCCTCCTCGAGCGCCTCCTCGGCGCCCTCGAGCTCCGCGCGCCGGCGCGCACACTCCTCGGCGTGGGCGAGCACCGCGGCGATCGTGCCGCCGTGCTTGCGCTTGAGCCGGTCGAACTGCCCCAGCCGCTCCTCGACCTCGTCGAGGCGGCCAGGCGTCGCGTCGATGCCCTCGCCGTAGCGGCGCAGCTCGCCCGCGAGGTCGTCGGCCTCGACGGCGAGCGCCTGCGCCCGCTCGGCGAGCGTGTCGAGCGCAGGGTCGATGCCCTGCATCGCGGAAAGGGCGGCGGCTGCCGAGGCGGCGCCCTCGAGGGTGCCGGGGGATTGCAGCGACGCATCCCCTTCCAGCGCGGCCAGCCCGCCGGACACCGCGCCCCGCAGGCCCTCCAGGTGGCGCAGCCGCTCGCGCTCCGCCTCCAGCTCGACCTCCTCGGCCTCGCTCGGCTCGGCGCGCTCGATCTCCTCGAGCTCCCACACCAGCAGGTCGAGCTCGCGGTCACGCGCACCCGCGCGTGCCTGCAGCTCCTCCAGCGCGCCCTCGGCCGCTCGCGCGTCGGCGTAGGCGGCGGCGCAGGCGGCGCGGCGCTCGGCCTGGGACGGGCCGCAGAAGCTGTCGAGGATGTCGAGCTGAGCGGAGGCGAGCGTGAGCTTGCGGTGCTCGTGCTGGCCGTAGAACGAGAGCAGCGCGCCGCCGACGTCGCGCAGGTCGGCCGCCGTGGCGCTGCGGCCGCCGAGGTAGGCGCGCGTGCGCCCCTCCGCGCTCACGCGGCGGGCGAGCACGACCTCGTCGGCGTCGGGCGCCAGCCGCTCCCCCAGCTCCTCGCGCAGCTCGTCGGGCAGCGCGAACACGCCCTCGACGTACGCCTCGGCCGCGCCGGGCCGCACGATGCCGGGCCGCGGCTTGCCGCCCAGCAGCAGGTCGAGCGCGTGGGCGAGCACGGTCTTGCCGGCGCCGGTCTCCCCCGTCAGGGCGTTCAGCCCCGGGCCGAGGCGCAGTTCGGCGCGCTCGATCAGCAGCAGGTTCTCGACGCGGAGCTCGTGGAGCATCGGCTCGACGGTCTACCACCCGCCCGGGACGGACCGGACGCCCTGCGCGCAACTTGTGACGATTAATTCACCACAGCGTCGCGAGGATCGCCCAGCGGGCCGGGAACAGCAGCCGCAGCTCCTCCTCGCGCGGGCCGTGGCGGACCTCCATGAACAGCGCCCACGACTCGGCGAAGTCCTCGTCCGGCGACGACTGCGCGTAGGTGGAGGCCGACAGCCCGTCGCTCTTCATCGCGTCGCGCCACGGCTTCCACTTCTTGTTGTTCGTGTTCGTGCCCCACAGCTTCTGCGACACCGTGTGGCCGCTCTCGTGCGCGATGCTCTTCCGCCCCGTGGTCGCGTTGTGCGGCGAGGTCGAGGGGTAGATGTCGACGATCCCGTCGGCGCCCGCGGTCATGTAGGAGCGGAAGTTCGGGACGTTCGAGTAGCCCGGCTGCGTCGCCCAGTAGGTGTCTGACGGGTTGCGGCCCGGGTTGACGTGGACCTCCTTGATCATCCGCCGCACCTGCTCGGGCCCGGTCGAGATGATGTCGACGACCTCGGCGACGGTCGGGAGGAACAGCCCGGTGCTGGCAGCCGGCGGCGTCTTCGGCAGGTAGATAGGGATCGTGTTCGTGTTCGCGGCGCCGATCTTGGCGACGTAGCGCAGCGCGTCGGCGCGGCCGGAGGCGAACTTGAAGTTCTTGACCTCGGTCGGGCCCTCGAGCTCCTCCCAGTCGGGCAGGCGCGGGTCGGCCGTCGCGCCCATCAGCTGCGACAGCCCCTTCTGGGCCTTCATGTACTTGGTGAACGTCGCGCCCTCGTCGAGCTTGGACGCCGGGTCGTCGAGCAGCTTCTTGAGCTCGCCCGGGGCGGAGTCGGAGACCGAGAGCGAGCCGCCGGTGTAGACCATCAGCCGGTCCTGCTCGGTCTGGGAGAGCGACTGGAAGCCCTTGGTCGCCTTCATCCGCGTGACGTCGGCGTTCTCCATGCCCGAGCCAGCCGACGAACTCCTCGCGGTCGCGCGCACCCAGATCGGCGATCTCCTTGCGGTGGGCGATCTCGAACGCCGCGCGCGAGCTGCGGTTGCGGTCCTTCCAGGCCAGCATCGCGAGCTTGATGCGCTTCCAGTTGACGCCCTCGGCGAACGGGAGCCAGCTCAGCAGCCGCGTGAAGCCGCCGCGCTGCTCGAGGCCGCGGAAGACGGCCTGGAACTGGTCGTAGCCGGCGACCTCGAGGAACTTCACCGCCCGCTGGTACTTGGCCGACGTGTAGGGCGGCTTCTCCTCCGGGCCGCCGATCGCGCTCAGCAGGTCGCCGACGGTGTCGTAGGCCTCGAGGGTCCCCAGCGCGGGCGCCCGGGCGAGGATTGCCCGCTGGAAGCCGGCGTTGCCCGCGCTGCGGGCGAGCGCGAGGAGCGAGCCACGGGGCGCGGCAGCGATGGCCTCGGGCTCGCTCTCCGCCGGCTCCGTCGCGCTGGTTCGCTCGCGCATCTCCGGCCGAGCGTAACCCGGCCGCGACTACTTCGCCAGCCGTCCGAAGCGCTCGCGCAGGCGGTGGTAGAAGCTCGCGCCGGGAAGCTGGGCGAGCGTCGCGTGGGAGAGGCCGAACTCGACGTGGATGTCCTCCCCCGCCGGCAGCTCGCACGCCGGGCGGCCGTCGACGTGGACCTCGACCGGCTCCTCCCGGCTCGCGTTGTTGATGGTGAGGAGGTCGTCGGGCGCCACCACGAGCGCCCGCGCGGTCAGCGAGTGCGGGGCGATGAACGAGACGACGAAGCCGCGCACGCCCCACGCCAGCACCGGGCCGCCGTTGGCGAGGTTGTAGCCCGTGGAGCCCTGCGGGGTGGCGACCACCAGGCCGTCGCAGCGGACGCGCCCGATCTCCTCACCCGCGAGGCCGTAGGCGAGGTCGGCGACGCGCATGCCCGGCTTGCGGTGGACCGAGATGTCGTTGATGGCGGTCCAGGTGCCGTTGGGGCGCCCGACGTGGATGGTCGGCAGCGTCAGCCGCTCGAACTCGCCGGCGAACGCGCGGTCGAAGTCGTCCGCGAGGCCGTCGGGGTCGAGCGTGGCGAGGAAGCCGACCTCACCGAAGTTGATCGCGAACACCGGGACATCGGTGCCCGCGAACTCGCGCAGCGCGGTCAGGATCGTGCCGTCGCCGCCAAGCACGATGCAGAGGTCGACGTCGGTGCGGATGTCCTCGACGAGCTCGATGCCCTCCCTCGGCTCGAGCTCGTGCTTGCGCGTCTCGTCGGCGTCGAAGATCAGCGTGGCGTTCGCCCGGCGCGCGGAGGCGACCAGCTCGTCGAGGGCGTCGGCGGAGCCGCCGTTGCGGCGGCGATGGGTGCGGACGACGGCCTTCACGCGTCGACCGCTTCCAGCAGCGCCTGGACGTCGGCGCCCGCGCGCCTGCCCTCGCCCAGCCACACGAACGTCTCGCGGTTGCCCGCTGGGCCGGGCAGGCCGGAGGAGGCGAAGCCGAGCACGGCGGCGCCCAGCTCCTGGCCGCAGGCGGCCACCGCGCCCAGGGCGGCCCGCCGCGCCTCCGGGTCGCGCACCACGCCGCCGCGGCTGACGTGCTCGCGGCCGGCCTCGAACTGCGGCTTGACCATCGCCAGCGCGTCGTAGCGCTCCGCGGCGGCCGCCAGCACGGCCGGGAGCACCTTGCGCAGCGAGATGAAGCTCACGTCGAGCACGATCAGGTCCGGCTTGTAGGGCAGCTGGTCCGGCTTCAGCGCGCGCGCGTTGGCGCGCTCGATGACCGTCACGCGCGGGTCCTCACGCAGCGCCCAGTCGAGCTCGCCGTAGGCGACGTCGAGCGTCACGACGTGCTCGGCCCCGGCCTGGAGCAGGCAGTCGGTGAAGCCGCCGGTGGAGGCGCCGACGTCGAGGCAGCGGCGCCCCGCCGGGTCCACGCCCAGCGCGTCGAGCGCGTTGCGGAGCTTGATGCCGCCGCGGGACACGTAGGGCGGCGGCGTGTCGACGCCGAGCTCGACGTCGGGATCCACGAGCTGGCCCGGCTTGGCGGCGCGCGCGTCGCCCGGGCCGAGCCGCACCTGGCCCGCCATCACCGCCGCCGCGGCGCGGGTGCGGGACGAGAAGAGCCCGCGCTCCGCCAGCAGGGAGTCGAGGCGGACCCGGGGCACGCGCCGAACGGTACAAGGCCTGTGGCCTCCCTCACAGATATCGGGCCCGGAGTCGGCCACCCTGGTGGCATGACCCGCAGCATCTCGCTCCCCCTCCACAGCGCCCTTGAGCTCGATGGGCGGCCTCGCGCTCCTGGCAGGGCCGTTCCTCCTCGGCGCCGGCCCGGCCGGGCTGGTGGCCGCGATCTCGCTCGGCGCCGTGATCATCGGCCTGGCGCTCGCCGGGCCGGACTCGCTCCCCATCGGCGCGCATCAGATGTTCGACCTCGGGCTGGTCGCGGCACTCGCCGCGGGCGGCCTCGGGCTTGCCTTCGCGGGCGATCCCGCGGGCGGACTCGTGCTCGCCGTCGTCGGCGCGCTCCAGCTGACGCTGGTCACGCTGACGCGCTGGGCTCGGGCCTAGCGCGGTGCCTTCGGGCGGACGCTGAGCGTCCCGCCCGAGGGCGCGACGCGCGCCCGCAGCTTGAAGACGCGGCGCTTCGTTGCGCCGTCGAACTTCTTGACGCGGTACATCGTCAGCTCGACCACGGCGGTGCGCGCGGGCAGGCCCGTCACGGAGACGCCGCCGCCCTTGAGCTTCACCGTCGGCTTGCCGGCGCCCGCGACCAGCGCGCTCTTCTTGCCCTTCTTGCCGAGCTTCAGCGAGTAGCGCTTGCGGCCGCTCTGGCCGGCGATGAACACGCGCATGAAGCCGATCGTGCGGGGCTTCTTGACCTGGCGCGGCAGCAGCGGCTTGGCGACCTTGAACGCGACACCGGTGAGCGCGGAGCGCGCGTCGATGCGCAGCCGCAGGCCGGCACCCGCCGTCGTCTTCCACCGCTGGGCGGTGAACAGCGTCTTGCACGGGACGGTCTTGAGCTTGAGCGTCACGACCTTGGCCTTCGACTTCTTCTTCTTGCCCTTGACCGTCGCCTTGAGGATGTGGATGCCGACCTTGGTCAGCTTCTGCGGCGTGATCGCGGCCTTCCAGGTCTTGCCGCGCTTGGCCTTGAGCTTCTTGCCGTCGAGCTTGTAGGTGACCTTCTTGGCCTTGCCGTGGCTGATCTGGGTCGTGACGAGCACGGGCGAGACCTTGGTCGCCGGGCCGGTGGCGTAGGCGCGGACGCGGATCGTGCCGATGCCCTTGGCCTTGACGCGGCGGTACTTGGAGTTGCCGGCGAGCTGCTGGCAGCTGGCGTCGCTGACGAGGCTGCCGGGCACGTTGCCGAGGTCGCTGCCGCCGAGGCCGCCGAAGGCGGAGTCGCCGGCGATCGGACCGGCGGGCGCGTTGCCACTTCCGCCGGTGCCGCCACCGTCGCCGCCACCGGGCGTGGGCGTGGGAGTCGGGATCGGCGTCGTGGTCGGCTCACTGACCGCCGGGCTGCTCGGCGCGTCGGCGTCCGCGGAGCCCGCGCCGTTGCTGGCGGTGACGGTGACCATGATCGTGTGACCGAGGTCGCCCTGGGTCAGCGTGTACGTGTCATCGGTCGCCCCGACGATGTCGACGCAGTCGTTGCCGTAGAAGTCGCAGCGCTGCCACTGGTACTCGTAGGTGAACGGGCCGGTGCCGGACCAGACGCCGGGGTCGGCGGTCAGCTCCTCGCCGATCTCCGCGACGCCGTCGACCGACGGGGCGGTGGTGTTGACCGGCGGCGCGGGCAGCACGGCGCTGGGCGCGCTCGTGGCGGTGTCGACGCCGGCGTCGTTCGTCGCGGTCACGACGACCCTGACGGTGTGGCCCTGGTCGCCCACGGTCAGCGTGTACGTGTCGTCGTCGGCGTCCGTGATGTCCACGCAGTTGTTGCCGGCGGCGTCGCAGCGCTGCCACTGGTAGGTGAAGTCGACCGGCATGGTGCCGGACCAGGTGCCCGTGTCGGCCGTCAGTGTCTGGCCGAGCACGACGGGGCCTGTGATGGCCGGCACGACGGTGTCGTGCGGCGGCGCGGCCTCGACGGCCGGGGTCGCCGCGGAGGGCTCGCTCGACTGACCGCCGTCGTTGATGGCGGTGACCACCACGACGATGGCGTGGCCGATGTCGTCGGGGCCGAGAATGTAACTCGACCCAGTCTCGCCGGCGATACTTACGCAGTCCGTGCCGTCGGCGTCGCAGCGCTGCCACTGGTACTCGTAGTCGGTCGGCGGCGTACCGGTCCACGTGCCGGGGTTGACGGTCAGCGTCGAACCGTCCTCCGGGGTGCCGGAGACGCTCGGCGGCGTCGCGCTGACGGGCGGCGCGGCCGCGATCGGGCTGGTCGGGGCGGACGCCTCGGAGGAGGCGCCGCCCGGGTTCGTGGCGGTGACGACGACCACGATCGCGTGGCCGGCGTCGTCGCTGGTCGGCGTGTAGGTCTCGTCGGTCGCGCCGGCGATGTCGTCGCAGTCGGTGCCGTCGGCCTCGCAGCGCTGCCACTGGTACGTGTAGGTAATCGGGCCTTCGCCGGTCCACGTGCCGGGGTCGGCGGTCACGGTGCCGCCATCGACGAGCGTGCCCGTCGGGGCCGGGGGCTGCGTGGTGTTGACGGGCGGGGCCGGCAGGACAGCGGCGGTCGGCGCGGAGGTCGCGCCGGCGTCGCCCGCGGCGTTGCCGGCGGTCACCTCGACGCGGATCGCGTGGCCGACGTCGGTGTCCGTGAGCGTGTAACTCGACCCAGTCTCGCCGGCGATACTCACGCAGTTGGCGCCGTTGGCGTCGCAGCGCTGCCACTGGTAGTCGAAGTCAAGCGGTGCGGTGCCGGTCCAGGTGCCGTCGCCCGCGGTCAGCGTGTGGCCGGCGCCGGCGGTGCCGGACACGGTCGGGACGGTGACGGAGACCGGCGGCGCGGCGGCGATCGGGCCGACGGCCGGCGAGGGGACCGAGGTCTGCTCGCCGTTGTCGCCGGTGACCACGACGCGCACGGTGCCGCCGACGTCGTCGGGGCCGAGAATGTAACTCGACCCAGTCTCGCCGGCGATACTTACGCAGTTGTTCCCGCCGGCGTCGCAGCGCTGCCACTGGTAGTCGAAGTCGATCGGCCCGGTGCCGGTCCAGTCGCCGGGGTCGGCGGTCAGGGTCTGGCCGTCGACCGGGGTGCCCGTGACCTCGGGGTCGACCGTCGCGGCGGGCGGCTCGATGCCCACGCCGGCGCTCGGCGCCGAGGACGCGGTCGCCTCGCCGGCGTCGTTGCTGGCCGTGACGTCGACATGGATCCGCTTGCCGATGTCGGCGGCGGTCAGGTCGTAGGTGGAGCTCGTGGCGCCGGCGATGTTCACGCAGCCGGAGCCGTCGAGCTCGCAGCGCACCCACTGGTAGTCGAAGTCGATCGTCGCGGTGCCGGTCCAGGTGCCGTCGGTCGCGGTCAGCGTCGAGCCGTCCTCGAGGGCGCCCGAGACCGTCGGGACGGCGGTGTTGACCGGCGGGGCGGCCTCAGCGGTCGGGGTCTGGGTCGAGCCGCTGACGACGCTGCCGCCGTCGTTGCTGGCGGTCACCACGACCTGGATGACGTGGTCGATGTCGCCGGGGACGACGGTGTAGGTCGGGTCGTCCGCGCCCACGATGTCGACGCAGTTGGTGCCGTCGGCCTCGCAGCGCTGCCACTGGTAGTCGAAGTCGATCGGCTGCGTGCCGTTCCAGGTGCCGGGATCGGCGGTCAGCGTCTCGCCGTCGACCGGGTCGCCGGAGATGCTCGGCGGCGTGACGTTGGCGGGCGCGAGCGGGAGCACCTCGCCGGTGGCGGCGGAGGTGGCGCCGTCGCTGCCGGCGTCGTTGGTGGCGGTGACGACGACCACGATCGCGCCGCCCACGTCGGCCGAGACGAGGTCGTAGGTCGACTCGTCGGCGCCGGGGATGTCGACGCAGTCGGTGCCGTCGGCGTCGCAGCGCTGCCACTGGTAGTCGAAGTCGAACGGGCCGGTGCCCGAGTAGCTGCCGGGGTCGGCGGTCAGGGTCGAGCCGTCGACGGTCGTGCCGGAGATGCTCGGCGGCGTCGTGACGACCGGCGGCGCGGCGTCGACCGCGGCGGTCGGCGCGGAGTTGGCGACGTCGTCGCCGGCGTCATTGGTGCCGGTGACCTGCACGCGCACGGTGCCGTCCACGTCCTGCGAGGTCAGCGTGTAGGTGTTGCCCGTCGCGCCGAGGATGTCCTCGCAGTCGGTGCCGTCGGCGTCGCAGCGCTGCCACTGGTAGGTGAAGTCGATCGGCAGCGTGCCGCTCCAGCTGCCGTTGCCGGCGATGACCGTCGAGCCGTCCTCGAGCGTGCCCGAGACGGTCGGCACGGCGGTGTTGACGGGCGGGTCGGCCTGGACCGCGCCGCCGCCGCCGGGGGCGGACGTCGCCTGGGCGAAGCCGGCGGAGTTGGTGGCGGTGACCGAGACGCGAACGTTGTGGTCGACGTCGTCGGTGGTGAGCGTGTAGGTGCTGCTCGTCGCGCCGGGGATCGCGGCGCAGTTCGAGCCGTCGGCGTCGCAGCGCAGCCACTGGTAGTCGAAGTCGAGCGGCGTGGTGCCGGTCCAGGTGCCGTCGGCGGCGGTCAGCGTCGAGCCGTCGACGCGGGTGCCGGAGATCGTCGGCAGCGCGGTGTTCTGCGGCGCCAGCGCGTTCACGGCGGCGACCGGTGAGGTGCCCGTCTCCGAGCCGGCGGCGTTGGTGCCGGTGACCTCGACGCGGATGCCGTGGCCGGCGTCCTCGCTGGTCAGCGTGTACTCGTCGTCGGTGGCGCCGGCGATCGGGTCGCAGTTCGTGCCGTCGAGGTCGCAGCGCAGCCACTGGTAGTCGAAGTCGACCGGCGCGGTGCCGGACCAGACGCCGGGGTCGGCGGTGACGGTCTCGCCGTCGACGGCGGTGCCGATGACGGTCGGGTCGATCGTGACCGCGGGCGGCGCGGCGACCACGACATCGCTCGGCTCGGTCGGCTCGGACGCGTTGCCCCACGTGTTGGTGTAGGTGACGACGACGCGCACGGTGGTGCCGACGTCGCTGCCGCTGAGCGCGTAGCTCAGGCCGGTCTGGCCGCTGATGTCGGCGCAGTTGTCGCCGGCCGCGTCGCAACGCTGCCACTGGTACGCCGGGACGAGCGTGGGCGAGCCGGTCCAGTCGCCGTCGTCGAGCGTGAGCGTCTGGCCGTCGCGGGGGGTGCCCGATAGTGACGGGTCGACCACGTTGACGGGCGGGTTGCCGTCGACGACGCCGGTCGGGTCGCTCGTGGCGGTGTCGGCGCCGGCCGGGTTCGTGTAGGTCACCTCGACGCGGACGGTGTGGTCCGTGTCGTCGTCGGTCAGCGTGTACGTGTCATCGGTCGCGCCGGGGATGTCGGTGCAGTTGTCGCCGTCCTCGTCGCAGCGCTGCCACTGGTAGGTCGCGTCGATCGGCTGCGAGCCGGTCCAGTCGCCGTCGTGCGCGGTCAGGGTCTCGCCGGCGCGCGGCGTGCCCGTGGTGGTCGGCTCGACGACGTTGGCGGGCGGTGCAGGGTCGACGGGCACGGTGACGGCCGAGGAGGCCGAGGCGGTGCCGGCCTCGTTGGCCGCGGTGACCACGACGCGCACGACCTGGCCGATGTCGTCGCTGACGAGCTGGTAGGTCGGCTCGGTCTCGCCGAAGACGTTGACGCAGTTGCCGCCGAGCGAGTCGCAGCGCTGCCACTGGTAGGTGTAGAGGATCGGCTGCGTGCCGGTCCAGGTGCCGTCGTCGGTCGTCAGCAGCTCGCCGTCGACGCGCGTGCCGGAGACGACCGGCGCGACGACGTTGGCGGGCGCGTCGGCGGCCACGACCGCGGTCGGGGCGCTCGAGGCGGCGGCGATGCCGGCCACGTTGGAGGCGGTGACGAGCGCGCGGATCGTCGAGTCGATGTCGTCGGCGGTCAGCGTGTAGCTCGTGCCGGTCTCGCCGGGGATCGCGACGCAGTTGTTACCGGCGATGTCGCAGCGCTGCCAGACGATGTCGAAGTCGAGCGGGTCGGTGCCGGACCAGGTGCCGTCGTCGAGCGTCAGCGTGTGGCCGTCGGCGGGAGTGCCGGAGAGCGTCGGGACGGCGGTGTTGGCCGGCGGGTCGGGGATGACCGCGGCGGTCGGGGCCGAGCTGGCGGTCGCGTTGCCGGCGACGTTGGTGGCGGTGACCTCGACGCGCACGGCGTGGCCGATGTCGTTGCCGGTCAGGACGTAGGTGCTCTCGTCCTCGCCGGCGATCGGGGCGCAGTTGGAGCCGCCCGCGTCGCAGCGGACCCACTGGTAGTCGTAGTCGATCGGCGCGGTGCCGGTCCAGGTGCCCGCGCCGGCGGTCAGCGTCTGGCCGTCGCGGGCGACGCCGGTGACCGGCGGGAGGACCGTGTTGGCCGGGGCGACCGGGTTGACCTGGCTGCCGGTGACCGAGTGCGCGGTGGCGGAGCCGGCGCCGTTGGAGGCGGTGACCTCGCTGCGGATCGTCGAGCCGACGTCGGCGCCGGTGAGCACGTAGCTCCAGGCGGTGGCGCCGCCGATGTCGGTGCAGTTGTTGCCGGCGGTGTCGCAGCGCTGCCACTGGACGTCGTAGTCCAGCGGCGCGGTGCCGGTCCAGCCGCCGAGCGTGGTGGTCAGCGTCTGGCCGTCCTGCTGGGTGCCGCTGACGACCGGGAGCGTCACGTTGGCGGGCGCGAGCTGGCCGATGGTGCCGGTCGGCGCCGAGGTGGCCGGGTTCGAGGAGCCGGCGTCGTTGACGGCGGTCACGACGACGCGGATCGTGCTGCCGACGTCGTCCGGGCCGAGAATGTAACTGACCCAGTCGCGCCGGCGATATTTACGCAGTTGTTGCCGGAGGCGTCGCAGCGCTGCCACTGGTAGTCGTAGGTGATCGTCGGCGTGCCGTTCCAGCTGCCCGGATCGGCGGTCAGCGTCGAGCCGTCGCGGGCGATGCCGCCGATGGTCGGGCCGGAGGTGTTCGCCGCCGGGCCCTCGTCGGAGACGAGCCACAGCGCGCTCGGGACGAAGAGGTCCTGGGTGGAGGAGAACGCCAGCGTCGCCGAGCTCTGGTGGTTGGCCAGCAGCCCGGTGCTGTTGAAGACGTCGATGTCCGTCCCCTGCGTGTTGTTGTACGCCGGGGTGCGGCCGCCCATGTACACGCCGTCGACGGTCATCGACGAGTTCATGAGGTTGTTCAGCGTGTTGAGCGAGTCGGTGAGCGTGTTGCCGTTGAACGTCGCGACCTCGGTCTGCAGGCCAGCGTCGCCCTCGAATGCGAGCAGGCCGGTCTTGGTGGCCACGGTCCCGCTCTCGGGCGTGTAGAACGGCGCGATGTTGGTCGAGAAGGTGTGCGTGGCGTCGACCGTGCCGAGGCCGTCGTAGACGCTGACGCGGTGCACGTTCTGGGTCGCGTCCTGGTAGGCGACGACCAGCGACCAGCCGGCGAAGCGATCGTCGCCGCGGCCGGTCTGGACGTTGCCGACCGTGTAGGTGCCGTTGCCGGTCACGGCGCTGGTGACGTTCGCGAACGCGCGGTAGCGCGTGGCGGCGCCGGTCGAGGTCAGGATGTCGGCGGCGTTGGCGGTGACGTTCTGGTAGGCGCCCGCGCCGGCCTTGAAGCGCACGGTGCCGCGGTTGGCGGCGTTGGGGGCGGCCGAGCCGCCCGTGCCGGCCGACGTGTCAGCGCCCCAGTAGAGGCCGGCCCACGAGACGGTCGCGCCCGCCGGCAGCGTCAGCGTCGCCGTCGAGGAGTTGACCGTGGACCCGTCGCCGTCGATGTCGACGTAGCCCATGTTGTAGTTGTTGTTCATCGTCCCCACGGCGCCCGTGCGGTTCTGCGCGTTCGTGCAGCCGGCGGCCGCCGTCGGGCAGGTCAGCAGCTGGTTGCCGACCGCCTCGATGCTCCCCCGCATGGTCTGCGCGTAGCGCTGCGAGAACGGCGTGTCGGCCGCTCCGGCAGGTGCGGCCACGCCAAAGACCCCTGCGAGCAGGGCCACGAAAAACGCAGCACGAAGGAGAGGTTGGGACATGGCGGGGGGAGGTTGCGGGGGACGAGACGTCCTGCAACCGAGCTATCTCCCGCCAGGAGACCTCTAGCTTTGCGTCCCCGCCTCGCGACGGGTTTGCCTGGCTCTCTTGACACCTTGTCGGTGCCGCCGAGACCAGACTTGATTCCTGGTAGACGCGAGTACTACGCGGAGGCCAGCGAGCCGCGGGGGTCCAGCACGGCGGTCTCGATCCGCTCGGCGATCCGCTCCGCGGTGTAGCCGACCTCTTCGTGAAGCAGCTTCGGCGCGCCGTGGGTCACGTAGCGGTCGGGCAGGCCGACCCGGAGGATTCGCGGCGCCTGCCCGCTCTCGGACAGCGTCTCCCAGACGCCGGTGCCGAAGCCGCCGTCGAGCACGCCTTCCTCGACGGTGACCAGCAGGTCGTGCTCGGCGGCGAGCTGCGCGAGCAGGCCGGTGTCGAGCGGCTTGGCGAAGCGGGCGTCGGCGACGGTGACGTCGAGCCCGCCCTCGGCGAGGATGTCGGCGGCGCCGAGCGCCTTGCCGACGCCGGAGCCGTAGCCGAGGATCGCCACGCGCTGGCCCTCGCGAAGGATCTCGCCGGTGCCGATCTGGAGCCGCTGCGGCTGGGACGGGAGCGGGACCCCGACGGCCTCGCCGCGGGGGTAGCGGATCGCGACCGGCCCGTCGTGCTGCAGGCCGGTGTGGAGCATGTTCACGAGCATGGCCTCGTCGCGCGGGGCCATCAGCGTGATGTTCGGGAGACATCGCAGGTAGGCGATGTCGAACGCGCCGTGGTGGGTCGGGCCGTCGTCGCCGACGAGCCCGGCGCGGTCCATGCAGAACACGACCGGCAGGCTCTGGAGGCAGACGTCGTGGACGATCTGGTCGTAGGCGCGCTGGAGGAAGGTCGAGTAGATGGCGACGACCGGGCGCGCGCCCTGGATCGCGAGGCCGGAGGCGAACAGGACCGCCTGCTGCTCGGCGATGCCGACGTCGAAGTAGCGCTCGGGCAGCGCCTTCTGGAGGATCGAGAGCCCGGTGCCGGAGTTCATCGCGGCGGTGATGCCGACCACGCGCTCGTCGCGATGGCACTCGCGCACGAGCGCCTCGCCGAACACCTGCGTGTACTGCGGCGGTGCGGGCTTGGCGTCCTTCGGCTTGGGCGCGGCGGGCGCCGGCATGCGCTTGGCGATCGACTTCGGCTTGGCGGCGTGCCACTTCTCCATGCCCTCGAGGCCGCCCTCCTCGGCGGGCGCGAAGCCCTTGCCCTTGACGGTGGCGACGTGGACGACGACGGGGCGCTCGGCCTCGAAGGCCTGGCGCAGCGCGGCGCGCATCGAGCCGACGTCGTGGCCGTCGATGACGCCCATGTAGGCCCAGTCGAGCTCCTCCCAGAACAGGCCCGGCGACGTGAACGCCTTGATCGACTCCTTCAGCTGCGGCCCGAGGCGCTCGAAGCGCGCGCCGATGCCGGCCGGGAGCTTGGTCAGCTTCTCCTCCACGCCCTCGCGCGCGCGCCACATCTTGGGCTCGAGGCGGACGCGGTTGAAGTAGCGCGAGAGCGCGCCGACGTTGGGCGAGATCGACATGCCGTTGTCGTTGAGCACGACGACGAGCGGAGTGCCGAGACCGCCGGCCTGGTGGATCGCCTCGAAGGCGACGCCGCCGGTCATGGCGCCGTCGCCGATCACGGCGGCGACGCGGCCGGGTGTTCCGACGCCGTGGCGCATCGCCTCCTTGAGCCCGACGCCGTAGCCGATCGAGGTCGACGCGTGGCCGGCGCCCATGATGTCGTGGTCGGACTCGAAGATCGAGCAGAACGGGGCGAGCCCGGCGTACTTTCGGATCGTCGCGATCTGGTCGCGGCGACCGGTGAGGATCTTGTGCGGGTAGGCCTGATGGCCGACGTCCCAGAGGATCTTGTCGCGCGGCGACTCGAGCAGCGAGTGCAGCGCGACCGCGATCTCACAGGCGCCGAGGTTGGCCCCGAAGTGGCCGCCGATCTCCCCCACCGTGTCGATCAGCAGCTCGCGCACCTCTTGGGCGACTTGCTGCAGCTCCTCGTCGGAGAGCGTGTGGAGGACCTGGGGGCCGTCGATGCGGTCGAGAAAGGTGGTCATGAGGAGCGGGTGGCGATGAAGTCGGTGATCTGCTCAAGCTCGTCGGCGCCGCCGGGGGCTGCCTGGGCGAGCGCGGCGCGTGCATTGCGGTGCGATTCGGCGGCCAGGTCGCGCGCCCCATCCAATCCGTATTGGCTCACGTACGTCACCTTCCCATGGCGCTCGTCGCTGCCGCGCGGCTTCCCCAGGGCATCGTCCGTCCCCGTCACGTCGAGGATGTCGTCGACGATCTGGAAGAGGACGCCCAACTCCGCGGCGAAGTCGCGGAAGTGAGGCAGTCTAGAGGCTCGTTCGTCCTGCTCGATCAGGAGGAGTACGCACTCCACGGACGCGCCGATCAGGCGACCGGTCTTGAGCTCGTGGAGCCGGCGCAGGCTCGCGGCCCCCTGCGGGACCAGCGACTGGACGTCGATGTACTGGCCGCCGACCATGCCGTTGACGCCGGTCGCGGCGGCCAGCTCGCCGACGGCCTTGAGCAGGTTCTTCGGGTCCGCGCGCTGCTCGTTGAGCACGAGCCGGAACGCCTCGGCATAGAGCCCGTCGCCGGCGAGGATGGCGACGTCCTCCCCGTACTTGACGTGGCAGGTCGGGCGGCCGCGGCGCAGCTCGTCGTCGTCCATCGGCGGCAGGTCGTCGTGGATGAGGCTGTACGTGTGGATGAGCTCGAGGGCTGCGGCGAGCGGGAGGATCGTGGCGGGGTCGGTGTCGGTCGCCTTCGCGGTCGCGAGCGCGAGCACCGGGCGGATGCGCTTGCCGCCGGCGAGCAGCGAGTAGCGCATGGCGTCCTCGAGACCCTGGGCGGCGGGCTCGCGCGCGAAGCGCAGGCCGGCGAGGTAGCGCTCGACCTGCTCGCGCAGGTGCTCGGGGTACTCGGCGGCCTGCACCGGCCGCGCCTCGGGGCGAGCGCTCACGACTCGAGTGCGAGCTGGCCGGCCGCTCCCGGCCCTTGATCTGCCGCGCGCACACGCGCGTCGAGCTCGGCCCCGGCCTCGGCGGCGACGCGAGCGCAGTCGTCGACGAGAGCAGCGGCGCGGTCGGCGTCGAGCTGCCCGGCTCGGAGCTCGGCAGCCGCGCGCTCGAGGCGCTCGACGAGCACGTCGAGTCGGTCGGGCTCAGTCATGACTGCCGCCATTCTCGCGCACGTCGTCGAGTGCCGCACCGAGGATGCCGTTGACGAAGCCCGGAGCGTCCGGTCCGCAGAACGCCTTGGCGATCTCGACGGCCTCGTTGATCGCGCCCTCGGCGGGGATCGGCTGGTCGCCCTCGACGAGGTCGGGATGCAGCATCTCGAGCAGCGCGATGCGCAGGATCGCCTTCTCGAGCGGGGCGATGCGGTCGAGCGTCCAGCCCTTCACGTGGCGCTCGATCTTGGCGTCGAGCTCCTCGGCGTTGTCGGAGGTCGCGTGCGCGAGCGCGCGCGTGAAGGCGGCGGCGTTGCGCTCGAAGACGTCGTCGAGCGGGCGGCCGGTGAGGTCGTGCTGGTAGAGGGCGAAGACCGCCGCCCTCCTCTGCTCCGTCCTACGCACGGGACATGTAGCTGCCCGACCGGGTGTCGACCTTGACCCGGTCGCCGATGTTCACGAACAGCGGGACGCTGACCGTCGCGCCCGTCTCCAGCGTGGCGGGCTTGGTGCCGCCGCCGGAGGCGGTGTCTCCGCGCATCCCGGGCTCAGTGTGCGTGACCTCGAGCTCGACCGAGGCGGCGAGCTGGATGTCGCCGGGCTGGTCGTCGATGTAGAGCAGGTCGATCGTCTCGTTCGGCCGGATCCACTGCAGCGGCTCGCGCAGGCTGTCCTCGGGGATCTCTATCTGCTCGTACGACTCCGTGTCCATGAAGTGCGCGTCGGTGCCGTCGGCGTAGAGGAACTGCATCTTGCGCGCCTCGGTCCGCACGGCGCGGAACTTCTCCCCCGCCCGGAAGGTGCGGTCGATCACTGCGCCGTCGGACGCGCGGCGCAGCTTCGTGCGCACGAACGCGCCGCCCTTGCCGGGCTTGACGTGCTGGAAGTCGACGATCTTGAAGATCGTCCCCTCGACGTCGATGTGGTTGCCGTTCTTGAACTGGTTGGTGCTGATCATCTCATTGCTCTTTCGGTCCCCGGACCGGTCGCGCCAGCTCGGAGGACCCCACATGATGACGCAGCGCCCGCCACGAACCCTCGACGGCTACATCAGAGTCTCGCGCGTCGCCGACCGCGAGGTGGACGATCGGGAGCTCCGAAATCGGCGCCCCCGCCTGCGCCGGCAGCGCGTCCTCGACGACCGGCTCGCGGCGGCGCAGCGTCAGCGCGCCGGAGGTCCGGTCGACCGCCAGCGCTTGCCTGAACACCACCGCGAGGATCGTGGCGCCGAGGATCCACAGATCCCGTCGCACGCTCGGGCAGCTGGCGTAGAGCCGGTCCAGCGCGACCTTCTGGGGCAGCAGCGCGGCCAGATAATGCCGCTCTGGGTCGCGCGGGTCCAGGATCGATCCCTCCTTCGCGAACGCGAGCTGGGTGTAGCCCGTGATGCCGGGACGGACGGTCAGGATCACGGCATAGTCGTCCCGGTAGCGATGCACGCAACTCGGCGACTCCGGGCGCGGCCCGACGAGGCTCATCTCGCCCCGCAGCACGTGCCAGAGCTGCGGCAGCTCGTCGAGCTTGGTCGCAGCCAGCCAGGCGCCGACGCGCGTCAGACGGGCGTCATCTGCCAGCGTCAGGATGGGACCGCGCGCGTCAGCGTGCATCTTGCGGAACTTGAGCATGTGCAGTGTCCGGCCTCGGAAGCCGGCTCGCGTGGCCCGGTAGAAGACGGGCCCGGGCGAGTCGACCACGACCAGCAGCGCGATCAGCAGCAGGAACGGCAGCAGCCCAACCAGGGCGATCGCGGCGACCACGACGTCGAACGTGCGCTTGACCGCCGCCCGCAGCGCGTTACGTGACGACAACCGGATCATGCTCTCTCGCTCCAACCCCGACCTAACGGACGCCGCCTGAGTTTCGGGCCTGCATCGCCGGCGCCACATCATCCGGTGGCAGCGCCGACGCCTCGAGCCCGTACTTCTCGGGCGAGCGCTCCACGTCCGCGGCGGCACGCTCGTATTCGCCCACGGTCCCGATGTCGAACCAGTCGGCGTCGCTCTCGAAGGCGGCGACGCGCTCGCCCGCCGCCAGGAGCCGGAGCACAAGCTCCGGCATCTGGAATGGGTGCCCTGCAGGGAGCCACCTGAGCGCCCGCGCGTCAAAGACGTAAATCCCCATGCTCGCGTTGAAGCGCAGCGTGGGCTTCTCGTTATACGCGCAAACCAGGCCGTTGTCCGACTCGATGACCCCCAGATCGACGTCCACGCGCTGACCCCGAATTGCGACGGTCAGCGCCGCATCCTGCTCGAGGTGGTGATCCACCAGCGTCTCGTAGTCGAGTGTCGTCAGCACGTCGCCATTCATCGCGATGAACGTGCCCTCCAGACCCGGCACCCGGGCCAACGCGCCGGCCGTGCCGAGCGGTTCGGATTCCCAGTGAAACTCGAGCCGAAGGTCGCGCGGCAAATCGGCGTTCGCCAGGTAGACGGAGATGAGCTGCCCAAGGTGACTGACACACAGGTCGATGTGGTCGACACCAGACCTGGTCAGCGACTGGATGATGTGCTCGAGAATCGGCCGGTCGCCGATCGGTACCAGAGGCTTCGGAATCACCGTCCTGTATGGGCGCAGGCGAGTACCGAGCCCTCCGGCCAGTATGACGGCTCTCATCCGCCGTCACTCCACGCCGCACGTGTCACTTTCCGTGCGGCCCCATTCCGTCTCGGGTTACTGCGATGCAACAGTTCCAGCACGACAGGGTCTCCTTCCCAAAAAGCGCTCGACTGAGAACCGGCTACGAGGCGCGTCGGTGCGTTGACCGACGCGGGCGCTCGCTAGCCGGGTCGATCGCGCAGGGAGGGAAGACCAGGGAGGTCCGGGGCGAGCAACGGGGCCCGAAGGCGCCGAAGCTCATGACCGGCCCGCACGGCGTGACCTGTGGAGATCAAGAACCAGAGCACCGGTGGCGCGATGCCGCCTGGGCCGGCGGCGCTGCCCACGACGATGTCTTTAGGCGGGCCCGGCGGGATGCTGGGATCAGGTGACGAGTCTCGTCGCGCCGCGCTCGGTTTGCGTGCGGCCGCGCCGGATGCGCGCCCCCGCGCGGGCGTTTCACGGTGCTCGCTCTGCGCTCGCAGCGTTGTAAGGAGGTCGGGCACCAGCTGGCCAGGCTCGGCGCCGAGCGCTATGCGCTTCTCAGCCGGCCGATCAGCGTGGCGGGCCAACACGCGCGCCACGATGGACGCTCCCCGAGCGGCCGTCCCGGCGGTCGGGTCGGTGGCGGTCTCCACCGCCGCGGCGCTCGGAAGATCGGCGGTCGCGACATTGCCGGGGGGCGCTCCGTACGCAGAGGCTTGCGGCCCCTCGGTCAGCGCGCCGGCCGCTGCCGGCTGGGGGTCCGGCTCGTCATCGGCGGCCGGGGCGGGGTCCCGTTGCGAGTCGCGGTCCGGTTGCGGATCGGCGTCCGGCTCGGGGTCGGCAGAGGGCTCGGGCTGCGGTTGCGGGTCGGCCGGGGGGTCGGGTTTCGGTTGTGGCTCGGCGGGAGGGTCGGGCTGCGGTTGCGGGTCGGCGGGAGGGTCGGGCTGCGGTTGCGGGTCGGCGGGGCGGGCTGCGGTTGCGGGTCGGCCGGGGGGTCGGGCTGCGGTTGCGGGTCGGCCGAGGGGGCGGGTTGCGGTTGCGGGTCGGTGGCGGGCGTTGACCCCTGACTTGCCGAAGCGATCAGTCTCTCCGACCCCGCGGCGACCGCAGGGCACACACCACACGCCATCGCGAGGGCGGCGGATACCGCAATCCACACCCTTCGATGCAAGAGCGCCCCTATTCGTTCGACGAGGCTTAATGTGGTGAGACAACTGCCGACGCGCAACGCCTTAATGCTCTCTCGCCTCGGGAGCCGACCCGACCCCAGGCGAAGAAGAAACCTACGGACATCCACGAACAAGTCGTACCGACGATCGTGACAGCGGCCGGTCGATCACGCAAGCAGTTGATAAGAAAAATTACGCACTCTCACTGACAGGAAAACGGTGCATACCTTTAGACGCGGAACTTGCCCACGAGCGTAGGGTTGTTTGATTAGGCAAGAATCCTTCAGTAGACCGCCAAACTGAACAATCGAATTCCGTTGACAGGGGGGCTTGATATCTGATTCGATAGCGACAGACAAACCTGTCTCCTGGGCCCAACTGGAGCTTCATCACGCCAGGGGCGGTTCAGGTGGTTGTCTGGGCAGCGAACTTGCGATCTGAGGTGGCTGCCATTTCCAGGGCCGGCAGGCGACGACGTTCGGCTCGCGGTTCGAGAAGGAGTGACAGGCCCCTCAGAGCTGGTGGCCGATTATTGAGCAACGTGAAGGTCGGAAATTCCTGGTTAACGGCGAAGACCAACAGCGTCGCGGTTCACAGTGCACCAAGCACGAGTTTCACATCGAGTTGGGTGATGTCGCTGTTACGGTTTCCGTTACACGTGGGTGTGGTGGCACACGATGACCTCCACAGGCGCCGCGGGACGCGGGTTCAGGCTGGCAGGGTGAAGGAGAAGCGGTTGTCGCCGTCGTCGGCGGTGCTGACGCCGATCTCGCCGCCGTGGAGCTCGACGATATGACGGCAGATCGTCAGGCCGAGGCCAGCCCCGCACGCGCGGCGCTCGCCCCGGCCGCGGTTGTAGGGCTCGAAGATGCGCTCGCGGTCCTCGACCGGGATCGTCGCACCCTGGCTCTGGACGGAGAACCTCCAACAGGCGCTCAACGAAGTGGCGTCCACGAAGATCGTCCCGCGCGCAGGCGGGCCGTACTTGAGCGCGTTGCTGAGCAGGTTCATGAAGAGCGCGCTGATCAATGTCTCCTCGCCGGAGACCTCGGGGAGCGTCCCCACTTGCACTTCGGCTTCGCGGCTGTGGATCTCGGGCGCCAGCAGCGTCAGGCAACCGCGCAGCAGGTTGTTGACGTCGATCGGGCGGCGCTCTAGCAGGCGGCCCGTGGAGCGAGCGTGCTGCAGCAGCGTCTCCGCGAGCAGCCGCGTCTCGGCGACGCTGCGCCGCAAGGCGTCGAGATCGCGACGCGAGTCGGCGTGCAACTCCACGTCGGCGCGGTTGCACACCATCGCCGCGTAGGCGTCGATCGTGACGAGCGGCGCGAGGAGTTCGTGCGCGGCCATCGCCGCGAAGGCCTCGACGTCTGCCTTCTCGCGCTCGAGCTCAGTGTTGCGCGCGTGGAGTCGCTGGATCTCAGCGTCGAGCAAGGCCACGGTACGTGCCGCAGTGGGCAAATCCTGCGGGCCGTGCTCCATCGTGATGTGGGCCTCTCGTTGCATATCCTGTGGATATAACGCATCTGCGCCGCAAAAGGTTGAACGGTGAGGGTCCGTCTTCCGGGTATTTTTGCGTCGGTGCTTTCGGACCCGCCGTACCGCGCGGGTCTCGGCCGGCCGGCCGGCCTCAGGATGCGAGACAATCACGCGGTGAGATCGCCCGATGGCGCCATCGTCTTCCGACGCCGGGGTATCACGATCGGCGAGGCGTACTTCGACGCGGCGGGCGCTCGCGACCTCGGGCGCGTCGACCTCGTGAGGATCGTCTGCGCTTTTTCGCCGCCGATCGAGCATGGCTCGCGCGAGCGACACACGCTCGTGATCGACCTCGCCGACGACGAGGATCGCCTCCTGGAGCAGATGTCCAAGGACACGCGGCGCAAGATCCGGCGCGCCATGCAGAAGGACCCGTTGCGGGTGGCGGGCAGCGTGCAGCCCTCGAGCGCCGCGGTCGACGAGTTCTCGGACTTCTACGACCGCTTCGCGTCGGCGCACTCGGTGTCGCCGGCGTTCCGCCCGCGCCTGCACGCGCTCGCAAACCAGGGCAACCTCGTGCTCACCACCGCCACCGACGAGGACGGGGCCGTCCTCGTCCAGCACGCATATGTCGCGGCGCGCGCCCGCAGCTACATGCTCTACTCGGCCTCGGTGCTGGCGCAGTCCGCCGACAGCAGCGCCCGCAACCTCATCGGCCGCGCGAACCGATACCTGCACTGGCATGACATCCGCCTCTTCAGGGACCGCGGATACGACCTCTACGACTTCGGCGGGCTCGACGTGACGGGGCGCAGCGACAAGACCGCCGGCATCGCCCAGTTCAAACGGGGCTTCGGTGGCGAGGTGCGGCCGGTCTACTCCTCGACGAGCGCGCGGTCCCTGCTCGGCGGCGCGGTTCAGCGCATCCTCGGCCTGCGCGGCGTGGATTTCTAGGGCGCGCTCAGCGCCGCGACGAGCGATGCGTACCAGCGCTTCTCGTGCTCGGTTCGCAGCAGCCCGCTGTTGTGCCAGAGGATGCCGAGCGATCCGCCGTAGCGCCGGCAGGTGGAGGCGATGTCCATGACCACGTCGAACGCGGCGTCGCGGGACAGCGCCAGCGACGACATCAGCGCGACGTCCATGACCTGGAACGGCCGCTCGTACAGGTCGAGGGGCTGTCGCTGGACGAGGTCGAACACGCGATACGGGTGGCACGTCCCGGTCCGGAAGCCGACCGCGTCGGAGTATCCGAGCGTGCAGTCGTAGCTCAGCCCCGCCGCAGCCCAGTTGCGCCAGGTGTCCGGGTTGGCCCAGCGCAGGAAGTGCTGCCTGCCGCCCCAGTGCTCCTGCTGCACACCCTCGCCCTCGGCGACGCGCAGAAGGCGCGTGAACTCCTCGTGCGTGCGCGCGGCGTCGCGATAGGTGGAGAAGCTCGGGTGGAAGCCCACCTCGTGACCGCGGCGGCCGATGTGCCCGATCAACGACCGCACCCACGGATGCTCGAACAGGTACCTGCCGTCGCGCGGCGCTGGTCGCGATGGGCGAGGAAGTAGAACGCGCTGCGCAGGCCGTGGCGCTCGCTGACGTCCATCAGGAAGTCGAACGTGTTGTGCGGATCGAGGCGGCGATCGCCCGGCAGCGACCGCACGCCGTCGGCCCGCCAGCCGGAGATCCCGGCGCCTGACGAGGTCGCCTGCGAGCTGGCGGAGGATGGCGGGAGGCCCGTGGTCGAGCGTCGCGAGCGGATCGTCGACGTCGTGGGTGAGGGTCACCGCGAATGCGCGCGGCCTGCGCCGCAGTCCTGGCCAGGCGCGGTGCAGGGCACCCCAGAGCAACTCGACATACGCATCGACGATCGGGACGCCGAGGAAGCCGGCCCGGCTGGCGATCGAGGACGCCGCGGGGAAGCGCCCGAACCGATCGCGATCGGCGACCACGAGCTCCTCGTAGCGCGTCAGCATGAAGAACGCGCTGCCGAACACGTCGACCTCGGCCTGCGCCGACCCGTAGAGGACGGGCAGTCCCTCCGCCATCCGTACCGAGGGCAGCGAACTCGCGGTCAGCCAGTCCTCACGCGGCGTGGCGAACAGCACGTCGGGGAGGACGACGGAACGGCCGTCGGGCTCCTCGGCGAGCGCGATCCGGACATCGCGCCGATCGGCCGAGCGCAGCTGCCAGTCCAGCCCCAGCCAGTCAGAGAGGACGACCTCGAGGATGTAGCGACGTTCAGGCTCGTAGCCCGGGGGCGCCTCGACGAGAACCGTCATGCGACCTCCCGATAGAGCGCCTCGAGCTTGCTCAGCTCCGCCTCCCAGTTGAACCGCTCGGCGACGGCACGCCGCCCGTTCTCGCCCAGCCGGCGAGCGAGCACGGCGTCACCGGCCAGCAGGCGGATGGCGTCCGCGATCGCCCGCGGGCTGCGGGGATCGACCGCGATGCCGCAATCGGCCGTGGTTACGATGTCGACCCAGAGGGGGAAGTCCGAGCACACGACGGGTAGCCCACGCGCCATGTACTCGAACATCTTCGTCGCGTACGCCTCGACGTAGTTGATGGTCGGATGGTTGAGGACGAGACCACACCGCGCATCAGCCCATCACGCGCAAGACCTCGGCCCTCGGCACCTGGCCCAGGAAGCGCACGCGCTGCCAACCCGGCATCGCGGCGACCTGCACCTCGAGCTCGGGCACGTGGAACGTGCCGGCCACGGTGCCCGTCATGCCCGCGGGGAGCAGCGCGAACGCCTCGGCCATCTCGCGGACGCCCTGGACCTCCATGAGGCCTCCCGTGTAGACGAAGGCGTCGGAGCGATCCGTGAACGGCGTGGCGCCCGCGTCGACGCTCGCGAACGATGCCTCGGGGAAGTTCTGCACCACCACCGTCTTGTCCGCAGGAAACCTGCGCGCGATGGCCGGCGTGGCCGCCACGATGCCGTCCAGGATCTGCGCGGTGAGCTTCTCCGCGATCGCGGCCGCCCTGGCCACCAGCGGCCTTGCCCATGCCGGGATGTAGGGCTTGCCGATGATCTGCTTGGGCAGGTCCTCGTGGACGTCGTAGATCACCCTGGACCTGCCGAGCTTCAGCAGCGCCCCGACCCACATGAGCTCCGGGTCGTGGAAGTGGTAGACGTCCGCCCGTTCACGCGCCGCCGCCCGATACGCCTGCCAGCCCACGCGGACCACGCGGTCGAAGCGGTTCCTGGGCGGATCGATCGGCACGATGCGGATCCCGTCGACGACCTCGGCGCGCTCGTGGCAGGCGATGAGCGCGACGTCATAACCGAGGCCGGCCAGGCTCTTGCACTCCTTGTGGAAGATCCGGGGGTCGCGGACGCTGTGGACCGACGTCAGGTGGCGGATCTTGTGCGTGGCCATGATCGAGTCCGTTCCGCCGGGATCCTATGAGGGCCGTCCTGCGCCGCCCCGCCGCTGCCCTGGCGCTCTCCGGACCCGTTGCGCCGCTGACCCGACGAGCCCTCGAGCGCAGGACGAAGATCGTCTTCGCCCACGACGTCGGCCCGTCGGCGCACCACCTCGTCGCGTTCGGGCCCGCGTTCACTGCGGAGCAGTTCGACGAGCACCTCACGACGCTCGGTCGGCACTTCGAGTTCGCCTCGCTCTCGGACGTGTTGGAGGACAACACGGACGGCAGCCAGTCGTGCCAGATGCTGGCCGTGACCTTCGACGACGGCTTCGACCTCGTCCGAAGCGGTGCGCTGGAGGTCCTGAACGCGCATGGCGTCAAGGCGACGACGTTCGTGCTGACCGCGATGCTCGACAACCGGGGCCTCATGTGGCGCAACAAGCTCAGCGCCATCCGGACGCTGCGCTCGGAGGAGACCTACGTCTCCGCGAACAACCGGCTGATGGAGAGCGTGGGATCCCCGGCATCCGCGACGCGAGCGAGTTCTTGAGCGCCGCGATGCGATGGGACATGGGGCGCAAGGAGGAGCTCGTGGACGCGCTGTGGGCGGCGTGCGACATGCCACCGCTGAGTGACTACCTGGACGAGCACCGCCCCTACTTCACGAGGGAGGCCCTCGCGCGGTGGGTCGCCGACGGCCACGCCGTCGGCTTCCATACCGACACGCACCCTGACTGCTCGCGCCTCGACGACGATGGGGTGCGAGCCGAGATCATCGAGCCGGCGCGGCGGCTGAGCGCTGAGCTCGGAGTCGCGTCGCTCGCCTTCTCATATCCCTTCGGGCGGCGCTGCTCAGCCGCGCGCGAGCGGATGCTCGTGCAGGCCGGCATCCTGCAGTGCGCGCTGGGCATACGCGGGTTCTCGCCGCGCGGGACGAGCCCCTTTCGCCTTGAACGCGCATCGATCGAGGGCGACATGCGCTTCTCGGTCTATGGCAAGGCACTCCTCGGCTTCCCCAGGTCCCGGCTCGCCTAAGCACATCGCCGCGCCGTCGGCGTGGCCCGCTGTCAGCTGGGCTCCGCAGGAGCGCTGGTCGCAGGGGCGACCGCGGCCGCCGGCATCAATGTGGCGCCGGCCGCCAGGGCCGCCTCTTGGAGCGCGTTGCCGGCTCCGGCTCTGCGGATCACAGGTCGCCGGCGGAGCGAGAGCGCACCGGTCGTGCGGTTGACCGCCACTGGCTGCCTGAGGATCAGCGTCGCGATCGTCGCGATCAAGATCTTGAAGTCGCGTCGCGTGCCGAAGCGACTCGCATAGAGACGGTCCAGGGCCACCTTCTGAGGCAGAAGCGCACTGAAGTAGTGAGCCTGCGGATCATTCGATCCAGGATGCACGGCTCCTCGGCGAACGCGAGCTGGCTGTAGCCGGTGAGGCCCGGACGGACGCGAGGATCTCCTGATACTCGCGCCGGACGCGGTCCACGTGGCTCGGCGACTCCGGGCGCGGGCCCACCAGGCTCATCTCGCCGCGTAGCACGTGCCAGAGCTGAGGAAGCTCGTCGAGCTTGGTGCGCACCAGCCACGCGCCGAGGCGCGTCAGGCGCTCGTCACCCGTCAACGTGAGGGCGAGGCCCCGGGCGTCCGAGCGCATCTTGCGGAACTTGAGCATGCGCAGGGGCCGGCCGCGGAAGCCGGTTCGCTCGGCGCGGTAGAAGACGGGCCCGGGCGAGTCCAGCACGACCAGCAGCGCGATGAACAGGAAGATGGGCAACAGGACGACCAGCGCGAGCGTGGCGACGACGACATCGAGCATGCGCTTGACGGCGGCGCGAACCGCGTCGCCACGCCGGCGCGGCGGGCGGTCCAGCGTCGGCTCGGGGTGCGGTGCACCGTCGCCACGCCGGCGTTCGGGCGCCGGCGCGGGCGGAGCGGCGGATGCGCGGCGCGGCGCGAACACGGACGGCGGGAACCGCAGCGGCCGACCGTACTTGTCCGGGAACCGCTCCACGTCGGCGGCCGCACGCTCGTACTCGTTGAGGGTGCCGATGTCGTACCAATCGGCGTCGGTCTGGAATGCGGCGACGCGCTCGCCGGCGTCCAGCAGTCGGAGACGAGATCGGGGAACTGACACACGCCGTGGGGGAGGTATCCAGCGCGCGCTCGTCGTAGACGTACACGCCCATGCTGACCTCGTAGTCCAGCGATGGCTTCTCGATGTAGTTGGTCACGAGGCCGGCCTCGGACTCGATGACACCCAGGTCGATGTCGACGCGTTGCTGTGCATCGCGACGGTCAGCGCCGCGTCCTGCTCGCGGTGGTCCACGAGCGCTCGCGGTAGTCCAGCGTGGTCAGCACGTCGCCGTTGACGACGATGAAGCTCCCCTCGAGATCGGGCACGGTGGCGAGAGCCCCGGCCGTCCCGAGCGGCTCCTTCTCCCAGTGGAAGGCCAGCCGGACCTCGGGCGGGATGTCCGCGTTGGCCAGGTAGATCAGGATCAGCTCACCGAGGTGGTTCACGCACAGGTCGAACTGTGATCGGCGCCAGACCGCACGAGCGAGCGGATGATGTGCTCGAGCACCGGCCGATCGCCGATCGGCACCAGCGGCTTCGGAATCACGGTCGTATAGGGCCGCAGCCGCGTCCCGAGTCCTCCGGCCAAAATGACCGCCCTCATGAACCGCCGCCGCGCT